>CAZOJC010000006.1:0-82317 GCA_964580035.1 uncultured Candidatus Peribacteria bacterium
AGCGAGCGCACTAGGCCACTATGCGACCTCTCCAGAGCCCGCGTACTCTACCGCGATGATTGGGCAAAAGGAAGAGGCTCGAGTGACTTTTGCGAGCGTAACCCTTCACTATGCGATGGTTACTTGCCGCTTTGCAACCTCTTTGCCAGCGTACGCAAGTAGCTGGTGGACACTTTCATACGGCGGAAGCTTCCGGAGACAGGATCGAATACTCGTTTCTTTTGAATATTTGCCTTAAAGGTGCGGCGTGTGGCGCGCATAGAGTGACTGCGGCGGTTGCCGCTTGATCCTTTCTTGCCGGTTACTGCGCAGACACGTGCCATGAGAGCCGCAGGACTCTACCCGAGAAGGACTTGGGGGGCAAGTGAAAACGCCCTATTATGAGGGTATGCCGTATTTTTTGAGCCCCGCTTCGATTCTTGCCATGCTCCTCGCCCTCTCTGTCCATGAGTGGGCTCACGGCTATGCGGCCTACCTTCTGGGAGATCCGACGGCAAAGTATGAGGGCCGCTTAACCCTCAATCCTCTCGTGCACTTAGATCCCATTGGTACAATTCTCTTCCTTCTCGTGGGATTTGGCTGGGGAAAGCCGGTCCCTGTGAATCCTCGCTACTTCAGTCATTACCGTCGCGATACCGCTCTCGTGGCTTTGGCTGGTCCTGTAAGCAACATTGTCATTGCAATTCTTGCATCGCTTTTGCTATTGCTTTCCCATTCTCTCGGAAGCATTTCAGTGTTGTCGGGAATTGCAGGGCCATCCAGTTTCCTGTTCAGCTTTTTTGAGTTCTCTATCGCCCTCAATCTCACGTTGATGGCCTTCAATCTTTTGCCGATTGCCCCTCTTGATGGATCTAAAATACTTGCGGCATTCATTCCGCTTCAGTATGACGAGCTATTTGAGCAGTACATGAGCTACGGACCGTTCATTCTCCTCTTCTTACTTCTCTCTGACAGGTTTCTCGGATTCGATGTCTTTTCGGCGTGGATCTCCATCATTACGATGCCGTTTTTCGCAATACTGTCAGTTATTTTTCGTATTTAGCTGAGTGCGGCACACATGTCCTACCCTTGCCGCAGTCATCGGAGATTGATAGTCTCTGCACTCACAGCAGTATTTCTGCCGTCCTAGCTCAGTGGTAGAGCACCTCCATGGTAAGGAGGGGGTCGTGGGTTCAATTCCCATGGACGGCTCCACATGCCATGCAGATCGCTACCCCTCCTCTCAAGCTCATCGAAGGCTTACAGCCGATGACACTTCTCCTCTTCGCCTTTCTTGTACTGTGGCCGATACAGTCATTGGCAGAAAGTATTCCGTATGGCGCTCCTGAATACACATTTTCCTATCCTGCTGAATTTCATCTGAAGCAGTATCTGTCCCCAGAGGGGGGCATGCTTGGTCAGAGCATCTACAGTATTGAGCAGGGCCTTCCTGAAGATGTTTTGCAGATTCGACCTGTCTTCAATCTTACTCGATATACAGTGACGAAAAATACAGCCATGCGTCTTGCGCTAGACACATGCGCTGCTAAGACGACAGAGACACACGTGAGCTGCACGGAAGTGTTGTATTCGGAGCCTTTTCTCACACAAGAATTACAGGGATATCGTTTTTTGGTGAAAGAAAACAGTACCACTCTCTCGACGGGGAGTGTAAGTTCACGCGTGCGTGGCCCTATTTTCGTGCTCAATGAGCGGGTGACGAGTGGGGTTATCATCGTCACGTACAATCATCCGATCCGCACACAACGTTCACATCTTCGCATGCTGCAGAAGGTGCTTGGAAGCTTTATCGGCGATTGAGAACTATCGAGAGATCTGCGTGCAGGTTATCTCTGATATCTTCTCACTCGGGAACAGTGAGCCTGTGAGGAGTGCGTAATGACCGCCTCTTTCACTGTCATCCCGAGCGACTGGACACGTGAAACGGATCTCTCGTTCAGAGTCGATTACTGCTGATGCCACTGCATCATTGTATGTACAGGGGATGCCGATACCGAGCGCGGTGCTCGCCTCGCAGACGCGAATGATCTGCGCTGGATTTTCAGGGGGAATGCTACACCGCAGGGATACCTGCGTTCCGGGCGTACAACTCGTCACTTCACGCTTGGGTGTAAAACCGCAATTTCGCAGCTCTCCAAATACGCCTTCTGCACACGAATGAGTCACATAACTCTCTCCTGACCCCGGCAGATGCACTGAGTACGACTCTGTGTTGTTCTCGAACCATTGGGGATAGGCATCGCACTGAGGCTTTTCAACTGGAGCACCAAGAGACGTCTTGAATGTCGTTTCTTCAAACAAGGTAGTTCCTTGTGCATTCTTTTGTAAGGTTCCTTCACAGAGCAATCCGTCTGGATTGGATACGAATGACAGCGGCGCATCCTTCGGCGGAACATCAGTAACATCCACCCACTGGCATTCTAGGCCCATACGATACTCATCGATCCATCCCACAGATACACCCTGACGAATGCAGTTGGTATAGGGATGGTGCAGGGGAGTGAGCTCATTGTTAAATATACGACTGCTTGGTTGGAGACAGAAACCGTTTTTCTGAGTAATTGCCTCGCGCCCTTTTCCGAGGGTAAACGAACCGTAGTGAGAGAAATGATAGTGATTGTGACAGGCGCTATACTCGAAGACGCCATGTTTTGATAATACCGACCCATTCGTTTCATGAAAGTAATCGACAGTGCCTATTTCGAGAGCAGCACTTCCCACATTCACATCACCTGTCGGAAACATGAGTACCTGTCGCCACCCAGATCCTCCTACACATCGTTCTACCAGTGTGCAGGAATTCTTTGGGATGTAGCGGTAGGTGAAGCGATGATTCTTAAATCCGGCTTGGTAGGGCTGTAGGTCTGGCCCATGTTCATTGGTCACTGTGCCGGTGCGTACTGCGTCTGCCACTGTTTGCTGCCACGGCAGTCGTGTGAAGATCACTGTTACATCGACGCGGCCTATTTTTTCTCTCAGAGCTGCTTTACACGAGAGAGTGGGGAGTGCCGATTGATGACATCCTGTGCTCGTGAGTCGATTCTCAGTCGTGCATTGATCATCGAAAAATAGGTCCATTTCTTCTGCATCTACACTATTCGGGGGAAACTGCGACTCATTTACACACGCAAATCCCGTTCGCTGAAAAATGAATTCTGGGTCAATGGGCAGAACAAATGTCTCTCGCCACTCTCCTCCGATCTTGCCGAGCACAGGCTCAGTCGCTCCTGGGGAATCGAGTGAAGTGAGCAACGTGCCTTCGTATGAAAAATCTACCGTCACAAGGTCGTGCCCTTCTAGAGTCTGACGCTCTGGCTTATTCTTCAGTGCGATCTTCCAGCTCTCCTCGGGAGGCAGAGGCAGCTGTTGTTTGTTACCTTTCTGGCGAAAATTCAATCTTAGAGATGTGAGCCGTATCTGGCGTTTGGCGCGATCTATCCAATACTCGTCTGGCTGCCTGAGGAGAAACTTCATCGTTTTCTCTCGTTGCGACTCGCGAATCTCATCGAGCAGAACGCCTGCCGTACTTTGCATACTTACTCTCACTAGAGCACCGGAGAATGCATGCCATTGTATTGTCTTTGCATGAGAAGAAATGTTGCTTTCAGAAGAAGATGAAGATGTTGATAGCGGTGTCGGGGTGAGTACTACTTGATGCGTCTGTTGCCACAAGAGAAAAACAGCGATGACACTTGTCATTCCTATGCATGCGGCCAGCGTGAGAGCATACCTTCTTCTTGTCATTGTGAAGATATGGTACATCACTTACGCCTCTAGCGTCTCTTGCCACGTCTGGCTTGGTTTGCCGCTCCAGGCATTGATGCCATTCTTCAGTGCATGGAGGCAGAGGAGGGCGCACTTTATTCGACGAGGCCCCACGGGTACTTTCAGTAATTCTTGTATGTCTATCGGCTTAAGCTGCATGGCTCTCTCTAGCGTCATTCCTTCGAGTGTCTCTGCGAGCATCGACATGCCAGCCTGACTTATGGCGCAGCCTTCACCGGCCCAACCGATGGCGGTGATGCAGCCTTCTTTAATGACCATGCTTACGGTGAGCGTGTCGCCACAGCTTGCATTCTCCTCATTATGAGTGATGCAAGGCGGCGGTAGCACGCCCTTGTGCCGAGGATGCCTGTAGTGGTCGAGGATATTTTCTGCGTAGATATCCATAGTTTTTTTTGACGAGAAACAGTGTAAGCGCTCATGCAAGAAGCTTCTGTACCTCACGAATTGCATTTGTACATGCGTCGATATCTGCTTGGGTATTGTATGCCGCGACTGAGAGCCGTGTGGACGCTTGTATGCCAAGAGACGTATGAAGAATGTGAGCGCAGTGATGCCCTGAGCGCAGGCACACTCCTCTCCTTCCGAGGACTTCAGTGATGTCATGCGGGTGCAGTCCTTCAATGGTAAAGCTTATGCAGCTCACATGACCAGTTGTAGGACCGAGGATGTGCAGGCGAGGAATACGCGAGAGTGCCGATGCCGCGTAGGTAAGCAAGTATTGTTCATGTGTTTCCGTAGCCTCTCTTAAGGGCGTAAACCAATCGATTGCTGCGGCGAGTCCCACAGCTTCGGCAATAGGTGGTGTCCCTGCTTCAAATGTTCGTGGTAGTTCCGCAGGGGAAAATCCTTGCTGTGTCACAGCTTCCACCATATCTCCTCCCCCTAGAAATGGGGGCATCGATGCGAGCATACTTTCTCTGCCGTACAGCACGCCAATACCGGTAGGTCCGTAGAGCTTGTGCCCAGAAAAAACGAGGAAATCAGAGTCGAGTGCCTGTACGTCTATCGTTTCATGTGGAGCCATTTGGGCTGCGTCGACGAGTACGCGCGCACCGTGCTGATGCGAGAGGCGAACGATTTCGCTCACAGGCGTCTTCACTCCGAGTACGTTACTCACTGCCGTCACGCACACGAGTGACACCTGTTTCTTTCCAAGAATGTCTTTCAGTGTTTCCAGATGCAGGTTGCCGCTTGCATCACACTCAAGCCATTCTATATTGATGTTCTTGCGCTCCTTAAGCTGAAGCCAGGGAATGATATTGGCATGGTGCTCGAGCGTCGTGAGGATCACGGTATCCTCCTGAGTAAGACTGTCTCCGAGCGTGCGAGCGACGAGATTGATGCCTTCCGTCGCACTCTTCACAAATATAATTTCCTGCCTCTTTTTTGCATTCAGAAACGTTTGTACCACATCTCTCGCTTGTTCATACGCAAGAGTTGCTCGCTCTGCCAGTGGGTGCATGCTCCGATTAATATTCGCGTTATCGTGCCGGTAGTACTGGTCCATCGCGGAGAGTACCGCGAGTGGCTTCTGAGTGGTGGCTGCATTATCCAAATAGACGAGCGAATGTTCATTCACTGTTTCAGTGAGAATTGGGAATTGCCTGCGAAGAGATGAGGGAAGATCCATCGAGAAAATAATAATAGAGTGAGATGAGAGAGGAGAAAAGCGATTGCGCTTTCCTCAAACAACCTCCCCCCCGTTCCCTGCCTCCGCGGAACGTCATTCATCCCTTGTATTAGCCAAAATACCACCTACCTCACAAGTATCGCTCTCGTCTGCCATCGCCCCCCCATCATCCCCTTGTTTCAATGGAGTTGATTTTTTTCGTACCTCTTTTCCCAATGAGCCCCATGCGTTCTCTTGCTTCCGATTCCCCGTCTCCACTCACTGTCGATTACTCTCATCCATCTGACCCACATCCGAGGAGCACGCATCCGCAAAGGTCAAGAAGACGCTCCCTGCGGCCTTCACCGGAATCTCTGGAAAATCGTTCCCTCATGACCACTGCCGCCATCTCCTCTGCCTACACTGCCTTCGAACAGAGCGTTCCACCCACACATCCATCCTGGACTATGAACGCTCAGAGGGCCGCCTTTGAAGGTGCCCTCACCCATGCCAGAGCCAATGAAGGCGCATCCACAGACGCTGTCATCGCCGATACCATCACCATGACATCTGCTTTGGATGCCATGGAATCGATCCTCGCAGAAGGAAGCGCGAGCGATCTTCAGGCTCACTTCCTCCGAAAGAAAGCGGCGCTCAGTGCAGAACAGACAGAGCTTTCCGTGCTCGAGACACGGCGTGAAGAGCAGGTGCGCAGGGCAAAGCCTGCAGCCGATATCGCTGCAACAGACGCAGCCATCGCCGCTCAGCAAGCCGCCATCACGCAGGCGACAGTTCAGAAGAACGCCGCAGAGACGCTCGTCACCATTGCTACCGCAGAAGCCGCAAGCATCGCTTCACTCACGCCTGCAGAACTACTCGCCACCATCGCTTCCCTCCGCGCAGAAGGAAGCCCAGACACCACCAAGCAGATTCGCCTTCGCATCGCTCTCGACCGTGAAAAGACCCTCGCATCCAACGTGCCTCCTCCCACCAGTGCTCAAGAGAGAGCTCTCTTCCTGCGTCTCAATGATGCCATCACTACTCTTCCCGCAATCACCCCCGAGAGTGTTGCTGGCATTCTGCGCACAGAGCTGTCATCCACACTCTCCCAAGAGACGCTCTCTGCGCTCAGCGCGATGCTCACACGCGTTTCCAGTGACGATGAGCGACTGCGCACAGAAGCACTCAGCAAGAGAACAGCGACTCTCGCAGAGAGAGACGCTCTCACCACCACACTGAACGCTCGCATGACGAGCGAATTCAATGCCATCATCGCCAATCGTCAGACTGTACAGAGCGCTCTCGATCTCCTCAGAGGCAAGAGCCAAGCCTACGCTTCCTCTCTCTCACTCCTCGAGAGCCAGAGAAACCTCACTCAGACAGATGACGTCATCGCTCTCGTCATGGAAGCAGCCCCTGTACAGGGGAAAATTCCTCAGGGCGTGTCGCTCAAAGACCTCGAACAGCAGGCGATCGTTCTTTCAGAGCGCAAGAGCACCCTCGTCAGCTGGAGAGCGACGGTCGCCAGCCGTATCGCCGCAGGACAGTCGTACGATCTCTCGGTTGTCGATCGTGAGCTCTCCGCTCTCGACACTGTCATAGCGAGTGTCACCGCCGTCACCAGTCGCATGACAGCGAACCTCACCACCACACTGAATGCAGCCTACAGCCACAGGCTTCCTGCTGGCATCGCGGGTTCTGCCGCATGGCGAGCGTTCACCACAGCCACTCCCACCATTTCCATTACTTCCACTGCCGCTCTCACAGACACGCTCAAAACCATTCTCATGGAAGGTAATGCAGAGTGGCAACGCGCCCAAAACCCTCTCACGACCCAGATCACGGATCTTAACAAGAAACTGCTCCCAATGACTCGCCTTCAGACCAGCATTGCCGCTCTGCAGGCAAAGGCCGACAGTTTGCAACGCGGTGCCGATGCTCTTCGGCTCCTCTCGCCTGCTCACGGCGTTCAGGAAGCGATGGCTCACCTTCAATCGGTGTCTCCCCTCCAGAGTGCACGTTCTACCCCTGCACTCAAGAACATCTCTCAGATCCTCACGCGCACCATCATCTCGCGTGAAGCTCAGCGCACCAACCGAGAGAGCGTCATCGCTCTCCTCTCTGAGGCCATCCCCCTCCTCTCGGGGCCGTCCCTCGGCAAAGCTGAGGCGGACATCTCCCTCCTCCAGCAGCGCTCCCAAGTCCTCCTCGAGCAGCAGAGCCTTCAAGTTCTCAAGATCGGAGAGCTCACCGCCCTCATGCAGCAGATAGCGAGCCAACTCTCGTCTCTGGATGCCGCAGCATCGTCTACGACGGCTGCCATCGCCACAATCGAGGATGGCATTGCCAGAAGCACCATTGTCAATGACGCTACGCTCCAAGCGAAACTCACTCAACTGCGTCTCGATCAATCGGTCTTTGCCGCAGAACGCACGACACTCCTTTCTGAGCAAAACACCCAGCAAGGACGCTACGCCTCTGAGCAGTCGGCACTCACCGCTCTCCAAGAAGAGCGCGCCACGCTCTCCAAGGACATCTGGAGCCTCCTCAGTGCACGCAGGCGACTGCTCATTGATGCCCTTGAGGCTCTCGGTAACTACGATCTCTCCGAGAGTCCCACTGCGTCTGAGACGCTCGCTCACACGGTCGATGTTCAGCACGCACTCGAGAAGGCATTCCTGCGCTCTCAACAAGAGTTCCACGACGTAGAGTCTTCCTTTGCTCTCGCCATGGGTGACCTGCTCACCGCCAGACAACAGAGCCCCACTACGGCAGATCTTCTCCTTGGATCTCGCCAATCGACTACGCTTGCCATTCCCTCAGGGGCCACTCCTCTACGCCAGAGCCCTTCGGGAGACAGAATGGCCTACGTGAGCGGAAGCACGCTCTTCGTCGAGAACATCGATACGCGAACCCGCACACTCACCGTTACGCTGAGTGCACCGCTCTCAAGCGCACACTTTAGTCCTTCGGGCTCGTCTCTCCTCGTGCTCATGACAAACGGCACAGCCGTTTCCTTCGACACAGCGAATGGCACGGTCAGAACCACGCACACATTTCCGCCTTCCCTTGCACTCACACAACTGCGCTACGCGCAAGAGGGGACAAGTGAGACATGGCAGGGTGAGGGCATCATAGATCCTGTCACGGCAGAGAGAGGCACTATGCTCTTCACTCGCTCGCAGCTCACGGGCGGCATGACGCTCTCGGCCGCTTCCTCAGGCAAGGGCATTCCGGTACTCGGTGGCAATCAGATGCTCTCCTTCAGTCGTAGCGACAATGCTTCCTCCATTCTCACGCTCAAGGAAAGACACGGTGCTCTGGCAGGACAGCCGATAGCACTACAAGGCACCGTTCTCACCGTTCTTGAATCTCCAGATCAGAGGACGCTCTTTGCCGTCACAACGCAGGGCACCCTGCACGCGTTCTCATCTTCCACGCTCCAACCGCTCGCAGAGACGGCGCTCTCCCGCACCATCGTCGATGCCGCCGTGAGCACGGGCGGCCGCTTCATCGTCGCTCTCGACAATGCCGGCACCCTGCACGTGCTGAACATGTCAGCCGTCAATGATCGCATCGCTCCCACCGTCTCTACCACTCTTTCCGTGCCTGGTGCGACGAGCATTCTCGGCATCTCCGAACGGGAAGTAACTCTCCTCACACCACAGGGCATCACACTCGTCTCTCTCCCTGCTCCAGCCACGACCGCAAGTGTTTCACTTGAGTCCGCTACCCTCACCGCACAGAGTAAGACTGAACAGGCGATGGCTGCTCGCGCTGCCTACGCGACACTCTTCCAGATGGTCACGCACCTTCAGCAGAGCCTTCACGCAGGCAATACCGAGCTTCTGATGAGCGGTGCGACTACCCTCGCCAAAGCGTCCGTCGCTCTGAAGCTCAGCAATCTTCCGCCGGATACCGCCCGTCAGATACAGTCGCTCATCGCGGCTCTTGAACAAGACAATGCAGCAATCGCCATCCACTCCACACAGGCAAGCTCCCTCGTTGCAAGAGCCATCCAACTCATTCGCGCCTCCGATCTCACGCAACAGAACATCAACTGGACGCAGCCACCCGCCACTCGTGGTGTTCCTGAAGGAGCGCTGGGGTCGTTTGTCCCTCACAGCGGCGGGAACGTGTACGGCGCCACCCTCAGCCAAGCTGGCGGCATGATCTTTACTTGGGGGCAAGACGGCATCGTGAACGCGTGGCACACGAGCACGAATCAGAAGGTGTTCAGCCTCAATGCCAGTGCCGGCATGATGTACTCGGGCGACATTTCTCCTGATGGAACTCTCGCTGCCTTCGGCACCCTCACGTATCCCGCTTCCGCCAACCGTCTCATCTTCGTCGATCCTCACACGGGGCTTGAGCTCTCGAGGCTCTCTGTCTCCGGTCTCGTCGCTCACATTCAATTCTCTCCCCAAGGAGACACCCTCCTCGTCGGCTGCACGGGAGAAGACGGTTCATACCTCATCGATACCGCCACGCGTACCGTCCTTGCCCGATTCATGGCTTCCCACAAGGGAGTGTTCTTTGAGAACGGCAAAAAAATTCTCTTCACTGGTGAAAGCGGAGGTGGCGGCCTCTTCGTGTACGACATCGCCACTCGTCAGACACAGTCTCTCGGCAATCCCTTCGGCAACTGCGACATCTACGCCATCACTGCCAATGCCGACACATCCCTCATCGGCATTGCCGGAAGGAAGGAGCGGGATAGGGGGGATATCGGTTCCTTTGCCCTCCTCGACGGCAGTACTCTCCAAGAGCTCTGGCGAACCACCATCGCAGGAGCAGGGATGAGCGTTTCGTTCTCTCCCTCCGCTCCGTTGGTATCGGTGCAGCCAAGTAATCAATCCGCTGTCACGTTTGACCTCCGAGGGCTTCGCACTCCCACCGGCCCTCAAGAATTGAATGCGATGCCGTACATGCAAGGAGGGCTCCTCGGGCCGACGAGCGATTCTGCCGCTTTGTCCATCAGCGGCTACATGTACTACCAATCCCAGTACAACAGGTACGCGCTCGCTCATCCGAATGTCGTGGCCGTTGCTCTCCCCACTCTCCCAGACTACACCTACCAGACGACGGCGAGCCTCTCTCAGAGCCTCACTGACGAACAGACGAAGAGAGCTAACGCCTTCAGACTCCGAGCCTCGCACGATGCCGCTCTTCAGAGCATTCTCTCCGGAGTCTCTCTCTCCGCTTCTCAGGTGCAGGGCGAACTCGATCGCTTGCTGGAAGAAATTCAGCGTCTCATCAATCCTTCCTACACCGCCTACCCTCAGCTGCCCCCCGCGCTTGCAACCAGAGCCTACCCCGAGCGCCTCATCATCGACTCCACCGTCATCGATACGCAGAGCAATCCCTCGACAGGCATCACGGCGACCTCTGTCCTTGCAACCTCAAGCGCGCAGATTGCGTCGGATATACGAACGCTCCTCGCATCCAATGATGACCTCGACGCAGGCTCCACGCTCACTTCCCTCACGGCGGAGCTGCAGTCTCTCCGCGCAGAGCTTGCCAATTTCGATACCACTCTCCAGAAGAAAACCATCGAGCAGATCGCTCTCTCCTCTCAGATCACTCGTCTCACCGCAGACATCACCACTCTCACCACTGCTCTCACTCGCGCAGAGGTGGATCTTGGGTGGACGGTAGGCAAGCAAAACGCCCTCACTCGCTGGCAGACAGCGCTCACTCAGAAGACGAGCGAGGAAGCAGCCGCCAAGAACGTCCTCACCGCCGCTCAGGCTCTCTACGCTTCCAGCAGAACACCTGCCAATCTCGCCTCCGTGAGCACCGCCCAGCAGTCACTGCAATCCATTCAGCGTGATCTCGCAGACGCTCGATCGCACGTCACCGCGTACGTAGCCGAGCAGGCCCGTGTCACTTCCGCTCTCGCCTCCAAGCGAACGGACATCGTCAGCAAGAAGCAGCTCCTCGAGCGCTTAGCGGCTCAAAAGAACGCTCTCGATGCTTCCCTGGCACAGCTGGAACGCTCAGGCAGAAGCGTCATTGAGGCGAAGATTGCCGAGGTAGAGGGGGGGGGGGGGGGGTAATGAATGCAGTTGATGATTTGATAGGAGTGGGAGGGGAAGTGGGTGAATTTGTCCAAGGGACACAAGCGTTGATAGACCGAGGCGTACTCGGCGTTCCTACGTCAGAAGCGAAGGCAGGAGCTGCCAATGTTGCCGGAAGATCTCGCCGCACCCTCTTTACTGAAGCAGTACGATGGATGTCTCCACAGCCGCATTCAATGTATTCACTTGGAGACCTTCCTGTCGCACGAACAGATACAGTGGCTGGCAGAATTATTGCAGGAGTAGTGAAGAGTCTTTGGAGCACCTCAGATGTGATAAGCCGATGGACTATGTCATTCATGGCCCAGTCTCTTACCAATATTCCAGCATACCGCTTCATGCAAGCGCGAGAAAAAGGCAGCACTGAAAGAGCCTTTGCGACAGAAATGCGTACCTTGTTGCAGGATGCACAATATGGCCATATTTTTACATCTCAATCACTCTCTTCTATAGGCATACTACTCGCAGTACCCGATCGTACGCTCTACACTGATCACACGGCGCCTGTTCGTATTCGATTCGATCTTCCCATGGACCAACGCAACATCCGTAGTATCAGCGTTCTCAATGGAACGAGTATAGTCGCTCAGAACGCTGGAGGAACATATATCGAAGTCCTACCTACGGCATTCGCTATGTTAGGGGCGTACGATCTCACTTTGCGCGTCACAACAACCAGCGGCACGACGCTCACTCACTCCATTCCGCGCATCATCACTGCATATTCCGTAGCACCTGGTACTGCACCAGGACTGATGCCACTGCCACCCAATGCGCCAAATACAGAGTCGGAGAAGGCGATACTCCGTACGATGCGTTTCCCGTTTGAAGACAGAAATTGGTATTACAGACTGAGCTCGCCAGAGCATAACGGACCATTACGTTACTCTCTCGATTTCAATGCAACGAACGACGAGACGAGCAAAGTGCACGCACCCACTGCTGCCTCTGTGTCTAAAGTTGATTTGTATAAAGGAGAAGTATCGCTCGCCTCTTCGTTACCTAGCGGCCAGAAGTGGAAGATGCAATTTCTCCACATGGATCACATTTTCGATGCCCAATTGTCAGCTGCAGGAAAGACGTATACTGGCATTGCTGAGGTCATACGACTCTTGAATTTGGAGTCAGTATTTGCTGCAGAGATTAAGGCTAAGAACAAGGGAGTCATCCCAGCACTCTCGTCCCAGCTCTTCGCAGTTCTCAAAGAAATCGAGGGAGCCAAGGCTCTCTTAAAACCCTACATGGACAGAATTGACGCAGCGCAGAAGTGGATTGATGAGAACATTGTAGGGACAGAACTTCCTGCATGGAGCATCTTAGGTGAGGGTGGCGACGAAGGATTGTCTGACGGAACACACATCCACATGCATGCTATTAATAATGATGGCACGCCCATCAATCTCTACGCATGGGCTCACTCCTACCAGCCAGGAATCTTGGCAAAGACACTAGTGGATGGTAAGGGAGACGAGTATCTGATGAAGTATGATGACTCAGTGGGAGCTCTGGTCAATGAGGCAGAGAAGGTGGTACACAAGAGGGTGGATATCAATGAGAATGGTAAAGTGAAATCAGAAAATTGGGTCTACGCTTGGGAAGCAAGTGTTCCTGTCTCCCAAATGAAGAGGGTGGTGTGGAAGAAGATTGAATACATTGATGACAATGGAGCCAGAAAGAATGATTTTATCTGGGTACAGACTGAGGATAATACCCAGCGATGGAAGGTGACAAACGGCGTTGGAAATTTTGTTCCCTGCATTCCACAATGAAATCATTTTTATGTGTAATAATTCTGGCAATCTCGTTTACTGGCTGCACTTCATTTAGGGAGCCCGTGCGTGAAAGATTATCAACTCCGCCAATTTCCTCCTCATCTATTTCCAAGGGATGGAAAGTATTCAATCACGGCAGCGGATTTACTATGAATGTTCCTTCAGAATTGCAGGAATTTGTAGGTATTGAATTGGATTCCAATCCTAAAAATCTTCCTAATGTTGAAAGTTATTATATTGATGTCAAAAGCTTATCTATTCCCTCCCCCTGCTCCCCCTCCCTCACCGGAGCCTCTACCACCACCCCACTCCCCAATGCCAATGGCACCGCAGAGTGGGGGAGGGTGGATTTCTGGGATTACACTGGTTCTCTTGCAGCACTCGATAACCACGATGTTGACCCTCTCCACGACCCCTCTCCACCGTTGTGTACCACTCCTCACCCCTACGTCCTCAGTGAATCTTACAAATTTGTCACCTGTCCCACCGCAGAAGAGGAAGCCACACTCTCAGAAGATGATCTTCAGTGGCTTCCCTGTGAACAGAGAGTGCGAGATTATGAGATACAACACGGCCTCAACACCGCCTACGCCCTCTGCTCCCACAAAGACGGCAAGACCGTCGTCATCTGCATCTCTCAAATGACACAGAACGAACCCCTCGCCAAACAGATCTTCGATACCTTCCGTTGGACGAAATGACACCTTCACACACCACCGTCGGCTCCTCTCCCATCTTTCTCATCACAGACGCAGGACCAGACAATGACCAGAGCACCGTTGCCGATGGACACAATGTCGTTCTAGATCGAACGAGGCAAAATACTGGAGGGCGTAAGCCCATATATTGGTTGGCCTTAGAGCAAAATCTCCCTGTCTCCCAGATGAAGAGGGTGGTGTGGAAGGCGTTGCCATATTACGATGGAAGCGTAATGCAGCCTGCTCAAGGCATTTGGGTAAGCATTGCAAGCGATAATCATCGATGGGATCCTGCTAGACAAAAATTTGTTGATCGACTTACAGCTTCTGAACTATGAGATATATAATTGTATTAGTTTGGGCTTGTACTACTTTGCTTGTTGGGTGTGCAGAAAATAATAATATTCGTAATTTAGATTCTATTCCTTCGTCACCAAGTTCGTTTCCCTCCAGTCAATTTTCAGACGAATCATACGATGTATCATTAATAGACAAAGATATTCATCGTGTACTGAAAACTCAGAATTTTTTACTGACAATTCCTTCAGAAGTTTCTCACCCAACTTACTATCCTTACTGCAGAAACAATTATTGTTCATTTTCAAATGATACAAATGATAATGATTTAGATCGAATTTCCGAATATCGTATCCAAACATATTTATTACCTTTTTCTCAGGAAAAAATTGAGGACTGGCAGAAAGTCATCAATGAAAATTTTAGTGATTTTTCCTGCTCCCCCTCCCTCACCGGAGCCTCTACCACCACCCCACTCCCCAATGCCAATGGCACCGCAGAGTGGGGGAGGGTGGACTTCTTCGAAAAGTACGCAGGAGAAGGATACGTAGATTACATGGGAGAGACTCCTCTCTGCGCAGAGCCAGGAAGTGCCAAAGATCGCTACGCCCTCTGCTCCCATAAAGACGGCAAGACCGTCGTCATCTGCATCTCTCAAATGACACAGAACGAACCCCTCGCCAAACAGATCTTCGACACCTTCCGTTGGACGAAGTGAAGGAGGGTGTGCACAGGGGTTCTTCACACGTATTTTTGCTGTATACTCTTTCGGCATTCTTATGAAAGAACCTGTGTACGTACTCGGCGGCGGTCAGACCACATTTGGCGAGCTATGGGAGAAGAGCCTTGCTGACCTCATTGAAGAGGCCAGTAGTGCTGCAATAGAAAACACGAAGATTCTCCCAACGGATATCGATGCGATTGTTGTGGGTGCCATGGTAAGCGGGGAAACTTCTGAGCAAGCTCATGTGGGTACACTAGCAAGCAGCCTCTTTCCCCACCATCCTCCAGCGCTGCGTGTAGAGGCTGCCTGTGCCTCAGGCGGAGTGGCCGTTCATACCGCGTGCGCACTGCTTGAGAGCGGCAGGGCACGCACAGTTCTCGTCATTGGAGCAGAAAAGCTCACCGATGCCCCCAGCGACATCGTCGCAAAAGCTCTCATGAACGCCGCAGACAGCGAGAAGGATCGGCAGAGCGGCCTCACTTTCCCAGGGATTTTTGCTTTATCTGCCTGTGCATACATGGAGCAATATGGCATTTCGCGGGATCAATTAAGCCTTGTGTCTGCCGCTTCTCATAGAGCGGCAGTGAACAATCCTTACGCGCAGTTTCGACGAGAAATTGACGCCGCTTCGGTATCGCGAAGCCCTCTCGTAGCAGATCCCCTGCGACTTCTTGACTGTTCGCCGATTTCTGACGGAGCTGCTGCACTCGTACTCTCGACACGCCCCTTGAGCGGTGTTCGTCTTGCTGCATCTCAAGTGGCAACTGATCACTTAAGCCTGACAGATAGGCTCAGTATCACCTCGTTTCTCTCTACGAAGACCGCCATGGATAGAGCTCTAGAAGAAGCGGATTGGCAACGATCTGATATTGACGTGCTAGAGCTTCACGATTGCTTTTCAATCGCTACTCTCATTCATCTTGAAGACTTAGGATTTTCTGAGGAAGGACGTTCTATAGCACTGTTCGAGCAGAGAGAGACTGAGAGTGGGGGAGCGTTGCCCGTCAATACTTCGGGAGGGCTCAAGGCATGCGGCCATCCTATCGGCGCCACCGGCATCAAGCAGATTCTCGACATCTGGAAGCAGCTCTCCGATTGTTCCCCCAATCAGGTACCCGGCGCCAAGCGAGGACTCGCTCACAATCTTGGTGGCATCGGTGCCACATGCTCCCTTCATCTGTTGGAGGCAGACTGATCAGTATTATTTTATTGCTTCTTTCGCTCGTATGGATCGCATTCCCGCTCTTCACCGCCACATCAAACGTCTCGCGCGTACCGATCGTGAGACGGGTACTATTGTTAGTTTCACTGTCATCCGTCATCCGCCGGCTGGCTTTGGCACAGAACCTTACACCGTTGCTCTCATTAAGCTGCCCAGCGGCACTATGATTTGCGCTCAGCTTACTCAGGGCGCGATGAAGCCGGAAATCGGCGCGATGGTGGAGCCGAGGATGAGACGAATGTCCACTATGTCGAACGGCCTCTTTGTGAATGATTTTAAGTATGAAGTCGTCGCCCCCAAAAAAGTCCAAATTGCCATTCAGCATTACATTCTCGCACTCACAGGTCCGTCTGGCGTCGGTAAGACGACACTCACTCACTCACTTCTCCGTCTGTTTCGCGTGCGCTGTGAACAAGTGCCCATCTACACCACTCGGAGGGTGAAGCATCAGAGTGAAGGCGAGCCGTATCGTTATGTGTCTGCTGCTACCTTCAATGCCATGATTAAGAGAGGGGAAATCGTTGCTCACACTACGATTCTCTCATCTCTCCCGCGAGCGCTCTATGGCTACCGGCGCGAGGATATTGATCGGATGTGGTCTCAGGGAACATTGCCCATGGTAGTGGCTAATGTCGATCTCCTCACAGGCCTCTGTCAGGCGTTTGGGCGCAGGACGATACTCAGTTGTGGGATTTTGCCTCCAGGAACCAGTCGACGGAGCATGCTTTCTGCGCTTCTTCACCGTCTGCGTCGTCGTGGTCGTGAGAGTGATGAGGAGATACAGACGCTGTTAGAATCGGCAAAGAGCGATCTATCCGCATTCGAAACATCCCCTCATTTATTCGATCATTTATTTGTCAATGACACACTCGAGCTGTGCGTCGAAAACATCAGGAGTGTGGTGAAGTGAAGATAATCTGATCATACAGATCACGATACTGCTGAGTAATAGTACTCCAATCGTATGCAGCGACATGCGCTTTTGCGTGTTCGGTGAGGGATCGACGAAGTGCGCTGTCCGTGAGAAGACGGGTGAGTGCATCGGCAGCGGCTTGAGGATCGTCGGGCGCTACTAAGAGTCCTGTGGTTCCGTCTGATACGATAGTCGGAATGCCGCCGACTGTTGTGGCTAGTACCGCGCAACCTGCAGCTTGTGCTTCGAGGAATACGTTGCCAAGAGCCTCGCTGCGAGAGAGGCCGCAGAAGACGGCGGCTTTTGCATACTCTTCATACACCGCAAGAGGGGCCATGGGACCTGCGAACGTCACATGTGATGCTATGCCAAGTTTCTTTGCATGCTCTTCTAAAGCGGCACGACACGATCCGCTGCCGACGATGCGGAGATGACATGTCTTTAGCGATGAGTTTGACGCTTTCATAAGAGAAAAAGCCGAGAGGAGCGTATCGACGCCTTTCATTGGTTCTAGCCGTCCAACGAAGAGCACTCGGTCTTCTATTCGTGCGTGAGCGGACACTGCTGCTGAGATATGCGCTGTATCGACGCCGTTTCGAATAAGGATGACATCTTTCCTTCCGTACTGCATTGCCCGCGAGATCAGCGGGGTGCTGATTGCGGTGAGATACTCTGCCGCTGCGTGGATGATACCCAGAAGCAGAGTGGTATTGGTACTCTGAAGAGTGAGTATGCGTTTCGCGCGTGGGTAGCAAAGACGCGTGAAAGCGAGCGCGAGGCCTGCGTACGATTCTAGCACTGCATGCACTATTGCTGGCTTCAGCGTTCGCACTGTGAGTGGTGCGAGCAATGGGAACAGATACTTGTCTAGAGGATGCCCGATGCCAATTCTTATGATGCGCACACGACTGCGTGGGAGCGTATCTTCACGAGGCAGATTCCTGCTGTATCGTCCAGTGAGGATCGTGATGTCGTACTGTTGTGAGAGGCGGCTGCTCACCTCTTCCACCATCGCTTCAGCTCCAGAACGGAAAGGAGAGAGAAAGGCCGAGAGTATGACAATTGTATTGGGCATGAGGAGGGTAGTATTACTGTGTGCATTCCTGAAAAAGCCTTTCGTACTGAGCGCTAATGCGTTGCCAATCAAAGTGTTTTCGTATTCTCTCTTGCGCTGCTTGCCCCAGAGACTCGCGTTTGTGTCTATCTTCTATGAGCCTCAGCATGTGTGAAGAAAGTGCGTGGTGGTCTCCTGCAGGAAAGAGGAATCCTGAGATGCCGTTTTGTATGAGAAATGCGTTGCCTCCCACATCACTGGCAATGCATGCGCATCCGCTAGCCATGGCCTCCATGAGGGCATTACTGAGGCCTTCCGCATGACTTGGCAACACAAAAATATCTGTGTCAGCGAGGAGTGACGGAATGTCGTTTCGCAGGCCCGTGAACGTAATGTGCCCTCCGTACTCGCGTACGAGCGGATGTCCGTCTCTGTACCATCCGACAACCTGCACATGGACTTCCGGATGTATTTTTTTCACCTCCATAGCAGCCCGCACAAAATCATCAACGCCTTTCACTGATTCTAGCCTTCCGACGTATCGAATAACGAGCGTGTTCGGTGTTCTTTCGTTACGGTTATACCGTGAGGCATCGATGCCTGTGGGAATGACTCTCGATTTTGCTGTGATGCCTAGCAATGCCAAGATAGGCGGCGGTTGGGGATGAAAAAACACAACGCGTGTCGCCGCTCGTAAGATCACCCACCCGAGTGTCCATGCGTAGATTCTGCTGCACAGTCGAAAGAGCCACGTTCGCCCCCACCATGTGATGCCGACAAGCGCATCTGTGAGGAGAATGACTGGGTAGCCTGCTAATCGAAGGCTACAGACGCTCAAGGAGGACCAGAAGAGAATTTTATTAACGACGATGTGTGCGGGGCGTTCCTCTCTCACCACCCTCTTCACAATGCGGGTGAATCTGAGTGCAATGCCGTAGTTCCAAGGATCTGGCAGGAACCAGTCTCGCACGCGATGAATGACGAGGGTGGGAGATATCTGTTCCATCTCCTCAGCGACGCCGTTTTGGGTCGTACCCATACAGACGACGACGATTCGATACCCTAGGCGTTGCCAGAGTTCAGCCAACTTGACGGTGCTCACCATCCAACGATGCTCCTCTTTCCAGTACGGGCTTACGAGGACGATTGTCTGCATGACAGAGGAGAGTATAGCGACTGACGCGCTCTAGCGGTACAAGCTCAAACGTCTTTACGATCGATGATGTATTTCTTTCAGCGCTTCTTCTCTCACAATTTTTGTAATGCGTTGCTCAAGTTCTTCGATGCGTAGCAGAAGATAGAAGAGAATGAAGAAGAGAATGCCGATGGATGTGAAGACGAGAGCATTCTCGTTGTTCTTAATGCCGGTGACGTTGCTCAAATAGCGTATCGCGCTCGGCGCGACTGATACGTAGGCGATACTGGACCAAAAGATCGTCCAGAGACACCCTTCCCAGACCGTCTTCTTCTGTCGAGAGACCAAATTCCACGCATACGCTATCACAACGAACGACAGCAGCGGAACGATGATTTGGTAGGGAGTGATGTTGTTCATCGTAAGAAGGATCGTAGCAGAATTTTGGCCGCCGTGCGCAGTCCATTTGCGAAGGATTGGCCTTTGGCAAGGGTGTACTCGGAATAGACGACTTTTGTCGGCACCGATATCACCTTCCATCGATACTGAGCAGCTTCTCTGATAATTTCCGTGCAGAATTCAAATCCAGACATTGTTAAATGTATTTCTTGAAGAGCGCGGGGGCCAAAGACCTTAAATCCACACTGTGTATCTGGCAGCCAAAGCCCTGTGACCATGAACGTGAGGCAGTTGCCGATGGCATTCGCGCAGCGACGCACCAGTGGAATTGAGTTCTTCCTGCCGAAACGATTGCCAATGCAGAGATCTGCACGTTTTTCATTAAGCTCACGAATGAGGAGGGGAATATCCGAAACGTCGTGCTGTCCATCGGCATCGATTGTGACGGCCATGTCATATCCAAGCATGCGTGCGGCTGTGAGCCCTGTCATGGTCGCGGCTCCTGCCCCACAATTTTGAACATGAGTGAGGACGAATGCTCCAGCTTTTTTTGCGACTGCCGCAGTGGCATCACTCGACCCGTCGTTGACGACGATCACTGCATCCACGAGAGGAAGGGTACGCACAACGACAGCTTCGATTCGATCAGATTCGTTGTACGCCGGAATGACGGCGGCAATTTTCACAAACCAGGGAAGAGTAAGTAGATGATGCCATTATCTGGATTATTGACAGCTGCTTGCAGGCCGATGGCCGGATCGGCGGCGAAATCGAGAAATACATTTACTTTTTCATGCAACGGACCCTTTGGGTCAGCTTCGATCGTGCTCGTGTTCGTATCGAAAATCATCCCATTGAAGCCAAGCGCCTTCAGTCGTTTGAGCGTGAGTGGGTGATTGCGTTCCTGATTGAGGCAGTGGAATTGCGTGAGCTGATTATCGGCTATGGGAAGCACTTCTCTATTCTTTGGTACAAAGTATGAAATGAACGTTCCCATTCTGTAGGTAAACGGCTGCTCCGGGAACGCCTTCTGCCTTTCGATGATGCTCTCTGCGATGTCATCGTACTCAGGAATCGTCATCTCACGAAGGGCGGATGCCGATACTTTGCCGAGAGGATACTCGAAAATATTTCGCTGAGAGTCGAATTGCCAGAGCCGGTTTATGAGACAAATCAGAATACTGGCTGTGATGAGAGCGTTCCAAAGGATGCGATTGGGCGCATCTGGAGCACGCGCCACCATCGCTTCGAGCAATACCGAGAAGCCAATGAACATGCCAATGCCGTACCAACCGATGCCATTGCCAACCAGTATCCACTGGCACAAGTACACCATCGTCACTGCAAATATAATTCTCAGCCACCGACCTTCCCGTCGCCAGACGTACGGCAGAAGCAGGATGAGGGGGATGAGGAGGAGAATCGGCACATACGTCACGTAGTATCCGAATGAGTCAATATTCATCACTTGCCTCCATGGGAGAGTGAGGTAGTGGCTCACGCCCGAGCCGTATCCCCAGTAGCGATCCAGCTCTTCCACTTTCGCAGACGTTTTGCACGCAGGATGCTCTGGGTCCAGCTTCAGTTCTTCCGGGAGATAGCGGATATTGCCGGTAAGTGCCATGTTTTTACTTTGCTCTTTTGTGAGCGTCATTATTTGTATTGCTGTGGGATTGGCAGCCTGAAGCACGGCTCCCGGCGTCAGCGACCATCCATTCGTGGACGCGTTGACGATCATCCACGGCGCGCACGCGATGGCAATCCCCAGCACTAGCATCCCTATGCTGGATCCGAATACTTGGATTTGGTGAAGTTTTCTCCGAACGTACGTCATGCCAAAAGAGGCAAGTGCAATGACGAGGAGAATGCTCTGCGCTATCTGCTGGTCCCACTGCACGCCGCTCACACGGACGCCAATGGCCCTGAAATCGAGCGGCCCGAATGCACTCATAATAAGGAATGAGAGAGCGGTGATGGCGACGAAACCAAAGACTCCAAGAGACGCTGAAGCGATGAGTGAAATGACCATAAGTATGCTCAGAATCGCCGTGCTCTTAAACCCAAATCCGAGGCCAGCCATAATGCCGGCAACGATGAGCAAGCGGCGATCTCCTTTGAGGGATTGTGTACCTTCAAGCCCCGGAGTGCCAAAAAGATAGATGCTCGCACAGAGCAGTGAGAGCGCTGCTGAGAAATACACCGCATTATCGATTTTCATGTCTGCAAATGAAAAGTGCCCCACCATGGGCATGCAGTAGTACATGATCGCGGTGAGGAACCCAAAGCCGCGCCCGAAGAAGAGGCGACCGAACGCGTAGGAAACGAGCACGCCCAGAAGTCCCGATGACCAGTTAATTTGCATCGCAAATGTGGCTCCGATGACATCCCACCCACTATCGGGGGTAATGCCGAACAGGATGTACCCCAGAGACGACAGGTATTCCCATCGAAATTGCGACAGGCTGGGGAGGAAACTTCCGTAACTGGCGAGGAGTCTTGGCACGTTTAAGTAGCTTCCTAAATCATCCCAGCCTATGGGAAACGGTCTGACTACGTTGAGGAAGTTAAGCGCGAGGTAACTTATCAGTAGCCAGCATAGTAGTGTGACTGAGGAAAACGATATCGTTATCGGCCACCTAACCGTGAAGGCTGCTTTCAGCCACCGCCACGTGTAGCGGTATGCAATGATCGGTAATCCAAAGAAGAGCGTTCGCACGATGGCACCTTGGAGCCAGCCGCCAAGCGACAGCATCCAGAGTGCGGCGATCCATATGATGATGCCAAGTCCGAGAGTCATGAGAAATGCCAAGAGAGGCACGTCTTCTTTCGTATGACCGACTCTATACTCCAGCAGCCACATTCCTGTGCTTCCCGCGATGAGAATATTGAGAAAGAACAGGAGTAAGAGAAGCAGTTGAAACCCAGCCCGCGCAAAGAGAGAGGATTGCATGCACAGCGCGCTTAAGGTGTAGAGCATCGCTCCATTCTGTGCCGTGCCGTATTCTTTGAGGCAGCCTCTGGCTTTGAGGTGTTCGAAGTTAGCTTTCAGCTCATTTAAGCCCTCTTCCCCAATCTTGCTATAGACGAGAGTCGATGGCTCATAGAACACATTGAATGCTGCAGGCGGACTCTTGGGAGAATCTTTCGCATTCTCGATTGATCCGAGTGAGAATGTCGTGCCGATCAGCCATACAGACAATGCAAACGTGGCGATAAGCATCCACGGAGCAGCCTTCAGACTGTAGGAAAATGATCCATGACGATAGGCCCCGAACCCCGTGATCGCGAGGAGCAGTATGACGCTTACGATGATGTAAGGGTAGAACGGCCGACTCATCAGCACGAAATTCTTCACGAATGGCACTATTGCCATGCTGCCCCTGCAGAGGTAGTACCTAATGGGTGTGTTTACCACTGCTCCCGCTTCGTTCTTCACTTGAAGATCATCACATTGCTCATTAATCGTCACATTCTCCTGATTGGTGACGTAGACCAAGTTATGAACAGGAATCCCCATGTACACCAGCAAGGTGTATGCTCCCCATACGAGGCTGAGTGCGAAGAGAGCGAGGCTTAGTATGGCGATGGTGCGTTGTTGCATGCGTAAAATGCTACAGGAAAGAAGGGTGAGGGAGAAGATATAACAATAATCACTGCGCCAGCAATTTCGTCTCCCTCGCATACTCCGCGTAACTGAGGAAGATATCTTCACTTTTTTTTGGCGGAAGTGATGTGCCATCGCGCATCATCGTGAGCAAAAAG
The DNA here is from genome assembly GCA_964580035.1 of uncultured Candidatus Peribacteria bacterium. GTDB lineage: Bacteria > Patescibacteriota > Gracilibacteria > Peribacterales > Peribacteraceae > CAZOJC01. Next base: position 23,452 of record CAZOJC010000006.1, read on the forward strand.
GCATCGGATCCAGATCCAGAGCCATAAGATACGAGAAGAATACGGTCGCCTTTCTTCGCTTCTTCCAGCACTCGTGTGAGCCCGAGCGGTGAGCAGGCGCTGTACGTATTGCCGACTGTGGGAACAATGAACCCCGCATGGAGTTGCTCAGATGAGAACCCAAGTTTCTTTGCTACTTGCGTAGGAAATTTTGCATTCGGCATATGAAACACGACGTGTTGAATATTTTTTGGCGTTATTTGTTCTCTCCTCATGAGTTCTTTGGCTGCTGTCTCCACGTGATGGAAGTAGGCAGGTTCTCCAGTGAATCTTCCTGCGTGGCTGGGAAATCGATCATGCGATCCGCGCCAGAAATCCGGCGTATCGGTGGTGTAGGAAAGCGTTGTATCAATCCTGCAGAGCCCTGGATGTTTGGTGGAAGAAGAGCCTATGAGAAATGCCGCAGCTCCTGCCGCAGATGCATACTCGAGCGCATCGCCTGGTTTCGCTTGAGCGGTGTCAGTGCCGATTGCAAGTCCGTAGGAAATGTGTCTGCTCTCCACCATGCTCATGACAATCTGAACGGCTGCTGTTCCTGCTTTGCAGGCGAATTCAAGATCAGCGCATCGGCAAAATGGATTGAGCCCGAGGGCGCTTGCGAGCATTGCGCTCGTTGGTTTCACTGCGTAGGGATGACTCTCCGATCCGACAAAAATCGCTTCTATGTCACTAGCATCCACGGAAGAGAGCATGATGGCTTGGAAAGCCGCTTCCCATGCCATTGTCATGGCATCTTCGTCTCTCGCTGGCACTGTTTTTTCGATGATGCCAAGACCGTCTGCATGTTCTGCGCCACGTCCCCAGAGCTGAGAAATCACTTCAGCTTTAATTTTACGGTTGGGGAGGTAGCGGCCGAACGAGTGAATGGCGGTTTTCATATATTTTCAGTTCTGATTCATGCGCTTGTACTGTATCAGCGTGCCTCTTGTATCACAATTTTTAAGATTATCTCCCATGGTCCCTATGCGCACTGGCAAGGCTCTGGCTTGCTTGCGCTGCGAGCAGAGATACTTCTCCCGCAAGAACAGCTGCGGCGATTGTTTCTGCGAGCTTCGCGCAGGGGTGGAGAGTGGACGCAGGTTTGAGAAGCAAAGACAGTGCCTGTTTTTGAGCGGGAAGCGCTGTGCCACCACCACGCACGCCCACGAGAATGGCGGGGCAGCGGACAGACATGACGATACCTTCTCCGTCGGCAGTCACCTCAGTGTCTGTGAGTGACCCTTCCACCGTGTGCGCGGCGTCTTGGCCAGTTGCAAGATAGAGCGCTGCGATGATGTTGGCAGCGTGGAGATTCTTTCCAATGGCCCCCGCAATGCGCGATCCAGAAGTGAGCTTTGCGTTGGCTACCTCATACATTGAGTCGGCAGAGCTCTTGAGAATTGTGCGTAGAATCTGATTGGGGATGTGTGCACTTGCACGAGATTCGTACCCTCTCCCTCTGTCATGCGTGCGTACACTCGGCTTTTTGTCGCTATCGATATTGCCTGCAACAGTCATGAGCGCGCACCCTTCAACATGTTCCGCCATCCAGTCTCCTATGGCTTGAGCGGCGAGCGTGATCATGTTCATGCCCATTGCTTCGTCGGTATTGCAGCGCAGTGTCAGGAAGACGTATGCACCGTCTGTGTCAATATCGTGGCCGAGTATGACGAGGTGCGCACTCGTCGATTCTCCCACCTGCTTCCACTCGTGAGTTCGTTTTTCGATGACTGCAGCGAGCGCCTTCGGTGTCTGTCCGACTGATTTGAATGCGATGCTTCTCGTCACGCCGTGATGCACAGATGACGTGGTGACGTATCCTGCCTCTCTCAACGCTTTGCAACCTCGATTCACGCTCGCAACGAGAGCGCCTTCTGTGGTGGCAAGAGGGAGGAAGCAATCAGTCGATGATCCGTCGCTGAGCGTGATGCGGAGCGGCCCGGCGATGCCAACTGGTATGGGAATGTGCCCAATCATCTGCTCGCAGTTGATCTCGTCTGCACGTCCGAGTGAAGACTCTCTCGCTTGCAAGGACGAGAGATCAATGCCGAGGCCTTCCTGCACACGCTTTCTCCGTTCTTCTACTCTCTGATATCCGCTGAGGCCGTCTGGGAGCATGCGAAGATCCATGGACTGCACAGAATACAGGCTCATGAGAGAATGGCATAGGGGATGATGTAGTCCTATACTCCTGATGTCCTATGCGGTCTGTCACTATTTCCGCCCCCGGCAAATTGATGATTATGGGAGAGCACGCAGTGCTCTACGGAGAGCGTTGTATCGTGACGGCTGTAGAACAGCGCTTGCAAGCCACACTCACATGTATAGCAGATCCTGTTCTTGAGATAGAGGCGCCAGACGTGCAACTGACCGAATACACGCGATCTCTCTCCTCTCTCAATCAAGGCGTCGTGCCAAAGGGCGCCCGGTTTATAGAACAGGCGGTGCTTGCCATACACACCGCTCATCCGCTCCCGTGGGGGATACGGATTAAGACTGCGTCTGACTTTTCATCTCTCATGGGATTTGGCTCTTCGTCTGCTTCGACTGTGTGCGTGGTGAAGGGTCTTTACTCACTCCTTGGGATAGAGCATACCGATCAGGATGTTTTTTCTGCTGCCTTCCAGGCAGTGCGCGCCGTGCAGGGCATAGCATCGGGATTTGACATCGCAGCGGCGGTCTTCGGCGGTACATGCGTCTATTCCATGAAAGAGGGCATGACGCAGCGTCTCCCTCGCTTACCACTCGTCATCGGCTACAGCGGACAGAAGGCCGATACCGTTTCGATGATCGAGGCTGTGAAGAAGAGATTGTTGACCGATGCGCATCTGCAGAAGATCTTCCCTCGTATTGGCGGCCTCGTGGCGGAAGCGCTGAACGCCTGCGAGATGCTCGATCTTTCTGCAATCGGTGCGCTCATGAACGCCAATCACGAGCTACTCAAAGAACTTGGCGTCTCGACTCCTACGCTCGATGCCATGATTGCTGGAGCCTTGCACGCAGGTTCTTTGGGAGCCAAACTTTCTGGAGCAGGAGGCGGAGACTGCATGATCGCTCTTGTGCCAGATGCCCGCCGACAAGATGTACTGCATGCAATAGAGAGAGCAGGGGGGAAGTGTATAGACATCCCCACGCACGCTCAGGGATGCACCGTGGTACACTCAGCTCTATGAAGGCAACCGCCATCGCACCGGCTAGCATTGGTCTCATCAAGTACTGGGGCAGGAAAGATGAACAGCTCAGACTGCCCGCAAACGGCAGCATCGCTCTCAATCTTGATAATTGTACGACGAAGACGACGGTAGAATTTTCTGATGCGTACTCTGCCGATCAGATTTCGATTGACGGCGTTTCTCTCATTCACGAATCTGCGCGAGCGATCGCACATCTAGATAGAATTCGTCGTCTCGCAGGCATCAACACGTGTGCTCGCGTCGTGAGCGTCAATTCTTTTCCTGCAAAAACAGGTCTTTCCTCTTCTTCTTCAGGGTTCGGAGCGCTCACTCTTGCCGCAGCCGAAGCTGCGGGACTCTCGCTTTCTGCCCGAGAGCTCTCGATTCTCGCTCGGCAGGGGTCTGGGTCTGCCTGCCGATCAATTCCTGATGGATTTGTGGAGTGGCGTGATGCTTCTACGAGCGAGGATTCCTATGCAGAGTGCATATTCGGCCCCGAACACTGGGATCTGTGTGATGTGGTGACTATTGTGAGTACTAGCGAGAAGGAAGTGTCAACTACGGAAGGGCACAAGACGGCAGTCGATAATCCGTTTATGCCAGTGCGTCTTGCACGTATGAAGGAGAAAAATGCTGCGATGAAGCGCATTATAGGCGAACGGGATTTTTCTGCATTTGGACGCTTAGTTGAACAAGAGTCATTTGAGCTCCACGCCATAATGTTCACTTCCGGACTCTTCTACTTGCAGCCCGGCACCACTGAGATCATTCGATTGCTCCTGTACCGATGGCGTCCGCAAGGACTTCAGGCGTACTTCAGCATTAACACTGGACAAGATGTTCACCTCTTCTGCGAACCAAGCACTCTTCCCGAGCTTGAAACCGCGCTCAGAGATGTTCCTGCCGTGAGACAGACGATCGTCAATCACCCTGGCAAGGGCGCGCGGTCCTCTCAAGATCACCTGTTTTAATCGTAGCGAAGCTGAAGCGTTTGGTAAGGGGACACCACTCTCTCCAGATTTTTCCCGAGGGCAAGCACCATACCCGCGCCGCGCGTTTTCCCCCCTGCACCGATCACTTTTGCGGCTCCGCCGTTGCGTTCGATCGCCGCAATAAGTCCTTGCACTTTTTTTGGTACGACACCGAGTGACACTTGGGCTCTATGGTGGTCGCGAATCACTCTGTACGACTCTTCTCCTGCGAGCAGTCGTTCTGTGCAGGATCCGATAGCATTGAGTGCGGAGCGACAATCCTCTTCCCGTTGCCTCACCCACGCGACCAATTCCGGCGTTGGCTCACCTGGAAGGCCCGTGTCGATGAGGAATGCATCTTTCAGGTATGAGAGAGGGTAGTCTACGGCTTGCGGAGGAGCACCCTTCCTGTAGAGCGTGGGTTTTCCTTCCCAGATCGTGGTGAAATCGATGCCGCTATGCCCTCGGTTGAGTGAGTCTTCAAGATGCCTGGCTATCCCCTTGCAGTCGGCTCCGATGATCGTGCGACAGAGGGCGATGAGGAGAGCAGTGGAGGCTCCCATGCCTTTTCCCAGAGGGAGATCGTGGCTGATGGTGACCGTGCCAAAGAGTGGAGAACGCTGTTTTTGTATTCTTCGCACTATTTCCTTTGCATACAATTGCCATTCGTTCGTCGGCTCTCTTTCCCATTGAACGGTGAGCGGCTTTCCTGCTTGGCTCGTTTCAAGCGAGACGTGTAAGCCGAGCGACGATGGCACTGCGAGGCCTGGAAAACCGAATACCACCGCGTACTCTCCGCTCAGTATTATTTTCCCCGATGAGAACGCAGATGTAACATTCATGTTCTTTAAGGAGAAGCGCCGTCCTGCCTCACGATCCGAAACGTCTCTTGCGTTGCTTGTAATATTCCACCGCTTTAGCGAGATCTTCTTGTGTCAGCTCTGGAAAGAGCTTCTCGGTAAACCACCACTCTGCGTATGCGCTTTGCCAAATGAAAAAGTTACTCGTTCGCTGTTCACCTGAGGTACGAATAACAAGATCAATATCTGGCACTTCTGGATGATCAAGACTTGCTCTCACATTCTCTTCGGTCGGCTGCTCGCGTTTTTCAATCAAACGAGAGATGCTCCGAACAATTTCATCTTTTCCTCCGTAATCGAGCCCTATTTGGAGCGTGAAATCAGAAAAGTCTCTCGTCTCTTCTTCCAGATTTTCTATTAATGCTTTGAGCGCTGTCGGTATCCGATCTTTTCGACCTGCATGAAGAAGTCGAATCTTGTTCTGAATGAAATTACTTTTCTGTTCGATCAGATAACGCTGAAACAATTCCATAAGTTTTGTTACTTCCTTTTCATTTCGTTTCCAGTTTTCTGTAGAGAAAACCCATAGAGTCAAGGCAGAGATATCGGGATTTTTCACGCACCACTCTATGAGCGATGTTAAAATCGAATATCCCTTTTCATGGCCGTTCCACGGCAGCATACCTCGCGATTCTGCCCATCTCCTGTTGCCATCAGGCACAATGCCGAGATGGAGTAGATGAGAACCGGATTTTTTTGTAGAAATCATTGTGTGATTTTAGGCAGGCCAATGTGTAACCAAGGGGCGTACTTATCGGGATGAGCGCACATGTCATGTTCAAGCTCTCGTCTATCTATCCACTTCCATTCTTGCACTTCCCTCGGATCGGGATTGATTGTTATGTCTTCCTCGATGTCTCCGACAAGAATCGTATCGTACTCATACTCTACACCTTTTCCGTATGGATCTTTGGCGTGATACACGAACGAACAGAGAGGTGTGAGAGGGACGCTGAAACCGAGTTCTTCTCGCAGTCTGCGCTCTCCTGCTTCTTGGGCCATCTCTCCTTCTAAGGGATGACTGCAACATGTATTCGCCCAAACGCCCGCCCACAACATCTTCGTTGCTGCCCTTCTCTGAATGAGCGTCTGAGTTCTCTGCTTGCGAAAGACGAATACTGAAAACGCCAAGTGAAGAAGGCCATTGCCTGAGTGAGCCTCAAAGAGATCCGCAGAGCCTTTCGATTGTCCGTTATCGTCTGAGAGAATGACAGTACGCATGATATGTCAATCATGGAGTATTTTTTTATTCTGGACAATCATTTTTTAAGTACCATTGATTTTTCTCTTCCGTATCAATTCGCTTGCACGGAAGAGGCTTTCGAAAGTTCCTGCATCTATCCATTCATCGTCAAGGATAGTGGCTGTAAGCTCGTTTCTCCGTGCATACCATTCGCTAACATCCGATATTTCAAGCTCATTCCTAGCAGACGGCGTGAGTGACGCAATGACATCAAAGCAGCGCGAATCGTAGATGTAGCAGCCAGTGGCTACCATATCGGAAGCAGGATTTTTTGGCTTCTCTTCAATTTTTTTCACGCGATCACCTTTCATCGTGACTACACCAAATCGCTCAGGATCACTCACGTTCTTCACAAAGAGGTGTCCGCCACCCTTAAATTCTTTGATGATAGGGGAGAGATTTGAGAAGAAAATATTATCTCCGAGAAGGATGCAGCAATGATCGCCATCGACAAATTCTCGGGCAAGACCGAGGGCTTGGGCAATACCTTCGGGTTTCTCTTGTACTCTGTAGGCGAATTCGCATCCGAATCGACTTCCTGATCCTAAAAATTTCGTGATTTGCTCCATGTGCTCCGGTCCGGTGATAACAGCGATGTGTCGGATGCCCGCATCGAGGAGAATTTGGAGTGGATACTGCAGTAACGGCTTGTCGTACACTGGCAGTAAGCTCTTATTTGTGATGTCTGTGAGCGGACGCAGGCGCGATCCAGTGCCACCGCAGATGAGGATTCCTTTCATGGCAGTGCAGACTTAAAGAAATACGGAGGAATTGTCGTCGACAATGCACTTTAGTCTACAAGTGAAAGAATAGTTTCTACAAGCTGACTGGCACTCCGTCAACTGATACACTCTCTCCATGAACATACTTGTTACCGGCGGCGCAGGCTTCATAGGATCTCATTTTGTCATGAGACATGTGTCGCAGCAGCCGAAAGATACTGTCATTGTACTCGATGCGCTCACGTACGCGGCGGATAAACAGCGCCTCGCAAGTGTGGGAGATGCCATGACATTCGTGAAAGGAGACATCGTCGATCGTGCGCTCGTCACGCAGCTTGTTGAGCGCTATCAGATTGATATGATCGTAAATTTTGCCGCAGAAACGCATGTAGACAGAAGTATTCGTGATGCCTCTCCATTTTTGCATTCTAACGTACTCGGCGTGCAAAGCATTATCGATGTTTGCAGGCAGTTCCCTCACGTGCTGCTCGTTCAGATTTCAACCGACGAAGTGTACGGAGATCTCACGGATGACGATGCTCCGCGCAACCCCTCAGATTCTCTTACGCCCAGTTCGCCGTATGCCGCAAGTAAGGCGGCCGGAGATCTGCTTCTTCTTGCCGCTGTGCGCACGTTTGGCATTCGGTGCCGCATCGTGCGTTGTACCAATAACTACGGACCTCATCAGGCTACAGAAAAATTTATCCCTACAGTCATTCGGGCCGCCCTTTCAGATGCGCCTATCCCCGTCTATGGAGAAGGACACAACAAGCGAGATTGGCTCTATGTGACCGATCACTGCGATGCCATAGAGCTCACGCTCGCAGCAGATGATCTCGATGGCCGTATCGTGCATGTATCTGCCGGCCACGAACAACGCAATATTGACGTTGTTCAGCAGATTCTCCATTTCTTGGGTAAGCCTCAGAGCCTCGTTACGACTGTCAGCGATCGCCCCGGACACGACTGGCGGTACGCGCTCGATTCTTCTATGATCCGCGGCCTCGGCTGGAAGCCACAGGTGGATTTCTCGGAAGGCCTTGCTCGTACGGTCGAGTGGTATCGAAATGCTATGTAATTACACGTTTACGATGCACGTTCTCATTGCCACAGGCATTTATCCTCCAGACATCGGAGGGCCGGCGACATACGCACAAAAACTCGCCGAATCACTGACGCTCACTGGTCACCGTGTCACTGTGTTGACATACGGTCGTGACGCCACTACGACTGAACAGTCTACGGTTCATCGCGTGGAGAAACGATTGCCGATTCTCCGATGGTTTCGTTATGCCTCAGCTCTCAAGCGACTCGGAGAGCATGCCGACATTGTCTACGCTCTCTCTTCGGTAAGTTGCGGCATGCCGCTCATGTTGTCTTCGCTTACAAAGCCACGACGCGTGCTGAGACTCGGAGGTGATTTTTTTTGGGAACGCTACACAGATCTCGGCGGTACACTGAGCCTTCGCGAGTGGTATGCGTCCCCACTGTCGTTTCTCTGGAGATTCATTATGCTGCAGATTCTCCGATCGTTTGATGTTCTCATATTCTCCACTGAGTTTCAGAGAACTCTCTACAGAGAGCGATTTTCCTCCCTTCCAGACACTGCGGTTATTGAGAATGCTCGTGAGAGAGGACATCCGATACCTCACACGCTCCATAGTCCGTTTCGCCTTCTGTCCTATGGACGATTTGTGGCATTCAAAAATCTTTCTTCGCTCATACGCGCGATGACCACTCTCACTTCTGCCACGCTCACGCTCGTTGGTGATGGGCCTGAGGCTCAAGCGCTCAAAGGGCTCGTTCAGTCTCTCGGTCTTCAAGAGAGAATATCGTTTCTGCCACCCTTGTCGGGTAGTGCTCAGTCGGAGCTTTTCTCGCGTCATGATCTCCTCGTGATTCCTTCCCTCACTGACATCAGTCCGAATGCGGCTCTCGAGGCGGTGTCTCACGGATTACCTGTGTTGCTCACCTGCGAAACTGGCCTGAGCGACGATTTGCTCACTGGCATCGAGACTGCGCAATTGCAGACACCAGACGATATCGTGCATGCCGTCTGCGACATTCAAGCTCGCTATGAAGAAATTTCTCAGGCTGCCCGTCTGTCGCGTATGGAGCGCTCTTGGGATACACTGTGCACTGATCACATTCGACTATTTTCGGATCTATTGCCATGAAGCTTCTCATGATCTCCGGCGATCGTTCCATCCTGAATGGAAAACAGGGTGCTTTTTATCACATGCTTGAGGAGTTTTCGAAATTCTGGGAGAGAATTGACATTCTCTGCCCGAAAATTCAAGACTATTCTTCGCTCTCTATCTGGTACCAACTACAAGAAAAACCTCTGTTTGGGAACGTACACTTCCATCCTGCGCAGAAAGGCCTGCTGTATCAGCCATCCTTTATTGCTACCAAAGGCGCGGAACTCATTGCAGAACATCATCATGAGATCGTAACGGTTCACGACTATCCTCCCTTCTACAATGGGATGGGCGCTGCACGACTCTTCAAGAAGACTGGCGTACCGTACGTTGTTGAGATTCATCACATCGTGGGCTACCCTCGCGCTGCATCATTCTCTGAATTCATTGGCAGAATTCTTTCGCGTGTGTACCTGCCTCACAACCTGAAGCACGCCGCTCAAGTGAGAGTGGTGAATCATATTATGGAAAAACTTCTCGTGAAGTGGGGCGTTCCGAGCGACATCGTGGCAGTCGTTCCTTCTTTCTATCTCGATAGCGATGTGTGTAAGCCGAATGAGGCTATTGATAAGCGCTATGATCTTGCCTTCTGTGCCCGTCTTGTGAAGAACAAAGGCCTCATGGAGCTCATTGATGCTGTGAACGCTCTCTCACGGGTATCTCTCCTGGTCATCGGAGACGGTCCCCTCAAGCAGAAAGCGGAAAAGAAAGTCGCGTCTCTCAGCATACTTGAGCGAGTGACATTCACAGGGTGGCTTCCCACCCAGCGTGAGGTGATGGATGCCATTCAGTCGGCTCGCGTGTTCGTCCAAAATTCCAAGAGCGAGGGTGGCCCGAGAGTCGCACTTGAAGCCATGGCGTGCGGCATGCCTATTTTGACGACGAAAGTCGGTGTGATGCCGGATATTGTTCGCGACGGTATCAACGGGATGTTTCTGTCTGGAAAGAAGACGGATCTCATGATTAAGATCGATCACCTTCTGCACGATCCGCCGCTGCGTCGCACGCTCGGCACCAACGCCCGCGATGTTGTGCGATATTTTGAGAGGCACACTCTCATCGCCGCGTATGCCCATTTCCTGCAGAATTTTGCCCTGCATCCGCCTCAAGTTCCGGTTTCTCCTGCCGTTTCACCGACCACTACTTCTTCGTCGCCCACAAAAGAACCGTCTCATGATGCAGTATGACGATCCTCTTTATCACACAGAAATTGCACGGACAGGATGCGTTTACGATACAGTGGGTGCGCGCGTTCATTCGGCGAGGCTACGCGGTTACAGTGCTCTGCCTTGAAGCCTCCGATCAGCTGCCATCAGATTTCCCCGTGCATTCCCTCGGCAAAGAGAGGGGAGCGACAAAGGTGAGGCAGATTATTGCTTTCGAGTCATTCATTACTACGCTCTCTTACGACAGAGTGTTCATTCATATGACACCTGTATGGTCAGTATTTGGGCTTTGGTATTGGCGGTTACGGGGCATTCCCGTGTATTGTTGGTACACGCATTACGCCATGCAAGTCGGCGTTCGCCTTATTGGATGGTTTGGCACGAGATTCTTCTGCGCGACTGCACAGAGCCTGCCTCAGTACAATCATTCTCCCAAAAAAACGGTGGTCGGACACGGCATTGATCTCTCATACTGGCAAAAGCGCGAGAATATCTGTGCAGATCCGCATCGTTTACTGTGCGTGCATCGCATGAGCAGAAGCAAGCGCTTCGATATCACTCTCAATGCCCTCGCTCTCCTGCCGCAGGCATTCACGCTCGATGTGTACGGCATAGAGGCAGAGCCAGACTATGCCCTGCAGATGCGATCTCTTTGCAACAGTCTCGGGCTCTCTTCCCGCGTCACGTTCCATGGTACAGTGAGCTATGAAGCGTTGCCCGCACTCTACATCCGTCATCGATTTAGCATAAATATGGCGAGCGATACCATCGATAAGACCATGGTAGAAGCCATGACCTGTGGCTGCTATCCGGTGACGACGCAGGGCAATGCGCGTGCTATCGGCATTTCTTCAGCGCCAATGAATGATTCGCCTGAGTCTGTGAAGGATTTTATCCTCGCCCACCTTGATCGTCCGCCTATGGACCCAGAGGAAATGTATCGCATTGTTTCTGATCGTCACGGGCTCGATCGATTGATATGTTCGATGGATGAATACATATCACAAGGCATCTAGTTTCTTTTCTCTTATTTTGCATGCGTGTCCTCTTCGTTGCCGATTGCCCTCTTCCGTCTTCCCAAACTGCATCACACCTTGCGGCAGAAATCGCGCAAGGCATCATCGATGCAGGGCAAGAGTGCGACATTGTGTGTCCAGCAGGAGAATCGATCTCCGGCGTGAGCTTTCAAGGGTATTATGATATGAATGCGCCAGTGACCGTGCATCGCATCGGTTCCTCTCCAGAAGCTATTAACTCGCTGTTCTTTCGCTACAGGTACCTTGCCGATCTCACTTCTTTTCTCGCTGAGCACGGAGCTGAGTATGATGTGCTCTACACGCTTTCATCCCTTGCCCTTCCTGCTCTCGTGCAGAGCGGACGACCCACAATCATGGAGGTGATGACGCTTCCTCCGCGCGGGCACAAGAAATTTTTTCATCACCTTAAACAGTGTCTGCGCGTGGTGGCAGGCACGCATGCACTTCGCACAGTTCTTTTAGATGCGGGCCTCACTACCACGCCTATTGTGGTTGAAGGTGGAGCCATCAATGCGCGTCGATTTTCAGGAGTCTCTGACGATGCATCACTTCGGTTGACCTACGGTATCTCTGAGAGTGTGCCAGTTGTGGGATTTGTTGGGCCTTTCAATCGTCCTCTCGCCATTGCCGCACTCTCGTTTGCTCTCGACGGGCTCGCACTGCTGGCTGAGAGAGGGCTTGAATTTTCTATCCTCGCTATTGGAGCCTCGGATGAAGATACCCGCCGACTAGAAGCCTCTACGCTGCCCTCTCTTCGCGGAAAGTTATTATTCACGGGACTATTACCGTATTGCTCTGTTCCACGTTCGCTCTCTCTCTGTTCAGTGGGGGTGATAGCGGCATCGTCAAAACGTATCGTGCACACATTCCGCGACAGTATTCCTCTCGCAGCGTATGAGTGGATGGCAGCCGGCATCCCGGTGCTCCTTCCTGACACGTCACCAATGAGAGATCAGTTCACAGATCGTAGTGCCGCATTTTACCGCGTTGGTGACCGTGAAAGCCTGGCACAGGCTGTACGGGACATGCTTGTCGATAACAATGCGTCTCTGGAAAGAGCAAAGAATGCTGTAGCCGATGTGTCGGTACTGCTGTGGCAGACCAGAATGTCTCGTATACTCGGCATCTTTGAGGGTGCCAGAGAGGCCACTCTGTGAACATGCGCTTTTGTTAGGAGAGTGTGCGAAGAATTGAGAGAATGCCCTGTTTTACGCCTTTTCGATGCGTGGTACCCGTTGTCATTCGAAGTGCAGTACGATGCTTAGCGTACCAATCAAATGTATTGCAGAGCATTGATTCGTTACTGTCTCGAGGTTGCCACTTCAGGAGAGTTTTTGCCTTTGTGATATCGAAATAAAACGGCTTGTGCGGTGTTTTGTAGTGCCAATCGACGAGAGGGGATATTTTCATCCAATCGACGACACTGAGTAGCGTTCTTGCCATAAAGGCATTCACTGGTTGCACCCGAGATGAGGTATTGGCGTGCGCTATGAGCGACTCCATATCTTGTCTGACGGTTGCATACTTTTCTGCACCAATGACGAAATCTTCGTTGATGCACGGTACCGTTGTCATGAGTGCGCAGGCACTGGCGAGATCTGGCGCACTCAAGAGCTGAAAAAGGTTGCTGCCGTCGCCGAGGATGTAAATTCTTTTTCCCTCTGCTATCCAATCGAACAGAATGCCGAAAATCCCCATTCTCCCTGTGCCGACAATCGTACGAGGGCGGACGATGGATACATCGAGAGAGTGAGACGAACGAAAATCTTCCACTATCTGCTCCGCTTCATACTTAGACCATCCATAGTCGCCGAGAGGCGTCAGAGGGGTTTGTTCGTCAATCGGCAGCGAAGAAGGAATGCCATACACCGAACTGGTGGAAACGAAGAGCATCTTCCGAACTCCTGCCTCATTGGAGGCGCTAAGCACGTTTTTAGTGCCTGTTACATTTACGTCCCAAAACACTTTTCCTGACCTTGAAACAGGGAGCACGGCTGCATTGTGATGAACGATATCGACTCCTTTCATAGCTTCTTTTAATCGTGATGTATCACGAACATCGCCGCATACGTAGCTCACCCCTTTTCTCTTCAGAATGTACTCGTCGAGTTGTGAGGTGTCGTAGACGACAATCTCTTGTCCATCTTGCAGAAGCCGATCTATGAGGTGGAGTCCGAAGAATCCGGATCCTCCTGTAATGAAGTGTTTCATAGTAACAGTTTAAATCTCTAACCCTTGATATTTCCGAGCGTAGTCTATGGAGCGACGCATTCCTTCGTGTAAATCTACTGTTGGCGAATATCCCAACTCCTGTCTTGCCTTGGTTATGTCACATGCGATGTCGAGGGTCATTTCACCGGCGACATGAAATTCGGTTATATACTTCCCCATTGCCTGTAGAGAGCGATCAATCTGTCTGCAGATAAAGGAGGAAACTCCAGGAATTTTTCGAGGATGCAGTGAAGTGCCCACTATCGATGCGATGGCTTCATATATTTCTTGTGTCGAGTATGGTTTTTCATCTGCTATCCAATAGATTTGACCGTTGGCTGAGGATGTCTTTTCAGCAAGGAGCATGCCCTGAATAGTATTATCAAGATAGCTCATACTCCTGAGATTATTGCCGCTCCCGAAAAGAATGGGATTCCCTTTTTGAATCATTCTAAAAAATCTAAGCTGGCGCTCTGGCTGCCCTTTTCCTGGGCCATAAAACCAGCATGGACGTAGTATCACTGCTTCCAGTTTTCCTGATCGTTGATAGCGTAAGACATGCTCTTCTGCCTGCTTCTTGCTTTTGCCATACGCCATGTACGGACGATCTTCGTCAGTTTCTTTCATGGACGATCCTGCGCCGGCGGCTGAATTTGAGCTTATGAATACGACTCGTTTCACTCCTGCCTTAGAGGCAGCCTCAAGCATATTGAGGGTACCTTTCGTATTGATTTCAAATAGCTGTGAAATACGTTTTGGATGAATGAGGCCGACGCAGTGGAAGACAGTTTCCACGTTTTGCATCGCCTGTTCGAGTGAGAGAGGGTCCAGCACGTTACCAGATACGAGTTCCACATTTTTAGGGAGTGATGATGTGTTCATTCCTGGTAGCACCAAAGCTCGTACCGATCGGTTATGCTGTGAAGAGAATGTATTCAATGGATCATTTGGATCTGTTAGCACCTCTAGGAGACGCGTGCCTAGCCATCCAGGGGCACCAGTGACGAGGGTGGATTTCACGAGCATATATTTGGAAAGGGATGATGGCAGGGTAGAGAAAAACGCTCATAATGACAAACAAACGTTATGTGTCGTGCGTTCAGGAGGTTAGGAGAGCAGTATAATACTTGAGTAGGTCGGTGCATGTATGAGTAAGAGAGTGCTTTTCCGCAAAAAGTCGACAATGACTCCGTGTTATTTTTTGGTGTATCAACACATCTGCCATGCGATCTGAGACGCGTGAAGGCATGCTCGGGTCACATACATAGCCACTTACCCCTTCATCTATAGCCTCGGGGCATCCTCCGTTATTTGGACCTATGACAGGTATTCCCGCCGCGCTTGCCTCAAGCAATACAAGGCCGAAACCTTCCACATGATTTCCAATTTTTTTTGAAAGCAGCATGAAGAGATCTGCTTTTTTGAATGCGGCGCTCAGTACTTCATCGCTCACCGCTCCATGAAGCGTGATGTATTCATGCAGGTCCCATGTATCAATCAATTGTCTGAGGGCACTGACATATGACGGGGACTGTGTGATGTCACCGTATATATCATAGCAAAAGGGTCGTTTGTAACGATCTCTGTACTCTCGACATGCAGCTATTGCCTCGCCGTATCCCTTTCGTTCTTTCACTGCCCCCACACTCATAATCATTGACGGCACGGTAAACGGTCGGGACGTATCCAACGATTGAAAGCGAGAGAGATCAACGCCGTTAGGAATGACGGTAATACGCTTCTCGAGTCCGGCAGAGTCATAGAGAGCGGGATCGAAATTTTTGATTGAATTCTTTGTAAACTGACTAACCGATACGATGCCATCGATCTTTTGGTAGAGCGTCATTGCTAGTGTTTTTGATTGCGGCAACGTGAGGGGCACTATTGCATATGTGCCGTGAATGGTGAGGCAGCTTTTCCACGATTGTTCATTCATAGAAGCAATGAGCAATCCATATGGCTCTGCAATACAATGAACAATATCCGGCTGTATTTTTTTAAGGACTCTACGCAGTCGGTATCTCCCACTCCATCTTGTCATAGGAACATGAAGATATGACATCGGATCTCGCAGTATAGGGTACTGAGGCGTTTCAATCGTATCCGTTGTTTCGTTCACTACTGCGGATACTGTGTGGCCGTGAGCCGCTACCCATTGCGCGATATCGCGAGCATACCTACTCCAGCCACTGTGATCACCTCGCAAGTTTGGAGCGATGATAGCGATGTGCATAAGAGTGTGCTGTCGAAATACGTGGGAGCACTTTTTAGTGTATTTTATATAATCTGAACGTGCCAGACATATCGAATGCTGGACATTCTTTTACCTCTGAGAGAGTGAGAGAATTGTGCAAGGATTGATAGATGTTTGTTCCCTTAGTCTGTGGAGGAGGCAAGACGAAATATGATACATCACGCTCTCGTACATACTTTCCTATATTTCCTGCTTTCCACTGACGCACAACCATTGGATCGAGTATGCCAGCTAAATCTAACACTGGACGATCTGTAAACAATGAGAATCTTCCGTGATCACGTACGCCAATGACCGTGTTCTCTGGCAGATGTGTTTGCACCCAATCAATGCCGGCCCAAAACTTGTTTTCGTCCTCACTGCTTCTGCTCCCAAATAGGGTCATACCCTCAGCCCATTTTGGCTGACGACCATAATCAAAATACGCGTACCAACTGATAGCCATCATACTGCATGTAATTGCGATTAACGCTCGTGTGGTAAACGTGTCAAACCGTAGAGAACAGAGGAGGCAGGCAATGAGTATGACCAGCAGATGAATACCAGGATTGAGATAGCGTAGGCCGTGATAATCCGGAAAATACCATTGATATGCGATAAGCACAGTGCAATACATTGCGAGATACATCCCTGTTATGACAGCGAGAGGGCGAAGATTTTTTTGCCCGAATCCATAGAGAAGAGCGATGATTGCGAGCAAACCGGAAGTGAATGAAAGTGAAACAAGCGCGTACATCTCGAACGTATTCCAGATCACAATACGGATATATGACACTAATGAAACATGAGAAACATCAAAATTGTGTTTGTCAACTGCGATGATATGCCTTCCGATTTGATTATCGGGAAAGACAGACCCCGTTTGAAGTACTTGCCAAGTAATGAGTATGCTTGCGGCGACTCCGAGCGCTAAGACTATGCCAACTCCTTGACGAAAATAGTCATACTTTTGATGTCCCGAACGCACAGCTTGCACCAGGCAAAACAATAACATCGATGCAACAAAGAAGATGGCATCAGAACGTGTCAGTACGGCTAACCCCAACAATATTCCGCATGAGATTCCTGAAACGAACGTAGGAGGAGAGTCGTTCGAGTAGAGTTGGGGGAGGCATGCGATGGCCGAGAGCATAAAGAGAGTGACGGCAGCAGTTTCCATGCCGTTCATGGCATTAAAAAATGGTACTGGTAATAGTGAAATAATTGCGAATGCTAGCCAGCTTGCTTGCGAATGTTCACTCAGACGTTTGGTGATTGAATACACCACAATGCTTGAGCACGCGCCAAGCACAGTGGACAGCATCAGCGTTGCCTTCACCGCAAACTCCTTGCTGAACACACTATGCGAGATTGCGGTGACGTACGTCCACAAGAACGAGACGCCTGTGGTTGGATTCATGCCATCAAACGAAAAGCCCTTTCCCAAAGCGATGTTTCGCGCAACGCGCATAACGATAAAAGAGTCATCTATGAGCCACGGAGACATAACCAGCGATCGAAGAGGCTCACTGAGAATGAACGTAATTTTCAATGCCGCAATACTGCATGCACAAGCAATAGGCCATTTCAAACTACGTGCTGTTTTTCTTATATTGTTCATATATTCTAGCGTAGATAGTATGATTCTTACTGTAAAGTGCCTTTAGAATTGCCTCCTGCTTTCTTCTTGATTTTCCATGCGCAACACAGGAAATATTCCCCTTTGCGTTGATCTTGATGGCACGTTGGTTCGTACAGACACACTGCTCGAGTCACTTCTACAACTTTTCAAGCGCAGTCCGTTTCGATTCATTCTTACGCTTTTCTCTCTGATTCGGGGAAGGGCGTACTTTAAGCATCTCGTGGCAGGGGAGCGCTATGACAGAGGTAGTGTTCCCATGAATCCTGCGTTCTATTCTTTTTTGAAAGATGAATACAAGAATGGCCGGACGCTCATTTTGGCCACTGCAGCACCTCGTAAGATCGCAGAGCGCATTTCCGAGGATCTCGGAATCTTTGACGAAGTGCTTGCTAGCGATGAATTCATCAATCTCTCTGGTCGGAATAAAGCTCACGTGTTGCTTCAGCGTTTCGGTGAGAAAGGATTTGAATATGCAGGAAATGAGAGTCGAGACATCCATATCTGGCGACATGCGCGTAGCGCAATTCTCGTCAATGCTTCAGTCAGACTTATGAGAAAAGTGTCACGCGAAGTGCCGGTGTCGCATGTGTTCGATGATAAATTGCCGTCACTCCCTCTTTTTCTCAGTGCAATACGACCTCATCAATGGTTAAAAAATACACTACTTTTTATTCCAGTGCTCACATCTCACACGCTCTTTGATCTCGCAGTGTTCCTCAATACGATTCTAGCGGTCGTTGCATTTTGCTTTGTTACTTCTGGCGTGTATCTCATAAATGATATGTTTGATGTGCAGGCAGACCGAGCGCATCCGAGAAAGTGCAAGCGCCCGTTTGCGAGTGGCAATCTTTCATTGTCATGGGGTATTCTTGCAAGTCCTTGCCTTGTTGGTATTGGGTTTTTACTCTCGGCATTTCTGTCACAGACATTCATGCTGATTCTTGGTGTATATTTTTTTTCTACCCTACTGTACTCAGTATTTTTCAAACAATTGATATTTATAGATGTTTTATTACTTGCAGGACTCTATACACTTCGCATTGTCGCTGGCCATGCTGTCAATCAGCTTTCTTATTCCTTTTGGTTATTAAATTTTTCAATCTTTTTTTTCTTAAGCCTCGCTCTCGTGAAGAGATATACAGAGCTTGTACAGCTTGGAGAACGTGGTCACCACAAGACAAACGGTCGGGCATACCTTGCGCTCGATCTCCCGTTGATTGGCATGTGCGGCATCAGCAGCGGGTATCTGTCGGTACTCATTCTCGCTCTCTATGTTCATAGTAGCGAAGTCATGTTTCTGTACCGTTATCCAGATGTACTCCTGTTACTCATTCCATTATTTATATATTGGATGAGTAGGATTTGGTTTCAGGCTCATAGAAACACCCTGAATGACGATCCTATCGTCTGGACAATTTCAGATCCTACCAGCTATGCCGTTGGCATACTTTCTGTGCTCGTCATTCTTATGGCGATGTAGATTCCTACAACGAGAGATACTGCCTGCCAGCCGCTCTACATGCCGTTTCACTGAGCACGGACTTGAGATCGTAGAGCACGCCACCACTCTTGAGAGACTTCCAGAAAACGCTTTCCGGCAAAGACACGTACTGCTTGTGCGGCACCAGTAGCAGAACTGCGTCGTACGGCTGCCCCTCCAGCGATCCAGCAACAAAGCCCATCTTCTGAATCTCTTCGGCTGAGTACAACGGATCGTGCACATGAACACTTGCGCCGCTTGCAAGTAATTCTGCGATGACATCGCGCACTTTACTGTTTCTGGTGTCCGGCACATTTTCTTTAAACGTGAGTCCTAACACGAGGATGTGTTTCCCCTTACTCTCGCCGCCGAGGGCAGCGCGCACTTGATTGGCTATGAATGTACTCATGCCGTCATTGACGCTTCGGCCGGCTGCAATGATGCGCGTCTCCATCCCGAGCTGCGCCGCTTTCTCTACCAAATAGTATGGATCCACTCCGATGCAGTGCCCGCCAACAAGCCCTGGTTGAAAGGGGAGGAAATTCCACTTGGTTGCTGCGGCAGCAATCACTTCTTGCGTGCGTATGCCAATTTTTTCGCAGAGCATGGCTATTTCATTCATGTAGGCGATGTTGATATCGCGTTGAGCGTTTTCAATTGCCTTAGCCATTTCTGCCACTTTAATTGACGAGGCTTGGTGGATGCCCGCCTGTACGATCGATCCGTACAGCGCCGTGAGCTGAGCGAGCGTGTCTGCATTTTGTCCTGCCACCACCTTCACAATTGTTTCCACTGTGTGGAGTTTGTCTCCTGGGTTAATGCGTTCCGGCGAGTAGCCGAGCGTGAAGTCTTTTCCGCACGTAAGCCCCGATTCCTGCTCGAGGATCGGTCCGCAAATGTCTTCGGTCACGCCTGGATACACCGTCGATTCATACACGAGGATCATGCCTTTTTTCAGGTGCTTTCCTGCCATGCGCGTCGCCGATTCGACGAGGCTGAGATCGGGCGCATTGTTCTCGTCAACCGGCGTTGGAATCGCGAAGATGGCAATGTCACTCTTGCCGATGACACTCGGATCGGTGCTGTAGTGAATGGTGACGGATTGCAGATCTTCTGCCGTGAGTTCGTTCGTGCGATCTCTGTAGCGCTTCAGCTCTTCAATGCGTTCTGTGTTCACATCGAGGCCGTGCACCGTGTAGCCGTGTTTTGCGAATGAATACGCCAGGGGGAGCCCCACGTAACCAAGGCCGATAATGCAGAGGATAGGCTTTTCTATATTTTTCATACTACCAGAACACTCACTACGCTACACTCGTATCACTTTTTTTGATTCTTTGCCTTCACGAATCGCAGTCATTGCAGGCGCAGGTCCAGCTGGACTAACGGCAGCGTATGAGCTTCTTAAGCGGACTGATATTACGCCTGTTGTTTTTGAGTCTACGTTTCAGATCGGTGGTATTGCTCAGACATACGTCTACAAGGGCAATCGAATAGATATTGGCGGTCATCGTTTTTTTAGCAAGAGCGATCGTGTGATGCGTTGGTGGTTCAATATCCTCCCTCCCCAAGGAGCACCAGCGGCAGACACGCTCGAAAAGCACCATGATATTGAATACGCGGCTGAGGTTATTGTCGAGAAGCTGTGCGTGAGCAATGGAAAAAATGTGACCGTGCGGGAGACGAAGAGCGCTCCCGACCCAGAGAGAGACGACGCAGTGATGCTGCAACGACCGAGGATTTCACGCATCTTCTACCGTCGTCATTTTTTCCCCTACCCTATCGGCATCACCCTGCTCGTGGCTCGACGATTGGGGATCATCAATACGTTTTTGATAGGTCTCAGCTACATTAAGGCTCAGCTGTTTCCTCTCTCGGACGAAACATTTCTCGACGCTTTCTACATCAACCGGTTTGGACGACGTCTCTACAAGACTTTTTTTGAAGCCTACACTGAGAAGGTGTGGGGCGTTGCTTGCGGTAGCATCCGAGCTGATTGGGGGGCGCAGAGAGTGAAGGGATTATCCCTCAAGAGAGCCGTCACTCATGCCATTCGAGATTTGCTGAGCAGTGATTTTGCAAAATCACAACGAGAGCGAGAAACGAGTCTCATTACACGCTTTTATTACCCAAAATTCGGCCCCGGGCAGATGTGGGAGGCCGTTGCTTCTCAAGTGAGAGAATGCGGAGGAGACGTACGTCTTGGTAAGAGAATTTCAGGCGTACATCTTGAAAACGGCCGTGTCAGCGCCGTAACAGTCGAGGATAGTAAGACCGGCGAAACCGAGCGGATGCACTGCGATTACTGTCTCTCCACCATGCCTATCAAACATCTTATAGGCATGATTACACCGCATCCCCCCTCTCTCATCACTGAGGTGGCAGAAGGCCTTCAGTATCGTGATTTTCTCACCGTTGGATTACTGCTTAGAAAGCTCCACGTTATGGAGAGAGGGATGCCTCCTCAGGGGGAAGTTCCGGATAATTGGATTTATATCCAAGATAATTTTGTGAGAGTGGGCAGAGTACAAATCTTCAATAATTGGAGCCCATACATGGTTGCTGACCGTAAGAATACTGTATGGATCGGTCTTGAATACTTTGTAAACGAAGGAGGTGATCTGTGGGTTATGCCAGACGAGGATCTCATTGAACTCGGCAAGCGAGAGATGGAGGCATTGGGCATGATCAAGAGAGACGATGTGCTTGATGGCTGCGTACTGCGCATGCCGAAGGCATACCCTGCATATTTTGGAAGTTACGATCAGCTGCCTGTCGTACGGCAGTATGTCGATGCCATTTCAAATCTCTTCCTGATAGGGAGAAATGGCATGCATCGATATAACAATCAAGATCACAGCATGCTCACTGCCATGCTTGCTGTCGATGCCATCGCTTCAGGCAGCACAGATAAAACAATGCTGTGGGAGACGAATGCCGACGGAGAGTACCTCGAAGAGAAGAGCCCCACACAGCGTCAGTCTTAGGCTGTTTTATGCCGCACGATTGACGTACCACTCTATCGCTTTTTCAATGCCTGAGGCGTAGCGTGTTGTTGGCGAGTAGCCCAGTTTTTCTTTTGCTTTAGTAATATCAGCCACATAACGCACCACTTCTCCTGTTCTCGATGATTCAAGAGCGATTTCTGAAGCACTGCCGAGTAGGCGGCGTATGTCTTCAGCAACTGTCAGGAGTGATACGCCCTCGCCATAGGCAAGATTGTAGGTGTCGTTTTTTGCTTCATCGAAATGTTGCACTGCCCCAATAATGCCCTGCACGGTATCATCGATGTACGTGAAATCGAGACATTTATCTTTTCCGAACACTCGCAGCGTTTCATTGTTTCTTGCCTGACGGAACCAGAGAGGTATTACCCGATTACTATCGTCATACATGCCGTACACATTCGAAAATCGAAGAATGATGCTCTGCAGCCCGTAGCATCGTGCGTAGGCATGCACGAACGCTTCACCCGTGAGCTTGCTCGCACTGTACGGACTTTCGGTATCTGTAATACGCACCATATTTTCTGAGTATCTCTCTGCTGCCTGATCGTTTCCATACACTTCTCGAGATGAGGCAAAAATCAATCCTTTCACGCCTGCTTTGCGAGCCCATTCAATTGTATGAAACGTGGTGACGGCGTTATCCAGAGCCATCGACGGATGTTCTACCAGATCATGCACGCGCGCGTTGGCGGCAAGATGAATGACGAAATCGATCGTTCCCTTAACCGCGTCACATGCGTGAGGGTCGCGTAAGTCCGCTCGTACGGTGATTGCATCTATCTTCGATTGCCAGACATTTTCCTTCCAATCGATGCCGAGTACATCATAGCCGGCTGCAAGCAGAGTCTCACAGAGCCTTGTGCCGATAGTGCCTGAGGAACCTGTGACGAGTATGCGCATAGAGCAAGGCGAAGAGTTATGAAGCCAACACCGTCTGTTTTTTGAAAATGAAGCTCGAAGACAGAATGTAATTGAATATCGCTACTATGCCGATGGAAATGGCCTTAGCGAGAAGGTAATGCACTCCATAGTGGAACAGAGTGAGGCTGATAGCGTAGTTCATGCCTATTGCAGGAATGTAAACACTGATGAATCGGATGGTCTGAGAGACGTGCAGCTTGCTTTCCTCCTTGAATGTTCGGTACTTATTGAAGAAGTAGACGAATGTAATGGATCCGAGACACGAGAAGAAGAGCGCATACTGTTCGGGCACACCGATAGGGTTCACAAGAAGCCACAGTGTGACAAATTCGATAGCCGCTCCTGTGGTGCCCGAGACGACGAACAGCGTGCCTTGTCCGATATGTTTACGCACGGTTGGATGTTGTATCACTTTTTTCATGAGTGTCATGGTAGCAATAACATTGTCTCTATGCGAGGGTCGCTTGCGTTCCTAGTTTGCATTCCTCTCTCGCCCTCGCTCGTTCCATCCTTCGTACGTTTTCTTGAGACCTTCAGTGAGTGGGAGCCACGCAAAGTTTTCGAGGCATGGATGAGTGGGTAATTCTGCGATAGCCCTGCTTCCTTCCGGCTTGCTTGTGTCGAATATCAGGGGGAGATCCGGCTGAACGATATCGCGGATACGAGTGGCGAGATCTTTGATGGTCACCATGTCTGGCGGTGCGACGTATTGGATGCCTCTCGCGTCATTTTCAATGAGCGTGAGCGTTGCTGACACGAGATCATCTGCGTACAAAAACACTCTCTTCTGCTCTCCTGACCCCCAGACTACGAGCGCATCACGCGATTCTCGCGCTTTCATCATGAGCGAGGGGATGACATTGGCATCTTTGCTAAACGTATCACGAGGACCGTACGTGCCGACGGGCCGCACGATGAGGAGAGGGAAGCCGTGCTGCCGCGATGCCGTGGTCCAGAGCGCTTCTGACATTGCTTTGCCAAGAATGAATCCGTCGATGTGTTCTGCCTGCATTGCAGCGATAACGTCGAGCGCTTGTGGCACGTTTGCGCTACTGAAGAATGTGACTGCCGTAGATGAACGTTTGCCCAGTGCATGAATGAGCGCTAGTGACATTTCCACGTTACCCGAAAGCACGTCACTGCAATACTTGCGGTGAAACTCCGTGTTTCGACGGTGGGATGCCAAGTGAAACAGGTGATCGGTATCGTCGAGTAGTCGCTCGCAGTACTCACTCTCTCGCAAGTCTCCCTCGAGCCACTCGATTTCACTGCGCTTTTTAGAGAGTGCTCTGTAGTGATCAGATCGAATTGGCACTCGCACATGTGCGCCTTCCTGTAGCAGTCGCTCAACGAGAACACTGCCCACAAATCCGGTACCACCAGTGACGACGACATGTTTCTTGTGCCAGAGAGATTTCATGGTGAGAAGAGGTGAGGTCATTCATGCATGTTCGTTTCGTAGCAACTATACCTCTTTCTGTGTATCCTTCCACTATTCATGATTTCTGTCATTCTTCCAACGTATAACGAAGCCTTGACGATTGATTCCGCCTTGAAGGATATCGCACAGGCGTTATCCGGCAGAGAGCATGAGGTGATTGTCGTGGATGACGATTCTCCAGATTTGACATGGCAGAAAGCTGAAAGTGAGAGAGTCGCATTCCCTTCACTTCGCGTCATTCGTCGTCGCAATGAGAGAGGATTGAGCACTGCGGTTCTGACAGGATTTGCAGCTGCCAGAGGAGACATCCTCGTCGTGATGGATGCCGATGGCCAGCATGATGCTGGGCTTCTGCCAGCACTCTCTGCGCTCATCGAGTCTGATGCGGCAGATATTGCCATCGCATCGAGGTACATGACAGGAGGGAGCGTGGGTGAGTGGGATAGCTATCGGCAGTCCCTCAGTCGGTTTGCTACACGCATAGTCGTTCGATTCTGTGGGGTGAAAGTGACAGATCCCATGAGTGGTTTTTTTGCCATCAGACGTTCTTCTTATGTCGCGGCACTGCCACACTTAAACCCCAAGGGTTTCAAGATTCTTTTGGATTTTCTCCTCCATCTTCCGAAAGGATTTAAGGCTGCAGAAGTTCCCTTACAATTTGGCATGAGACGAGCAGGAGAGAGTAAATTAAACTGGAAAGTGCAGTGGGAATTTCTCCATTTTCTGTACGAAGAAACTCTTGGCAAGATCATTACGCCGCTGAGACTCTTCTTAGTGGCCGCCGCACTCATCGCGGCAGTACTCCTCGTTCGCATCTGGCCGCTCTTGCCACTGTATACATCTGCCAGTACGCGCGCTGCCGTTCAGCACACACTTCAGACTGTTGCCTCTCGTGAAGGATGGCTCCTCTCCGACATCTCATTGCTTTCGATCACGCAGGACCGTATGCGCGTTCTGTATGCTCCTCACGTACGAGGAGACGATCCTGCACATTGCTTCTCTCTTTCGCTTATCACTTCTGCTCTTGAGCCATGCGACACCGCACGCTTGTGACAGTGCTCATGCTTCAGCTGTACGCCATGCTTCTTGCGGGCGTGCATTTTTTTGAGGGCTTGAAGACTGATGAAGCAAAGTATTTACTGAATATTCCCTATCCTCATCCGCCGTTTGCTCGGAGCATCCTCAGTGCCACTGAGTGGGTTCCGATGCATGAGTGGTGGTGGCGATGCATCTTCGCAACGCTTCTCGTGCAAGCCGTGTGGCTCTTCGTTCGGTGCGTTCCCACGGATCGAATGCGCGCGAGAATGGTCGTCTTGGTGATGTATTTGATGTCATCTGCCCTTGTGATGCAGGCAGGTACCATCATGATGGCGCCGCTCTCGGCCCTCTTCGGCGCGTTTTTCGCGACAGAAATTTTGCGTACGCCTTCTTCCAATGGCGAAGACTCACTGCGAGCGTGTGGGTATGGCGCAGTATGGTTCCTGTCTCTCTTCACTGCGTATCAAGGGATACTGTTCGCGCCAATCGTTTTTGCGAGCCTGGTTCGCCTGAAGATTTCGAGGGTGGCACGGCTGACATATTTCTTCGTTCCGCTCTTTCTGCTGGCGCTCTACACACTCAGCAATCCTCTCGCCGCGGCAAGCATCTTGAATCTTGGGCTGGAAGGCAGTGGTCCGAGTGCGCGAGACATGCTCGACGACACCTTGGCGCTCTGGCTGCTCTCTGGGTGCATCATTGCCCCTCTACTGGGCATTGTAGGCATCTGGAAGAGTCGATCGTGGAGCATGCTGCTCACGCTTTCGCTCATGCTACTCTACTCCACCCTTTCATTTCATGAGTATTACGCCATTCTTTTCTTGCCTCTCTCGGTGGGTGGTACCGTAGCACTACTGAAACAGCGCGCGAGGGAAGGCAGTCTTCTCCTGTCTGATCGTGTGCTCTTTCCTCTCGCTATCATCGGATTAGTTGTGGCGCTTGCAGTGAGCGGGAGGCTCTTCGTTTCACGCTTTCACACTGATGTTACTGCGAAAAACACTTTGCACATCATCGATACTTATTCTTCTGCGGATACATCGCGCGAAAATATCTGCATGGTGGGGCACTTTGGCCATGAATGGCAGTACGCATCTCGTGTGCCTATAGTGAAGTATACCGAAGCCGCAAAAGCATCGTGTCGTTTCGTCATTTGCACGCTCGAGCGTGACTGTGTCCTTCCTGCTGGCATGAGAGAAATCGGCCGCTTTAGACGAGCGACGGTGTATTCTGCAACACGCAAGTGAGCATCAGATACGATAGTACGTGCGGTACCAATCCACAAAGCGAGGGATGCCTTGTTCGATCGTAGTACGCGGAGCGTAATCGAGCATTGATTGCGCTTTGCTGATGTCTGCAGCGCTGGCGCGTACGTCTCCCGGCTGCATGCCGAGGAATTCTTTCTTCGCTTCCTTTCCGCACGCTTCCTCGATGCAGCGCACGTAGTCCATGAGTTGCTCTTGCCTGCCGCAGCCGAGATTAAAGATCTCATGTGAGTAGTTTTTATCTATCGATGCCGTAATGCCAGAGACGATGTCATCGACGTACGTGAAATCTCGTTGCATTTTTCCCTCTCCGAATATCTGCAGAGGCCGATCATGCAAGAGTGCGTCGGTGAAAAGGAAGAGAGCCATATCTGGCCGCCCCCATGGGCCGTAGACCGTGAAGAAGCGTAATCCCGTGACTGGTATGCTGTAGAGGTGATGGTACGTGCTTGCCATGAGTTCGTTATCTTTTTTATTCTGGCCGTAGAGAGAAAGCTGATTGTCGGTTCTGTCTGATTCCTTGGAAGGGAACGATTCATTGCCGCCGTACACCGAGCTGCTCGATGCGTAGATGAGTCCGGGGATATTTTGAAGTCGCACTTCATCGATGACATGAAAGAATCCCTGGATATTAATAGCGATGTACTCTTCGGGATGCGTGAAGGCGTAGCGTACGCCGGCGAGCGCTGCCAGATGACAGACGCGATCAACGCCTTTCATGGCCTGTGAGAGCGCGGGTCTATCCAAAATGTCCCCTTCGATGAAAATGAATCCCTTCGTTTCAGCAAGTTGTGCGAGGCGTGCGCGCTTGAGTGAGGGGTCGTAGTACGGGCTACAGTTATCGTACCCTATCACGGTATCCCCCCGTGCGAGCAGTGCTTTCGCCGTGTGAAATCCTATGAATCCTGCGGCACCGGTAAGAAGTATGTTCATGAGGGCAGTGTAGCGCGACCTGTGCGGCAAGGGGAGGGGAGTCTGGCAAGTGTTTGCACTCGGAGTGAGTTTTTAGGAGGTGCGTACATCAGAGCTTTTGTATTGAGCAAATGTATTCGCCCTCTTGGTATCATTTACTATGATGAAATATAGACGTGCGTCATCTGCAATACTTTGCATGCATTACTCCACCCCCACCCCTCTGTACTGCAAGCCAACTGCACGGACTGCTGAGGGCTCGTACACATTTCTGCCATCAAAGAGGAGTGTGCCATTCATGACGGCTTTAAGCTTTTGAAGATCGAGGCCTCGGAATTCATCCCACTCGGTGAGGAGAATCACCGCATCTGCTCCTGTGGCGGCTTCGAGAGGTGACGTGGCGTAGTGAACACTCTTAGGGAGAAGCGTTGCCGCACGGGCCATCGCCTCTGGATCGTACGTCCTCACACTGTGACCTGCGTCAATCAGGCGAGGGATGAGGGTGACACTCGGTGACTCGCGCATGTCGTCCGTCTTCGGCTTGAAGCTGAGTCCCCACACGGCCACTGTGGATTTCTCATGTAGGTTCTTAAGGAGAGCGGAGAAGAATCTCTCTCGTTGTCTCTGGTTGACCGCATCCGTTGCTGCCACGATCCCCATGTCTACACCGTAGGATCTTCCTGTTGCAATCAGCGCCTTCACATCCTTTGGAAAGCAGCTGCCGCCATATCCGATTCCCGCATGAAGGAAGCGTGGGCCAATGCGGTCATCGAGCCCCATCCCTTTTGCTACATCGCGCACGTCGCCTCCCGTCACTTCGCAGAGTTCACTCATCATGTTGATGAAGCTAATTTTGGTGGCGAGGAACGCATTGCTCGCGTACTTCACAAGTTCCGCGCTCTCGCGGCTCATGAAGAGGAGTGGCTTTCCTACCCGCGTGATGGGACGATAGAGCTCTTCCATGAGCTGCCGTGCGTGCGCATGTGCGTTCATCCCCACAATGATGCGGTCGGGCATGAGGGAATCTTGCAGTGCCATGCCCTCTCTTAAAAATTCTGGATTGCTGACTACTTCGATGTGATACGTTTTTTTTCTTCTCAGGAGCGCGCTTGCTATGCGTTTTTCACACTCTTTGCCCGTGCCAACTGGCACGGTTGATTTGTTTACAAAGATCAGTGGAGAGGATGCATGCTCAGCGACAGCGTCAGCTACTTGAAACACGGCTTTCAGATCTGCTGCATGATCTTCTCCTTGGGGGGTGGCGACGGCGGAGAAT
Organism: uncultured Candidatus Peribacteria bacterium; assembly: GCA_964580035.1. Taxonomy (GTDB): domain Bacteria; phylum Patescibacteriota; class Gracilibacteria; order Peribacterales; family Peribacteraceae; genus CAZOJC01. Next base: position 52,261 of record CAZOJC010000006.1, read on the forward strand.
ACCATCTGAATATCTTCTGTAAGGACCGCCTGAAGATCGGTGCTAAACGTGAGTCTCCCCGATGCCACCATGCGTCGCATCAATTCTTCTAGTCCTGGCTCATAGATAGGGCACTTGCCTCCTACGAGCATGGCAATTTTCGCTTCATCAATATCGATGCCGACGACTGTATGACCCAGCTCTGCAAAACACACAGCTGAGACGAGACCGACATACCCTGTGCCCACGACGACGATGCGCATGAGCGTAGTGTAGCTGCTGTCTTTCTGTCTGTCAGTACGGAGGGAGGTCCTCGCCGTAGTGCTGCCGAACCCTTTCACGCACGTCGTCGTTATCCAAATCTTTGAGGAGCGTCCCTTCTTGCTCCACTGCCATTGCTCCCAGTATGGCAGCGAGCCTTCCCATCTGTACGAGCGGCCACTTCTCCGCAAGCCCTATGAGAAGCCCTGCCCTGAGCGCGTCACCGGCTCCCGTAGGATCGATGACCGCTTCCACGGGGCAGGCTGGCACGTGTATTTCTTCTTCTTTCGTCTTCAGAGTGAGGCCTTTTTCTCCTTTCGTTTGTACTACGAGCGGACAGACGCGCAGAACATCGCTGAGCGTCCACCCAAGTGTCGCTTCACAGAGCGACCATTCGTACTCATTCGTCACAAGGCATGCGCTGCCTGAAACCGCTTTGCGCAAGGCTTCTCGAGAGAAGAAGAGCGATTGTTGTCCAGGGTCAACTACGTAAGGAATTCGCCATTTCGAGCATTCTTCTGCGGCTTTGATCATACAAGACACATTTCTCGGCGCGATGATAGCGAGGACTGCGTCATCCCGAAACGCTTCATGACTCGTGATTGTTCCGAGGGCATCGGCACCAGGATGAAAGAACGTGATCTGCCTGTTATTGTTATCCGTCGCAATGATCGCCGTGGCAGTGAACGCATCGTCACGCTTCTCTATGGTACTGATATCTATACCGTGATCTGCAAGGAGCGTCAGATACTCACCGCCATCCTTGCCAACAGTTCCCTGCACAATTGGCGAATGTCCGAGCAGACGCAGATTCCACGAGATATTCGCTGCAGTGCCGCCGTGATGACGAGAAAAATGTTCCGCAAGGTATCCGACGGACAGCGCGCTTAAATCTTTTCCAGCTAACCCTTCTTCAAAAGAGGAAGTACTTTTTAGAATGACGTCGTGCGCGATGGAACCGTGGATGAGGAAGGAGTGTGGCATGAGATGCATGCGCTAGTGTAGCGCAAATTGTATTCTGCGGTGACAATCTCTTCTTCCTTCGCTAGTATTCTTCCATGTCTGCTATCAAAGATTCGTCACTCGCCCCGCAAGGGAGGCTGAACCTCGAAATTGCCGAAAAGCGCATGGGAGCACTGCGTGAAGTGCGCAAGCGCTTTGAGAAAGAGAAGCCGTTTGCAGGGCTCACGATCGGGATGGCGCTCCATGTCACCAAAGAGACGGGGATCCTCGTTGCCACGCTCACTGCGGGTGGCGCGCGCGTTGCCCTCACTGGCTGCAACCCTCTCTCCACTCAAGATGATATCGCTGCAGCCTTGGCAGAAGAGTCAGGCGTGGAGGTGTGGGCTCACAAAGGAGAAACCCCAGACGAGTACTACGAGTTTCTGAAAGCGGTGATTGATGCCAAGCCAGATCTCACCATCGATGACGGCTGCGATCTCATTTCTGAAATTCACAAGCATCATCCGGCTCTCCTTAAGACGATGATCGGTGGATGTGAAGAGACCACCACTGGCGTCGTGCGTCTGCGAGCGATGGTGCGTGATGGTGCCCTCAAGATGCCTGTCATTGCAGTAAACGACAACAAGACCAAGCACCTCATGGACAACTACTATGGCACCGGCCAGTCCACATTCGATGGCATTCTTCGTTCCACCAATCTCCTCATTGCTGGTCGCACGGTAGTCGTGCTTGGCTACGGCAGCTGTGGCAAGGGTGTTGCGCTTCGCGCGAGAGGCCTTGGGGCGCAGGTGATCGTCACAGAGGTGGATGCATTTGCCGCACTCCAAGCGGTTATGGATGGTCACCGCGTGATGAGGATGACAGATGCCGCTCCTCTTGGCGATGTGTTCATCACCGTCACGGGTAATCTTCACGTGATTGCGTACGCTCACATGGAGAAGATGAAAGACGGCGCGGTGCTGGCCAATTCTGGTCATTTCAATAGTGAAATTGACCTCGATACTCTCACGAAAAAAGCAGTATCTCAGCGCCGCGTGAGGCATTACCTCGATGAGTACCGCCTCCCGAACGGTCGAGTGATCTACATTGCAGGAGAGGGGAGGCTCGTGAATTTGGCTTCTGCGGAAGGCCATCCGAGCGAGGTGATGAGCCTCAGTTTCTGCGGTCAAGCTCTGGCGTGCGAGTACCTCGTGAAGAATAGAGGAAAGCTCCCGTGTGATGTCATCACGCTACCAGCCGAGGTGGATGATCACATTTCCCGTCTGCAGCTTGCGGCGATGGATCTCTCGATCGATACCCTCACAGAAGAGCAGAAGAAGTATATGAGCAGCTGGGAGGAGGGGACATAAGCGGTGACACTTTCTCTGTCAAGCATGATTTTTTGGCTTCAGGACTGTGTTTTAAGGTTTCTTTATAGAAAACAATTGATTGGATTTGACAAATCGGCGATTATGTCCGCGTACCGTGATGGTAATGATGTAACGGTACAACTTTATTTTTTTCTTTACTTTTTATGTTGAAAATAGGCAATAGAGATGGCATTCCAGGGCATGCTCTAACTAAAGAAGTTTACGCTTCGGGAAGGGATCCCGATAAAGTTGCGGCCATTTTAGAGCAACATAGTGTACCTACTAACTCTACTCTTGTATGCTCGAGTGTGGCAGAAAAAGTTAAGAAAGCAATTAGTCAATTACCTAATGACGAATTTCAGCAGGTTGCCTAACCTAGATCTGATTTCTATAAATTCAAAGAACCTTCTGAGAGATCAGAAGGTTTTTTTCATATCACCCCTCCCACATCGGACCATGTGCGAGGGGTGAACTTTGTTCTACCCAAGAAAAGTGTGAGCTACCATCGGTGAACCTGATGTCCCCTGCGGAATCTGGCGAACCTGCTGCAGTGAGGCTCACTTGAACGTACGGATGAACGGCATCTTGCGCGGCTGCAATGTCTGCATAGAGCTGGAGCGTTCGATACCCGCCTCCGCTCACTGATCCCACTTGCGATGGAATGAGACTGCACGTCACAGTCGTTCCAAGCGCACTACATGAAGAGCGCGCAGGATTATCAGATGCTCCTAGTCTCCAGTTATTCACTGTCACTTCCGATGAATCTACGTGGAAGACGAGCTCTTCAATGGCGAGAGTGGCCTTGGGTGCCGTTTCGGCTGTAAAGCCGAAGGCTGCGAGGAGTTTGTTTGTGCCAGTGGGCAGGGCTCCCTGTTCATTGAGAGCATTCTCTACCGAAGTGATGCGTGAGAATGACGTGTGGCTCTTTGGGAATGAAGGGCGAGAGAGGCTAGAGGAGAATGTCGTGAGTGTGCGTGTGCCATAGAGCGAGAGTGTGAGCGCATCTACCTGCAACACTTCCTGTGAAAATGCTCCTCCTTGATAGGGTTTCAGTTTCACTACTATGCCAAGATTGGCTGTCTTTCCGCTCTCAATGTCGTACCCATTAGGATCAAACGTGCCCTTCCACGTTTTGCCCGCAGTATCCGAGCTCTCTGGATAGAGCCTGCCGATTTCTCTGCCGTAGTCATCGATCAAGAACATGGCATCGATGCTGCGGACGACGTTTTTGAGCGTGATCGTCGCGCCTCTCACGATCACCGATTCGCGGTCTGCGAGGAGAGCGCCATCGGCAACAGGCTCACTCTGCGTGCCCGCGAGGAGGAAGCGGCTACGGGAGGGGAAATCGGGAAAGTTGATGGTTTCGTAGGAGATGGACGAGGTAGACGAAGAAGTACGAGAGGATGAGAGAGCATTTGACGACGACGATGAGGATGATCGTAGGCCGCTCTCGAGGGAGCGATACTCGGGCAGAGCGCCTCTCGATTCAGCATCGAATCCGGCAATCAGTCGAATAGCCTCCCCTCGGGTGAGGAGTTTGCCTGGCAGTGGCGCAGTGGGAAGGGTCGTGCCGCGCAGGTTAGCCGCGCGAATGGCTGCTGCGTACCACGCTTCATACGCTTCTGGCGAGAGTGTGTACTTAAAGAGTCGTGCAAGCATAGTGATGGCTTCCGCGTAATTGATCGTCTGTTCTGGATGGAAGAGTCCGTCCGGGTGCCCTTTGATAATGCCGAGGAAGTTTGCGGTGCATACCGACGAGGCAAACCAACTGTCCTCTGGCACATCGGCAAAGCATCGATTACCCACTCTCACTTTTGTGTCTGGATTATGCAAGAAGTACACATTGACGAGAATTTTGGCGAATTCTGCACGGTTTATCAGGCGCTGCGGTCGGAATGATCCATCCGGATAGCCGTTGATTACTCCGAGATTCGTCAGCAAGTAGATTCCAGCATTCTCGGCAGAGGTGAACGTTGGTTCATCTGTGTAGCGAAAGACTGGCGTGATATTCAGCGCCAGTACGCTCGTTGGGATGAGGAGGATCGCTGCGATGAGTGGGAGAGGTGAGCGCATAGTGAAGGGGAGAGAGTGAGTGTCATACTAGCTTGATGTAAGTAGTTTTCAATCCGACTTTGTTTTGGCCTATTCTTCCCTCTCCCTCCGCTATACTCCCCCTGTGAACACTCCACATTCACAGGGGCGTATTCCTGTAAGCACTGTCCTGCTCACAAAGAATTCTGCGCAGAGCCTTGAGCAGTACTTCGCTTCGATGAAGAGGGTGGATGATATTGTAGTGCTCGATGGCGGGTCGACTGATGCCACCCTCGATCTCTGCCGAGCCGAGAGCAATGTGCGAGTGTACTCGCAACCACTGGAGTACGTGGATCACGATGGCTTCATCATCAATTTTTCTGGAGTGAGAAACTTTGGGTACTCCCTTGCGAAGCATCGCTGGATTCTCTGTGTAGATGCCGATGAAATGGCAGATCCTCACTTGCTTGACGAGGTATCCGACGTGATTCGAAACGGGCAGAGAGGTGTGTACTACTGCAGGCGACAGTTCACCTACCATGGACGGCCCGTTGTTCAATTTGCTTTCAGCGCCTCAGATCACTTACGCCTTTTTCATCTCGATTGCGTGCGTGGTTGCGTTGGTCTCTGTTTCGTAACGTACGCTCGATTGTTTCTCAGATGCTCGTGTGGCTATGCACATTTTTCATTCCTCGCCCTGGACCGCGCTATCCATTCTCACTTCTCAGTGAACAGGTGCGATACTTGTGGCTGATTACGTGGCGCACGCTGCCGCTTCATGCTGAAACGCCGTGTAACACCTCGCAAGCGCGTAGCACGTGATCGGGGGTCATTTCAGCGTACATCGGGAGTGAAATAATTTGCTTGCTCAGCTCTTCGCTTACTGGAAACTGTCCTGCGCGCCATCCGAAAGACGAGAGAGCCGGTAAGAGATGAATGGGGTCGGGGTAGTGAATGCCCCAGCCTATAGCTTCTTTCGTTAAAGCTTTCTGTACAGCTTCACGATTGGGTACGCGAATGACGAACAGGTGATACGCAGATATCCGATCTGGCAATACAGAAATTGGCCTTGCCCACGCCGGAAGATTTTTGCCGTAGAGCGCAGCGAGTGCGTTACGGCTTGCATTCCAGCCGTCCAAATAGGGCAATTTTATACCCAGTACTGCGCCTTGGATATTATCCATGCGCTCGTTGTAGCCCACTATTTCATGTACGTACTTTTTTGCTTGGCCGTGTTCACGCAGCAGTTTTACGGTTCTGGCGATGTGTGCATCATTCGTCGTTACTGCTCCGCCCTCACCGTAGGCCCCTAGGTTTTTTCCGGGATAGAAACTGAAGCTGGCACCATCGGCGAGCGACCCAACTCTCCTGCCTCTCAGGAGTGCGCCATGGGCTTGCGCAGCATCTTCAAAAACCAATACACCGCGCGGATGAGCGACTCGCAGCAGTGCATCTGTGTCTGCCGGTTGGCCGTAGAGGTGGACGGCAATGATCGCTTTGGTGCGCTCCGTCAGTGCTTCCTCGACGAGACGAGGCTCAATGAGGGCTGTCTCGGCATCACAATCGACGAGTACTGGTGTTGCGCCAGTGTGAATGATGGCTTCGATAGTAGCAAAAAATGTATTCACCGGCGCGATCACTTCATCTCCTGGGCCAATACCGTGAGCTTTCATGAGGAGAAATGGAGCCGAGGTGCCGGAGTTCACTGCGATGCAGTGCTTCACTGTGCAGTAATCAGCGAACGCCGTCTCAAAGGCTGCCACTTCAGCTCCCTGAACGAACGCAGAGCGATCCAGAATCGAGTGTATGGCTGCATCTATCTCCGGTTTTATTCCGTTGTACTGCGCCTTTAGATCGAGGAAAGGGATGGGATTTTTTTCAGTCATAGTATTGCTTGCAGCAAAGAAAATTGAATCTATGATACCGCTATGCCAGTACGGGGCAATGTGGTTTGTTCGGCTCTATCGTTTGTACGCAATGGGGGTTTGCAGTTTCGTCATTGTCTCGAGTCGGCACTTTTCTGCCGAGAGCATGTAGTTGTTGATGGAGGTTCCACTGATGAAACTTTAGCATTAGCGGCTGAATATGGTTGCCGTGTAATTTCGCAAAATGTGCAGTATTTAGATAGCAGTGGTAGGATTATCGATTTTGCTGGCATCACGAATCAAGCCATAGCAGCCGCTCAGTTCCCATGGATGCTTCTCATCTCGTCGGATGAAATCCTCGATGCAACCCTTTGCGAAGCCATACAGAGTGCGTGTGAAAACACGAACCCTGGAGTATTTGCTTTTCAACGAATTGTACAAGTAGATGGTATACAAAAACCATTTTCTTCGGTCATGAGTAATCAGCAAATTCGTTTATTCCATCGTGATGCCATACATGGTTTTGTGAAACGTGTCCACGAGAGGCCTTCATTACGAGGCGGAATCATCCCACAGGTGCTCCCTGGTTGGATGAATATACCTTTCGGACCAGCGACGGATATGCTTCAAAAGCACAATTGGTATCTTCAGTTGGAAATTGAGTCTCTGCCTGAAAATTTTGGATACAGTGCTTGGATCAAAATGACTCTTAATAAACTCCTTCGGATGATTTGGCGTTTATTTCGCATCATCTACATACGCGCAACAAAACCTTGGTCTCAGTGCCTGCCTCTCCGGTACGAATGGCTGGATATTCGTTACATACTCCTTCTCATTGTGAAGTCGTTTCGCAGGAATCTTCACTTTATATAGCGTTGGACTGTGGAGAAGAGAGCGCTTTGGCTGGATTCCCTGCCACAACGGTATGAGGCGCAACATTTTTCGTTACCACAGATCCAGCACCGATTATGGCAAATTCACCAATAATAATTCCAGGGAGAACTGTTGCATTACTGCCAATGCTGGCACCCTTCTTCACAAGTGTAGTCAGGCACTGCCAGTCATTCCTAGTTTGGAGGCTTCCATCCCCGTTGGTGGCTCGGGGGAGCTTATCGTTGGTAAACATAACACCATGGCCAATGAACACTTCATCTTCAATTGTTACACCTTCACAGAGAAAGCTATGACTTTGAATTTTACAACGCTTGCCGATTACAACACCTCGTTGGATTTCTGTAAACGGACCAATGTGCGAGTCGTCTCCAATCGTACATCCGTAAGCATTCACAAAATCTCGAATTACCACATTCTTTCCAAGACGGACATCTGCAACGGTAATCTTGAGTTTCGAAGTGGTCATAGTCGCAGTATGGAGTTCTTCAGTGAATTATGCTACATGTACCGTATCGTTTTCTTGCATTGATCGATCAGCCGCAGTGAGAATCTTCAGAATACTCAGCCCATCCTTACCGCTCACACGTGGCGTGTTATTGTTACGTACACATTCGAGCACATCGGCTGCGGCGATGCTGAGCGTTTCTTTGGTGGAAAGCGCGGGAATGATGACATTGCCCACACGGTAGGTGGGAAGCATGGGGTTAGGCACTTCTTGGCCGCGCACTACTCCTCGATCATACACGCGGAGTTTTTCACTCGGCTCAATGTCATCGTAGATCATCATAGCGTCAGTGCCGGCTACGATCGTCTTCCGCATTTTAGCTGGACTGAGCCAGCTTACGTGGATGTGTGCCATGAAGCCGTCTTTGAAGGTGAGATGTAGATGTGCCACTTCTATTTGCTTGCCGTAGTGAGCGGTGCCATGACAGCAGACATCTGTCACATCGCTCAGGTTTTTCATTTGACTGAGGATGGTGAGGTCGTGCACGGCTAAATCCCAGAGAACGTTTGTATCAAGCTGAATGATTCCGAGATTGATACGAGTGGAGTCGAAGTAGAGGAGTCCGCCCAATTCACCGGCTTCGAATCGTCGCCGCATTTCCGTGACTGCGGGAGCGTAGGCAAACGTGTGATCGACAAACAGACGTTTCCCCTTCTCTTCTGCCAGAGCAATGAGCACTTCCGCTTCAGCAATGCTCGCGCACATTGGCTTCTCGACGAAGACGTGTTTGCCGGCTTTGAGCGCCTCTGTGACCAGTGGATAGTGCGTGCTGGTGGGAGTGGCGATCAGTACAAGTTCGATCGCAGGGTCTGAGAAAATTGAAGAGGCCTCCGTAGAGTAGTCTACTGCAGGATACAGCGCCCTCATTTTCTGGATATTGTTTTCACTCAAGTCTGAGGCCCGCAGCATGCGGCAAGATGGTTGCGCAATAAAGTTTCTGAAGATATTGGGCCCCCAGTATCCGAGGCCGACCATGCCGACATTAACGGTTTTCATGATGGAATAGTATCACAGCTGTATGATTCGAGGATATGAAGCTCATGTACATATCTCCCACGTGCGTAGTGAATGACGACAATTCTCTTCCAGAATACTGCCATTCTCATTTGGATTCTCTTTTCTGGCGGAGAGAGAGGGATTCGAACCCTCGATGCCCTTGTGGGGCATACTCGATTTCGAGTCGAGCGCCTTCGACCACTCGGCCATCTCTCCAGAGCGTAGCAAGAAACAGCTTCACGCGTTCCCAGTAAGCCAGAACATCATTACTTTATCAATGTGATTCCACCGATGATCGGCAGAGGGCGATCCTTTCCCTGCACGACATTGATGATACCGAGAATGGCAAAAATGAGCGATGCAACACTGACAAGCGGAAGAAGGAATATGCCGATGAGTACGATCATGAGCGCGACGGAAGCGGCATGCCCGATGACCCAGAAGAGAAGGAGAATTAATTGCTGATTTGCGTGATAACGAGCTGACGCATCGTTCTGTGTTTCGGGTAGCACCAGCGGGATGAAGAAGATGAGAGGAACAATGTAGCCGAGAATGCCAAAGATCATTTTTACATCAGCAGTGGGCTTGGGAGAATGGTGGGGTGTGGACATGAGAGTCGGGGAAGTGAACTTCATTGTATCATGCTTTACTCTTGTCTCTTTAATTCTGCATCGATGAACTGATCGAGATCACCGTCGAGTACCCCCGTTGTATCGCTCGTTTCGATGTCCGTCCGCAGATCTTTCACCATCTGGTATGGGTGCAAGACGTAGCTTCTGATTTGACTGCCGAAATCCGCGCTCACGCTCGAGCCCTTTAATTTCGCTCGTTCAGCATCTTCTGTAGCTTGCTTTCGCTCAAGCAGCTTTGCTTTCAGCATCGCCATTGCGCGGGCACGGTTTTGCAATTGGCTCCGTTCGTTCTGGCACGCCACCACAATGCCTGTGGGAATGTGTGTGATGCGAACGGCGCTATCGGTCTTATTCACGTGCTGTCCCCCGGCACCTCCGGAACGATACGTGTCGATGCGAAGATCTTCTGACTTCACCTCAATCTCATCGCTCTCGCTCATATCTGGCAGCACTTCCACGAGCGCAAAGCTTGTTTGACGAAGATTTTTAGCATTAAAAGGAGAGAGCCGCACGAGGCGGTGCGTTCCACGTTCGCATTTGAGTAGTCCGTAGCTTGCGTCACCTTCAACGGCGATCGTCACGGATTTCACGCCCGCTTCTTGTCCGTCCGTTTTTTCTACCACTTCTGCCTTCCATCCTTTTCGTTCGCAGTATCGAAGGTACATGCGCATGAGCATACTAGCCCAGTCTTGCGCTTCTGTTCCACCGGCTCCACTCGTGATGCTGATGAATGCATTACCGAGATCATACCGTCCACCTAAGTAAATTGCTCGCTTTGCTGTTTTCCACGCTTTCTCGAGATGCTCATACTCTCTCTGTATGTCTGCACAGTCCTCTTCGCCGCTCGCCTGAGCGATTTCGAGCGTTTCTCCCACTTCTGTAGCCAGTGTCACCATGGGGTCCCACTGTTTTTTGAGTGTCCTCAACTCGGCAAACAGCGCATTGGCGCGCTTCTGATCATTCCAAATGTCTGCCGCTTGCGTCTTAGCCTCTAGCTCGCCGATTCTCGAGAGAATTCCTCGTGCCTCAAAGAGAGTCCTTGCCCGTGTTCACTGCCGAGAGTAACTCGTGGAGTTTGGCAATCAGCTCTTCCATGGGAAAGGGGGAATGAGCAGAGTGTAGCAGGGTACGACAGAAGGCAGAAGGGAACGAAGGCTGGGCAGTTCCAATAATCGTGTTTTTCTGCTACAATGAAAGGAAATATGCACACAGAAATAACGTCAACTGCCGATGTGAGCACTGTGCCTGCGGGAGACTGTCCTCGACAGGAAGAACGTACTGAACCAGTTGTCTTTGGCATCGGCGATGCTGTGTGTCACCTCGGCATTCCTCTTCTGATATTTGGCGCTGTGTTGCTTGTGCTCATGGTTGCCATGTCTTTCCTTCTTTCACCAGATCGTTTCCCCGTCGTTATCGGCTTAAAGAGCGTGAAAATGGGAGAGCTCACTCAAGAGTATCGCTCATTACAGGAGCAGACACACGCGCTGAAGGAAGAGCGTGCACGACTTCTCTCCCTTGTGCCGACACCAATACTCCATCAGCTTTCTTTACTGCGCAAAGATACAGTTTCCATAGGCGCCACGTTTCAGAAGATTGAAACGATTCGATCAGACTTTGCTCAGCCGCTCCATGATCCTATTCAGATTGCCTCCATCAACTATGATAGCGCGCTGAAGACAATAGTCCTCAGAGGCACTGTGCGAGATGCGCTTTCTATTCAAGTGCTTGCATCATTCGTCGATGAATTGCGAAATTCTGGTTCTTTTATCAAAGTCAGCGAGCCGGAATATCGGATTGAATCTCCTGAAACATCTCCTTTCACGCTCACCCTTTCGTTGCCCTCATGAGTACTTTCACGCTCTCAAAGAGGCTCCAATACTCTGCTTTTTTCCTCGGCTTTGCCCTTGCAGTAGCCGCAGCGCTCGTGCTCTCTCGTCATGTGACTACATTTGCTGAGCAAAAGCAGCGTGCTCTGATGATCGGCCAAGAACTGCCACATCTTCGCTCGCAAGTAGCCCTCCTGAAAGCAACTGTTGCCACTGAGAAGGCCTTCGGAATGGATGCTGCAGCATCGCTTGAAGAACAGGCGGCAAGCTATGTTCTTCCCCTCACGCCAGATGCTCCACGACTCATTGCTCTTCTCTCAGCGATCGTGGGTTCGTTCAGTGATGCGCTCACCCTCGAAAGCGTGATCGTAGGGCAGCCAGTCGTTGTCGATGCTCGAGAGACAAAGCCTGTCACTCTCACACTACGAGGCCCTCTCTTGGATGCGATGAACGTAGTGTCTCTCCTTGATCTCAGCGGCAGGTTAACAGTATCTGATCTGCTTACAAGCGAGGATCGAAAGCGTCTTCTTGAAGATATTGACGCTCGCAGTCCTGCTTCACTTCCGGCAGTATCTGCTTTCCTCTCCGCCGATATTCTCTCGGTTGCTTCTCAGCCAGATGCCGCTTTAGATCGCGTCACACGAGATATGCCTTCTGCCGTTGCCGCCGATACCCGCGCCACGCTTCTCGCATCTGGACTCACGCCGGTGTTCGATGTTCTCTCTCCTGTCATTTCATCACTCAGGAAAGCTGATTCTTGGCCTTTTCCTTTCCTCATCACTGACTCCATAGAGTACGCCGACAATCGTACTGTCGTGCGCTTGACCATGATGGGCAGAGGACAGAAGTGATCGTGTATCCTTGACTCTCACGGCACTTCTTGGCACTCTTAAGCCGTCTTTTTCCGTTTTACACTCTGCGTCAACATTCGCGTGGGGGCTTTACCCCCTTTCTCCAACGCCCTCGTCATAACGAGCACATTCGTGTGGCAGATGTTCTCCTCGTTTCTGACGGCGGGGAAGCAAGGCGCATGCCAACTGCGGAAGCCTTGTCTCTCGCACGTGAGCAAGGGCTAGATTTAATTGAAGTGTCGCCCAAGGCGGTGCCGCCGGTCGTGAAAATCGGCGATTACGGCAGCTACCTCTATCAGCTCAAAAAGAAGGAGAAGAGGCAGAAGGCTCACAGCAAGCAGACTGAAGTGAAGACCATCCGCTTCGGCTTTCGCACCGATACTGGCGACATTGAGCGTCAAGCCAATCGAACGCGAGAATTTCTTGCAGAGAGGCACATGGTGAAGGTTGGCATCATTCTTCGCGGTAGAGAATTTACCAATAAAGAGTATGCAATCGACAAGCTCAAGCGGTTCATCGAAAGCCTTACTGATGTTGCCGAGGTCGATCAGTCAATCAAGAAGCAGGGGAATCAATTCATTGTTATTTTGAGGCCGAAGCGATGATGTTCGGTGAACGATGAAAGCCCTCGTAAGCCATTTCTCTTGCTTTACGCTCCAATCTCCCTATACTCAGGCCCTCCATGCCTAAACTTAAGTCACATAGCGGCGCAAAGAAGCGTATTCGCAAAACCGGCAGTGGACGACTTGCGTTCAAGCGGAACAGTCGCAATCACCTTCTGCTCCAGAAGAGCAAGCGACAGAAGCGTCTCAACCGTACAAGGCTCGTCAATCCATCCGACGAGCGCGCGCTTCAGATGCTTCTTCCCCATCTCTAATCACTTTTCCCCATGCGCGTTAAACGAGGTATTCATCGGCACAGAAGAGCCAAGAAATTAAAAGCTCTCACCAAAGGCTATCGTGGCATGCGAAGCACCACGATCAAGAAGGGAAAGGAGGCTGTCATCAAGGCAGGTCAGCATGCGTACCGAGATCGAAAGCTCAAGAAGCGCACTTTTCGCTCGCTCTGGACTGTTCGTATTTCTGCAGCACTCATGGGAACTGGCCTCAATTATTCTCGTTTCATCAAGGCACTCAAAACCCACAACATCGCGCTTGATCGAAAGTCTTTAAGCGAACTTGCCATTCATCATCCTTCTGTCTTTGAAAAAGTGCTGAAAGAAGTGCAGGGGGCGTAAGACACCGACGATGCTTCTTCATCAAGCATTACACCAGTTTTTCCACTTTTCTCTTCACGCGGATGAACCCCGATACTTCGATGTATTCCAGTCGAGGCTCATGTTTTTCGAGGCGATCTAAGAGGAGATTTATGCCAAGGCTGTCGCTGGCCATATGGCTGCACTGGATCATATTCAGATGATGCTTCTTTGCTTCTTCTAATGATTTTTCAGTCACGTGCATCGAAAGAATCGTGCCAACGCCAGCGCGAGACTGCGCTTCCATCAGCTCTTCCGGGCCATTCGTTCCTCCTGTAAATTCTGTGGCGCAGACGCGTCCCGGACGACCCGAGCGCGAGCCGTTGACGATGATTGGCGGATTCCCTTTCTTGGCATAGTACTTGTACTCCGGAATCTCAGAGATCGCATCGATGATTTCTCCGAGGTCATCACATGATTGTGCGCATACGTGCTTCTCCATGAAGCGCCATGCGAGATTATCTGTGATGGTGTGGCACACGAGAGCTGGAATATCCAGTATCTCTGCAGCTCGTTCGAACCGGAAGAGGTTATCGGCATGAATGGAGCGCCAGATACGTTCCATACGCGGTCGCAGGAGTGCGTCACTGTGTGTGATCGGCACGCCGCTCAGCGCCAGCAGATCGCTCTGCAGAGGGAGAACTTTTTCTAAATCCGCAAGCGCCCGACCCTCCGGATGATGCAAGAAGAGCGCGTCTATCGGCCTTCCTCTTTCTCGCAGCCTGTCTGCGAGGAGCACTTCCGGCGTTTCGATGTCGATACCGACCATGAGGTGCCGAATGGGAGTGCTGTTTTCTCCGTAGAGAATGCGGCAGTCTCCGTACGGATTCCACGTGCGTTCAACATCGAATGTCTCGTGCTCCTTATCGCTCAGTTTGTTCATTTTCTTCTTCTGTTTATCCAGCAATTGTTGCAGGTACTTCTTTCCTCTCGGGTCATGTTCCATACCGATTGCGACGGCATGTTCGAAAAATGTTTTGAGGGTCAACATGGCGTGAGAATAGCGAAAGCCGTTTCAAATGAAAATGACAATTTCCGAGCACTTCAGTCTTTTCGTCTCTTCGTCCACACGTAACGAATCATGCCTGCAGCAAGCACTGGGTACGCGCGCCACGGGAGCCGCCTACGCATCTTGTTTTTGCCGATGCTGTTATCCGTGACTCTTCTTCTCATCATGTACTTTTCAATCATCAGTGGTACGTGGGTGCGTAGCGCTCTCCTCGCGACAGCGCGATCGAGAGCGCAAGAAAGAGTCCGTGAGAGCGTGAGCAAACAGATCAATCGATCGAGCGAGCCGCGGCCGCTCAGTGCATTCTGCGCGCTTGCGCCGCCAAGGTGCACTCGGAAGTATCCGAGCGTTTCATCGACGTAACGCCAGCCGCCGTATTGCAAGAGACGTGTCCAGTATTCCATGTCCAGACACTGTGCAAGATCTGCCGAGAAAACACCCGCCTTACGAACGGCTTCCGTGCGCATCAGCACGAAACTTGGTTCTCCGATCAGGTTTGGGTGCAGTCCCTCGGAGATCCATGCCATGAGAAATGCGTGTCCGTCGTAGACGCGTTCTGTCAGTCGCTTCGCTCTCTTTCGAATCACGTCGTCGTACGACGAGTGACTGGCGCTGCCACTCTCGAGTTTGTATTCGTGTCGCGCGGCACAGAAGGCTGCCTGAGGTGATTCTTTCAGTGCCGTTACACTTCTCTCGATATACTGAGGATTCCATGCGTCGTCTTGAAAGAGGAGCTGCACGAAGGGGGCCTGTGCGCGAGCAAGGCAGGCGTTCCAATTCCCCGCCATGCCGAGGGGTACGGCACTGCGTTCAAAACGAATGCGCGAATCACTGAGGTACGGCGCGACAATGGACGAAACGTCGCACTGTGAGCAATCATCATGTACCAGTAGCCTCCAATTGCTCTCGCGTTGAGCGAGGACACTTTCAATGGCTTCTTGAAGGTGAGCGGGACAAGGCTCGTAGGTGGGGATGAAGATATCCACGTCATGCATAGAGTGAGTATAGCAGTGCTTCTGACCTATTTTCTCGTGTCATCGCAGGGGGTTGGCACTATGATGGCACGCGTGCGCATCGACATTCTCACTCTTTTTCCGGCCATGTTTCAGGGCCCTCTCACAGAGAGCATCCTCAAGCGGGCGGTGGATGCTGGTCTTCTCTCTCTTCACTTGCATGATATTCGAGATTTTGCCGAAGATAGGCGGCAAGTGGACGATAAGCCGTACGGAGGGGGCGCTGGCATGCTCATGATGGCTGACCCCATCGTGAAGGCGATTGAGCATGTGATGAGCGTGTCTCCTGAGCAGGCATTACAGTCTCATACGCCCCACCGAATTTTTCTCTCTCCTCGCGGCAAAACACTCACGCAAACTCGCGTAGAACGCCTTGCCAGTCGTCACGATTGGCTCCTTCTGCTCTGTGGTCACTACGAGGGTATTGATCAGCGCGTCATCGACGGCGGATGGATAGATGAAGAGCTCTCCATTGGCCACTACGTTCTCACGGGAGGAGAACTCCCCGCCATGGTCCTCGTTGATGCTGTTATGAGGCATCTCCCGGGAGTGCTCGGTAAGAGCGCTTCTGCCGAGGAAGAGAGCTTCTCTCGGAGTTTGCAGCGTAAGCGAGAGTATCCTCACTACACTCGTCCGGAAGTGTTTCGCGGTTTACAGGTCCCAAGCGAGCTTCTCTCTGGCCATCATGCCGAGATTGAGAAGTGGCGGAGATCACGTCTGCATTGAAAGCAATAGTGTATGGATAGCCTTTCGCCCATCCGAGATCGGCTTCGCTCCCACGGAGAAGTGGTATTTGCCGTACACGTACGTCCGTCTTCTGCCAAAACAGCCCTGCGATCTTCGCTTGCAAACGGCACGCTGAGGCTTACTGTGGCCGCACCCCCAGAACACAACAAAGCAAATGCTGCGGTCATTCGCTTTTTTTCACGAGAACTTGGAGTGCCTACTTCCTCGATCGAAATTTTAAAGGGTCATTTTTCAGCTCGTAAGTGCGTAAAAATATGTGTGTAGATTATAAGTGATTGCTTTTTTTAAGGATTAGATTGTAATGCACGTAATGCATATTGAATCCAATGAAGATGAGGGTCTCCCCTCATGCCCTAGAGGGGAATGGTGTAATTTACAACAACCATATCAAGCGGGATCGTATGTTATTGAAGCCCATAGTTCAGCCGGAGTACATTTACTGTGTTGCGATACGGAATCCCAAAAAAAACTAGTTATGCCTACCAGTCAATTTACTAAGAATGTTATTGATTCTCTCAGCCAAGAAGAATTTGCAGTGTCTGAAATATACAATGGAATGCGAGATTCTCTAGACTCTATTGCAGATTTTGTTGTATTCGACAATCCCTATGGTTGGATGTTTTATGCGAATAATCCAGATAAACTACATTTAATGTTTCAAAAATTAATAAGCCCATCAATTATCGAAAATTATTTACAATCATGTGAGTTATCTGATAATCAGCGCACTATTTTGCTGCAACTTATTGCGATGTCTTTCATAAAGCGTCTTGCAAGCCTTCTCCAACTTACTCATGCGAATTAATTTTGAATTTATTGAGATAATAACAAATTCTTCCTCACCTATGAAACCTCTCATGCACTTCCTTGAGCCTCTGGTTGGTAATGTGAGTGTAGAGCTGCGTGGTGGTAATGCTCGAATGCCCGAGGAGTTCTTGCACTGAACGAATGTCGGCGCCGTTTCTGAGAAGTTCAGTTGCAAAGGTATGGCGCAGAGTGTGAGGTGTCACTTTTTTGAGAATGCCAGCACGAGCAGCGTGCTGCCGTACGATTCTCTCTATAGCTTGCGGCTGAAGTCGGCGGCCGGTGTTTGCCGCAAGAATATCTCCGCCGGAGCGGTTTGAATTGCTAATGAAGAGCGGTGACCAGTTATCCAGCCGAGTGTCTAGGTACGCTTTTAAGTGCTTTCGGCAGTCATCAGAGAGGAAGACAATGCGAATTTTTCTTCCTTTGCCACGCACGCTGAATTCTAGCCTCTCGGGGCTCACATCCTCTCTCGTGAGATGCGAGAGCTCGCTCACGCGAATGCCAGTTGAGTACAACATGTGAAGTATTGCAAGATCTCTCAGGCCGTTACGCTTGGTGATGTCCACTGCTGAAAAGAGGTCTGTCATTTCACTTCTGCTTAAGGCTTCCACTTGGCGTTCAGGCACTTTGGGTAATTCTATTTTTTCCGGCGCAATTGCGGGAATATCGTTTTTCGCAAGATGCTTGAGCAGTGCCCTCAATGCGATGAGATGGTATTGCTGGGTACGTATATCGAGCGTTATTCCTTGGCCTTCTATCGGCATTCGGTGCAGATGAAGCCGATACTTTTTCACGAGCGAAAGATCGATGGCATCAACGCGTTTCTTCTCTCCCACAAACGATTCAAATCGCTTGAGGTAATGACGGTAATTTTCTACCGTTTTTTTGCTCTGGTACTTGCCAATCTCACAGTGCATCAAGAAGTCATCTATCGCTTCGGAGAGGAGCATGGACTACAGTATACGGCATTCCCTGCCCGCAGCATGCAACGGATTACCATTCTTGATGTTCCCATTGATTGCGTCGCTATGCCTTCTGCGATTGAGCGTATTCGCGCACTTCTCGCAGACGGTAAGAAATGTCTAGTGACGACACCCAATCCTGAGATGCTGGTGGAAGCAACGCGTAATCCTTCCTTTAGAACCGTATTACAATCCGCTACTCTCGCGCTTCCGGATGGATACGGACTCCTGCTCGTTTCTCGCATGATGGGAAAGAGGATTCCGCATCGTGTGACGGGAACGGATACCATGATCGCGCTCTGCGGCCTTTCGCCAAGTCCGAAGATCTTTCTCCTCGGCGCGGCTGAAGGTGTTGCCGCTGCCGCAGCGCGTGTCCTCTGCGTGCGTCATCCTCACCTCCAGATCGTGGGGACATTCTCTGGTTCGCCAGAGCCTGCCAACGACACTGCAATCACTCATCGCATCAACGCTTCTGGCGCCACTCTACTCTTCGTCGCCTTCGGAGCACCTACGCAAGAATTGTGGATTGCCAGAAACCTTCCCCGTCTCACCTCGGTGAGGGTGGCGATGGGTGTGGGCGGCGCGTTTGATTTTGTCGCGGGAAAGCGCAGAAGGGCACCTGTTTTTGTTCAGTCGTTGCATTTAGAGTGGCTGTGGAGGCTCCTGCAAGAACCTTCTCGGGTACTACGTATTTGGCGAGCGGTCATTGTCTTTCCGATGCTTGTGCTGACTGAGGATCGACGTTCATTGTATCGCCGTCGGTGATGTTTTGAATGTCATCAGATCTCAGTGGCTGAATACCTCCTGCTAGATGCCATCCGTTTTCATTGTCTCGAACGGCTGTTGCGAAGAACCATTCTTGTCCACTCTTAAAGTAGAAGGCAGCACGAGTATCGTCGTTCCTCCGAGGCAGTATGTAGACATTCTCTACGGGCAGTGAGTCTACGGAAGGAAGAAGTACTGCGAGTGCTGTAACCTTTCCAAATTCTTTTTCTTGTAGAGAGCCTTTGAGATTGATGGTCTCACGGCCCACGAGCGATGCGAATGTCACGAGCATAGAAGAGAGCACCACTGCAATGGTGACGGTCATTCGGAAGCTATGTGAGGGATCGTTTTTTTGTATGTGCATCATAACAGTATACCAGTGATGCAGTACCCATGCCATATTTTTCTACCAGTATTTCTATGGAAGAGGGATTCCCTCTCGTGCTACGCTTGTTCCATGTCTCTCCTCACTCTCGTCCGACACGGACAATCACAGTGGAACCTCGAGAATCGTTTCACTGGATGGACCGATATTCCTCTCAGTGCTCAGGGAGAAAAAGATGCTGTACTCACTGGCCGTTCACTGAAAGGCATGATGTTTCATCGCGCGTTCACCTCTCGGCTCATCCGTACCACTCGCACGCTCGAAATACTCCTGAAAGAATCCGGCCAAGGTGATATCCCCGTCATGTTCGATTCTGCGTTGAACGAGCGACACTACGGAGATTTGCAAGGGCTCAATAAAGCTGAAACTGCCGAGAAGTATGGCGCTGAACAAGTGCGGCTCTGGCGCAGGAGTTATGACACGCGTCCGCCCAATGGCGAGAGCATGGCAGATTGCGAGCGTCGCACAACGCCGTTCTTCTTACAGTACATTTTCCCTCACGTTCTTGCAGGCGAGAATGTGCTCATCGTCGCTCATGGCAACAGTTTGCGGCCTATTATGAAGTATCTTGAGAAACTGGATGATGAAGCAGCTGCCACGCGTGAAATCGGCCTTTGCACTCCCTACGTGTATACCTTTGAGGGTAAAGAAATGAAAGGGTGTGATGTGCGGGAAGTGCCTGGAGTCACCACAGGGAAGCCTGTGAAAGGGGTGTGATGGATTCCTCGGCCGTGTGCTGCGAGTGCCACGGGCTGAGCTTATATTCTCCGCCTCCCATCGCTACACTGTGTCCATGACATCTATCACGTTTCGATCGCCTACGTTTATTACGGACGTGTGCCAGTCTGCATCCGATCCTCTTCATCTCGTTCTCATTGCTACCAAGCCTGATATCATCAAGCAGGTGCCAGTGTATAAAGAGCTCACTGCACGAGGACATCGTGTCATTCTCGGTCACACAGGTCAGCACTTTGATGACAATTTGAGCGGGGGAATGCTGAGAGAGTTTGGCGTGGAGCCAGATTTCAATCTCAATGTTCGTGGCGTGCAGCATGAGGTGATTAGTCAGATTATTGAACGACTTGGCTCTCTGCTTGCGTCTTTTAAGGAACAAAGACGTACTGTCATACCATACGTGCATGGAGATACCACTACGGCTATGGCCGCTGCCACAGCCGCATACTGTCATGGATACGCGTCTGTGCATGTGGAAGCGGGGATTCGTACGCTCACGCCCGACTACGATTCATTTGGTACAATTGGCGCATCTAGCATTGCCGATTGGCATTCTTTTTTACAAGAGAGATCACATTGGAAACGTGGCAGCCAAGAGCCCTATCCTGAGCAATTCAACACGCGTTGCAGTGAGGCGGGAAGCGGCATTCATCTCGCGCCGGTCGAGCTTGATAGAGAGTTCTTGCTCGCTGAAGGGTACGCCGAAGATCGCATTTTTGTCGTTGGCAATTCCGTAGTGGATGCTGTGCATGAGGCGCGCGGCCGGATAGAGGAGTCAGATATTTTCAATCGGTATCCTCTTTTAGCTGAGGGAAATTTTGTACGATTCTGCATCCATCGGAGAGAAAATTGTTCTTCTGAAAGTCGTTTTCGAGCTATTGTTGATGCGATGAAATCTCTCGTCATGCAGGGGCGGACCGTGCTCCTTATTTCTCTGTTCCAGACAGAGGCGGCCATCGATCGCTTTGGACTGCGTGACGAGTTACAGGGACTCTGTAAGCGCTACCCACACTTTCTCTATACGCCCGTTTGGTCGGAGTACACTGATGTGATTGCAGCTATGAGCAAGGCATCCGTATGCGCAACGGACAGCGGCTCTATGCAGGAGGAAATGAATGTACTCGGCGTGCCGTGTGTGACACTGCGATTTGGTTCAGACAGAAGCGAATCTGTCATGGCAGGAGGAAACCTCATCGCGCCTCCGAGTGATAGTCGTTTGATAGCATCGCTGATTGAGTATGCATGGGACAATTCGTCTATGCGCAGTGCGCCAACACTCTACGGTTCCTGTGTCTGCCGCGCGTACGTGGACAGCATAGAGGCGGTGCTCAACACAGGGCACGTGTTCCGCACCGAAGAGGACCGCTTGCAATGCCACGTATAGCCCCGCTCCGCATGACCCTCCCCACACTATCCTCTCTCCGAGAACGCCTCGCTCTTGCACTGACTGTGCTTCTGCCCCTGCATGCTCTTCTTGTGACTGTCGGCACGAAGGTGCTTCTTGGTCCTCACCATGCGCCGATGAGTGTTCTTGCTGTATGGAAAGAGGTGTTTCTCCTCCTCATTCTCTGTCTCGGGATAGTTGAAATTATTCGTCAGTGGCATGTTTCACCATGGCGACTCGATGCCATGGATTACTGCATTATCGGTCTGTTGCTGAGTGCTGTTTTCGTTCAGTTGTTCATTGCTCCCGCGTCCATGCAGAGCGTCGTATTTGCGATCAAGTATGACGTCGTGCCACTGATACTTTTTGCCGTTCTCCGTCGTGTGGAGTGGAGTGAGGTATTCAAGCGCAGAACACTGTTAGCCGTGGTTACTCTGGGTGTTGCACTGTCGCTGTACGGTCTCTGTACGCTCTTTTTACCTGAGCAGTTTTTCTTGTCCTTGGGGTATTCTCCAGCGAACTCCTTGTACACGCCCGATCAGCCGCTTTCTGCATTTCAGCTCATCCATGAGAGTGTCATTCACCGTGTTCAGAGCACCATGAGCGGACCCAATCAATTTGGACTGTGGCTCTTGCTGCCTCTGTCTATCTTGCTCGTCTGCCTCTCTAGCGTATGGAGAATCTTGCCTCGTTTCATTCTGCTTCCTTCGATGGCAATTGTTGTTCTCGCGCTCTTCTTTACATTTTCGCGGACGGCATGGGTGGCAGCTTTTGTCCTCTCAATGCTCTCAGCGTGCTCGCAGATTGATAGGCTCACTCTGCGACGATGGCTCTTGCCGACGAGCCTTCTTTTCGTGTGTATCGGCGTGGCCGCAGTCATCGCTGCGCCTACTGCTCTCCTTCGCATGAGTTCTTCACGCGGGCACATTACCCTTCCTCTCTCTGCTCTTTCGAGCATGATTCGACATCCCCTCGGGCAGGGTCTTGGATCCATAGGCCCTGCGAGCAATGCAGTGAGTGAGGCATGTGTGTTTCTTCGCGATCAGGACGATCCTGTGTGGGCGAAAGAATATCCGGATCTCTGCGTGTTCACTGGAGAACAGAAAGTTCAGCCGCTGTCGCGAGAGTGTCGATGTTCGAGGCTTGCGGAGAATTGGTATCTTCAGATTGGCGTAGAGCTCGGCTGGTTTGGACTCGCATGTTTTGTGTCTCTGATGATTCTATT
Organism: uncultured Candidatus Peribacteria bacterium; assembly: GCA_964580035.1. GTDB lineage: Bacteria > Patescibacteriota > Gracilibacteria > Peribacterales > Peribacteraceae > CAZOJC01. Next base: position 74,700 of record CAZOJC010000006.1, read on the forward strand.
GCTCGTCACTTGGCGCAGGCTTGGCGCTTCCTTGCACACTGACGCGTTTGCGGCGACAGCATTCCTATTTTTTGCAGGTGTTGCGGCGGGGGGCATCTTCCTCCACGCTTGGGAGGATAGCGCTGTTGCGTACACATCGTGGCTCTTTCTTGCTGTGGCTCTTTCTCGGAGAACTATCATGGCATCGGACAATCACACACGCCCTTGAGTCGCTCTGCGCCTCTCACTACACTGCACGGTATGGTACCGCCTCGCTCCATTGTCGTGTTAGATTGCGGAGGGCAGTATGCACACTTAATTTGCAGTCGCATTCGGAGGATGGGTTTTAGGAGTGATATGTGCGATGCTCACACGTCGGCTGCGTCTCTGCGCGGCGCGGCCGGTATCATTGTCTCAGGCGGACCTCAGAGTGTGTATGCTCAGAACAGTGTTCAGCCGGATGATGCTATTTTTGATCTCGGTGTGCCGATTCTCGGTATTTGCTACGGTCAGCAGTGGGTTGCTCACGCACTTGGAGGGACTGTGCAGAGCGGTAAGACGAAAGAATACGGACGCACTCATGTCACCGTGAAAAACGGAGGTGGATTTTTGCTCTCAGACACTACCACTCATTTCACGGCGTGGATGTCGCACGGGGATGAAGTGACGGTCCTCCCCGAAGGTTTTGTGGCAACAGCATCGAGTAAAGATTGTATGGTCGCTGCCATGGAAAACGTCGCCCGTCGGATCTACTGCGTGCAGTTTCACATTGAAGTGGCTCACACCGAAGGGGGAACGGACATTCTTACCAAATTTGTCTCACACTGCTCTCCTGCCGCATGGTCTTTGCATGGTTACAGTCAGCGTATCAGTGAGGAGATAGAGAGGGAGGCGGCAGGCAACAATGTCTTCATGCTCGTATCGGGGGGTGTCGATTCTACCGTCGCGTTCGTTCTTCTTAATCGTGTTCTTGGCACTTCTCGCGTGCGTGGACTCCTCGTAGATACTGGCCTCATGCGCAAAGACGAAGTGAGGCAGATTGTGGATGCTCTAGAAGAGAGGGGTATACATAATCTTTCCACGTATGACGCATCGAATCTCTTCTTCCAGAGACTGCAAGGCATGTCCGATCCTGAAGAGAAGAGGAAAGTAATCGGTGACACCTTTCTCGATGTGCAGGCGTCGGTTGAAGAGTCAATGTCGCTCGATGGAACATGGTTACTGGGCCAAGGAACCATCTATCCAGATACGATTGAAACCGGAGGAACGACGCACAGCGATCACATAAAAACTCACCACAATCGTGTGCCCGTTATCCAGAAAATGATTGAGGAGGGGAGAGTGATCGAGCCTCTGAAAGATCTCTACAAAGACGAAGTGCGCATCCTCGGCACGGAGCTCGGACTGCCGCGTGCGCTCGTATGGCGACATCCGTTCCCGGGGCCGGGTCTCGGAGTGAGGATCCTCTGCACACGCTCAGAAGCAATCTCTCCGCATGATCCTGTGCGAGGAATACCACATCCTCATGCTGTGCTCCCCATTCAATCGGTGGGCGTTCAAGGAGATGGCAGAACGTATCGACAAGCGATTGTCCTCTTCGATGAGGCGCGGCATCCAGCTCGCGCACATTGGGATAGTGCGACGCACATTCCCAATACGCATCCTGCGTTTAATCGGGTTCTCTTCTGCCTCTCTCACTCTCATCCCATTTCCTTTTACTCTCATACGGCATTCGTGACGCGAGAGAGAGCCGACCTCCTGCGTGAGTGTGATGCGATCGTTCATGACGCACTGCTAGCGAGTGATCTCTACGATGACATCTGGCAGTTCCCTGTAGTGCTGCTTCCCGTGGGTAGTATGCCGCGAGGGCAGACGATCGTGTTGCGACCGGTTCACTCCGAAGAGGCCATGACGGCAAGCGCAGTCGATATGCCCCCTTCTGTACTTTCATCCATAACAGAGAAGATTATGGCTATAGAAGGAATTGACGCCGTCTTTCTGGATCTCACCAGCAAACCTCCCGCAACCATCGAGTGGGAGTAGGCGGAGCGCTATCCCTCTTTGCGAGGATGCCCTACACTGTAGACTTGCATGTTTGAGCAGCCTTTTTCTCCAGAGGAACTCTCCCGGTTGGTGCAGCGATCCAAGGAGGGAGATACCGAAGCATTCGGCGCAATCTACGACGGCTACCTCACGCCTGTGTACCGCTACGTTGTCTTTCGCTTTCCAGAAGAACTGGCGGAAGACTTAGTCGCAGACATTTTCGTGCGAGCATGGGAGAAAATGCACACGTACACAGCCTACAGAGGCATTCCATTCAGCGCATGGCTCTTTCGTATCGCGCGCCATGCCCTGATCGATGCATACCGTACACAACGAGGATTTGAGGAAATTTCTGAAGACATTCAGGATGAAGACACATGGAACGACCCTCATCAAAGCACTGAGCGCGCTCTCACTGTGGCGACAGTACGTCGTGCCCTTTCGCGCATGCCTGCGTACTATCGTGATATTCTGTTGCTTCACTACGTCTCAGGACTCTCACATCGAGAAGTGGCCAATTCCTTGGGTATTACGGAAGGATTCGTACGCGTGCTTAAGCATCGCGCACTCAAAAAATTGGAGGCATATCTTCCGCCGCCCGAGCCGAGGCCTTGACGTTCTTTTAAAATAGTTTTTTTGCTTGTAACAGAACAGTACGTTCATCGTTTTAGTAGCTGACAGATGCCCTTCTCTCTTCCCCCAGATACACTCACAGGCCTTGCGAGCACCATAGCTCCTTCTTCTGAGGTGAGAGCGGATCTGCGCAGTCGCATCGATCGCCGCATACGCACTCGCTTACATGACGTTTCCATGGCTTCCGTACCACCTGTGTTTCGCGTGCAGGTGCGCAGTGCCCTCTTGAGGCGCATTGCGGCATTGCCAAGCGAGTATGTGCGGAGAACATCTCGTCAGGTTGTCCTCTCGCAGGAGCGGCGTAATGCTCTGAAGCAAGCGCTCTTTCTTCGTCTCACGACCACACGGCACGTCTTTGTGCACACTTCTCTGAAGTGGGCCGCGGCTAGCGCTGTGTTCCTCCTCCTCGTCCGCTTTGCCCTTCCCATTGCCTTCATCACGCCTCCCCTAGAGGCTGAGACTGCCGTGCAGATCGTCCCCGAGGGAACGGTGTCACTCCTCATCGGTGGGATTCCGATTGTCGCACACTCTCCGAGGGTGCTCGCAGGGCCCGCGCTCATCACGACGGTGGATGCCCCTGCGACGTTACTGCTCCGAGATTACGCGGTGGTGCGCATCGCCCCTCATACTACCGTACGACTTCATACACTCTCTCCGACTCCTCTCCCTGCTGATGCCGGCCCTACACTCTCGGTCCTTGGAAACGGATCTCTGTGGGCGCTTGGTATCGTGTCTCCCATTCTACCGAGCATGGGCATTGAGACTGAGTTTGGCACGGTGGAAATCAGCAGGGCGAGCGTGGCCATCCAGCAGACGGACACTCGTGTCACTGTCTCTGCCTATGACCAAGGAATTGTGTTTGAGGGTCATGGAAAAAAAGTTGGGCTTTCGTCGGGTGAACGAGTCGTTTCTGATGCGAAGCGCATGCATGCCATTCATTCTCTTCCACTGTCAGTATTTCAGACACCTTTGGTGAAAGATAATCTCGCAAAAGATGCGAATTACCGTCGTGAGATAGCCTCACTCCAAGAAGAGCGTCGTCAGACACTTGCCGGCATTCTCCCCACATCTCCGTTCTACTCTTTGAAGCGGCTCGCTGAAGAAGTGGATGTATTTTTCACGTTGAACAGCGATGTGAAGGCGCAAAAACGAGTGGCGTTCGCCGATACACGTTTTAGTGAAGCTGCGACCCTTCTCAAAGAAGGCGATACCGATGCTGCGATTATCCCTCTCACAGAGTATCGTCAGGCTCTTCTCGATCTCGCTACGAGCAGCAGTGACAATATCGTGAAATTTCTCATCAATCAGCAGATAGCCGATAGCATTGCATCTGTCGATTTTGCTTCTCCAGATGCTGCAGTGACGACCCTCAAGCAGGCAGTGCTCACGGTGGTGAAGGATGTACCAAATACCGCCGCGCTTAAGCCGGAAGATATTCAAGCCTACACTCTGGCCGATGAGCTTGAAGCGCATTACCAACGGCTGCTTTCAAACAATGATCTTCAGGAATTTGCGCGTCACTACAATGATCTTGCTCCGTACATTCATGCAACATTCTCAAGCACGTCTGTCAATCCTCTCTTGCGCAAAGAATTGCTCGCTCGGCTTATCACCGTCTCTTCAAAGATCTCCCCCTCCGAGATTGCTGCCCCCGAAGCCCCTGTGCTCGCTATGCGAAACAGTATCGAACAGTACTTGCCTTCCGCACGTGAGCAGCGTGAGATTCAGGTTACGCAGGCCGAGCTGGATGCTCGTGTGGCAGAAATGGTGCGAAGAGTGCTCACGTTCCGGATGCCACGTTCCCGAGAAAATGAAATACTCCTTGCAATAGCCGAACTCAAAAATGATCCTAACCGCGGCACGCTCCTCCGGCGCTTTGCGAAGGCTCTGCCACAGGGCCTCACACTCTATGTTGATGCTGAGCTTACCAAGCTCGCAGAAGAAATGCGGCAGAAGGAGACATAGAGCAGGAGGCGCTGTCTTGACTGGCGTACTCTCTTCAATCACACTGAAGGCCCTCTTTTTATGTACACGATTACCGATCTCAAGCCAGGGCGCGCGATAACTCTCGATGGTGAGCCGTACATTATTCTCACGTCTCAGTTTGGTCGTAAGAGTCAATCGAAGGCAAACATGCAAACGAAACTTAAAAACTTGAAGACGGGAGCCATTGTTGCGAGAAATTTTCAAGGAAGCGAAAAGATAGAGCCGGCGGCCGTTGGATATCGGCACGTGCAGTATCTCTATGCCAATCAGGGCATGCGAACGTTCATGGATCTCGAATCGTACGATCAGTTTGAATTTTCAGATGAACAGCTCGGCGACAGCGTGCTGTATTTAATAGACGGCATGGAGTGCGATGCCCTTGTGTACGATGAGCGGCCAATAGGCATCAAACTTCCTGTGACGGTTGTCCTCAAAGTCACCGAAACAGAGCCAGGACTGAGAGGTGACACAGCGACCGGAGGAGCCAAGCCAGCCACGCTCGAAAGCGGGGCGACGGTGAACGTGCCCCTCTTCATCAGCGCAGGAGACGCCATTAAGATCAACACAGAATCAGGCGAGTACGTAGAAAGAGCCTAAGGCTCACCCTATTGCTTTTTCGAGTAGCGTCTTCACCATAGTGGGATTTGCCGCGCCCTTACTCTGCTTCATCACCCATCCGACGACAGGACCGAGGGCTGACGTTTTCCCTCCTCTGAACGCCTCAATCGCCTGAGGATTTTCCTCTATAGCTTTTTGAACGAGTAGCTGTATAGCGCCTTCATCGGACACTTGATGAAGCCCCCGCTCTGCAATGATGGACGCAGGCTCATGGCCAAGTTCGACCATGGCCTTCAATACTTCTTTACCGGCATTCGTGCTGATACTTCCGCTCACGATGGCTTGCGCAAGGGCGATCATCGATTGTTTCGAAGGGCCGTCTGCCAGTGTTTTTCCGGCTTCTTTCAGAATTCCCACGAGCTGCGTGAGCACGAGAGAGGATGAGCGTTTGCCATCCTTCGTTGCGTCGTACACGGCATCGAATAGCTCTCGGATTTTGGCATCATCCACTAAGATGATCGCTTCCGCCTCTGTGAGACCAAGCGCAAGATATTGCTCTTTGAGCGTTGAGGGGAGAACCGTTTGAGATGATGTTATGTCTCGTATCATTGTCTCCGACAGTGCCAGTGGCGGGATATCTGGTTCTGGGAAGTAGCGATAATCGGCAGCGGATTCTTTGTCACGTAGCAGCACTGTTTTTCCTTGATCATCTATCCAGCCTACTGTCACTTCACTCGTGGGCTGCTTGCCTTCTTCCCATTGTTTTTGAAGGACAGCAATCTGAAACGTGAGCGCGCGTTCCAATGATTTGAATGAATTTAAATTCTTGATTTCGATGCGCGGGTAGAGAGTGGTGTCGCCCATTGGTCTGAGTGACACACTCGCGTCAAACCTCATCATTCCCTTGTACATATCTGCCTCGCTGCTGTCGGTTGCGATCAGAATGCGGCGAAGTTCTTGGGCGAATGAGACGGCATCTTCAGGAGAATGCAGCTCAGGTTCTGTGACGATTTCCATGAGCGGAGTTCCGGCACGATTGTAGTCGCAGAACGAACCTGCTTCGGTATGCGTGAGTTTTCCGGCATCGTTTTCTACGTGCAGGCGATGAATGCCGCACGATGCTCCTTTTCCAAAACTTACCGTCCCGTTTGTCGCCAAAGGGTGCTCATACTGAGAGATTTGAAAGCCGGCTGGCAGATCTGGATAGAAATAATTTTTTCGGTCGAAATGGTTATGATTGCTTATAGTACATTTCAACGCTTTTGACATGCGTATTGCTTTCTCTATGGCAGCTCGATTCACAACCGGCAGCGTGCCTGGGTGTCCCATGCAGATTGGGCAGACGGTGGTATTGGGAGGCTTGCCCCACGCGTCGTTGTCACACCCGCAAAACATTTTTGATTTCGTGTTCATTTGAGCGTGCACTTCGAGGCCGATGATAGTCTGTAGTTTCATAGTTGAGAGCTGAAAGGGACGAATGGAAGAGTGCGGAGAGAACTATGTTCGCGCGAGAGAATCAGCCTTCGGCACCTTGGAATCTACATAGTCAACAATCAGAATGCCATTGAGATGATCCACTTCATGTTGGACGACACGTGCATCGAAACCGCTCAGTCGCAGCTCACGCTTCTTGTTTTTCCTGTCGGTAAATTCCACGATAATGTCTTTTGACCTCTCAATCCAGAGCCATATGCCGGGCAAGCTCAGGCACCCTTCTTCTGCTCTCTCTTTTTCCTCGCTCATCCACGTGATGACCGGGTTTATGAGCGGGATGAGCTCAGAATTGATGAGAGCGATGCAGAGACTGTCGCCACTCCCCACTTGGGGTGCTGCGATGCCTGCGCCTTTCGCTGAGGCAGTCGTTTCTTCCATGTCTCTCAAGAGAGCAATCGTATCAGCTGTGACAGCTTTCACAGGAGATGTAATACGCCTGAGCAAGGGATGATCGGCGCCGGTGATGATTGGCAGCACTGCCATACTTCCATTGTAGCGGAAATACGCAATGCGCACTCAGCACTTCATCGCTTGGCTAGACGTGCCACACTCGACTTTGCTCTCAGCTCATCTATGGATTGGATATTTCCTTCTTTGATCATTGCAAGGAGGGCGTTGGCAGTGAGGATGACATCCGGCAGAGCGCGGTGGCGTGCGGTGGGGATGCTTAGCCCCAATCGCCGACTGACGTTATCTAGGCTATGGGAAAATTCTTTGGGAAAGAGCGAGCGGCTCAGTAGCATTGTGCACAGGCACTCAGGGAGGTCTATGTACCCCCAGCAGAATTCTTTTTCATGCTCCAGAAAGCTTACGTCGAATGTGGCATTGTGCGCCACTAAAATTGACTGCGCGGCAAAGGAGAGGAACGAGGGGAGCACTTGGTCTATCGTTGGGGCCGCAGCGACGTCGCTATCCTCGATTTTAT
>CAZOJC010000007.1:0-12268 GCA_964580035.1 uncultured Candidatus Peribacteria bacterium
CCGTACGAATTCTCGGTTCTCTCTGCCGACATTCTCGGTCAGGTATATGAACAATTCCTTGGCAAAGTCATTCGGCTTACGGATGGCCATCGGGCAAAGATTGAAGAGAAGCCCGAAGTACGGAAAGCAGGCGGTGTGTACTACACGCCCACATACATAGTTCAGTACATTGTTGAACACATAATTGGAAAGCTCGTTGAAGGAAAGACGCCAAAGGAAGTAGAAAAGTTGAAAATCTGCGATCCTGCATGTGGATCGGGTTCTTTTCTCCTTGGTGCCTATCAATTCCTTCTCGACTGGCACCTTAAGTACTACATGGAGAACGATCCCAATAAATGGAACAAGCAACTCACGCAAAGTGCGAAGGGAGATTGGCGACTTTCAACCGCCGAAAGAAAACGGATCCTTCTCAATAATATCTTTGGCGTTGATATCGATGCTCAGGCTGTCGAAGTGACGAAACTTTCACTGCTCCTCAAAGTTCTTGAAGGTGAAACGGAGCAGAGCCTTAAGCCGCAGCTGTCCATGTTTAAAGAACGCGCGCTTCCGAATCTTGGCAGTAACATCAAATGCGGGAACTCTCTCATTGGCCCGGATTTCTTTATTGGGCAACAGATGGGATTACTCGAAACGGAAGAGCAGTACCGCATCAACGTCTTTGACTGGGAAAAGGCGTTCCCCCAAATACTGACAGGGAAAAGCGCCGGCTTCGATGCCATAATCGGCAACCCTCCCTACATTCGCATTCAGGCGATGAAAGAATGGGCACCAATAGAAGTTGAGTACTACAAAAAGCGATACGCATCTGCGAGTAAGGGGAACTATGACATCTATGTTGTCTTCATTGAGCGAGCACTTGCCTTAATGAACCAGAAGGGCGTGCTGGGATACATTCTGCCGCACAAATTCTTCAATGCTCATTATGGAGAACCTGTCCGTGAGATGCTTTCAAAGGGGAAAAATCTGCAGCAGATCGTTCACTTTGGCGATCAGCAGGTTTTCAAGGGTGCATCCACATATACCTGTCTCTTATTCCTTACGAAGGCAGGGCAGAACAAATTCTCAGTGACGAAAGTTGATCATTTGGATGACTGGAGACTGACGAAGGCAGGAGTCAGTGGGGATATTTCTGCGAATTGGATTGATAAAACGCACTGGCAGTTCACTGTTGGAAAATCAGCTGAACTTTTTGATGAGCTAAAGCAAATGCCAGCAAAATTAGAAGATGTTACCCTTCGTATTTTTCAAGGACTCAAGACAAGTGCGGATAAGATTTATATCGTTGAGGAGCGTGAAAGAATAGGTAATCGTGTAAAAATATATTCTCCAATGAAGGAGCAGGAGTATTGGGTTGAAACTGAATTATTGCACCCGCTAATTAAGGGTGGGGATAGCAAGCCATATCAGCTTACGCGGACTAACCGCCTCATTTTATTTCCCTATAAATCTGGGGTATTGATTCCACAGTCTGAATTTGAGGAAAAGTATCCCCTCACATGGCAATACCTCATCGAAAATAAGCCATATTTAAGCGAGAGAGAGGATGGGAAAATGCTGGAGTCTCATTGGTATGCTTTCGGCAGAACGCAAGCACTGGAGGTTATTGGGCTTCCTAAAATCTTCACACCTGATATCGCTCCTCGTGCATCCTTTTCACTGGATGAAACAGGTGATGTATTTTTCACGGGAGGGGCAGCGGGTGGATACGGAATCCTTGTGAAACCGGAGTATTCGCGTGAATACATCTTGGGTCTTTTAAACAGTAAGCTACTTGAATGGTACTTGAGACAGATAGCTACTCAAATGCGAGGTGGATGGTTTAGCTTTGAATCTCGATTCATTAAAAACCTACCTATCTGGACAGACTTTTCTGATTCAAGAGAAGAGGCATTTCGCGATTCGATCATCACACTCGTGGGTAGCATGCTCGATCTGCAAAAGCAGTTAGCGTCAGCAAAGACTCCTCATGAGCAATCGCAAATCAATCAACTTATTTCGATGACTGACGAGAGTATCAATGATGCGGTATTTGAACTCTATGGCCTATCTGATGATGAAGTGGAAATGATCAAATCTTCATTCAATAAGCAATGACAACAAAGCAGTGGACAGCAATCGGCGTACTCGTAACTGGACTTGCTGCTGCGACACCGTTCTTTTTAAAAAGTGCCAATATTGATGCCGAATTGATCAGTGGCTCGGCTGTTGCAGTGGATTCCCAAGTTGGCCAGATGCAAGTCATCAATAATTATGGGAACGCACCGAATCCAAGTTTTGAGAATTCTCGTTCTTCAAATCTTTCAGGTTTGGAAGGCGAAAATCTTATTCAGGCATGGTTTGATCAGGTGAACGAAGGGCAATGGAAAGATGCATGTTCACTGATGGCGAAAGATAAATGCGATGTAACAAATGGGGACGATGTCCTTGATCATTCACGCGAACCCCGTCTAAAAGCTGTTAATGGCTACCAAGACGTTAATATCTGGCATGCGAAGAATGCCCCAAAAGATCTTTGGTGCGTGAAATATAAATATCAGGAACGACAATCGGTTGTTTCGAGGGACATTGTTTTGATTATGCAGTACAAACTGTCACCTCGATCTGATGGAGGACAAGACATTGCCTCGCGCTTGTGTGAGAAAAATTGGATGCAGGGGCTGGGAGATCGGTCTTGCAGCGTTCCTGCATCTGTTCATTTCTGCATCTAAAGTATGTATATAACCGCTTCCCATCTCTACGCATACACTCAATGTCCACACCGCATTTGGCGCGATGCACACGACGATCCTAATCTGAAGGATCCTGTAAACGAGTTTGTGCAAATGCTGTGGGAGAAAGGTACACAGTATGAGAAGCGAGTGATCGATACTCACAAGGGGTCGATGGATATGTTGGATCTGTCGAGCATCGCAAGACAGGATCGTTTCAATCCGACTATTGAGGCGATGAAAAAGAAGACACCCTACATCTATCAGGGGCGTTTGGAGACCGATGATCTTGTGGGAGAGCCTGACTTATTGGAATTACAGCCGGATGGTGAGTACGTACCTGTCGATATTAAGTCTGGAATGGGTCTTGAGGGCGAAGATGATGAATCAGAAGGAAAACCTAAGAAGCACTACGCGCTGCAACTCGCTCTCTACACTGACGCATTGAGGCGCCTGGGATTTGCAACTCACCATCGAGGAAAAATCTGGGATAGCCAAGGGAACATCGTGGAATACTCTTTGGGTGCAGCGCAGGGAGTGAGGAATAAGCAAACATGGTGGGAACTTTATGAGGAGACAGTTCCCATCGTTCGAGCATTATTGGAAGGTAAAATGAAGACTGAGCCAGCCATGATTAGCATGTGCAAGCTTTGCCAGTGGCAAAGCACCTGTAAAAAACAATGTATTGATAAGAAAGACCTTTCGCTGGTTCCAGAACTTGGACGCGCTAAGAAAGAATCATTGCTATCCATTGCATTAGATATTGATGTTTTAGGCAAAGTTGATATTGATGGTGAATGTGATTCAAAGGGCAAGACGAGCATGCCCGGAATTGGAAAGCCCTCACTGGAAAAGTTTGTGCGTCGTGCCAAGCTACTTACTTCTGGTTCAAAAGAACCTCTTATTCGTGCGCCTTTCTTTCTTCCTGAGAAACCAATTGAACTGTACTTCGATCTTGAAGGTGATCCGACTCAGGACATTGTGTACTTGAATGGTGTTGTTGAGCAAAAAGAAGGGAAAAGAGTTTTCCACTCATTTGTTGCTCAGGAAGTGACCGCAGAGGCAGAAAAACAAGCGTGGATAGAATTTTGGAAGTACATTCATTCCTTTAATAAAGATGATGTTGCTGTCTACTACTACAGCAAATATGAGCGTACGCAGTATCGCAATTTGCAAAAAAAGTACCCCGATGTGATCTCAGAAGAAGAAGTGGAAGCGTTTTTTGACCCAGCCTTTGCCATCGATTTGTACTTCGACATTGTGCTGCCTTGTACCGACTGGCCTACCTATAACTACTCTGTAAAAACCTTAGCCCAATTGTTGGGATTCTCTTGGAGAGACTCCCATCCATCTGGAGCTGCCTCGATTGAGTGGTATAACGAGTGGTGTAAGGATCGCAGTCCAGAGAAGCTCCAACGCATTCTTGATTACAACGAGGACGACTGTATTGCGATGATCTATCTGAAGGACAAGCTTGCCAGTTGCAGCTCTCCAATGACGGTTCTCGGCTTGGTATCTATTCCTGTGACTCCGAAGCCGCTTGAGCCGTTGGCTGAGGCGTAGAATTTTCGATCATTCGCGATACGCTGCCGTCTTTGAGCGTGAGTTTGTCTTTAAGGCATCCAAGCAGCTGCCTTCTTTCATCCTTTGTTCCGTCTTTCAGGATGTATTTTGCATAGCTTCTTGCGTCCACCTTCGGGAGAGTTGGGTCGCCCGCAGGATCCTGTCCTAAGACGCCCTGCGTGAAACGACAATAGCGTTTCACTTCCTCTTCCAGCTTCGCACGCATTCCAGATTCATCCAGATCGATGGTGTCGATGAGTGTCATCAATTGCTCGACCAGCACATCCTCGCGGATCGATGCCTCTTTACAGTGCAAATTGCGGGACTTGGTGCATCGATAGTAGACATACTTCGTCGATGTTCCGTTCTTTCGATATTTCACCTTTTCCTCCGCCGTGATTCCCGAGCCGCAGCCTCCGCATATCATCATGCGGACGAAGTGGAAGTCCTTGTAGCCCCATTCTTTCTTGGGAGCCATATCCAGCACCTTTTGTACGTCTTTAAAGAGTTTTTCCGAGATGAGAGGTTCATAGTCACCCCTGTACCATTTTCCGCTGCTCTGAGGGTATTCAAACTTGGCGAGATAAAAATGTGAATGGAGCATGCGATAGATCATGCTGAGGGTCGGGAGTTTTCCTTTGCGCGTCGTGAATCCGATTTCCTTCATCCATCGAAGGATGACTCTACCGCTCGCGCCGTTGACGGCAACATGCTCAAACATCTGTCGCACGATTGGTCCCCGGACAGGATCCATGACCACTCTGCTTCTGTTTTCTCCCGCCCTGCGTTCTTGCAAATATCCCAGCGGGGTCAGGCAGGGACGATATCCCATCTCAGCTCGTGTCTTCTGGCCGCGCTTTACGTTCAGCCCTCGGTTGTCGTTCTCAAGCTTCGCTTGGCTTCCGAGGATCATGAGAAGGAATTTCTCGTTCGGATTATTGGTGAAGCTCTGACCGTGCGTTCTGATCACATGGAGAAACCCCTGATCCATGAGATCGACAATCGATCCTAAGTCTCCTGCGTTGCGTCCGAGACGATCTGCCGACGAGAACATCTGCACGATCATCATGCCTCTTCGGGAAGGAATCCGTTGATCTGATGCGACCATAGGAGCGCGTAGAATCCGCCCTTTGTAAGCAGTTGCTCGTGCGTCCCTTCCTCGGCAATCATTCCGTTCTCGAGGACGATGATCCGGTCCATCGCCCGGATGGTGGAGATGCGGTGGGCGATGGCGACGGTCGTCCGGCCTTCCATGAGTATCCGGAGGTTTTCCTGCACGATCCGTTCGCTTGCGGAATCGAGGGCACTCGTCGGCTCGTCGAGGACGATGATGCGCGGATCCTGTAGGAAGACGCGAGCGAGGAGGACGCGCTGGCGCTCGCCGCCGGAAAGCTTCACGCCTCGTTCGCCCACAAGTGTGTCGTAGCCCTTTGGCAGTTCCTCGATGACGTCATGCACATGGGCCCGCTTGGCGGCGGCAATAATCTGTTCATCGGTTGCTTCCGGTTTCGCATAGGCGATATTCTCACGGAGGCTGCGATGGAAGAGGATCGGATCCTGCGGTACAAACCCGATGGAACGGCGGAGTTCGTCGGGATGAAACTCTCGGACGTCCGTTCCATCGATGCGAACCGCCCCGTGCTGCGGATCGACGAATCGCAGGAGCAGCTTTGTCAGCGTCGTCTTCCCGGCTCCCGACCTGCCGACGATGCCGATGCGTTCGCCGGGATGGAGCGCGAGCGACAGATCCTTGAGTACGGGTTTGCCTTTGCCGTAGCCGAAGTGAACATGATCGACAGCGATCATCCCGGGTCCGATGACGCCGCTGCGGGGGCTCTCCGGTGCCGCGATCTCCATCGGCTGCTCGAGAATGTCGACGAATTCGCTCGCGTTCGAGAGTGCCTTTGCGAAATCCTTCATCGATCGTCCGAGTTCCCACATGTGACGCGAGCAGGCGAGGAGGAGTGTTTGGACCAGAACGATGTCGCCAATGCTCACGGCCCCCTCTCGCCATAGACGGATCGCTGCGTAGAGGAGAGGCAGCTCGAGCAGCGATACCATGACGCCTTGGACTCCATAGATAACGGCGTGCCGGTACCATGCGCGGATTCGTGCTTGCCATTCCCGGTGCGCCGCGTCCGCGAAGTCGCGGTCTTCCCGCAGTCCGGCGCCACTCACCTGCACCGAGCGAATATTCGTGAGGAGATCGGAGAGGATACCGGTCACTCGGGAGTCCTCTTCGCTTTCCACGAGGTCCGTCGGTAGTCGCCAGCGGACAAGATAATGTGAGATGATGATGAAGACGACACACCATCCAGCGAACATCGCGGCGATCCACGGCGATGCCAATGCGAGCGCGGTCGTGGCAGCGATAACGTGGACGCCGAGCGTGAAGAAGCCGAAGACGAGCCGATCGTGGAGCATCTCAAACGACCGGACGAATCTCCGCGACTTGGCGACCAAACTTCCAGTGAAAGAGTTCTCGAAGAACGTGAGGGAATGGCGGCGCAGGCGCGAAAATGCAATCGCCGTGAGGTCGCGCAACACGAGAGACTGGCTGCGCATCATGAGTACGTCGGCGAGGCGGAAGGAGACGTTCATCGCAATGTACGTGGCAACGAGCCACCCGAACGCGACCATCGCAGCTGAGAAGGCCGCCTCGCTGTCCGCAACTTCGGTCAGCGCGTTGACGATTGCCCGCAGGAAGACGGCAACGATTGTGGAATTGCACGCTGCGCCGATGGCGAAGAAGAGAAGCGACGCCGAAAGCTGCCACCGATGCGGTCGGCACGCGTCAAGATACACCCGGAGAATAGCTCGGTTGGAGGCCATGGAAAGCGCATCATATATGATGGAGGATGCCGCTGCACTCCTATGCCCATTGGTGTTATCCTCTCTCCATGCCATCTGATTCCATCTACCAGCTCAAAATCACGCTGAAAAACATCAAGCCTCCCATCTGGCGGAGCATCCTGATTCCCGCCGATGCCACGTTCCGCGATCTTCACGAGGCCATCCAGCTCTCATTCGGCTGGACGGATTCCCATCTCCACGACTTCAGTACGGAGAAGGACAAATACAGAGGGTTATACATCGACAGAAAGATCACCGATCTTGAAACGCTCGACGGCATTGATCCGTGGGGCGAGCCTCCCGCAGATGAACGGAAGGTCACGCTTCGCGAACGCTTGAAGCAGGAAGAACAGCACATCGCGTACATGTACGATTTCGGGGACAGCTGGGAACATGACATCATTCTCGAAAAAATTCTGCCACGGGACAAAAACATGGAGTTTCCCGCCTGCATCGCCGGCAAGCGCGGCTGCCCGCCGGACGATTACGGTGGCACGGGGGGCTATGAACATCTCATTGCAATCCTCGCCGATCCGAAGCACGAAGAGCATGCGGACATGCTCGAATGGCTGGGCATCGAGAACGCCGAAGAATTCGATCCCGAGGAGTTCGATGCCGTAACCGCAAACGAAATGCTGCGGGACGGCTATGCTGCAATTGCCGGGTGATCCGCCTCAACGTGTGGCGCCGATCTTCGCCGACAGGAACGCGAACCCCTCCGTTGTCCCGGGTTCTTCGCGACGTACGAATCCCGCGCCCTCGAAGCAGCGCAGGCTCGCAGGATTGTTATTCTCAATCTCCACCTTGAGTTCATGAATATGTGAAATCGCTTCGTCACTCAACAATGAACGGAGAATGGATTGCCCCATTCCCTTGCCACGCGCGTCAGGCCGAACAAAAAGACTCATCCATGCCGCGCCGTCACCACTCTCCTCGATGTCAACGACGCCCACAGTTTGATTGCCGTCGAGTACCACGAAGCACCGCCTGCCGGGTGATAAGCGCTGGAGTTGCAGCAAATGCGCTGCATCGCATCCAAGCCATTCTTGTGATGAATCCTTTGGCCAGCACACCACTTCTTTTACGCGATCCTCATCTAGAGGAACGAAGTCGACCGATACTTCTACTTCCCAGTCCCGCAGCGCGGCTCGGAGAGCGGAGACATCGTTCTTCGCATCATCATACCAGTACGTCTTCATCCCCATCCTTGTAGGTACTTCGAGGTTTTTCTCTTGGTTGTCGATGAAGATCGCCTCCTCCGCTTTGCAGCCTGCTCGATTGAGCGCGACATCGAAAATCTTCGCCGTTCCGTCCCGCTTCGATGCGTGTTCCGTCGCGGAGACCACAATTGAATTAAAGAGCTTGTCGATCTGCATGTCGACGGTCAGAACTTCCATTCGTTCGCGATTGTTATCCGTGATGATGCCGAGGTGATAGCGAGGGAAGAGGGATCGCGCGAGATCAAACATGGCGTCGTTCTTGGGTATCTTGCGCATCACCTCTCTCAGCAAATCGTCGTTTGCGGGAATCTTGAACGCAGCGCACATCCGCTTCCATACGTCGCTCATGGGAATCTGCCCCATGTTGAGCGCTTCGATATCCTGCCTGTAGCTGTCGAGAACTTCCTGCACGGATAGGCCAGGCACCAACTCGCAAAGATTTTTGCTCATAGTGAGCGAGCCTTTGGCATCAGTGGTCAGGACGCCGTCGAAGTCGAAGAAAATTGCTTTGATCAAGGTAATCATATTGTACCGACAGTTTGCCTTTTTCTCCTGCCCAATGAATTGAGCAAATTATTTGAACAATCCCCTAGGTTCGACTGTCTCATTTGTCTCATTTCATTGAGGTGACCCGCCTGCCCTAACCCCCTCAAAACAAGCCTCTTTACAACCTCCAAACACCCCCTCAAAATTGGGTGTCTGACCCGTCCGTCCAGCCAAAATCAAGAAACAGTATGAAATTCAAAATCTCCTCCATACTCGCTGGCATGTATCTGGTACTCGGCGTGTTTTCATTTCTTTGGCTCGAGATGTTTCTATTGGACACATTTGTGGATGATTGGACAATGACGGGCAACCTGATGATTGCTATCGCTGCGTTGTCATTGATTGTGTGTGCCTTCTTGGTTCTTGCCTATCCAATGTATCTGCTCAAACAAAAACAGAAGAATGACGCGGTTGTCGTATTCGCTTCAACTGCAATCAGCATTTGCATTGCAATTTCTCTTCTCTATCTCATGTAAGCCAGTTGGCTCCAATCGATTAAATTGCCACTGACCCGCTTCAGAATTGGGTGCCTGAACAGTCCATCCAGCCATCGATTCGGCGATCACCGCTTGGCAGACTGGACTTTTGTGGGCAGATGTTATGGCGAGGTACACTCTATGATAGAGCACACTCGCTTCTAGTAGCTGTAAACGCCTTCTGAAGTTGGAGTATCGATCTGCATTTGCTTCGATTCACTACGCTCCATCGTATTCTTGGGAGCGCCTGAAGGATCCATTAATGCACCAATTGACGAGACAGACGAAGAGGTAACGATGTTCCCGTCAACCATCACACCACCTTGGATTCCTGTATCGGCTGAAGAACGGACAGACGCACTGACTGACGTATTGGCTTCTGAGGCAGTCGTCGGCTGGCGATACAACTGTCTTGGCGGTTCACTCGAAGAGCTGCTGTGTACGATATCTTGCAAAAGGGGAGCTTCTGGCTCGGTGGCATCAGCGAGTGGAAGATCTGCGTTAGGATGAGAGGCGGGAAGCGCAGAAAGATTCATACCAGATAAGGCATACCATCCGAGAATGGCGGCTATAATCATTGCGGAAACGATGGAAAGAAGAACGCTGAGTCTCATAGAAAAATGCAGGAAGATGTCTGTCATTATTATCCTTCACAGTTCACTTGTGCAATGCCTCTCATATTATTCTACCAATAGTTGCTAATGCACGAGGACAGTAAAGACGTTGATCATGCTATCGAGTACATGCTCTGGAATTCGTATAAAAAAGTGTACAGTCATTCCGTATCCAGCCAGCTCTAATAGTAACTGGAAATATTCTACGATAGAATACGTCCATGAAGAGTGATATTTCGGTTCGCACATGCAGCAGGGGACATTCATTCAAAGGCAATGAGCCGTGTCCTATGTGCTGGCCTGGGTATAGAATATACAAATTTAGAACAAAAGTTTGGCTCTATCCAGGTCAATCGGCCAACTGGCACTTTGTGACGCTTTCGAAGAAGCAATCGCAGCAGATTAAAGAGCGATTTTCAGATTTCAAGCGAGGCTGGGGCTCAATACCAGTGAAAATCACGAAAGGTGAGACGACATGGAAAACGTCTATTTTTCCTGACAATAAAGCTGGTGCGTTTATCCTGCCCATTAAATCTGATGTGCGAAAGGCAGAGAAGATAGAAGTAGGTCAGTTAGTGTCGCTTGTTCTAGAAATACTCGATTAGTAGCAAAAAATTGACGCGTCTCCACTATCAAATAGTACAATTCAAGTCGTGTAAGCTGCTATACTCCCTCATCATGGAAGCGGGCTCACTCACAATGATCGGAATTGTGGTCACTCTAGAAGTTCTTTCTTTCTTATTCTTGCTGATTATTGTAAAAATCTTTCGTAGTCAATCTGAAAAATACCAGCTTCTCATCGGGAGTTTTGACCGTTCTTTAGCGCAGAATGCCCCTGGGCGCATCCTCGTTCCACTGTACTATGCGTGCACGATAGTGTCATCGGTCGTCATCGTGCTCATCACCATTTTCCAGCCACACCTCCTCTAGCCATGATTGATGCTGAACAGAAAGCAGGCGAACATCTCATCGCACTCACAGACGAACACTGGGTAAAATACATCGCTCCTGCGGTGATAGCATGCGCACTCTTCGCTATCTCATTTGCCCTCTTCATCGCCGCTGGCGCGAGCGCCTATCACTCAACGTGGATTTCGAGAGTGTCATTTGTGAGTGCTTCGCTACTCTTCTTTGTCACTTTGCACTGGTTCTTCATGATGCTATTAAGTGAATCACTGGATAGAATAATCATCACGAATAGACGCCTGATTCGGGTGCAATATCGCCTCATCTTCGATGAGGATATTCTCGAAATTTCGTTCCAAAAAACAAAAACTGTCGATGCGCGAAAACATGGCGTACTGCAAAATCTCCTCCACTACGGCACACTGCACTTTGAGACAAAACTAGCCACCATCAATAATGTTCCGCATCCCAACAGAATCGCGAAAGTGATTCAAGAGGCGATGCTCAGCAGATAATCGTACTTGTAAGAACACAAAATATTGCTCAGTGCGTGTGGCTGGAATGGATTGATCATGTCCTCATGAATTGAAATTACAGTGAGCTCTGCTACATTAAAAATCAATTCACAATGCGCGTTCGCGCAGATGTAGCGATTATGCCAACAATCAAGAAAAGGCTTAAGGCGGTAAAAAAAAGGAAGGCATTCACCCTGATGGAGCTGATGATTGTCATCGGCATTGTGGGCGTACTTGCAGGCTTAGTTCTCGTCGCGATAAATCCCCTGAAGCAATTTCGTTCTGCGAATGATTCTGTACGAGTAAAGCATGTGAAAGAAATTCAGAATGCTCTGTATCAATCGTTGATAGACAACGGTGCGTTTCCCCATCAAAATTCTATTGGCATTACGAAAGACACGGCGACAAAAATCTGCACGCAAGGTGTTAGAAAGTATTCTGAGTGTAAGAATTTTGACTCGCTCATCCCCACGTATATAGCATACATTCCGAGAGATCCCATAGAACGGTGTGCTGCCTACTCTGGATACTCTGTGTTTAACGATAGCGGGAGAGCAGTCGTTTTGGCGATGAATCTCGGATTATCTGCCGACAGTGCACCTCTTGATCCTCTCTGTCCTACTGGAGGCGGCGACGGAGATACGACTGGAGGAACGACAGGTGGCACGACTGGAGGCGAGACTGGGGGAACAACGGGGGGCGATACAGGAGGAACGACAGGTGGGACTACAGGTGGAACGACTGGGGGTGATACTGGTGGAACGACTGGAGGCGAGACAGGAGGAACGACAGGCGGTACGACCGGAGGCGAGACTGGGGGAACGACAGGTGGCACGACTGGAGGAACGACTGGGGGTGATACTGGAG
>CAZOJC010000007.1:12368-67468 GCA_964580035.1 uncultured Candidatus Peribacteria bacterium
ACTGGGGGAACGACAGGTGGCACGACTGGAGGAACGACTGGGGGTGATACTGGAGGAACGACAGGTGGTACAACGGGGGGTGATACTGGGGGAACGACAGGTGGGACTACAGGTGGAACGACTGGAGGCGAGACAGGAGGAACGACTGGGGGGACAACGGGCGGGACTACAGGAGGTGATACTGGTGGAACGACAGGCGGTGGTGCAATCACTGCTCCAAATATCCTCGTAGAAACCCAAGGAAACCCTCTCTCAAATGGCGGTACCGTGGATTTCCTCACCACTCCTCTCGGCTCACCCATCGATCGAACGCTCACTATCACAAACACTGGAAATGCTACTCTCACTCTCACAAACCTCAGTGCTGCGCCTGCGGGATACAGTGTCGTTTCCAGCTTTTCAAGCCCAGTAGCGCCTGGAAACTCCACAACACTCGTACTACGATTGAACGCTGCAGTAGGAGGTTCGCCCGGGGGCACTGTGAGCTTTGATACGAATGTGACGGGGACGAGCACCTTCAGCTTCTCAGTGATTGGAACGGTTCAGAGCACTCTCAGTTCGGGTCTCGTTTCCTACTGGAAACTCGATGAGACATCTGGAATAGTTGCCGCAGATTCTTCTGGCAACACTCGCCACGCAAACTATGGCCAGTATGCGCCTTTGCCGTCTTTAGACAAGCCTTCCGCTATTTCATTCTCTAATGCACGCAGTCTCGAATTTAATGGAATAAATACTAACCTGAACGCAGGATCAAACACTGCTTTCTCTCCTTCTCAGCAGAGCATTGCCTTCTGGATGAAAGCTAACAATACTTCAGATTGGAAGGGGCCTCTCGCGAAAACAGCCAGTGGCCAGTGGGGTAATGGTTGGGGATTGTACTTTTATGGAGGCAATCTTCGGTACTACGTAAGCCACTATAATTCGTTCATCAGTGCCGCATTTCCTAGTATGCAATGGGCTCACGTTGCCACAACGTGGGATGGTGTAACTGGAAAGATCTACGTCAATGGAGTACTCGTGAGCAGCGCACCCCTCGGAGGATCCAACGCGACAAACTCAGAACTTACCATAGGATCAGTGGATACGAGCGGCCTCTATCACTTCTCTGGCTTACTGGACGATGTAAGAATCTACAACCGCATACTTTCTCAGACTGAAATTACTGCACTTGCATCTGGCAGTAATTAATCAGAAGATCCTTGAATGAGATTCTTAATGTTGGCAGGTGCAATCACGCGATCAAAGCGCCTCCCCCCGAGTAAGAGCGTAGGGATCTTGATGGTTCGAATACGCTCCTCGACGATGGCGCGCTGCTCGGCAAGGCTCTGCAAGACTTCTTCAGACGAGGCAAGAGCCTCGATGCGATCCACTTCTTCTTGCGTGTACCCTATGTCAGCTAGCAATGAGAGGAGGGTTGCGTACGCTTGAAGGCGGGTCATGCCAATGGCAAAACGGGATTGCAACTCTGGATCGTCTGTCGTCCCTTCAAAAATTCGCTCGATGAGCTGCCAGTCTGGAGTGATAGCATTGTCGCCGCGAGAACGAGGCACACGCTTCGATGCTTCAATGAATGAAGACATGAGAAACGAGTGAGGAAACTTGTACCCTCCAGTTGCACTCGATGGAATGGGATAGAGCAGATAGGACACATTCACGTTCTCCATCGCACCTGCCTCTACCATGTGACGCGTGAGCTTCTTGCAGAATGTACAACTCGGATCGATGATTTCTAGGCCGTACGGCTTTCCCTCGTCTCGTGGACGGTAAAACGTTGCCGTAGGCGAAAGAAACTCCTGCGGTTGCCACGTCTTGAGACGATCAGGAATACGGCTCAGCGTTTCAAAAAATTGAACAGCAGGAGCGGTCATCCACTCGCCGACTCTCCCGGCCCGAATCGCTTCTGCGAATCCCAGTGATTGTTGCTCCACCCCGCATGCCTCACCTGAGAGCGAGCAAGACTCTGCGCTTTGGGGATTGCACGTATCGTAAACCCAAAGATTCAAGCCCGACTGCAGAACGACGAGAATGCTCCAGATACTGAGCATGACAAATATACAAGATAGCCAATCAATCCATCGGTTAAGAAAGCGAGCGAGTCGGGGGTGGGAGAATATAAGTTTTCCAATAATCTTCCCCTTCATTTCTGCGCCAAAATTGATGTCGCACGGACGAAAGGTGATGCGTCTCAGCACGCAATGCCATGCCTTGGCGGCGAGAGGGCGGTAGGTAGCGGAAAAAATAGCGAGAATCGCAAAGACTATGAATGCAGCGATACAGAACATTTAGAGTGTTGTGAGAATGGTAGTGAGAGACGAAAGGAAATGGTCAATGTGCGCTTGAGTGTTGTAGAGCCCTAGTGAAACACGCAATAGTGGAGGCAGGCCGAGTTGATGCTGCAAATACGCGTGACAACAGAATGAACCACTGCGGCACATAATATCTCTCTCAGAGAGGTACAGCGCTAGGCTGTGAGCATCGATCCCTTCGACATGGAAACTGACTATGGAGCTGGGATGTTGAGTAAAAAGCTGTACGCGCGGCATGGCACGCAGGCCATCGAACAAGGTTTGGGCGAGTGATCGCTCTCGCGTTTCGCGTTCATGTTGACGAGCAAGCCACTCAACTGCTGCGTTCAAGCCGATGATGCCTGCCCAATTTTGCAATCCTGCTTCGAGTATTGCATGAGCTTCTTCGCCTGCGCCAATGAGAGAAAAAGCACTCCTCTCTGCATCGGACACGGTTCCTCCTCCGATGAAGAAGGGATCAAGTTTCTGCAGTAGTGATCGCTTGATGATGATGAACCCTATTGATGGACCGTACATTTTATGCCCAGAGCCGAACGCAGCGTCGAAGTCTGCCTCTCTCAAGAGAGAGACAGCATGCCCAAACCCTTGCGCAGCATCGAAGAGAACGATGCCTCCAGCGGCATGGGTGTCGGTGATGAGTGTGCGAGCATTACCGAGGATTCTGCCATCTATGTTCGACATGGTATTGAGTAAGACGACTGCGCCTTGGAGATCAGATGCGTCGTACAGCACATCGCCTTCTTCATTCCGTGCCAGCACGATGCGTGTGGCATCTCTGTTTGCTGCCCACGTCATGGATGGAAGAGAGACGGAGTTGTGTTCAATTTCTGAGGTGACAATGGTAGAAAACGTCTTTTTCGGCAACTGGTGCAAGACGAGATTGATGCCGTACGTGGTGTTGAGCGTAAAGGCCACGGCATATTCTTTTTCGCTCTTGTTGCAGTACGAAAGCAGGCTCCTACGCGCTTCTTTCACTCGTTCATCCACAGTCATTCCCCAACGGTACTTCACCCTTCCTCCGCATGCATTGTACTGCAGATAGTACTCATTTTCGGCTTCAATGACGGGGCGAGGTCTCAGGGTTTGGCACGCCGCATCGAGATAGCAGGCCTTCGGATCTACATAGCTGAAATCATCGGCATAATCGTGTGCGGGAGCATGCGATTTCGAAGCGCTCTTTGAGAATAGCATCACGGTAATGATGGCCTCTTGCCACTACAAAATCAATGCATGAAAACAGAAAAGAGTCTACCATCTCTGTAGTACCCTTTGAGCTATGCCCTCTCTCACCATTATCTACTCCTCGACGAGCGGACACACTGAGTATGTTGTGGAAACACTAGCAGCATTCTTCGCTACAGCATCTCCTTCGATTCATGTGAAGAAACTAAAAACAGAGCTCGCGTCGCCGCAGGATCTCACTCATGCTGATTTGCTCATTCTCGCCTCAGGAACATGGAATTACGGCGGCAGAGAGGGGCAGCTGAATGAAACCATGCATCGATTTCTCTTCGAACCATCAGAGCGCGTTTCGTTGTCTGGCAAGCGGATTGCCTTCATTAGCCTCGGAGATGACCGCTACTACCATACCACGCGCTGCACGGAGCAATTCATGAGATTTTTGAAGTCGTCAGGTGCAACAATGGCCTTGATTCCGCTCATCATCGTCAACGAACCGTACGGACAAGAGGAAAAAATACGGAAATGGGGAGAAAAAATAACCTCACTCCTGCAAAAACCATAACAGTCTTTCCGATTATGAGTGCGATGCATACGCTTTACGAGCGCTCTCTATGAGCTGGTACGCCTTCTCTCTCTTATGCCAGCCATCGATATGAACCTCTTTTTTCTCGAGTGTTTTGTATGTGGCAAAAAAGTGAGAGATTTCATCGAGGAGGTGAGGCTCCAGATCGGAAAGATCTTTGACACTGTTGTAGTGGGGATTGCCTACGGGAACCGCAAGGATTTTGTCATCGCCTCCTTTGTCATCGGTCATCGTGAGTGCTCCGATGGGTCGTACCTCGCACACGCAGCCTGAAAACGTGGGACTATCGGTCAGCACGAGAATATCGAGGGGATCGCCATCATCGGCATGGGTACACGGAATGAAACCGTAATCAACTGGATAGAACATGGGAGAATGCAACACTCGATCGAGCTTGAAGACGCCAAGCGTATGATCGTACTCATACTTATTGTGCGTGCCGCTTCCAATCTCGATGACGACAGTGATGATCTCAGGAGCGCGTTCGCCGATTGGCAAATCGTGATAATTCATAAAGAAGTGAGAAGCAATAGAAAGATGGTACTGGAGTTCCCCGCATCTTAGCAATCATCATGCTCGCTTCTGCCATGCTGCGACCAAGCGATCGAGTAGACGCTGTAACTGTTCACACTCTTCGTGAGAGAGCACCTCGAAACAAATTTTCGACTGTGCAAGCAACGAACGCCTGATCACTATGAGAACCTCTCTTCCTTTGGGAGTGAGGGTCAGCGTACAGATCCTGCGATCTTTCTCAGATACCACTCGTTCGACTAAATTCCTACTTACGAGAGAGTCTACTATTTGAGTAATGTTACTTTTGTGGCAGCAGAGTGCTTTGCTCATGGCGCTCATGGACGCTCCGTGTGAGTCGATGACATCCAGTGCTTGTGCTTGGCATGGGCTCAATTCCATATCGAGGAGCCCTGCTTGCATGTCCTTTTCTATGCACGCCGCCGCATTCTTAAAGAGGTGAATGAGATGCCAAGAAGAGGTCACGCATCGCATCGTACAGCGATTTGCTTGATTCATTGATAAATAATAATTGACAAATTATATTTAATGTTTAATATTATATTTATGAATAATGAAATAAGTAATAATTTTTATGAAGAAAAATCTCCTGAAGTGACTCAAGAATTCAATAAGAGTAGTTTGGAAGATGAGAGATTGAAAGTATTTTATTGTACCACTATCCACGAGGCAGGTACTGCGGCGCTCGACGCAATTAACGGTAGGGCACTTAACAATGAACAATGTGACATTAGAGGAATAGGAAATATGGTTGCATACATAGACAAGTTGCTGTCTGATCCTATAATAAATGATATAACGGAAAAATTACGTAATATAGTACCAGAGATTGCTCGATATTGCGTACTCTTAAAAAAGATTATTGATAACCCATCTGCTCCTGAAGATTCAAAAAATGCAGCAAAAGTAGTGCTGGCTTTTTTAGAAAATTTGGCAACAAACTTTAATAATGACTTTGAAACTAGTATGAAGATGTTTGCCGAAGCGGCGAATGCTGCTAAAAGCAGTGATACGTCAACATTATTTGAAATACTCGATAATCCATGTCTAGCTGCAACAATAATTCAAGAGAAAAGGGAAGAAGATACAAAATTAATAACGTACATTGAGCATTACTTCAAAAGCAGTAGACATAAGAATGCTTTGGTAAATGCAATGAGTGGGCTAACCAGTGGCACTGATGCCATTATAACTACAGCTTTTCATCTAGAAAATCTCAATGATGAATATACAGGCACACAACATCTTATTGAACAAATCGATACAGAGATTAATTTTCAAGGATTCTTGGAAGGAGAGACTCTTCTGCAAGCAGTTCTTTGGTTAGAAATAAATACAAATCCACCTGATCCACTCAAATCGCATCCACTAGCAACAATCGCACATCAAATCCTCACTTCATATTTGACTGAAATATCTCAAGTAGTTCAGGGACATAATTTATTAGAAGAAAGAAAAAAATATTTGAGGAGAATTGTGAAAAATGAAGAAAAGGAATTGACGGAAGAAATGAGGGAAATGATTGTAAGAATAATAAGAGATCAGGAAGATTTCAGAATAATCGAATTTTGTACTGCTCAATTATTGCTAAAATTGCAATTGTTAAATGCTTCTGAAGATAGTTTGCATCATTTTGCAATAATTCTCTTAAGGGAGCTTTCGACAATAAGACGATATTCTTTGTATCCAAAATTGGAGAATTGCTTGGAAGAAATAAAGAGTATTCCTCAATTATCTGAATTAGGAATTGACTACGACGGATGTACGGATCATGAAACATTTCTCTACGCATTTGATAATCCTGAATTGATTGAATATCAAATATTATTGATTGTGGATTTATGTCATAGATTAGAAGCTGATGAAAGAAAAGATGAAGCCACTAGAGCAATCGTAGATCGCCTTAAGCAGGTAATAGTATCACTATCTCATTTTGTTTATATTTTGTCAGAAAAAAATGTGAAATTGATACCGTTAGCTGCTCCGTTAGCTCATATCTTCGGCCATTATGATGAAATTCCAGAATTAAGTTCTCTGCAAGGAGTACGGGGAAAATACAATCCGATGGCTCCTTCCATCGATGCGCTTACTTCAGAAGAAAGCACTGCATTCATCGCAGCTCTCACTCGGGCATTTAATAGGGAAGGTCTGCAGCCTAGATTACGAGATTCAATAGAACAAGTATTAAATAGTTTTAGCAAGTATGAAGAAGGTGGGGGGAAAGAGAATGAAACAACATGCAATATAGATATTGAGAATTACTACCAGCTGAGACAATTGTACAATAATATTGACTTCGCTTTGCGTAGTGAATCAAAAATTCTCACTAATGAATTCGTGACAATGATTTTTGATATTGCATTACGAGTGCACACCATTGAAAATAGAAGAATCAGTAGTAGACTTGGAATCGATTTATATGAACAAGAGGTAATTGGTAAGCTAAATATTCATTTTCATCAATGGCAGAATAAAATCAATTTCGCTGTAAATTCTCTGAAAAAGATAATATCTACTGATACAGATACACAAAAAATAAAATTTGCTAAGGATGGAATCAAATTCATTCAACATTTATTGTCTAAATATTTTGCAAGGTACAAAGTGATTGAAGAATTTCCAGTGCACAGCTAAGAAATATTTTAGCTCCGAAAGGATGGTCATAAGCAACAGTTACAGCGCCGTAGATTTGGTAGTGCCTACAATCATTCCAACAGACAACCGAGTATGACGGTGATACAATTCAAATGTACTATGACGTAATAACCACCCTGATTCTCTCCCGCAACACTCATGATTCCTCCCATTTCCTACCGCGATAGCGGAGTGGATATCGACAATGCCAATGCCACCAAGCGAGCCATGGCAGACTCTCTCAATGCTGGAGATCCGCGGGTTCTCAATTCTTTCGGCGCATTCGCATCGCTCGTAAGCGGATCGTTTCCGGGATACCAACACCCGGTGCTGGTGTGCAAAACGGAAGAACCAGGCAGCAAACAATTGCTCGCTTTTCAGCATGACCGCATCGAAAGTGTGTGTGAAGATATGATCAACCACCTCATCAACGATATTGCAGTTATGGGGGCCGTACCGCTCTTCGTGCAGGACTGCATCGTGTGTGGAGCAATTGAAAAAGAAAAAGTGACTCGCATCGTGAGAGGTATTGCAGGTGCCTGCAAGGCTCAAGGATGCGTACTCACAGGAGGCGAGACATCGGAACAGCCCGGCGTACTCGACAAAGGAACGTACGTTCTCACCGCGAGTGTCATCGGCATTGTCGAGCGCGACTCAGTGATCGACGGCTCGCGCATCGAAGAAGGAAATGTGGTGCTTGCTTTGGCATCGAGTGGGCTGCACACCAACGGCTACACGCTGGTACGAAAGCTCCTACGTGAGAAGCCAGAGATTGCATCGGTCTCGTGCGGAGGAAAAACGTTTCTCGACGCTGTGCTAGAACCGCATCGGTGCTACGTTTCTTGTATACAAAATTTGATCAAAAAAAATCTCGTTCCCACAGGGATTGCACACATCACAGGAGGAGGCATACTTGGCAATCTAAACCGCATTCTTCCGTCGACTCTCAATGCGGAAATCGACTGTGGGGCAATGCGGGTGCTGCCTGAATTCAGGGTCATTCGTGATGTAAGCGGTACGAGTGATGCTGACATGATTCAAACCTTTAACCTCGGTGTGGGCATCACCCTCGTCTGTGACGCGCATCATGCAGAACAGATCTCTTCTTTATGCGGAAAACTAGGCATCGATTGTTATCCCATCGGCACTATCGTTCATGGAACGGGAGAAGTGAAGATGGAAGGAACGCTGCAGTGGTAGTTGCGGCGCGCTCGTCGAGATTAGATGGCAATAGGCTTTATTTTTCCGCTCTTGCCGCTGGCTGCATCGTTCTCTGTGGGATTGTTTTGCTTCATTCCATCTGACATTTTCTCTGCATTGGATTCAAAAATTTGATGTTTGCGAGGATCGATGACGGGAGTTTTTGAAGGTGTGCCTGCATCGTACCCTCCGATAGAATCACGAATCACTTTTCCGTCCTCCAGTCGTATGACTCTCACATGGAGCGCGTCTACGATCTGTCGATCGTGCGATGCGAGAATGACGGTCGCGCCAGCCGCATTCGCTGCCTTAAGAAGATCGACGATCATGAGAGACTGACGAGGATCGACGTTGCCCGTCGGCTCGTCTGCTATGACAATCATCGGTGAGTGAACGAGAGCCCGAGCGAGAGCTGCACGAGCCTTCTCCCCGCCCGAAAGCTCTCGAGGAAACGCTGAGGCTCGATCAAGGAGGCCCACTTGCCGTAAGAGTATTGGCACGCGCTCTGCGATGACTGCATCGTCATCCCCGCACACCTCCATAGCAAATGCGACATTTTCATACACTGTACGATCAGAAAGCAGCTTCGTATCTTGAAAGACGACTCCCGTTCTGCGCCTATACATCTGGAGAATAGAGGGCGGCACTGCTGCAAGATCGACTCCATCCACTTCTACCACACCCTCAGTCGGCACTTCCGCTCGAATGAGCATGTGAATGAACGTCGATTTTCCAGCGCCGCTTGGGCCTGTAACGCAGACGAATTCCCCAGGCTCAATGCGCAGACTCACATGATCGAGCACTAATCTGCTCCCAAAACGCTTCGTCACCGACGACAGAACAATCATGGATGCAAGCATAGCTGATAGTGTCTGCATCTGACCATTGAAAGCTCTGGACAACTCGGCCCACTCTCACCTGCACACCACGTACACCTCCCTACTCCTGTCTCTGCTTGCCTTCACGGTTGCGATCGTTACACGATTAAACGATTCTCGACAGAGAGCGAGAAAATCATCGAAATCCGCACCGCGAAACACCTTCATGACGAGCGTGCCGTGCGGAGCTAGATGCGTGCGAGCAATCGAGAGAACGTGCTGACTCAATTCGATCGAACGCCATTGATCAATGTCTTTAATACCGCTCGTATTTGGAGCAATGTCGGAGAGGATCAACTCGATTCGATGCAAGTGTGCTACGGCAATAGCGGCTCGTAGAGCGCTCTCGTCTGTACTATCACACACCACTGTCACGACGTTTGCATGCACGGGCTCAATTGTTTGAAGGTCGATGCCGAGCACTCTCCCCGCTTCACCAACTCTCCTCGCCGTATACTGCAGCCAGCTTCCCGGTGCGGCACCAATATCGAGCACCTGCATGCCATTTCGTAGGAGGTGAAATTTCTCATCAAGCTCCATCAGTTTGTATACCGATCGCGCTCTATAGCCTTCTTTGGCTGCTTTGACGGCCCATGAATCACGGGGGATGAAAGGTTTTGGCATCGCTCTTCTTTACGAGTATACAGAAGAAATGAGCGTGCTCATAAAACAATATCGTGCCACTTTTTTCTACTCTATCAATCTTTTTATAGTTTTCTAAAACTATTTATACTACTTAGTCAACTATTACTCCCATTGCAGAATAACTGAGCACTTATCCTCTCTCACATGCTATTAGCATTCATTTACGTACTATTAGGAAGTGACAGGAATATCAATCTGACTATACTTGTCGGCAGTCTCACTCGTAGCGGTATCTTTATTTCATTCCCGTTTACTTGGTATGCGCTCACGCACTCTTCAGTTGTCTCCGCTCTTCGTTGTCGTCTTCTGCTCTCTGCTCGTCGTCTTAAGTAGCCTCAGCAATCCCCTCTCCTAAACGCTTACA
Organism: uncultured Candidatus Peribacteria bacterium; assembly: GCA_964580035.1. Taxonomy (GTDB): domain Bacteria; phylum Patescibacteriota; class Gracilibacteria; order Peribacterales; family Peribacteraceae; genus CAZOJC01. The sequence continues at coordinate 22,692 of CAZOJC010000007.1, forward strand.
GCGGCTTTCCTTTTGGAATGCCGACACCTCGTGGATACACGCTCCGTGTCTCCGCTTTTTTTTGGTAGATGAGTAGCTGTCGCTCTCCCCATGATCCAGGTAACGCATAGCGATGAGTGTGAACGAGTGATACTGAAAGCGCATCACACGCAGAGAGTGACATGCGCAATTCATCAGCAATATGCATGCTCTTCCAAAATACGCAATGTCCGTGCACCTTCGTGAGCGGCACTGAGTACTCAAGGAGCGTTGCAAGTGGGGCAACGGCTCTGCTGAGCACGAGATCGCATGATGCTCGATAGTCGGGTGTGTGGGCGACTGTCTCTGAGCGGCCACACACAGTCTTGACGTTGTGAAGCTCCAGTGAGCCTACCATGCGATTGAGCGCTTCCACTTTTTTTGCCGTAGCATCAAGCCCGATAAAGCTCCATGCGGGGAGCATGAACGCGAGAGGGAGGAGAGGAAATCCACCTCCGGTACCGAGGTCGAGCGCCTTGCAGGGGAGTGTCTGCCAGTGTTCGCCGAGAAACACGCCAAGCGTATCGAGCAGCGCGAGTGAATCTAGCACGTTACCTATGTAACACTGCTCATGGGTACGCAGAGCAGAGAGATTGAGGTTTGCATTCTCTGCAAGAAATACTGTAACGATACGAGTGAGCCCTGCTTGTTGGTCGTGAGTGAATTCCATACAACTTACGATGCAGTATAGGCGTAGAACGTTCTTTTTTCACCGTGTGCAGCCCCTGAATGTCGTCTTGCATTTTTTCATGCACAAGCTGTAGCCTCTCACCATGCCACATGGAAAAAGAATTGCCGAATACTTACTCTCAATTGAAGCGGTTAAGTTTTCGCTTACGCCTCCCTTCACATGGACGACAGGACTGAAATCGCCCATCTACTGCGACAACAGGATGATCTACGGCCATCCGGAAGCTCGAGCATTCGTCGTGGATGCCTTGGTGCAACGCGTGAAGGCGCTTCATATAGAACCGGATGCCATCGCGGGTACAGCAACTGCTGCAATCGGATGGGCTGCGCTCATTGCAGAGAAGATGCATCTTCCCTTTGCATACGTACGGAGCAAGCCGAAGGAACACGGTGCTAAAAAACGGATTGAAGGAGGCCTGAAATCAAATATTGATGTCGTCTTAATTGAAGATCTCATTTCCACTGGCTCCAGCTCTATCTCTTCAGTGCATGCTCTTCGCGATGAAGGAGGATGCCGTGTTGCCGATATCGTGTCCATTTTCAGCTACGGACTTTCCGCCTCTCTCGAGGCCGCAGAAGAAGCGAGAGTACGAATACACTCTCTCACATCTCTCGATACAATCATCACCGTAGCCTCTGCCATGAACATTCTGTCTGATGATCAGGTGAAAGAGATCCGCGCGTTTGCGAAAGATCCAACAATGTGGAGCGACGCTCACTAGGACAGCGATGAAGAGAGTATTCTCTGCGATCTAAAACTGATCGAGAAATGCAGTATTGCCGCCGTAAAAAAGACGTAAGTCTGGAATGCGGTGCTTGATCATGATCATGCGCTCGACACCAAAACCAAAGGCAAAGCCTTGGAATTCCGCTGGGTCGATTCCTACATTCTGCAGGACGTGTGGATGCACCATGCCGCAACCGACGATCTCCAGCCACTTGCCTTCCCTGCTCTCCGCCTCGTCTCCTCGCCAACGCACGTCCACTTCTAAGCCTGGCTCCACAAAGGGAAAGTAGCCAGCGCGCCAACGAAATTCCGCATGAGGATCAATGAGCTCGCGAATGACTGTCTCCATCACAGCCTTCATATTTGCAAGCGAAACATCTCTGCCGACCATGAGCCCCTCAATTTGATGAAACATGGGTGAGTGTGTGGCATCGCTATCTTTGCGGAATACTTTGCCGGCACTGATCATGCGCAGTGGAGGCTTATGAGCGAGCATGTAACGGATTTGACCCGCAGAGGTGTGCGTCCGAAGGACGGTCTTGTTCTCAGAAGACACCCAGAACGTATCTTGCATGTCTCTCGCCGGATGATCTGATGGAATATTCAATTTATTGAAATTCAATTCTTCACTCTCGATTTCTGGCCCGCTAAAACTCTCAAATCCCATTCTGCCGAAAATTTCTTCTGCAGAACGTATGAACTCATGAATCGGATGAGCATGGCCGTACTGCTTGGCAGGAAGATCCAACGTCATATCGAGAGCATCTTCTGCGCGCAGATCTGCGTATGTTTGCTCGTTCAGCGCATCTCGACGGGCAGTGAGCTCTGCTAGAAGTTCTGCCTTCACTGTATTGAGCACCTTTCCCTGCTCTCTGCGCTCCGCTGAGGATCGCGAAGAAAGATCCTTCATGGCTATTGTGAGAACACCGGCTTTCCTTCCAAAGAGCTCATGCTCCAATGCATCCAGTTCTTCTGCATGCGCTGCATGAATGCGTTTGAGATAGGAATCCCAGGGAGGCAGGAGCGAAGACATGAAGAAAGTGTAGAGAAATCATCGCCGGAGAGAAAGACTATCGGTCATCCCTTGCTCTATGCATGCAAAGCCAACTCGATGAGGAGAAACACACCGTAAATGAGCACGCCTATCCACCATGTGAGGATGCTGAGCAAATGAAAGAGCAGCAGCACTATGGTTGCACACCCTAAAAAGATTGCTTCTCGAATTGAGATTGTGAGCTTGCCGCCTGCATCGAGAGTCTCAGTGGGGACAAAGCCCCAGAGGCCGTAGAATACGAGAGAAGACACTGTCACGACAGACAGAAAGAGTGTGAGGAAGAAGAAGGGCAGAGCGATCGAAGGCGAGAGGAGGGGGCTCACCCTGAAGAGAACGACGAGTAACGAAGCGATAGAGAGTGCTCCTGAGAGGGCGATGCGAAACAGGAGCGCAGTCATACGCGGCTAGCATAGCAGAGAGAAACACAGGTTCATCACACGATGCCAGTTTGGGCAAGATATTCACCGAGAGCTCTGAAGTCGGATGTGAGCGCTTGGCGAAGTGATCCATTGTGCAGTGCGGCAGCAGGATGATAGATGGGGAATACTGTGACTGCATCTGTGAGAGACAATGCTTTTCCGTGCGCTTCTGAGATTGTTTTGGAGGGGAAGAAGTGCGCGAGTGCATGGCGGCCGAGGGGCACGATAACACGGGGCTTAATGATGCTTATTTCAAGCAGTAGCCATGGCAGGCATTGCTCTTTTTCGATTTGCTCGGGGTCTCGGTTATTGGGAGGCCGAAACTTGACGACGTTGCTGATGTACACGTCCTCACGCTTGAGATTGATAGACGAGAGCAGTTCATTTAGAAAGGTTCCCGCTGCGCCGACAAACGGACGCTTGAGCTCATCTTCCTTCTGCCCGGGTGCCTCGCCGATGAACATCACCTTCGCGTTCGGGCTTCCTTCTCCTAATACAGGATTTGCATTCTCACAGAGTGCACAGCCCTTCCACGATGCGAGCTGTTGATTGAGTGTGGCGAGAGTGAGAGGCATGCGCAGTGTGTAGTCTACTCCTCGAAAAACTTCTTTGACACTGCAGTGTCGTATCTTGTCTCCGTTTACGTATCTCGACAGCAATAAAGACTCACTGTGGCAATCCTGCAATCTTACGATAGAATGCATGCACATGTCTCACATTCGCATTATTCGGCACCCTATACAAAAACTTGAGCTTCACAGGATCAGTAAAGAAATCTTTGGAGATATGCTAAAGTGCGTGGTGGACTCTCAGAATTGATTATATGACGATGCAATTTCAACACTCATCGCTCGCATCTGGCCGATGGCATGAGCTCACTCTGCTCGAGCAACTCGGTAACATAGGCAGCGAAGTAGGAAGAGTTATTCGAGCAAAGAACATGGCTGATCCACAGCGATTCAATACATCATTCGACCGTATGATCGAGCTCATGGACTTGACGATTGCTGATCCAAAAAACAAGTTTAGACTGAGAGAGCTCTGTCGACAGAGAGAAATAGTGTGTGACTATTTTGTCGGCGATAATCAATATGCATTCACCGCAGAGTGGCTAGATGAGTACTACCTTCAGTTTGCTCTGGCTGCCAGAGCGAGCAAAATCTCTAGCACGCAGGAAATGAGAGCTGTCTGAGGACCGCATATTTCTCTCGTGACAAGCGTCACCGCTTCATGGCTGACACACGAGAGTCACTATTCTACTCATTTGATTATTGCTTGAGTTTGGGTCTTGTGTGCTCGCAGAGACGGTTGCCATCACAGGATGATAGAGATCACTATCTTCGTTCCCAGTAGGACAGAGATCATTCTTCCACTTTACATTCGCTGTTTTTTCAAAGTTGAAGCCACTTCTGAGTGTGTTTACACTACACTTCATAGTTTGGCCATCAATAGCACACCCTAGAACCGTAGAAGCGAATGTGAGGGAGCTTGGAAGAGTGAGGCTAGCCATCACATCCTGTGCGGTTGCTGGGCCACGATTGAATGCAACTATCTGGATTGGAAATCCAGTCGTATCAGATCTCACAGTATACGGCGCTCGAAGGCCAACTGCCACGTCTGCAAATGGCGATGGCTGTACTACCACTCCTGATACCGGAGGCGATACTCTCCCCATTGGCGGTGGCTGCACTCTTCCTACGAGAGAAGAAGAATTGCCTCCTGCAACAACGATAACAGTCATGATGCCGGCTGCGAGAACAGTAGCAAGGCTTAAGAGAACTGCCTGATGCATATTCTGACTGTTCTTCTTGTGTGCTCTCATAGTGTGTGTTGGTATGAAGTATTATTTGTCATTATAGTGTAATCTGACGTTTTTTTCAACTTTTTCACGATGGTGCGCCCGGCAGGATTCGAACCTACGACCCCCAGCTCCGCAAGCTGATGCTCTATCCAGCTGAGCTACGGGCGCACGGTGTTTTCTCACGCACACGTACAGTACCGCAAGCACTTCATCTTTTCCAGTCAAGTGAGCAGAGGGTACAAATCAGCTTCTCTTCTGAGATCAGCAACAGTACAATCTGGCAACGGTTGGGGCTGTAGCTCATCTGGTAGAGCGCTTCCATGGCATGGAAGAGGTAAGGGGTTCGAGTCCCCTCAGCTCCACCATCACGAAGTTCGAACTACGAAAATGCGTTTCAGCAAAGAATTTAGAACTTTAAGGCGATTCTGAACGAGTTCGAGATTGGGATTTTCTTCCATCTAGTATTCCTGTTTCTGAATAGAAAATGTGGCTATCGGTAGCGGTTTTCTTGGAGTTCGAGAAGCTACTTCACGAATCTTTAGTGGCGAAATCTTTTTCCGTAGGCAGTCTGGTACTCATCATCGTAATTTTGCATACCGGACATAGGACATCGTGATCATCGTTCTTGATCATCGTAAGCAATTGCTGATTCCTCTCCCAGCACGTAATACAAAAAGGACCATCGATCACATTACCATCGACTGTCCATAACCTGGACCATTGTTTTCTGACAGTAGCCTTAATTTCAAAAGCCTTTTTCAATTTCACATTTTCCTCATTCAGCTTGGCTACTTCGGTCTCCAATTATTCCTTGGATTCATGGTGCTTTTCCTGCGCTTCAAGATAGGAATTTTGTAGATCGATGATGCGCTGCTGCAAGGGGATATCGCTGATTTTTTTCGCCAAGCCTGCGACATTTTTGAGAGCTGAAAGCACGTCCATACCCATATTGTATCCTAGTAAAGGTTGGAGATCGATTCTTAGAACCCATGGATCCTGGTACTCACGTGTTGAACGTACGCTCTGTAAAACTTGCAATGCTGTACGCAATGATGAATGCCAAAACATTCATCGGTATTGAAAGTGCAACGATAATGGGACCGAGCGTTAAGCCCCACCACGCTCCCTGCTGAAAATGATCAATCATTGTGTCATATGCAGGGAAGTACCCAGCTTGCATGTCATGAAAAGTCCATAGTAACCCACCTAAGACGCTGCTCATCACAAGCGACAATAAAATGACTCCATTGATTTGCAGCCAACGGTATGAGCGAAGACGACGGCTGACGGTTGAAGTCCACATTGCCGTTAGAAATGCAAAAGGAATCGCGACCACTGCGACGTATTGCAATGGGTGTTGATCTGGGTACATGAACATACGGTAGAGATATCCGACCGGGGTTGCCTCTCTGCCTTCAATGACACTCAAAATCATCCGTAACCCGAGGAACAAGATCGCTCCTCCTATGAAACTCAATAAGAAAGATATGCAAAATGCGGTAACGAATTTTCTGCCTTTCGACCAAGAACTCATATCCGAGGAACCGAAAAGTCTCGATGCTTGCAGTGTGGTACTCATGTTGCGTCATTCTACTTCAATCTGTCTCGATGTGGAATGTAGTTCGAGATTGGTTCAGACAGCTCATTGCCAGAATGCGCATTACAGGATCAGGTGATCCTTTTTCTGAGGCTGCTCGTTTAGTATTGTTTTGATCCAATGTAGCGAAAATCCGAGTTCTACGAACTTTTTAGCAATAACCGTTATATCCTGACTCAGGAGTTTAGGAAGTTCGAGATGACTTCGGAATGCTCCACCAACTCCAAATTTCGTTGCTTCTTTTCCTGATGAGCATCATGATTCTTGACGATGAAACATTCTGCGCCCATTGAAAAAATCTATAAGACCGATGCTGAGTGGAAGGCACTGCTCACTCCCGAGCAGTATGCTGTCGCTCGTGGCAAGGGAACAGAAGAGCCATTCTGCGGGCTTCTGCTGAATAACAAAGAGAAGGGAACGTATGTCTGTGTGTGTTGCGCACTCCCGATATTCCATTCGGATGACAAATTTGAATCCGGCACAGGCTGGCCGAGCTTCTTTCGGTCCATCGCGAATCATGTGGAAGAGAAATCCGATCGTTCCTTTGGCATGCTGCGAACTGAGATTCTCTGCGCGCGGTGCGATGCGCATCTTGGTCATGTCTTTGACGATGGCCCGCCTCCCACAGGAAAACGGTACTGCTTAAACTCAGTGTCGTTGCGCTTTGAGAAAGAGGAATAACATCATCGATCCATGCGCAGTGTCCGCTGCTGCATCTCTCCTACTTCTTGAATACCAATTTCACCTGTACGGGGACTGCAGGATCGAGGAGCTTTTGGCCGTAGGCATCGTTACCGATGCCATACGTTGCTCTCATGATATCGAATGTTGCAGTGAGATAGTCGTCTGTAATGTCGGCGGTCATGGTGAGTGGCTCTGTCTTGCCCTTTAGTGTCATCTCGCCGGAAATTTTATAGCGATTCCCACTGATGTTTTCGATGCTGGTTGAACGGAAAGTAGCCTGCGGAAACGCTTCAGCATTGAAAAATTCTTCTTGTAGCAGGTGATTGCGAAGCCCGTCTGAATCCACTTCCACGCTCGCAATATCGATGACTACCTCTATTGTCGCCTTCTCAAGATCAGCTGGGGACTCTGGGTCTTGCTTAATGGAGACTGAGAAATCGTTAAACTTTCCCTCGTGATTCACAATATTGCTTTTTCCCACGAATGAAACGACACTCTGCGCTTCATCCACTTCCAGCACTCTTCCGCTCACGGAAGTAACTGAAGCCTCTGGTGCACGTTTTTCGTCTTCAGAGAGCGACGATGTTTGGCATGCTGCAAGCGTGAGCACACTGAGGGAAACGAGGAGAACGGAAAGTTTGTTCATAGAATGAGGAAGCAAAAAATAGCCCGCATACTGTAAAGGAGGAATGAAAAAGGGTCTATGGCGAATGTGCGTAAAAGATTGTAAAAAACAGGTTTTTACAGTATACTGTGAGGATTTCACACAACAACACATACATGACTACACTTGCTATTTCAGCACCAGTATCCAATGAACGTAAACAAGAGTCCTACCCTGCTCTTAAGAGAGTGCAGGAAATGATTGAACATACGCGAAATGCGGTAATGGCTGTGCTCAATAACGTGGTCGTGCCAGCGGGAAAAACAGTCGCAGTCATCGTGGTACCAGTGGGGAAAGTAGCTGTGGACATTGCAGGTGCCGCCGCACGTGTAGGTACGTATGGCCTCGTCACCCTTGGCAAGAGTGTAATCCTAGGAGCGATGAGTGCCATCTTTAGTAGGAAAAAATAATCCCTATTCATTTCTCACGCATGCCTCTGCCTCCCACCATCGAAGTTACTCCTGAAAGTCCTCCGACCCAAACATTCGATACGCGAGCGGAGCTCGAAGCATTCATGCGTGATTTTCAAGGAGATGCAGCAGAAAAAAAACGAGCAGAAGATCAAGCAAAAGGGTGGACGGCGGATCAGTTGAAAGATGTGAGGGGTGAATTAGAGCGAAGAAAAAAAAATGCAAATAATACTGCTCCTGAAACATCAGCAATCGAGAATGCTGCCAAACGCCTCGCGGAGATTGCAGAAGCGAAAATGGGTGTCAGAGAACAACTGAAAGAGCTCGCCGGTGTAGTTCAGGATGCGCCCAGCTACGTTGAAAAAAAGGCTAGTAAGATTCAAGAAACGCTCAATACGTACAGCAGCACTATCAAAGCCATCGGTGGGAGCGCCATAATCGTTGGTGCTTTTTTACTCCTACGAAAGCTCTGGAAGGGAACGAAAGAGAAGGCTACGCAGGGAAAAGAGGCTGTGAAGCGTGGATTTGGGTGGTTGTGGAGGATGCTCGGTATTGGCGCTGTGGGACTTGCCGGCTACTTTGGCGTGAAGAGCGTGACGGACAAAATTTCAAAGCAATTCGGTGCGTTGCAGGATAAAGCCGATCAGGCAAAAGAATGGGGGGAAAAAGCGATCGCAGTAACTGCAGAGCGAGAACGGCAGCTTGCGGAAGACTTACAAAGACTTGACGCACTCAAGGCTGCAGGAACAGCTGCAGTGCCTGCAGTGGTAGAGGCAGCAAAAGAGGGCCAAGAGAGAGCACTTGTCATCGGCCCCGCAAAAATACTTGTCTCGCTCTTCGGAGACGAGAATTTACAACTGAGGCCACAGGTAATGGAGGATGTGCTTACTGCAATAAAGACAAAAAACATGACAATGAAACAGGTGTTCGATGCAAAAAGTCCGCTCACGCTCACATCTCTTGGTTTGCCACCTAATAATACTTCTGCAGAAGACAAGGTTCTCTACGAACAGGCGCTCAGGATCGTCGTAGAGAATTGTCAAAAAAATCAACAACGCATGAAGTTAGTGTACGAGAAGAGGGAACCCAAAAAGAACATCGATGACGTGCTCTGTTTCAACTATATTCGTGAGGCTGGCGGAGGAGGAGCGTTGCTTCATCTCGTGTTCAAAAAGCTGAAAGATTCGGGAGATGTCGGCTCGCTTGATGTTGGCGAATTGATGAGCGCAGCGAAGGAGGAATTGGAGCCTCTGACAAGAGGCATCATGGCGCAATTCGCAGGTGAAAAATTGGCAGGAGACAAAAATAAAATACTCAGAGAAAAAGCAGAAAAAATGACCTACTTCAGCTTCCTCACGAAAGATTCAAATGTAGGCACTGTCGCAGCGATGAGGGGTAAAACAAATCCCACTGATGATGAAAAAATCATGCAGGCAATCTTTGCCAGTATGCCTACAGCAGACAATCTTCTTCCGTACTTTTGCCAAATATTTCCAGATGCATATTTTGATCAAACGAATAATGGAAATAATGACCGCAATAGAGCAGTCATCAATGAATACCTCGCGCAAATGACAACCGATCAAGGGTTACGAATCTTCTTTGCTCACAAGATGCTTGCGTCAGGCAATCCTCTCGGGGCGATGTGGCTCCAGTGCGAGATTCTGAGCTTCATCAATAAGCGTCAAGTAAATATGGAGGTCTTTGGATTCAAGATTCCGCTAAAAAATCGTGCAAAACGGGCAGCGATAAGAATTGCTCAGAGCGTGGCAGAGGGCTCATTCACTCAAGCACTGATAGAAGGAAAGAAAATAAGTAAGGAAGAAGCCGAGTACTATGGAAAGCAGATGCAAAAAGCAATTTCGTTTGCTGTGCAATCAGCGGGATTGGCTTTTTTGCTGCCAGCTTTGCCAGTAGTAGAATCAGGCATAGCATTGGGGCAGGAATATCCTGTGGCTGCAGGCGCAACAGGAGTAGTGTCTGGGGGGCTTGCAATAAATACTCTGGCAGGGCTGCATGACAAATTCATTCATTCGAGAAGAGATATGATGGGAGCGACTAAAGTTTTTGAGAAATTTATGGATACTAGATGGGTAAACAAAATACGAAGTGCAGCGATGCTTCGATACTCACCTTCAACTTATGAACCGATTCATCATGTATTTTCAGAGCTCCGTAAACATGCGAATGACAAAGGTAAGGTCAAATCTCTTGATACTTTATTTAGGAACTACATTAAAAACCAAGGTTCACAAAATGCACTTAATGAATTTTTCGAAAGTGCAAAAAGGATTGCCAAACTTGGTCCGGATACTGATTTATGCAAGAGAATAGATGCGTTACTAACAAATGATAAAGCTCTCGCTGCGCTAGCCAAACACTTCCGACCCCTAAGGTACTACGCTGGTACCTACGGCCTGCCAATCTTAGGCATCCTTGAAGCTGCTGCAGTAGACATGCCAGAAATGTTCGCAGCATGGGAGGAGGCTGAGACTCTGAGAGCAAACGGGGAACAAGCTGCTATACAGCAAGCATATGGGGATCTGCACGCAACCAAGGCGATCGTGCATGGAGCTGGCCTCCCTGCCTACCTTATCTACGCACGATGGGCAGCGAAATCTCTGGGACGAGCAAGTGTCGTTGGCGCGGTTGCGACTGAAGCTGCATTTTATATGACGGACGCTGCTCTTGCATCCTTGGAAGATTTTGAGAAGCACTTGGATGCCTCTCTTTCCGAAGATGCAAAGCGCTCATCTAATGAGCTCAAAATGCAAATGCGAAGTAACGAGATCGGACGAGCGGAACTCAATAATACTGCAGACACGACACGCACACTCTTTAAGAAATCTTTCTCTGCCTACCTCCTCCAACGTTTGTACGCCAAAGCGAAGGCGGGAGATGCAGATGCGCGTTTCATCCTCGAAATGGTCGCTCACCCAAAGAAGGAAGATGAAGGCGTACAGGGGTCTGACAATGCGCGGTGGGAATGGTACGTGCAATTCGCTTGGCGAACGATTCTTCGCAATAATCCGAATGCTCAGACTTCTGCAGAGCTCATTGACAACATGGCGGATTCACTCGAGAAAGCTGACTTAGCAGCGAAAGTGGATCTCGATGCGAGAGCGTACATCTCGCTCAAGCGAAATCTCGAAACACAGACGCAACGGAGCTTTGCTCTTGAGAAAGAATTGATTGAGCTGCGAGAAGCGATCAAAATGTATGAAGAAAAGAAAGAGATCGCCGTTCTCACGCCATTCGCAGCAAAATATTCACTCGACGAAAAGAGTCCTGATCTCCTCACGAACATCAAAGAGGTGAGAGATGGCCTGATTGCCGAGGGGCTCCAGCTTCAGAGCGCGCTATCCATGACAGCAAAGTGTCTCGATGGCATGACGAGCAAAGCGTATATACAGGATCGAGACGGCAGACCTCCGCTTACCTTGGCGAATATTTTGGAGCCACCTGAGTATGCCGACGAAGAAGCGGAAACGAGGCAGGCAGCGCTCATGAATTTTAGAGACGAAAAGAAACTTGAGCGAGATGCGGAACTTCTGAAACTTGGAGAAAAACGCTGCGTTCCGTGACAGTATGCTTGTGAAGCAGGGCAAATTCGAAGAAACGCATGATGCGACAGGATTTGCGTGGCAAATAGAGTAAGAACTGCAGGACATTGCGGCCATAGAAAAAAACGTGAATAAAGTTGATATTGAACTTGGTGTGACAGAACAGCCTCGGCTCAACCTTCAGAAAGCAATGCTCACGATGCTGAAGAAGATCGGCAGGCCGCTCCCGATCCCCACGCTCCCGCCTGACTCTATGAGTACAGATGGAGGATTGGATGATGAATACGCTGCCTTGGCAGTTGAGCGAGTGAGCATACTGAATACTAGAGCGCAAGCACTGGCTGAGTTGATTAAGGCAATAGTCAACAATCGTTCACTGCTCACTCAGCAGGACTTCCGCTCGAGCGCGTACTTGTTTCCTGCGGAATTGATAGGACGAGAGATTCCTGTGAAGAGCCAGACTACCGAGGAAAAGAGAGCATCGCAGGGAGCGATGGCTATGGGGTCTAGATTACCTACTCCTGATTCTTTCACTAAAAATGGAAGGTTACTAGGCATCGCAGGCAGAATCGATACTTACTTTGTAAAGCTCGCAGAGTATCAGAAGAAACTCTCCGGCGAAGTGCCAGCGAAACCTGAGAAGAAAGTCGCATAAGCTTGCGATTTGATTGACAAATGACCCCTCATGAATACACTAAAACTATGCAACATACACTCTACCTGACGGCTGAAGAAGAAGCGGTGTTCCGTGCGCTTTCGGAAGAATTGAGAGATGGATGGCAGGTGGAGAGGGAGAATCTGAAGTTCAAGGATACAGACCAGCAACGTCAGACACGTTATTCGCTCACTCGTTTCACTGACCCTCGTCTTACGAATATGAGTAGTCAGCTCAATGCAACGAGTACGCCAGAAACTATTCTCGAAACATTGGGTATGATGGATATTAGCATGCAAAATGATGACTTTTTGTCGCTCCTCTTTGCGCTCGGACCTGATGTTATTTCATCCTTCATTAGTTACATGTTGTCTGATAACCCTACAGATGAGACGCTCGTGACAATCTCTGGGCTCAGCAGTATGCGGCATATGCTCGACAATTCTCTGTCGCAGTAGGAATTTTTCTGCTTCCCCCCTCTATTTTATGGCTCACGTACAGGATCTACCAACAGGCATCGGTGAAGCTGGTTCAAGGGGGATGGCAGGGATGCCAATTGATCTCATTGTGACGATTTCTGAAAAATTACAGCGATCTGTTGAAACAATTTTCTCGCAGATTCGAGATAGAGAATCTCTTGGGCAACTCATAGAAGAAATTAAAAATAATGACCCTGAACTTTTCAAAAAAGCATTTGACGGCGATGCAGAGAAAGCGGCAAACGTTCTCACAAAACTTGCAGAGAGGAATACTGAAGTTGTCGAGACACTCAAGAAAAAGGCACATTTCTTTGAAATGGTGAAAGGTGCAGGAGTCGCGACTGTCAGTGCGGCTAAAAATATTCTCCTCTATCCAATGAGGCATCCCATACACACAGCAATCGCCGCGGTGCTCTTTATGCTGGCGACACCATATGCCGCATCTTGGTTTGCAGGATTTGAACGAACACTTGCTGCTGCTGGTCCTATGAAAAAAATCATTGATTATATTCGCACTCTCTTGCCTCTCAGTTCTGTAGCTGCTGGGGGATACAAGCCAGAAGTGTTCGCGCACGGCACTGCAGCTTTTTAGAGTTTCCTCACATTTTTTCTACGCATAGTATGGCCGATGCTGAACAGCCAGCTTCAAAGGTTGAGTTGAGGCAAGCGGTGAAAGATGCGAAAGGCATCTTGGGGAAATCTATCTTTGATAGAAAAAACGGCATCCGAGAAAAGATTAGAAGCAAACCAAGTGTTAAAGAGAAAGAGCTGTTGGATGTGGTGCATGAAATAATAGAGGACGGTGTCATCGAATCCCTTGAGGAATTGGCATTGCTTCATGAAACAAAATTGCGACTCCATGCACTGGCAAGAGGAAGAGATGGGTACAAAGAAGATGAAGAAAAGGCACTGGCGTACTCTCGCGTACTTTCTGCGGAATATCATCCCGACATCCTACTTCGCTACTACAAAAAAATTGAGCTCTATCTTAAGCTGATAGAGGAACCATTCATACAGCCATATTTACAACATTTAAGTAACCGTTCAAAGCAGGAATTTGAAAATTTAACTAAATTAGAGATAGCAACAGCTCAACACTTACGTTCTGTTACGCCCATCGTAAAACAATATGTAGCGATTTACAATTATCTAGTACTCATGAAAGGCGATGAGAAAACTCCCGAAAAAATCGCAGAAGCAGCTCAGAAAATTTTCCCTGGTGTAGCATCTGAGGAAAAAATCAATCCAATTGGGAAAATTACCTTCAAAACTCCAGGGGCTCCAGCAATGGAGTTCTCAATTACGTCACTCACTATTCCCTCGCGAAACGAAAGTCAAACAGTTGAAAATCAGAAAAGGCTAATCGACGCGTTAGCACTCCTCCAAACAGACATATCACGATTTACCTCGATGGAGCCAGTGGACGGAATAGATATCACGCCGTTTAACAATGCCTCTCCGCCCGATAAGCTCATTGAAACGCTAATCTCTGCGGTACTTACAACTCAATTACGCATGGGGCAAGAGAAAGGAATGTCAGATGGCGAAAGAGAGACTATCCAGGCTCATCAGGATAGTTTTATGAAATATCTCTTTGATCATATGACTACCCTTGGAGAGGATAGGATATTAGACCTCACTACCCTCATTCTGGATATGTTTGAAAAGAAGGCAGAGGGAGACGTGACATACAAATCCACTGGTAGTTCTCCACCCTTCACCCCCGAGAGTCGCAAGCAGAGCGATGCTGAAGTGAATAAAATTGTCTCTGGATTTACCCAGCATTTTGAGGGAGTCATTAAACTACTGAAAACGAATGCAGTGCTCATCATTGAGGACGAATATAATGAGCATGGGAGGCTTGCTGCATTGCAACTACTCGAAGCTATGGTGGCTATGCGGAGTGTGCCACGGTATTTTTTGGGTAAACTTCCTTTGATACCGGATACAACACTCGAAGAGTTGCGAACCGAAATGATGGGTTCCCTACGGATAGCGTTGGGTTTGCCAAATAATTTTGATATCTGGAAAAAGGACTCCTTGAAGCAGCTCACCAAAGAACAAAGGAGCACGCTAGCAAAAAAAATGCAAAGCACACTCGATGTATTTAATGCGAACCGAGAGAACATTGTACAGAACATGGAAATAGTGAAGGCAGACTTCGATGCACTCCTTGCGTTTAGAGCGCAGTGTCACTATGAAACCCTTGTACGCACAGATCGAGACCAGAACTATTACATGAACAATAAAGAAACCAAGTTTACGGGAAAAGAATTTGCTTCGCTCACTCTGGAACAAAAAAGAGCTGCGTATGAAATTATCCTCGAAAGACTTCCACGCGAATGGGATGAGTATATGGAGCAAAATCAGAGTATGCTTAAAGAGCTCACTGATGTGATAAAAGTACATAATCAGGCTGGGAGTGAGCTTGAAAAATTGAGTGACAAAACCCGTTTTCTATGGGGGTTGATTCTTGGTATTGCTGGTGCTGTGGCAGTGGCCTATGTGTTTAAAAATGTTGCCTCCTCTTTGCTGAGTCGACGGCAAAGGGTTGTAGGCAGACTGCTTCTTGCTCCTCAGGGAAGACCAGATAATTTTGTTTGTAAAGAGGCGAGGGAGATTATAGAAACTGGTGAAAAAATTGATACTAACAATACAATTAAAGAGAAAATAACTAAAATCGAACAAATCGGTGATTATAAAAAAGATAAAAAAGTGGTACGATGGCTACAAAAGTCCAAAGAAGCACTACGCTCACCTTGGGTACTGAGAGGTGCTGTACTCGCTATCACACTCGCGCAGGCATCATCTCTCGTTGAGCAGTATGGTGAGTTTAAGCTTGCCGAAGCAGAGGGGAGAGTTGATGATGCTCGCAAGATTGCAGAACAAATGTATTCCGACTTCTGGGTTGCAGTATCAACTGCTTCGACAGCACTGGCTTCACCGTCTGTTGCTGGTTCGTCTTTTAGGTGGATGGCTTCGTCAGCAGTTCGTTCTCCGCACATGCTTCTCTCCCTCGGCTCTGGCCTTGCACTCTCTGCGCCGGTGCTTGCTGCTCAGATGTATAGCAAAGATATTGCAAGCCATCTACAGGATTGGAATGCAGACGAGAGAAAGTTTCTCGAGATTCCAAGCTCACAGCTTCTTGGTGAGATTTCTAGACTGAGCGATGCGCAAAACTCAGCGCATGCAGCTGCCAATGGCAAAACAGCAGCTCAAGAACTATTTGAATACTTATTTGCTGACAATGCAAATGTAGCCGAAAATAACTTCAATCTCTACGCAGAGGCATTAATGCATACTGCACCCACTCGTACCGCACAGTACAGAGCCTATTTTGCCCAGAACACTTTTCTGAAATCGGGATCAAATAGTGAGGCTGAAAGAGCAGAGAATGCGAATCGATTGAGTACGAGTGTACAACACAAAATCGCGTACATTGATGAAATGACCAATCATACGATGACTCAGGTGCCTCTCGATGTACTAGAGCGCGCCGATGATTATGCTGCTCTCATGGATTGCAAACGCATCCTTAAAGAAGCAAAAGCTCCTCTCGTGCTAGAACAATTGTTGCCAGGGAATCCGCCTAAAATTATTTCCATCGATCTCACCGATTTCGGCATTGACCGAGCAAATAACACACCCCACAATCTTCATAATCTGCAAACGACACAAAACAGTATCAGTGAATATCGAAAAACAATGAAACCGCAGGTATGCATTGAAAGGCTCGCATTGTTGGCTCATCAGCCTGATAAGCAGCTAAAGGACATTTTAGAAGAACAACGCAGACTCATTGTAGGAGAACTGAATCATGCCATCCACAGAGCGGACCAACGATTACTGGCCATTCCAAATCTTGAACAGAGGAAGAAAGTGACAACAGAAATACACACTCAATTTAACACAAATTTGGAGAGAATGATGCAACTCATCAAAGATGTCAATCTTACTCTAGTAGGAGACAATTCCTACTCAACGCACATCAAAAATCTCCACACCACACTCGAAAATGTGGATTCTCTTGCTGCAATACTAGAAAAAGCAAAAAGCCTTCCCGAGAAAGCAACAACAATGCAAGCGAAGAGTCCTCCTACTCTATTCTCATTGATTCATGGAACAGAGAAGAGATAGGTTTCCAAACCATGCACAATGATTCGGAAGTGAATATTCATTTCGATGATCTTGCCGCTTCCATCCTCCCCTCCTCATGCGTCATCCAGAGGAAGAGCGCGAGGATCCAGAGCACCCCTTCGCTCCCGATGGCATTCGTCCAGATTATCGTTCTGCTGAGATGAAGAATCATCAGCACTACAGCGAACTGTAATCGATAGCGTGTGAGCATGCCCATGCTCAGCCCAAGGTGCAGCCACCACATGGATGCCCAGAGCCACGGACCGATGGCTCCTCTCGTTGCGATGAGCACCCACTGTTTTAGATGCGGCGACACACTCATCACATTCTGTGCGAAATGCGCTCGTTGCCACTCAAAGGCAGAAAGCCACGGATCACCCGCACCGTAACGAATGAATACGTTAAACCACTCAAGACCGATGAATACGGCTGTCATCGCAAGCCACACTTTGGGATGCCGGAGCCAATCTCTGAGTATGAAATAGAGTGCGATCCAGAGGGAAATGCCCACAAAATCATTGAAAGCCCTGCTGTGGAACGTGCCTAAAAAAATATTGATTTGAAGAAAGAGAAGAAGATATCCGGCAAGCACAGTGCGTGTATTCATCACAAGTAACACGCCGACCATCCCCTGCAGGGCAATGACGAGCGCGGCAAGCAGCTTCGAATAGGGCATCGCATGCTCCATAAATGACTGATACGCACTCAGAGGAAATCCTTCTGAAATCCAATACCGAAATACGTCGCTGAGCGGGACATCAGCAATGCCGAAGAAGCTGTACTTCAGTTTAAATGTGGCTGCTGAGACAAAGAAGAGTCCCAGTAAACATTGAGGCAAGTAACGCCAGAACGCAGAATCAGAATACTTAGGAATCATAGGGAAACCACTCGAAAGAGTGAGGGGGGAGCTCGCAGGCGTTGAACGTTCCGAGGTACTCTTTTCCTTTGAATACAGGCGTCACCCATCTTATGATGAATCCTTTGGACGACAATCTTCCGCAGCGAGTGCGGGCCCAGTAGGCACAGGTCTCTTGATTGTGCTGATTGCCGTACCACACGAGGCGCGTGCCATCTGTGGTGCCGGCGGTCTGAGATTCGGTCAGGTACACTGCATGAGCACCGTGAGGATTCCCATCGAACACTCTGGCATTACACCACGCGTTGGAATACATGCCTCCCCACTGCGTAAAATTCTGTAATCCAAATAACGAAGGGAGCATGAGAGTGACGACGATGATCAAGAACATGCCGAGGAAAATACAGTGCCACCCGCGCATGAGACGCAGTATAACCTAACACTGCCTTGCGCACAGAGGACCGTGTATACTTGCACTCATCATCCCCTCTTCCATCTATGAAACTGTTCCTCGATACCGCTAATGTCGATCGTGTCGCCGCCATCAGTGCATGGGGTGTTCTCGACGGAGTGACGACGAATCCAAGCCTTGTGGCCAAAGAGGGAAAAGATTTTAAAGCCACCGTCCTCGCCATGTGTGAGTACGCAGAGAGTGTGAGCGCGCAAGTGACAGCAACTGATGCTGAGGGAATGAAAAAACAGGGAGAAGAGTATGCTCGATGGCACAAGAACATCGTGGTGAAAGTGCCGATGACCACAGAAGGATTGAAAGCGATCCGTCATTTCTCTTCTCTAGGCATCCGCACGAATGTCACGCTCATCTTCTCTGTACCCCAAGCTCTCCTCGCTGCCAAAGCGGGAGCCAGCATCATTAGTCCCTTCATCGGAAGGCTCGATGATGCGGGAGAAGATGGCATGGGGCTCATCGCCGAGATCATGGACGTCTGGCACCAGTACGATTTTGCCACTGAGGTGCTCGTGGCATCCACTCGTCATCCAAGACATGTAGTAGATGCAGCAAAGCTCGGCGCGCACATTTGCACTCTGCCGTACGAAGTCTTCATAAAGCTTCCCCATCACCCGCTCACGGATACAGGCCTCGCTGCGTTCCAGGCAGACTGGGAAAAAGTGAAACGATAGTATTCATTCTCCTGCATGCTTCCCATTGCAGTCATCGGCCTCGGAACAATGGGTGCGAGCCTTGCACGAAACGCTGCTCGCTTCGGCGCGCGCGTGACGGTATTCAACCGCACGCATAGCAAAACAGATGCGTTCATGGCGGCTCATGGCTCTGAAGGTCACTTCTTTCCTACGACATCACTTGAGCAAACGGTTCAGTCTCTCGCTTCTCCGCGAACACTCCTCATTATGGTGCAGGCAGGACAAGCCGTAGATGACACCATCGCAGCTCTCATCCCTCATCTGAGCGCAGGCGACTGCATCATTGATGCAGGAAATAGCCATTTCTCAGACTCTGAGAGGCGAGAGAAGATGCTCAAAGAGAGGGGTATTCACTTCCTCGGCCTCGGCGTGAGCGGAGGCGAAGAAGGTGCGCTTAATGGACCGAGTATGATGGCGGGTGGGAGTGAGGAGGCGTTTGTCAGAGTACAACCACTCCTCTCAAAAATGGCAGCGGACGATGCTGGGAGAGGGAAGTGCATCGCCTACGTAGGATCTGGCGGCGCAGGGCATTTTGTGAAAATGGTCCATAACGGCATAGAGTACGGCGACATGCAGCTAATTGCCGAAGCGTACGATCTGCTCAAGCGCGTGTGTGGCTTACACAATGAAGATATCGCGGAGACATTCCGTGCGTGGAATACGAAAAAAGAACTGCAGTCGTACCTCATCGAAATTTCTGAAAAGATTATGCGGAAGAAAGATGTCGATGGATCTTCATTCATTGTCGATGCCATACTGGATAGAGCAGCGCAGAAAGGCACAGGAAAGTGGACGATGCAGGCAGCACTCGATCTTGGCATCAGCGTTCCCACCATCGCCGCCGCGATAGACGCCCGCGTTCTTTCGTCTCACAAGACACTACGACAAGACGTGTCATCTCATCTTGGCTCTCTCAACGGGCTCTCTTCACGCTCACTGTCGCCGTCTGCCATCGCAAACGCGCTTTCTGTTGGCAAGATCTGCTCCTACGCACAGGGCTTTTCGCTCATCTCTGCCGCGAGCGACGTGCACGGCTGGCGCATTCCCCTCTCGGAGGTCTGTCGCATTTGGACAGGCGGCTGCATCATCCGATCATCACTGCTTCGTCGCTTCTCTCAGGCATTTTCTCAGCATCCCTCGATCGCTCACCTTCTGCTCGATGAACGCATGCGTCGGATGATTAAAAGCAAACATCTTTCTCTGAGAAAAGTGGTCGCCGTTGGTGCTCTCAGCGGCATTCCCCTTCCTGCTCTTTCATCGTCTCTCTGGTACGTCGATTCACTGCGTACTGCCGTGCTTCCCCAGAATCTCACGCAAGCTCAGAGAGACTTCTTCGGAGCACACACCTACGAACGGATCGACAAACCTGGAGTGTTTCACACGCAATGGGAGTGAGCACTACAAGCAGTGCTATGCAGGTTGCCGCTGTGTCTCGCCTGCTTTCACTCGATCATCCTTAGCCTTCTCTGAACGATTTTGGTCTTTGACGAGTTGGTCTGTGGGGAGCTTGGCATTCGCTGTGAGCGTATCCGCTTGAATTTCTTGCTCGCGTGTTTTCGTGCCGCCCTTCACGCCCTTCACCTCTGTCTGCTTGGCAGAAGCAGGGAGAGTGTTCTTTGTATGATCGTCCCCTGCCTTTGCTGTTTCTATTTTGAGATTTACGCGCCCTTTCAGCCCTGAGAGTTTGCTGTTTGTCACTGGATCGATCCCCTTGCCGAGGATCATTTCTCTCCTCTGCTGTCGGCCATGATCGGCTCTGGTGAATGCAGCAGAGGTGGATGTGGAAGCATCGAGATCATCATCGTCTGTGCTCATGCACAGAAGTATACCACTCAGCCCTCATTTCTATGGTATTCTTTGCCTGTGCCCTTGTAGCTCAGTTGGATAGAGCGCCTGGCTTCGAACCAGGAGGTCGTGGGTTCAAATCCTGCCGGGGGCACCATCCATCAACTATCGGTAAACGTTTCTACGGTGATCTACATCAATAATGAGAAAATCAGTTTTCGATATACGCTGTACAATCACTCTATAATCTCCAATCCTCAAACGATGCGTTGCTGGACCAAAATCCGTCAATGGCTTTAAGACAGCTTCAATATGCTGATGTGTCTTCATTTCCTTCAGCTTCGCTACAATTCTTTCTTGAACATCTTCTTCCAGTCGCACAAAGTTCTTTTTCGCAAAGAGGGTGAAAGAAAAAGAATTCATGGTACTCAAATGACCAAATCAGATATTCCGCTCTCAGCAGATTCTTTAAAACGCTTCTGAAGTTTTGCTCTGTTTTTATTCATCTCATACTCCTCCAAATAGTCAGCAATTACTCCTTCGTTGTCATCGAAATATGGCAACATCACGACGGTGGGCTTTCCTTTGTTCGTCACGACAACCCAAGAATGAGCTACGTAGGATACGAGTTGCCCAATTGTTTTCTGCAGATGAGAGGTCGTGATAATTTTTGCCATACAAGTGCTGTGGATAGGATATCTTCTATATTATATTCTATATAAAAATCTATATCAATAGTATATCAGTTCCTGATAAGTTCTCACAGGGGGGCACCATCCATCACATGCTTCATCTTCAGCTGCTTGGTTTGCACGTACTTCTTCTGGCGTTCAGACACAAGCTCAGCCACAAGCGGCACTCTCTCCACTACGTTCAGGCCATAGCCGCTGAGCCCTACGATTTTCTGTGGATTATTGGTGAGCAAGCGCATGTTACCCACACCGATGTCTCTCAGAATTTGCGCTCCGATGCCATACTCTCGAAGATCTGGGGCAAAGCCAAGCGCTTCGTTTGCCTCCACGGTATCCATGCCGAGGTGCTGCAATTCGTAGGCACGTATTTTGTTGCCAAGGCCAATGCCTCTTCCCTCCTGCTTAAGGTAGACAATGACACCGGTTCCCTCCTTAGCAATCGCATCTTCAGCCATGATGAGCTGCTGGCCACAATCGCAGTGGTGTGATCCAAACACATCACCAGTGAGACACTCGGAGTGAACGCGAACCAGCACGGGTACGAGTGGATCAATCGTACCTTTCGTGAGGACGAGATGCTCTTTTTTGTGTAACACATCGTCATACACACTCGCCTGCCACATCCCTGTTCTCGTCTCCAGCTCGGTTGTGGCTACTCGTGTCACGAATGTCTCGGTGGCGCGACGGTACGCAACGAGATCTGCAATACTGATGAGCGGAATGCCGTGAGTACGCGCAAATTCTCTGAGAGCAGGGAGCCGCATCATGGTTCCGTCTTCATGCATGAGTTCGCTAAGCAGGCCCACCGGCCGAAGTCCTGCAAGGACGCACAGATCAACAAGAGCCTCAGTGTGCCCGACTCGCACGAGTACTCCGCCGTCTGCGGCACGAAGAGGAAACATGTGACCAGGTCGGACAAAATCGTCGGCTTTTGCGGTGGGGCTCGCTGCACATAGGGCAGTGTGACTGCGATCTGCAGCAGAAATACCCGTGGTGACACCTGACGCCGCCTCGATGCTCACAGTAAAGGGCGTACCAAAACGTGATGTATTGTCACTCACCATTGCAGGAAGATGAATGGCATCGGCCACAGCATTGCTCATCGGCAGGCAGACCACGCCTCCGGTATGACGAATCATGAATGCAAGTTTCTCGGGTGTGGCGTGCTCGGCTGCAAGAAAAAGATCTCCTTCATTCTCGCGCTGCTCATCATCTACCGCTATGACGAATGCACCGCGAGCAAGCGTCTCGATAGCTTCTGTAATGGGTGAAAAGCTTTGCATGGCGCGTTATGATAACACGCTGCGTAAGCACTGGGAATATCGTACGCTCTTCATTACTGCCGAATAATGACCGTGTACGTCTTACTGGCTGAGAGAGGGCGGGGATGGGTGAGTACGAGGTAATACTTCCCGGGCGTAAAGGAATACGGCTTATTGACCTGAGGGCCGGAGAATCCGAATTGATCGAACGAGGGTGGCAGGTAGATGATGCCGGAAAGATCAGAAGGAGAGACTTCCACCGTGTAGATACTTTCTTTCGCTATGGTGAAGCTATAGACGTCATACACGTCGCCAGTATCGAGAACGCCAGTTTTCGCCTGTTGTAACTGAAGATCGGTAGCATTGATGAACCCGTCACTTCCATCACTCACGGCATACTCGCCGCTCACTGAGAAGGGCACTCCGGCGACCGTGGGCTGTAACTGCAGTTGATAGGCCCCGCTCTCAAGGGAAGCCTTGATGACGCAGGTATGCGCCGCATTATCCACCATGCCGAGGAAATAGTGATCGCTAAATCCGCTCTCGTTTAATAGGTAGAGTCGGCAGATAATGTCCGATGTCTCTGTCCCCGTGATTGCTGCTGTCAGCGCAACTGTCACAGCCTGTGAGGGTACGCTGAAGTGATAACTCATGCTCTGCTTACCCGTAAATACTCCTCGATCAGAAAACGGCATCGATACTGTTTTTGCGAGAGCGATTTGACTGCTCGCACTGGAGGATCTCGCAGAAGAAGCAATGGGGGTATCCGCTATTCCAATGCTCGAATTGATTGCACGACTCGATGATGTTTTCGCCGCTCCGCGTGCGGTAAGCCCGGAAGCGATCATGCCCGCCGCTTCAGCTCTGGTGAGAGCTCGCGAAGGCTGAAACTGAGGCCCATTGATAGTGGGGGCAGGAAGCATGCCATTGCGGTGCGCGCTTATAACGAGCTTGGCAAACCAAGAAGATGCAGGAACATCCGTCAATTTGTACAGAGCAACTTCATCTTCAGAGACTTCCGGTGTTTGGAGAGACATCACTTTGAGAATCATGCTCAGCGCCTCTGCGCGAGTGACAGAATGCTCAGGGTGAAATGTTCCGTCTGGATACCCTTTCACGTACGCGGTATCTTTGAGAACCGCATCGCATACAACAAGGGCGTACCATGCACTGCTCTGCACATCAGAAAACGGACAAGAAGATACAGCTCGAGGAGATTTCCCTATCGCTCGATAGAGCATGGTGAGAAGCTCTGCTCTATTCACACTATCCTCTGGGCGAAAGAGATTGCTCGGG
This sequence comes from uncultured Candidatus Peribacteria bacterium, assembly GCA_964580035.1. Lineage (GTDB taxonomy): Bacteria > Patescibacteriota > Gracilibacteria > Peribacterales > Peribacteraceae > CAZOJC01. The sequence goes on from CAZOJC010000007.1 coordinate 46,642, forward strand.
TTTCCCTTCACCACACCAGCACGAAGCATCGCATCGATTGCAACTGCGTATGGATGATTGGCTGGAACGTCCGAGAAGGGCGCAGCAAACACAGTCGACGTAGTCATCACCAAGGCAATAACCAGTATGAGAATAGGCGTGAGGGAGCGCATGAGGGTAGGGAGAGAAGATACCCCTCAGGCTACATTGAACACTATAATTGTACAATGTTCTATGAGCGCAATTTCTGCGTTTCTGCAAGAGCATGCAGGAGCGTCTCTGCTGCCAGCGCACCCTTCCCTTCCTTTCCGATAGAACGTTTGCGCGCGTCTTCTAGGGCATCCACATACAGTATTTCATTGATAACAGGAACAGAATGTCTGAGGCTAATGGACATGAGTGCGTGACTACTTTCTCTGGCGATCATATCTGCATGATGCGTGTCACCTTGCACAATAACACCGAACGCGATGGCTCCATCAACATGTTTCTCCGTAATCGCCATTTGAATGAGGAGAGGGATTTCCAATGATCCCGAAGCATCGATCGTCAGTATGTTTTGAGAAGGAACACCCGACTCACTGAGACGATGTATCGCATCAGTCACGAGTGCTTGGGTGCATTCGCCGTGCCACACAGAACGTACGATGACAATGTGCCACTGAGGATCAGCCAACACTGCTGGATGGAGGGAAGACGAGGGGTCTCTCATGTTGTATAAGTGTAACATTATGTCGGTGACTAGTAAGTATATGTATTTGTTTTTACTTTCTCATCATGTTGGCTACAAATCGACCGATGATGTCTGATTCGAGGTTGACGCTATCGCCAACGCGAATACGTCCGAGAGTGGTATTCTTGAGCGTGTGGGGAATGATCGACACTTCACACCATAATTCTCCCACTGCACTGACGGTAAGCGCCACACCATCGACGGTAATAGAGCCATGTTGAACAACAAATGTATCCAAATTTTTGCTGTATGATATGCGAATAACCTTATTTTCATCTGTGGTAACGCGCTCCACTGTCCCTCGTTCTTCAACGTGCCCCTGTACTATGTGACCCTCAAGCCTGCCGTTTGCCGGCATTGCTCGTTCGAGGTTCACGCGGTCGCCAACTCTGCGTGTGCCGAGCGTGGATTTCTGGAGCGTCGATGCGATGACATCGAATGTCATGCTCGTATGATCAAGAGAGACAATCGAGAGGCATACCCCTGAAACACAGACACTCGAGCCGAGGGCACAATCTGAAAACGCGGAAGGACGAGAGACGGTCAATGTTCCGCCTTCTTTCTTCATCACCTCGCCGATCGCTTCTATGATTCCTGTAAACATACCTCGATTCTAGCATCGAATGACCGTTGATGCGCCAGGCAGTCGAGCTCACACCCTCTCGCCTGCGACATCGATGACAGCAGCGCACAACCTATCGATGCGATCGAACGGAATCCCAGCGATGTTGATGCGCCCGTCGTCCGTGAGGTACACCGCGTGATCTTTTCTCAGTTTCTGGATCTGCGTCACGGTGAGGGGCAACATGGCAAACATGCCTCTCCCTGCAAGTGATGGACTGAAATGCTTGGGGAGTGCTTGCTGCAACAGTGAACGCTTTTGCTGGAGAACAGTGCGACATGCGCGAAGATCCGCTCGCCACTCTGAGCTGTACGCCTGCTGCACCCGAGCAACGACAGACTGGCCAAACGTCGGCGCGGCAGAATGCATACCACGTGTTACGCGAGAGAAGTTCACCTCGACTTTCTTCTGCATCTCTTCGTCCGGCGTAACGGCGAGCGCGCAACCGCAGCGGAGTCCGTAGATGGCATGATTCTTGGAAGCTGACCATGCGATGAGTGTAGGGACCTCACGATCGGTAAAGAGCGTAATGATCTTCGCGTCTTCCTCAGGCTCTCCGCCGAATCCTTGGTAGGCGAAATCGAGAAGAGCAAGTTGACCGCAGTGCGCGAGGCAATCGGCAAGCGCTTCCCACTGCTCTTTGGAAAAATCGAGGCCAGTGGGATTGTGGCACCCCACCTGCAAGAGCACGGCCACCGGCCCCGTTGCCTGCTCGATTGCAGCCGTGAGTGAGCCTGTTGATGGGAGGCCATCCTTTCCGAGGCAGGGCACTGCTAGCACTTGTAGTCCGGAAGCCTCACAGACAGGTAGATGATTGACCCACGCAGGCACAGGGAGCATGACAGTCGCCTGCGGATGAAAGAGCTTCAGTAATCGAAGATTCAGCGCAAGTGCGCCCGTTCCAGCCGTCGAGGCGATGCTCGCGATGCGGTGTGGCGGCAGGTGAGGCAGCACGAGAGCGTGAACCGCCTCACGGAAAGTAGGGAGGCCAAGCAGCGGCGGGTAGCTGGTGTCATAGGTCTGCATGGCGGCGCCGAGATCCTTCAGTGCCTTCTGCACACTCGGAAACACCACCACACTCCCCTGCTCATCCATAATCACGCCGATGGTTCCGTTGATCGCCTGCGACCCTGCCGCTTTCGCCTGAGCCGTGATGGCAAAAATGGGATCTGGCGCAAGAGAGGGAAGATCTTCAAAGTGCCACATGAGGAGAGTGTAGCATGGGGGCTGGGGTGATCTCGAAAGAGAGCAAAAGGTGTTCTGGGTGAAACTATAATTACTTTCAATTATTCTGAAAAATCATCACAAGCATTCAATACCACATTCATACATCCAAAGTTCGAGATGATCCCTAAAATCCACTCCAAAAATATGTTTCATATCCACCCCAGCAGGCGCCAAGAGATATGATTCGATCTCTTGCATTTCAGGAGCAACTTTTGAAGTATAAACTTCCAATGCTGTTATCGAAATAACTATTGTGGTAGATACGCGATTTCTGAATGCTAGCATCAATTTATTAATAGTATCATATGGTTCTTCTATTGTGAGATACCTTGCAAGAGTATTAAGAAATTGAAATCTATTTTTTAATCTCGCATCTGCTTGAGGATTTTGGCACTCTCGCGCTACTTGGTTCAGAAACCACTCATAATACATACAGCCTTCCTCGCTCTCATATTTTTTTTCCAAATACAATGCGAGCTCCGTCCGATTGAGCATTGGCGATACAGCACGTAATAAAGGAGCAATTCTAGCAATTCTTCCGTAAGAAAATTTATTTAATTTCACTATTTCTGCTACTTCGATGGTTGGCTTTAGAGTATTGCCCTGAAAATGCGTGTAATATAAGGCACCTGCTATTTCCTTCTCCCTATATCTTTCATGTGGCTTTGTCGGAATCGTTCCGTTCATAATAAAATCCAGTAACGTAAAAAAATCTTCTGATCGGCAGCCAATATAGTTATCGCATTTCCTACGAAGGTCGTCAGCATCAATCGAAAATGTATCTTGATTAAAATGAGTCGTCTTAGACCAAGAAACAAATTTTTCTAGCAGATCACGCTCATATTTTGTAACAAAATTTCCGCTGCTAGAGCTCTCATTTGGAACAATGGTATAATAGTCACTTTCGATTGCAGGCATTTGCTTTATTATAAAAATATGTTTCATTATATATTCATTCTGTTGAATGTCAAAAGCAACACACCTGCAAACCCTCACCACTCCCCAAGCACTTTCACCTCCGCAAGCCGCTCAAGTTCTTTGAGCACTTTCTGCGTCCTTGGGTCTTTCGGAGAGCCAAAGAAATCGAGGAAGAAGTAGTAGTCACCTAGGCTGCCGCCCACGGGTCGGTTCTCTATGCGGGTGAGGTTCACATCGTAGATTTTGAATGGAGTGAGGAGGGTGTGGAGGAGGCCTGGGTAATCTTCCCGCGGGTGGAGCACAATGCTCATCTGCTGACGGACGGCATCCGGAAATGGATCACGCAATGACACGATGCCAAATCTGGTGGTGTTACTGGCTCCCTCGATACCCTTCGCGATGACGGGGAGCCCTGCTCTCTCCATACTCTCGGCAAGGCCGATGGCTCCTATGCTCTCGTCCTGCGCTGCCATCTCGATGGCGCGTGCAGTACTGATGACAGGTAGGTGCTCGAGCATCGGATACTCTTTTTGAAGCCACTGCCTGCACTGCTTGAGCGCTTGGGGATGGCTAGCAATCGCCGTGATGTGTGAAGGCTTACGTGCGCCAAAGGCATGACGAATGGTCACTTCGTAGGTCTTCCAGAGCTTCACATCTGTTTCTCGCTGCAGATCTAAAATGTCATCGACAGAGCCGTGGAGGCTGTTTTCGATAGGCACGAATCCCACACGATCAGGCGATGCTGAGAGGGTGAAGAAGAGCGCATCGAAATGAGGCATGAACACGCACTCTGCGTCTGGAAATAGGTGCAGTGCCGCATCGTGAGAGAATGTGCCGGCAGGCCCGAGGAGGTGAAGAATCATGGGGGTGAAGAATGACGAAAGCCATCTATGTTAACGCTTTTGAGTGCGACGCTGGAGTCGCTTACTCTCCTTAAGGAGGAGGGTAAGAATGCTACGAGAGAGCGTGGGGCTGAGTCCGAGCACGTTGGATCGCTTCTCCCACAGGGAGTGAAGTTCCTGCTCTCGGGCGGGATCCACTATGGATTTGCCGCGCTTGAGTGAGCGCATCTTCTCGCTTGCAGCCATACGCTTTTGAATACAGAGCAGAATGCTGGTGTCGATCTCGTCGATCTTCGCGCGGAGAGTGTGGAGATTCATAGATAGTTGTATAAATAATGTATTCTTACTTTTTGTTTTTCTTTTATAATAATTTTTGATCACTTTTTTTGATCAAAGCACTTCTGAAGCAGCAAGCAGTCCGCGAGGACAATTGCTGCCATTGCCTCCGCTACAGGAATGACTCTCGGCACAATGCACGGATCGTGCCTGCCGCTCTTTGCTATGTCTCCTATGGAAGTGGATGGCTTAATGCTGAGTGAAAAAACAATATCTTCTCCCGTTGAAATGCCACCGAGCATGCCGCCGAAATGACAATTGTCTGCGATGTACTGCGATCCCTTCATGGCTCCGGCAGCAAAGCCCGCACCGTAACTGAACCCCGTGACGGCACCGATGCTGAGCATGCCATCGGCAAGCTTTGCTTTGAGCTTTCCGAAAACCGGATCGCCCAGTGATGCGGGGGGATTCTGCACACGCACTTCAATGATACCGCCGGTAGAATCGTACGCTTGTTTGAGCGAGAGAATGTACTCTTCCATTTTTTTCGCCGCAGCGGAATCTGCCGCTCTCACAGCGTTCTTCTCAATTATTTCAGCATCGAATGACTGTGCCTCGATGGGTCCGATGCTCTTGGTGTGACCGATAATGCGGAGTGAGGTAGGGAGCATCTTTCGTGCGACCACGCCTGCGATCACCCTCGCTACCGTCTCACGACCTGATGATCGACCCCCTCCACGGTAGTCTCTGTGTCCGAATTTTTCTTCGTACGTTTTGTCGGCATGGCCAGGGCGATGAACGTCTTTCAAAGACGCATAGTCTTTAGACACTTGATTCACATTGGCAACTGTAACGGCAATCGGCATGCCCGTTGTTATTCCCTCGAACACTCCTGAGAGAATCGTCGGTGTGTCGCTTTCGCTTCTCGCCGTCGTCACAGCGCTCTGGCCCGGCCTCCTGCGGGCAAGCTCGGGGAGAAAATCGTCTACCGAGAGAGGAATGCCAGCAGGGCATCCGTCGATCACCACTCCCAGTGCCGCACCGTGCGACTCGCCAAACGTGGTGATGCGAAAGAGGGAACCAAAGGAATTAGAGGCCATGGAGAAGAGAAGAAGGGACAAAGAGTGAAGAGAGAGCGTCGATATCGCGTTCGTCTGGCACGTTACCCGTGAAGAGCTCGTACTGTTTCAGTGCCTGATGGATGAGCAAAGACATGCCATCGTGCACAGTGTACCCTTTTGCTTCGGCGGACTTCAGAAATTTTGTTTTCTTCCCATAGCGCAGATCGATGGCGTGAATGAGATGATGAGTTTGAGGGAGAAAAATCGGCACATCGTCACTCACCGCACAGATGATTGCCTGCGCCTCTGCATGAATGAGATCTTCCAGTGGGCGGGCATCGACCTCAAATCGTTCTTCCAATTCTCTCCTCGCAGATGCGCTTCGCGCGTAGACCGTAATTCGCGCACCGCCATGCAACTGTTCGCACGCCGCAATCACTGCCGGTACCACGCCTCCAGATCCGATGATCGCAACGTTTTCGCATTCTGCGAGGAACGGATACCCCTGTGCGATGCCATACATATCAGTGTTGCAGCCCACCCACTCGTCGCCTTCCCGAATGACAGTGTTCACTGACTGCAATCGCTCAGCCGCTGCATCGAGCCTGTGTATTCGATCGAGAATGGCGCGCTTCCACGGAGCAGTGATCGAGAATCCCTGCACGCGCATCTCGGAGAGAGCTGAGAACGCTTCTTCACAGTCGTCTGCGGGGAAAAGACTATAGAGGGCATCGATGCTGTGACGAGAAAACAGTGTAGCGTGAATGAGCGGGCTCATGCTGTGCCTGACTTGGGGGCCTCCGAGGAGTCCGAAGAGTCGGGGGGTTTTGCAGTGGGCAGTGAGTGAGTACGCCGACAGAGGGAGTTGGCCCGGAGCTGCGCTCTCGGACTGAGAGAGGCAAGCGTACGTGAAGGCATTGCGCAGAGGGGAGGTGAGACGAGAAAGATGAGCCTTATCGCCCATGCCGAGTACGATGCTCTGCACTCCTGACGGTAATGAATCTTGCAGCGTTTGCAGCGTGAGCAGATCTCGGTAGCTGGTGACAGTTGAAGCGATTTTGATCATCGATGCTCCCGTTGCCATGAGTGATTGCGCCGCATCTTTCAAGACACTCAAAGACGGCGTTTCTTTGAAATAATGTACGCTGCGAATGATATGAGGAGCCAACATACCCTGCGCGTCCTCATGTAGCTCAAGATCGAGGTACGTGGGACGGAGGGCAGCGAGCCGCTCTGTGGAAGCGCCACGAGGAGCGAGAAGAATGGGCAGAGGAGACGGGAACGGCTCGAGAAACGGTGTGAGATCCCCGCGAATTTCTAGGATATCAGCACCTGCTCGCTTTGCCTTTTCTGCATAACGTGCGGGGTGAGCAGCTGCCGAGGGAGGGAGAGTGACGACAAACATGCTCATGTGGAGGAGAGTGGAAGACGCGATCGTAGTTCGTCAAGAATACAAGAAACGTGATGCTTGAATGGCACGCGTTCGGGGAGAACGATGTCGGCACAGGCGCTGTACAGCGGATCTCGGCGAGCGAGTACCTGCCGCACTTCCTGATCGAGCGGAAGATCTGTGAGAGGAGGGCGCTTTGTGAGCTTAAGGCGGTTGATGGCTCCTTTTTCACTCATCTGCATCCAAATAACGAGACAATTCTTCATTCGTTCTCGAGTGACTGCCGACTCTATCGCTCCGCCTCCCACTGCAATCACGGTTCCTCGGGTAAGACAACGATCAATGATTTGTTCTTCTATTGCTCTGAATGCGGGCCAACCGTTCTTCTGTATGTACTGTGAAATCTTCATACCAATCTCTCGCTCGATTTCGCTATCACTGTCTACCGCAGAAAGATGCAGTGCAGACGCTAATCGACGAGCGAGGTGACTCTTTCCGGCGCCGCGCATACCGATAATGACAACAGCGCGAGCAGATGCTCTCACTGTCGCAAGATCTCTAAAAAAAGAAGGATAGCTCTTGCTGACGCAGGAAGGATGAGCAATGGTCACGCCTTTGCCGAGCATCCCGAGAATGGCAAAAGCCATCGCCATGCGGTGATCATCATTTGGATCGAGGACGGGATTCGTATTAAGCGGTGCTCCACCGGAAATTTCAACGCCGTCGTCTCGTTCAGTAATAGCAACGCCTGCCTTAGCAAGTTCCTTCGACAGTACTGCAAGTCGATCGCACTCTTTCACACGCAAATTTTTGGCGCCTGAAATGATGGTAGTGCCCTTTCTAAACGATGCAAAGACCGCGAGATTCATCACCTGATCCGGCACGTCGGTGCAATCTACATGAAAGTCGCCGGGGGTTGAGAGCAGCTTCAGTGCGTCAACGACGGCTCGATCTCCTTGGGTAGAGTGAGGATCTACGTTTGTGTAATCAATGGATCCTCGCATGAGGGCAGAGAGGACGAGGAATGCGCCTGCGGCACTCCAGTCACCTTCTACCGCATAGTGCTTGGGGCTACTGTAGGGCTGGGGCGAAACTGTGAACCTACTCTCTCCTACGTTCGTTACAGCAATGCCGAATGCGTGCATGACAGCGAGCGTGAGACTAACGTACGACGGAGAAGCGAGAGGGCCTGAGAGAGTGACTGATAGGCCTTCTGGGAGGGCGGGTGCGATGAGCAGGAGAGATGAGAGGAACTGGCTGCTGGTGCTCGCATCGAGCGTCACTGCCCCGCCACGGATTACACCTCCTCGAATGCTAAGCGGAGGGCAGCCATTAGGAGACTCAATGTCAGCACCGAGTGACCTGAGTGCTTGCACCAACTGGCCTATGGGCCGCTTCTGCATGCGTTCGTCGCCTGTGATGACCCACTCACCGGGCACCACGCACGCGAGGGACGTGAGGAATCGTACGGTGGTTCCCGCATTTCCACACCAGAGTTCTGCCTGTGTAGGCGTTTGGGGTATGCCTCCAGACACCCTGAGTCTTTCAGTTGGTCCCTCTTCCTCCTGCACCAAACATCCCATTTTTCGAACATTTTCCACCATGAGACGCACGTCGTCGCAGAGCGTTGCGTGTTCGATCACTGTCTCACCCGGCGAGAGGCATGCGGCGATAATTGCTCGATTGGCAAGGGATTTGGAGCCCGGCATCGAGAGAGATGTTTTGAATGGGAGAAGGAGAGGTGCAACGCGCATCATCGAGGGTGCTTCCACCCTATTTGAGGGAGCATGCGAGCCGGTAGAATGCGGAGTTTCACCCATTCACGTACTCAAAAAATGTACCCTGTGAGAGTGTGCACAGCTCCCAATCGCCGAGTGGACTCTTGGGTACCGATGCACGCACGCTTCCTCCCACATTCTTCTTATCGCTCTTCATGCGCTGCCAGAGATCTGCTGCAGTCATGGCCCTCGGAATAGCAGTAGGCATTGAGAGAGCCGTGAGGAGAGCGTGTACTCGATGAATTTCTCCATGACCGACCTGTGCCATTTCTGCGATCATGCCGATGGCCACACTCTCTCCGTGAGAGAGGCTGTAGCCTGACAGTGATTCGATGGCGTGCCCTACCGTGTGTCCGAAGTTGAGCGATAGCCGAGCGAGCGTATCGTTTTCATCCTGCATGACGACTGACGCTTTGAGGGTAATGGCCTTGGTGATGATGTGAGTGAGCGCTGCACGATCGCGTGTGAGAACGTCACTGAGATGCGTCTCACACCACTCGAACAGATCACTATCGTGCACACACGCGATCTTCACTGCTTCCACCAAACCCTCAGCCAGAGTTTTCTGTGGTACAGCGGCGGCAATGTCGATGTCGATGAGTACGGCGAGAGGATGATGGATAGTGCCGAGCATGTTCTTTGCTTTGGCAAGATTGACCGCAGTCTTCCCCCCAATTGCTGCATCCACCATGGCAAGAACACTCGTAGGGACGTGTATGCACGCAGTGCCCCTCGCAAAAATACTCGAGAGAAATCCGCCAAGATCCGAGATCATGCCGCCTCCCACCGTGACGATGAGCGTACGCTTCGTGCATCCTGCTTCAAGGAGACGATTTGCAATGCCCTCCACTTGCGTGAGTGACTTCGATGCGTCCCCGGAGGGGACAGCAATGGAAATCGCATGAGGAATGAGCGCAATGACACGCTGTGCAATAGGCGTGATGCCAGTATCGCTGAGCACGACGACTGCATCGAACGATCCAATCGTTTGCACGAGATCGCCTATTTCACCTACCGCGCCGTCACCTATGCGAATGAGCGTAGGGCGCGGAGTGCCTGCCGGAGGCGTGAGGAAGATATCGGGCATGACGGAATAAATACAGATTACACCACACGCTTGCCGATTGCTCTTGCGACAGAAGTGACAGCGTTCATGCAGTCATTCCAGTGTTCGGCATCGAGCAGTTGCGCGCTATCACAGCGTGATTCTTCTGGTCGGGGATGAATTTCGATAATGAGTCCATCTGCTCCCACTGCCACTCCTCCGAGCGCCGCATCTTTCACCCACCGTGTTTTTCCCATGGCATGACTGGGATCGACGATGATAGGCAAGTGCGTGAGCTCTCGCAGTGCCGGCACCGAGCCGAGGGCAAGCGTGAAGCGCACTTCGTCTTCAAACGTACGAATGCCTCTCTCGCAGAGCATCACCTTCTCGTTGCCTCCGTGGAGAATGTACTCAGCTGCCAGCAGCCACTCCTCGAGTGTTGCGGCCAATCCTCTCTTGAGCATCACGGGCTTGCGGCTCTTACCGACGACTTTGAGCAGATCGTAGTTCTGCATATTGCGAGCGCCGATTTGGAGGATGTCGACGTACTCTTCAAAGAGGGCGATATCTTGGAGATTTTTGATCTCTGAAATGGTTGCCATACCGTACTTCTCCCCCGCCTTCTTCATCAGCTTCAGCGCCGATTCTCCGTGACCTTGGAATGAGTACGGTCCAGTACGGGGCTTGTACGCTCCTCCTCTGAGAATCTTCACTCCTCGTTCGCTAGCCATGGCAGCAGCCTCGTCAAGCACAGTTTCGCTATCTATCGAACAAGGGCCGGCCATCATTGTGACCGTGTTTTTGGCTCCGATGACGGATTCTCCCACGGCAATCTCCGTACGGTCCTTCTGTTCACGACTCACGAGCCTATATGGGCGATCCACGCGATCTACCGACTTCACGCCATGGATAGATTTGATGAGAGCTGTGTCTACGCCAGACGTATCACCCGTGACAGCCAGCACACGCTCGTTGCTGCCGATGAGATGACTCTCGCAGTTGAATTTTTCTTTGAGCAACGCTTGCAAGTGAGCGGTGAGCGCTGCATCTTTCTTCTGTTTGAGGACAATGAGCATACAAAGGCTGGAAAGTAGTACAAAGAGTAAACGTAAAAGCCACCTTTCTCTTCAGGTAGCATCGTGCAACCGTCAGAGAGAAGGATTAGCGAGTAAAGCTAAAAAATACACTCTTAAAAAAGCTCCACACTGTGGGGAATGGTATCGCCAGTGCTACTAAACGTGAGCGCACGAATGTATTGTAGTGAGAAGGGGGGGGAAGTCAATAACACCAAAAACTTCACATTCCGGGAATTTATTCTTAGTGTCTGTTGACACTCACTAGATCCAGAAAGCACACGAGATAAATGTAGAAGAGGAAGAGAATATCGAGTTAAGATCCTAAGAAAGCAGGCGGAAGATTTTCTGGTGGATCCAAAAACCCTTTTTCGAGAATTTTGCCGTTTTCCGCATCGAGAATGAGATAGCGACCGAAGGCGGTTTCTACTCCGTTTTGTATCACTCTGTCTCCGTCCACAAAGAGTATGATTGTCTTGTCCTCTGGAAGACTCCCCAGCATTGAACTCTCCAAGTCCTTATAGTAATAGTAGCTAAATTTATAAATACCGCCGGGGGTAGCTACTGTGAAATCTTTAGTAGGGCTGAAACCATTTTCGACTCCCACGGCAATAATATCGCTTAAGTCTACTCTCCAATTTCGGATAAATAATCTACTCATGTTCTCTTCTTGCTCTCCGGTAGGCTTACCGCAGTTTTTATATTCGCCTGGATTAGGGGGCGGCGACATTGGGCCTCTGTAACAGTCTCCCAAATTAAACGCATATTTCCTTATCGTAAGATGGTCTTCTCCAATATTTTGATGCACTGAGAGATAATAAACTTTATCCCTACTAGAAGCGAATTCACTTAGTACAGATGTTGTTGGCAATTGGTTCTCACCGAGCTGGAGGCTATGCACCTGCACTTGAATAGGCTCGGCGTCAGGCAAAAATTCCCTCACTGCATTTGCATGATCATTCATGACGGAGGAGAGGAGAGAAGGTTGTCTGGAAGTCGAGTCGGGCACAGAGCTCGCTTGTAGCACATGAGTGTAAAAATCCTCTGAGCTTGACATCTTATATTGATAAATATAATAACGAGAAATTTTTTTCTGGTTAAAATAAATAACGCAGCCGATTAGAGACAAAACAATGACGGTGAGGATCACTGGCTGTGTGTAGGTCTTGAGTGATTGTTGCATACCTTGCACTCTACTGCGTGACATCTATTTTCACAAACTATGAAGCAAGCAGATATTTCTGCCCTCACCTCAAAGATTTCCAGATGAAATCGAAGAGCTTCTTGAGCATTGTAGAGAGCTCTCTGCTCTCGATGAGAAGAGAAAAACCTTCATCTTTTGATGAGATGACGGCAATGCGAGAATCGAACATATATAGTGTGATAGGAAACGCGAGCTCGTCTGGAATGTAACGAATCTTCCTTTTGTCTTTTCTACTCGAGATGTAATGCTTTGCGAAAGGATCTCGCGAGAGTGCTTGGCGATCTTTCTCAAGGGTTCGGATAACGTGGAGCTCGTAGCCTTTCTGTATTCTCTTTTGTGTGTAATGATTAAAAAAATCTGCTCCAGTAAATTCAGAAATATCAGCGATGGAGAGGAATGATCGTAGGATGAGGTCTTTGGCGAGGAGTGTTTGCTCGAGGACGAATCGCGCGCCTTCAGGGCCATCAAAGTACTCAATTTTTGGCTTCGATGTGAGCGGATTCATGATGGCGGTTATCTGCCCAAGCATAGATTGAACATTCTGACGTGCAGACGTAATTTCCTGAGCTCTATGGTCGAGGAAAGCCACGATCTGCGTGGGGTCGAGTGGAGAGAAGTACTGCACGTTTCGCTTCACAGATTTGACGATGAGGCCCTTCTCGAGGAGAGAATGAAGCACGACGTACGCCGTTCCTCTGTTGAGGTGCGCCTTGCGCGCAAGGTGACTCGTGGGTTGTGTACCATTTCTGAGGAGGGCCATGTACATGACTGTTTCTTTGTCTGTGAGGCCGATGGATTGGAGGAGGTCTGGAATGGTCATACGATCAGCTCAGTGCTGCAAAAATATTTTAGCACTATCTAAATACTTAGTCTATGCAATAATTTATTTCTGATTATACTGTAGCCATATTTTAGCGTTCTCTGCAGAGAATTTTTTATTCATTTTTCTTTAGCACTATGAAAAGTGAACAATGGAAACCAGAGCTATGCCCGAATCGATTCGCATCTATAGCCGATACTGTTCTCAGCAACTATGAATTCTCTCAAATATTGAAAAGCAACAAAGTCACTCCAGAATTTGCGATGTATCTGGGAATGAGGCTCGATGCTGTTCCTCAGACATTTATACCGCTCCTCGAAGCACTTATTGATGCGGCAAAGATAGCAGGAATGGAAAAATTAGCAAAAGTAGCCCAGTCGAATTTAGATGAAGAAAACGGAATGGATCCTAAAACTGGAGAAACAAATGTAGAAAAAAAACACTCTTCCGTGCGAGCATATACAAGAGCGGCAATTGAAAGTGTTTTGAGTGATCAACCTGATCTACTCACTGTATTCAATAATCCCCCGCCAATTGAGGAATATACACGTGCAGTACATTCCCTCATTGACCAAAAAAATCCACTAGAGCTTGCTGGAGCACTCGCCCTTCTCGAGCTCTTGATCTCAAAGGAATACTCTGCGTTATTGCCTGTGCTGCAACGACTATTCCCAAATTTAAGATTAGATCAAGAACTAAAATACTTCAGCAATCATGCTGAGCATGATGAAGGTCACTTCAATGCATTACTTGCCGCAATTAGTGAATCTGCACAAACTGAAAAAGACATAAATGCAGTGATTACTGGACAGTTGAAGATTGCTCTTGCACGACAAAAAATTTTTTATGAAATATTTTTATTTCGCCTTTCACTCCTTCGCACCACCACCCCATGACTACCACTCACACATGCCACACGTGCCTCGAACCATTCTCGATTGACGATGCTTCAATTGCATTCTACGCAAAAGTATCGCCAGTCATAGGCGGGAAGACGTACGATATTCCCCTCCCCACTCTCTGCCCTGAGTGCAGAGCCGCGAGAAGACTCTCGTTCAGAAATGAGCGATCCCTCCATCATCGGACCTGCGACAAGACAGGCACATCGATCATTTCGTTCTATCCACCTCAATCACCCTATAAGGTATACGAGCACGATGCTTGGTGGGGAGATGATTGGGATAGCCTTTCATACGGCAGAGATGTAGATTTCTCTCGTCCGTTCTTCGAGCAATTCGCAGAGCTGCAACGCCAAGTACCACGCATCGCCATGGTCACAACGCAGCTCGAAAATTGCCTCTTCTCTCCGTACTCGGTGCAATGCAAGCGCTGCTACCTGTGTATCTCGTGCGTGGTAGGGGAAGATTTGTACTACTGCTACCAGACGAATGCCTCTCGTAATTGTGTGGACTGTTCGCTGTGCACACGGTGCGAGCTCTGCTACGACTGTGTGCACTGCGCAGGCCTCTACTCATCGGTTTTCTGTAAAAACTGCGACAACGGAACGGACCTCTTCTTCTGTGAAGACTGTCGTGGATGCACAAACTGCATTGGGTGCAAAAATCTAAGCAATAAGAAGAACTACATTCTCAACGCGCCCGCCTCGCAAGAGGAGGTAACCGCCCTGCGGCTCTCTCTGGAGAAACATACTGCACGCGAGGAGTGGATGAAAAAGGCAATCACTTTCTTCTCCACCTTGCCCACTCGCTCATCTCACATGACCAACTGCGAGCAGTGTACTGGCGACTTCTTACGAGACTGTCGCGACTGTAGAGAGTGCTTTGATGTGGTGGGACTAGAAGGCTGTGCATACCTCTTTCCAGGCCCCAAGCGAGATGTGTTGTGTGAAGATTGCAACTACACCATAGAGAGTGAACTGATTTACGACAGCGTGAGCGCTGTGGATGGCTACGACTGCAAGTGGATACTGCATTCGTGGAACATGAAGCATGCGATGTACACAGATGAGTGCTTTGGATCGGATCACCTCTTTGGGTGCATTGGTCTTAAGAAGAAATCATACTGCATCTTAAACAAGCAGTACGGAAAGGAAGAGTATGAGTCTCTTGTCTCGCGTCTCATCCACCACATGAAAAAAACCGGTGAATGGGGAGAGTTTTTGCCCATCTCTCTCTCGCCATTTGCCTACAATGAATCTGTGGCTTATGAACACAGCCCTCTCACGGCAGAAGCAGCAACTACACGGGGGTATCGATGGTCGACATACGAAGCACCAAAACCAGATGTGAAGAAAATTATTACTGCATCATCTCTGCCGCAAGACATTAGTCAGATTCCAGACGATGTTCTCAATTGGACCATTACATGTGAAGTATCTGGAAAGCCATTCAGAATAATAAAGCAAGAACTTGATTTTTATCGTTCACAACGCATTCCTCTTCCACGAAAACACCCTGAACAACGCTATAAAGAGAGAACAATCCGAAGAAATCCGAGGAAACTCACTGATCGTCAGTGCTCAAAATGTGGGGTTGCTATCAAGACTACCTCCGTGGCTGAGAAGCAGGAAAACGTCTACTGCGAAGCGTGTTTCGTTGATGCCATCGAGTGAGACAGTACTTCGCCTGTTGTCTACTATGGTTGAAGCAATCACAAGCATTTTCTCCACCATTCACTTGACTCTCGGACTTAGCACTCTAGAATGTAGAGTGCTAATTTCGTAGTATGGATCCTTCTCGCTTCACAGAATTGGCAGCTAAGGCAATCGGCGCTGCTCACTCGGCAGCAGTCGAGCAGACCCACGGAAACGTCACGCCCCTACACTTACTACTCGCTATTCTCTCAGAGTCTAGTGGCGTGCCTCGAGCTGTTCTCAGTGAACTTCAAGTAGATCTTCCTGCTCTTGAGCGAGAGTGCGAGAAATCACTCCAGGCTTTGCCGAAGGTATCGGGAGGAGACGTGGGTGCCGATCGCTCTCTCCAACAAGTACTCACGGCGGCTGAACGAGAGATGACAACGCTCGGCGATACGTTTCTCGCACTCGAACACCTCCTGCTTGGCACACTCAAGACACAGAGTACCGCGAAAGAAATCTTGGAACAATTCAAGGTGCGCGCTGAGGATGTCCTCGCTAGCATGAAGCGTATCCGTGGCCCTCACACCGTGAACGACCCCCACCCTGAGAACAAAATGCAGGCTCTGAAGAAGTACACTGTGGACTTCACAGCTCTCGCGCGAGACGGCAAGCTCGATCCTGTGATTGGACGTGATGAGGAAATACGGCGAACGATGCAAATCTTGAGCCGGAGGACGAAGAATAATCCGGTTCTCGTGGGTGAGCCTGGCACCGGCAAAACGGCCATCGTGGAAGGCCTCGCGCAGCGCATTGTGATGGGAGACGTGCCCGATAGCCTGAAGGGGAAAACTGTCCTGAGCCTCGATCTTGGCGCGCTCATTGCTGGAACGAAATTCAGAGGAGAGTTTGAAGACCGTCTCAAAGCACTTCTCAAAGAGGTGGAGGCTGCAGCAGGACAGCTCATTCTCTTCATCGACGAACTTCACACAATTGTGGGCGCAGGAAGTGCAGAAGGAGCGACCGATGCAGGTAACCTCCTCAAACCGGCTCTCGCGAGAGGGCAGCTCCATGCCATCGGCGCAACGACTCTTAAAGAGTATCGTCAGCACATCGAGAAAGACGCAGCACTCGAAAGACGTTTTCAGCCAGTGCTCGTACAAGAGCCTACGACGGAAGATACACTCGCAATCCTCCGTGGAATTAAAGAAAAATATGAAGTACATCATGGAGTACGCATCAGAGATGAGGCATTAGTTGCGGCAGTGGAGCTGAGCCAGCGCTACATCACAGATCGTTTTTTGCCCGATAAAGCGATAGACCTGATCGACGAAGCGACATCCGCCCTCAAGCTGCAAGTGGAGAGTAAACCCACGGAACTCGATCAACTTGAGAGAAAGCTACGAAATCTACAGATTGAGCAGGCGGCCCTTAAGAAGGAGAAAGATGACGACAGTCGCGAGCGACTCAAGAAAGTGGAAAAACAACTGGCAGACATTGGAGAAATGACGAAAGGCATCTCTGCACAATGGCAGCAAGAAAGAGCTGAGCACGAGAAGCTCCGAGCCCTCAAGGCAACGATTGATCGCCTCCGCACTGAGCAGGAAAAGGCTGAACGCGCGGGCGATTTCGAGCGCGTGGCGACCATTCGTCACGGTGAACTGCCCACGGCCGAGAAAGAACTAACAACTGTTGAAAAGAATCTAAAAGCAAAATCTGGCGCGAGCGGACAATCGTACCTACGGGAAGAAGTGACGGCGGAAGACATCGGCGGTGTGGTGAGTAGGTGGACAGGCATTCCGGTGACCAAGATGCTCGAGAGTGAGAGTCGTAAATTGGCACGCTTGGAAGAAGAGCTTGGCAAACGCGTGGTAGGGCAAGCCGATGCTGTCACAGCCGTGAGCAATGCTGTGCGCAGGGCCCGAAGCGGCATTCAAGACGAACGAAGGCCCATCGGAAGCTTTGTGTTCATGGGCCCCACAGGGGTTGGGAAAACTGAGCTTGCAAAAGCACTAGCCGAATACCTGTTTGGGGACGAACACGCACTCATTCGCATCGACATGTCGGAATACATGGAAAAATTCTCGGTGCAACGACTCATCGGCTCCCCTCCCGGATATGTGGGGTATGAAGAAGGCGGACAACTGACTGAAGCGGTGCGCAGACGACCGTACGCTGTCTTGCTGTTTGACGAAGTGGAGAAAGCTCATCCGGACGTCTTCAATGTTCTGCTTCAACTACTCGATGACGGACGTCTGACAGACAACAAAGGAAGAACCGTAAGCTTTAAGAATGTCATCGTAATTCTCACGACAAATATCGCGTCCGAACAGATTCGATCAATGATCGAAACTCGGCAGAAGAAACATGCGAAAGAGAAGGGCAGTGTCCTCATCGGACAGGTGAGTTCGCTCATGGAGAAAGAGGAAATTTTTGCGGAGCTTAAGCGTCATTTCCGACCTGAATTCATCAATCGCCTCGATGACATCATCGTCTTCCAACCTCTCACGGAAGAAGAGCTGTCTCGCATTGTGGACATTCAAATCGATACAGTGGTGACGAGACTTGAGAAAAAAGGCATTGAAGTACGCATCTCCCCCAAAGCGAGGAAGTGGCTCGCACACCGAGGATACGACCCCGTGTACGGCGCTCGTCCTCTCAAGAGGCTCATCCAAACGACGATCATCGATCCGCTCGCACTCAAAATTATCGAAGGACACGAAGGTACAACCTTTCACGTGGAAGAATCTGGAGGAACTATTGTCCTGAAAGAAGGGTGAAGCGTATTGCATTTTGATATATAGTAGGCGCATGCCAGCAGGCTACTCCGACGTGCTCATCGGCCTTCAGTACGGTGATGAAGGAAAAGCGAAAGTGATCGATCTGTTGGCTTCTGATTACGATATTGTCGCTCGATTCAATGGCGGTGCTAATGCGGGGCACACCATCGCCGATGCGCGCGGCACACTCGCTCTCCACCAAATTCCCTCGGCTGTTTTTCACCCTTCTCTCCTGCTCTACATAGGATCGGGATGCGTTGTGTCTCTTGAAAAGCTGGCGAAAGAAATTGCAGCCGTACAGGCTTTTGGCATCGATCTCTCAGGCAGACTCTCTATTTCAAGCCAAGCATCCGTCATCCAACCGCATCATGTAGTCATCGATGAAGCGACAGGCAAAGAGCTGGGCACGACAAAGAATGGCATAGGACCAGCGTATGCCGATCGAGCGTATAGAATGGAAGGTAAGCGACAGCTGAACATTCGGCTCTGCGATCTACTCGAAGATCCAAAACACTGCTTCGATGCCATGAAACGTAGTACGCTCGACACCATTGATCGGATGGATGTGAGCGCCATCGATCCAATCGAAACAATTACACGAATGGAGGAGGCGC
The DNA here is from genome assembly GCA_964580035.1 of uncultured Candidatus Peribacteria bacterium. Lineage (GTDB taxonomy): Bacteria > Patescibacteriota > Gracilibacteria > Peribacterales > Peribacteraceae > CAZOJC01. Next base: position 65,537 of record CAZOJC010000007.1, read on the forward strand.
TCAAGACGCTCACCCCATTCATCGAACGAGATACTCTCTTCTTGCAAAAGCGCGTTCAAAAAGGTGCGAGAGTCCTCTTTGAGGGTGCTCAGTCTGCCATGCTCGATGTGGTGAAAGGGACGGTACCCTACGTTACATCAAGCTCTACGCTAGCGGGAGCGGCGTATACCGGCGGAGATCTCTCGCCATCGTTTCATCGAAAGACTATCGGCGTCGCCAAAGCGATCATGTCGAGAGTTGGCAATGGGCCATTCGCTTCTGAATTCGGCGGAGAGAAATCCGAAGCCTACTGCATGGAAGACGATGGCAATGCTCACACGAGAGACTACGAGCAGAAAACGTATGACACAGAAGCGTTCCTCGCGTCGGAAGATCCATTTGAAATGGGAGTCGCACTGCGCTTGCTCGGAGGAGAGTACGGCACGACGACAGGGAGGCCTCGTCGAATGGGCATGCTGGATCTTGTTCAGCTCTCATACGCATGTTCTATGAGCGGTGTCGATGTCCTATTTCTGACTAAGTGTGATCTGCTGAGTGATTTTGAGAGAACGGCTGCGAACGCGATTCCCTTCGTCACCGGTTATACCCTCGATGAACAAGACATTGATTTTGTTCCAGGATCGAGCGACACCTATCGACGTGTCCGATGCACTGTGACGCTCGCTCCTGCATTCAAGGAAAATATCAGCAGCGTTCGCTCGTGGGGGGATCTGCCTCTTGCCCTCCAGCAAGTACTGCGTACGATCGAACGGAAAACAGGCACAAAGATGCTTGGCATAGGTGTGGGCCCCCGCAGTGATCAGTTCGTACTAAAAAAATGAAAGAGTAGACGTTCTCGCATACGCATGCTGTATACTTGCATCTCTTGTCTCAACTACTCCTTATCATTGGTACCTTCGTTGTTCTCTCAGGGATCTGGGCGATGATCGATGCGGCAATACTGAGCGTGACACCTGCGGAAATTGAAGAAATGAATGCAAAAAAGTTATGGGGGGCACAGGCTCTTCAGCGCCTTACTCAACACCTAACGCGCGGCATCATCGTGATTGTGATGCTCACAAACGTCACCAATATCCTCGGGCCAATCCTTGTGGGGCAGGAAGCAGTAAGTCTGTTTGGCAGCAAAGTTATCGGCATCATCACTGTGGTTCTCACGATCGTCACTATCGTTTTTTCAGAAATTGTACCGAAGGCGATTGGTGCACATTACGCACCCACTATCAGCAGAATCGCGGCGCCCTTCCTATACCTCCTCGTCATTCTGCTCTATCCGCTCGTCATTCTTCTCGCTCTGTTTACGCGTCTTTTTAGGCGCGGCAAACGCCCCGTGGGAACGGAAGAGCAAGTGCGAGCACTTGTGCAGCTTGGAGGCAAAGCGGGGCACATTAATCCTGGTGAAAGCGAGCTCATTCACCGTGCGTTCACCTTAAGCGACAGGATGGCGAAAGACATCATGATGCCGAGAAATCAAATCGTAGCATTGCCTGCATCACTCACGGTGAATCGTGCGGTGAAAACAGTCTTCCATCAAGTGTATTCACGGTATCCCATCTACGTTTCGACCCTCGATACGATCTGCGGATTCGTGCTCAGCCGAGATATCCTAGAGGCGGTGGCAGACGGAGACGATCGCATGACTCTGCAGAGAATAAAACGCTCTATTCTCACGGTGTCCCCGGGCTCTAAAGCCTCGGACATTCTCCGTGTGATGCGATCGAGACAAATTCACATCGCCATCGTCACAGAAAACGGGGTCACTCTCGGCCTTGTGACGCTTGAAGATGTGCTGGAAGAGCTTGTGGGAGAAATTGAGGATGAGGGAGATTAGCGATGTCGGCACTGATCTCCTCTCTCCATACGGTTGTCCTATGGTGTACCCCTCCTTCACTTCGTCCAACGGAAGGTGTCGAAGATCTGTTTGGCGAGGGGTTC
>CAZOJC010000008.1:0-64778 GCA_964580035.1 uncultured Candidatus Peribacteria bacterium
AGAGAAAGGAAGAGAAGTAGATAAAAATCAGGCCGCTTTCGGAGCTATCCATTGGTCTCCTACTTTTTTATATCGCGCTGCTGCGTGACCAAAGCGCAGTCCAACTAGAACACTTTGAATACTCGCATCGACTTGATCAGCGGGAAGGTTGGGGCTGATAAGTAGGGAATTTGTGAAGAAATCAACACTGAGCTTCACAAAACCCTTTTCATTTGCTGGAAAGACCCTGATTTGGAATCCCATCAGCACTTCAGGGGTTGGGTTTCCAAGATAAGTGGGTTCCATTGAGACGAGATCGATTACTTCATGGTTACACATGTGGTTGAATAGAAAGAAAATAAAGAAATAGAGTTACACACTGTCGAATTTGCTTTATTCGGAAGTGGAATTAAGCGGATTTGACCCTGTGTTCCATTGAAGATGAGCACGGCATTCTTCAGAGCAGAACCACATAAACTCCTCTTGGAATTTGATGCCCTTCTCGGTGGTAAGGTCGTCTGGGTCCCATTCCTCACAGATGCCTAAAATTTTCAAATTATTCATTTCATGGAGCGCCGTGGGTTTCGAGACTTTCAAAACCTTTTCTACCTGGCCTGTGCTGACCCTCCCGCTACGCTGTATAAGCGCGTGTAGGAGTTCGGCGCGGTGACCTGGGGCTGAGTCACAAGCGAGCAGGGCGACACATGGCATGTCCTCGTCTGTGATGTATTCCCTGCCAAGCGCAACCGCATGGCCTCTGGCAAGGTTATAGAGCAGCTGATTCAATCGGTCAGGCTTCTCAATAACAGGTGAGTGGTAAACCAGGTCCTCACCTGCATCGTTCCGCTCCCTGTCCGTATTCAAAGTGCCTCGCAGTTTTGCCAGAAGACTCGCGCATCGAGCAATGATCATAAGATGATTCGCCTGATCTTTCGTCTTATCCCATGCAATACCGTCACGATGTTTTGCCCAGAGGGTACGCAGTAGGTCACCCGTTACTTTTCGGCATAGCAATTCTTTCTCCTTACAGGCGTTGCCCTGTAATTGACGCACAAGCTCTTCATTCGTCTTGGTCTTCATATGCAGTCCCAAGAAAAACAAGCGCGGTCCCTGGTTACCCATGACCTTCCACACGCGCCGTGGGATAGGTGTTGAGGCAGCAAGAAGCATGAACAAGTAGTCACCCGTTCGGGTTCGTTGCCCATGAACTCCTCCATCCGTTGCCAAACCCTCACCATCGAGCACACGGGTCAGGATTCCCACGTTGGAGATCAAGTCCTCTTCCCTCGCTGAAAAAACCGTAGCAAGGTCGCGGATGCAAAACATGCGGTATTTTAGCCGAGGAAGTAGGTCTACCTTCTCCAGGTCTTCACGCTTCACGTTTGCAGCGTTGGATACGAAGGAGGCTGGGCTAAATTTATCCGATGGATACATGAGTTCGGGAAGCCCAGATTCAGCAAAGAAGTTGATCGTGATCGTCTTTCCCGCCGCTGGCACATCAATGAGGACAAGCGCAAAAGGATTGGTGATGTCCTTTATGAGCAATTGTGCGACTGTGCTTAGCGCAATCTCAGAGGCAACCACGAGTTCCTGAAAATTTTCTTGTATGACACTCCTCCATTCTTTGATTTCCACTGGCTGCTTTGGTGCGCTGATGCGAGCTACCCGTGGGCGATTGTCGTTTTCGTCCTTTTTCTTTTCTTTTGCTTTCGGCGCTTCTTTTATAAGCAGATTCAACTCGGTTTTGAAGTCTTTCTTCTCTTTTTTACAGGCGAGAGCAAAGTCCGTGATATCACCTCCTTCGCCAAGACTGGAAGGTAATTCAATTGTGGAAAGTTCAATATCAGGCCTCTTTTTTTCAAAGAGCCGCAACGTCTTATCCGTCCCTTTCTTGCCCGCTTCATCGAGGTCGAAACAAACAGATACTTTGATTCCCTTGGGGAAAAACTTGAGCCATTCTTCTTTGAAAGTTCCAGCACCGCCCGTGGAACATATCGACTCAATTCCATTGCTGATGAGTACGAGCGCATCAGGTTCTCCTTCGCAGAGAATGACGTTTGTTGAGTTGGCAAGATATGGCAACGGATAGAGAGTGGCTGCTCTCCCTTTAGGGTGAACCAAATATTTGGGCTGACTCTCTTTGCCATTCCTCGGCCTCTTTAGTTTATGGAAAAGCAGTTTGCCCTCTTCATCGAGGATAGGGATCGTCACCCATTCCTTTTGCACGTACTTTGTCCATGCGATGCCCAGGCTCTCCAGGATGTCCTTGGACACGCATCGATCCTCAAGCCAGTACTTGAGTTCTTTTGAAGGCAGGCGCTGCAACTTGAGAGGTTTCTGGGTCATAGGAAGCAGGTGGAAAGAAATTCGGCTGCCTCCTTCAAAGAGCATTCGTGGATATGCATCACGAGATCCAGAGTGGAGCCTTGTGACACGCCACCCTTTTCTTTGCTTGAAAACCTCTTCCATGTATTCGTCTTTTCAAACAATGTGAGAGACGTTATTTCACCTTCATCCCGCATTGCATACGTACCAGCCCCTGTCTTTATTGCTTCAACGCCGAGCTGATGTGCAACTTCAAGGATTGGGATTTGCCGTAGAGCGTCGAAGTCTTTATGCATAGAGATGAGGTGAGTGGAGAGGTGAGAATGAAGAGTGAGCTTTGCGTTCCATACGGATGCGAGTTTGATTAGGCTTGAGATAAACCGATTTTCTGCGGATAAATCTTGAGATTTAACGGATGTAAAAGTAGAATTCGTCATAAGAAATAAGGGAAAAGAGCTAGTCTTCTTGCAAGGAGGGCGGCTATTTTTCCTATTTATGGAGCTTGGGGCATATTCATTTGGTTGGTTGGGTAAGAAGATATGCAAAATGAACTAATGCTTCTGCTTCACGCTTAGCCTGTTCTGGAGTCAGTTCGACTCCGTAATCCTCACGGATTATTTCTCTGAACTCTGCCAAATCTGAATCTGTTAGATTCATATAGTGTCACCGTAAATTCGCTGCTTCAGCAGCTTCTGATGAGTAAAAAGTTGGATGGCGGGAAGATGCAGTGAGCCATCCCAATATTGCTGTGCTGAGCGCTCCAAATTGTTCTGATCTCCAAGAAAGCAGAAGAGAACCCTGCGAGGGTTATCCCTCTTCAACTGATCGACTCTGAAGCCGAGACAGCAGAGAGAAGAAGCAAGACCGAGATCGGATGTCTCATACAAATACATGAGTCCCGTGCTGGGATTGACCTTTGTTTTGGTCAAGGGTTCTGTCTATCAGTCTCTCCATGCAGACTTCTGCTCGTATTACTTTTGCTCTTAACAGAGCCATGAAAAGACTTCATCTCTGCTCAAAGAAGACCTTGCTGCCCATCACCAACTGTCTTCTCATAAAATTATTGACCGTCTCTTTGGTCAATCGCTTGGTCAACAAAGTCAACGAACCTGCGTGGCCTTGCAACAATCCAGCTTGGAATTCAATGTCCACTTCCCATCGCTGGTAGTCATGAGGATTTCTTTGCAGCCATGCTGCTGGCAAAAATCTTTTAATGAACTCAAGTTGCGGGAAATTGGAGAGGAAGCTGCACCTGTTTTGGTGAATTTTTCCGCGAGCTGCTTTACCATTAGTGAATTCTGCGGCGCTGTTCGAATATCGTAAAAGTGGCGGATAATCCTTATCATTTGCGGAGGTTGCTGATAGAAGGTCCATCCCGCCTGCGATTTGATATAGAGTCCCATCTTATTTTCCTGATCCGAAAGTGAGATGAAGCCATCAAGCTCAATGCATTTGCCATGCGGAATATCCGTTTCTTGTCTCTCTGTCTTACTTGGCATTGGCACTTTTTCTGTGCTCTGATCCGAGACCACTGATGCAATTGGAGTGACTTGCTTGGTTGTTGTCTCCGATAATTCCTCTACCGTCTTAAGAAGCATTTTAAATTCGACTCCCGTACCCCGCCGTCGCACAGCAAAAGTTGTAAAATGACCGAGAATATTGATCGCCAAGAGTGTTTCAAGAAGCTTATAACCGCTTTCTGGCTTCCAGCCATGTGAAGCCTGTAGGTCATCAGTCGATATCCAGAACGCGCCGTGCAGATCATCGAGTTTCTTAAGAATCGGAATGAAGTATGCAGTCTGCCTTTCCCATTTCGGCTGGTTTACATTCCAATCAATTTTGTCTTCAGTAAAATCGTGAAGATACCGTTTAATTTTTCTCGTCAGGAACTCCCGTAGCTTTGCGGGTTCCGAAAGGAAATCAATACTGATAGGGCGAAAATTCTTCCGTCTCTGCTCCGCTTGCTCGTCAAATTCAAGGTCATGTTCTGAATGTCGGATAGATTCATATCTCGCCATGAGTAGCATGTCTACGAAGCGGTAAACATTCGGCTCCCCCAAGCCAAGTGTAATACGTTGGCCGTTTGTGACTGCCTTCCAAAGCTGTCTTTCAGTCATTATTCCAGAACCAACAGGTTCGTTTGTGAGATCTGAAGGAATGGATGTCTGGGCATAGGCATGGGTTTCCTCGTCCGATAGATGAATGTGAATTTCCAAGTCTTTGAATTGTTCCTCACCTATAAACATTGTTATCAATTGTGACATGAGCAACTGATCTACCTCGCGTCCACCAGCTACTTTCACAGTACCAAATCCGTAAGAAATAGATTCCCATAGCAAATCGTCCAGGATATTTTTCCTCAATTCTTCCAATTCAATTTCTGCCTTTGTTCTTTCATCAAAAATGGGCAGATATGGCTCATGCATTTTGTCTTCAATCCTGTCTAGGAAATGAACAATCAGATGTATTGAGAGTAAAAGATCAGGACTGACAGGGCGACCATTTTCTAGCTCTCGATCCTTCCGCCAGCTGCCTCCATCATTTTCAATCTCGATGACAGTTTTTGGTTGCGGAACATGAATCCTAAACTCAATCACATAAAGAGGATTTTCTCTCAATTTAGTGAGTGAAATGTCGCCTCTTTTATTAAGAGCGAGTAGCGATTCAACAAGCTCGTATCCATTGCCCTCATTATGGCCTGGGCTATCCACACTCAGATTCAGCCAAAAATCACCGTGCTTTTCATACTTCGCTTTTATCAAGCCCATAAGGTATTCCACCTGCTTCTCCCATTTCATGATATTCGTGTGCCACAAAACCCTGCCCTGTATAACAGCATCAAGATAAGAATCTTCTACCCGTCGCAGTATCTCACAAATTTTCTCTGCCTGTGATACCAAGGCAAATGAGATGGGGCGGAAATCTGAGACTTGCTGAAGTAGCAATGCGTCATCTTCTTTTGTATCAAGAAATAGCTGGTGACATATCTCAGATCTTGCTTCGATGAGAGCACGAAAAATATCATAACCTTCGCCGAACGTGGTATGCGTGGCAAAGTTGCCTTCTGACACATTTTTCTTGACGCTTTCCCATAGATTGATGCTCTTGGAGTTTAGATAATTTACTGAGTGCAAGGGTCGCGTATTCACACATCGCATGAGATGTTCTTCGGAGAGCCAAATTTCACAGGGCAGATCGTCAAGCTTTGCTATACGAAAGATCTCTAACAAAGTACTGATAGGTGGATTGGATGATAGATAATGGAGTTGGGAAATCTTGGGTGATAGTCTGACGTAAGAAGCCTTGCTCCACAGAAGGTCACTCAGAAGAAAATCGTTAAATTGCATTTCCTGCTGCTTGATCGAAGCAGAGTGGTGTTTGCGTATTTGAAGTTCAGACAAGAAATCAATAATGGCATGAATCGCAATAAGCGAATTCGGCAGAATGGGTGAAACATTTTCTCTCTTCATACTCATATACCCAGATATTAGCTAAGACCCTCAATTTCTGGAATACGCAATGTCTGGACTAATTTTCATTGCACATAATGCGCCTACTGCGACATCAAACCAGCTGTGGCTGCTTGGCAACAAGAGCGGTAAAGTGATTCTCATGTCGTCCTACTTGTTCCTCGATGAAACGGGAGATCATGGCTTGAAGCATCTCGATCCGAATTTTCCCATCTTCCTTCTGTGTGGCTGCCTCTTTAAGGAGAACGCACTTGCTGCTCATCAACAGGATTTAGACGCGATAAAAATGAAGTACTGGAAAACGACGAGCGTTATTTTGCACTCACGAGACATCCGCAAGTGTGAGGGTCCGTTCCAAATCTTCTTTGATCTCTCACTCAAGCAATCCTTCTATGCCGATCTCGATCAGGCGATGGAGCGGGCAGAGTTCACAGTGATTGCCGCCGCAATCAACAAAGAGGAGCACATCAAGAAATATGGGCGACTTGCTCATGATCCCTATGATGTTTCACTGTCATTCATTATGGAACGTCTCGTGTATTGTCTCGATGATCAGGGAGCATCGAGCGACGCAAAACTCATCTTTGAAAAAAGAGGCTATAAAGAAGATATGCAGCTGATCGCGCATTTCAACTCCATTCGTGATGTGGGGACACATTTTGTGAGTGCTGAGCGGATACAGCAGCGCATTATCGGTTGTGATTTCTTAGCTAAGAAAGAGAATGCAATTGGACTTCAGTGTGCAGATCTTTGTGCCTATCCCCTTGCTCGCAGCTTGGTCTTGAAAGGAGAGCCTTCAAAAGCGGCAGATATCATATCCAAAAAGATCTATCGCAAAGGCACAAAGGTGCATGGATTGAAAATCTTTCCATAGCAAAAAGTCCTAGTTTCCTAGGACCCCTTACCGACCGGGGACACCCCGATCCATTGGCTCCATAGTATCTAATAGATGAACAAATGTCCACCTAAAAGTAAGGTTTATAAGACTTATTCACTTAGCCAAAACCAATATTCATTCTTTAGCTTATCGCTTAAATGATAGGAATTGGCGTGAGAAAGGACTCCAAGATAGGAATGGAGAGATTGTTCAACTGACTCCTTGTTACCCGTGCCATTCCTACAGGCTATCGCCCTTAGGTGTAGCTTCCTGAACATTCGCTGTTTTGTGCGAGTGCGAACGACTCTGCAATGAGGCAAAAGAACGTAGCCGAGGAAATCTATTCCCTGACGATACCGCCGCATCGAGATTTTCCGAGGATGGAGATCAAGGCACAGATGCTCCTGAAGAAACGCCCTGATGGGCTGGATGAGGCTGCGTAAATACTCAGGATCATTCGAGACTATGGCAAAATCATCGGTATAGCGGACATAGTTCTGAACGCGCAGAGTGTGCTTTATAAATTGATCCAGCTCGTTCAGATAGACGTTGGCAAAAAGTTGGGAAGTAAGATTGCCAATAGGAACTCCCTTGGTTGCAGGAGTAAATCGAGCCGATTTGAAGCTGCCCACAATATCTTTGAGGAGCCACATTGCATCATCATCTTTCATGCGTTTTCCGAGGATCTTTAGCAAAATATCGTGGTCAACACTATCAAAGAATTTATGTATGTCGCATTGGAGTACAAAGCAGGGTTCATGGGCATTGCGGCTGATCTTCCTCAGCATTTTCTCCAAGGAATCCACGGCTTTATGAGTCCCTTTGCCATCACGACAAGAAAATGAATGTGAAATAAACGCAGGTTCAAAGATAGGATTCAAAATGGAGAAAACTGCATGATGCAGAATACGATCACGAACTGTGGCTTTGTGAATGTGCCGCTGCTTCGGGTCGCAGATGAAGAAGGCAGAGTAGGGGCTGTGCGTATATGTCCGTGACTCCAATTCCCTATGCAGCGCGAAGGTATTTTCTTCCAGCTTCCACTCAAATTCCTGTACGTCAGGCCGAGACCCTTTGCCCCTCTTAAACCCTTCCCAAGATGAGAATAAGTGCTCTAGCGCAATGATGCGGTTGAATATATCCTTTTGTACTTTCATGATTTATGGAGGAACTAGATATTCCCATCTTCAAACGGGCTTACGAGCTATATAAGACCATGCATGGTTGCAGAGGAGCCGTGCCTAAAGCAGATCGGCATACCCTCTGGCAGCGCATTGAAGGTCTCGCGTTGGAGGCGTTGGAAGGTATTCTGCTTGCCAGTCAGCTTTCCAAAACCCAAAAGCTCCAGCCGCTGGAGCAGGTGAGCGTTAAACTCAACATGCTCCGTGTTCTTCTGCGCCTTGCCAAAGATATTAAAGCCATTGATCTCAAGAAGTACGCCACACTGGAGATGATCGTTGATGAGATGGGCAGAATGCTTGGCGGCTGGATCAAGTCTGTGAAGGAACGATAGTAGGTTTGGCTGAGAGGGAAGTTCCGCGAGAGGGAGAGGCCGAGATCGTCATTCGAGTTGTCAGGCCTATCGTTGTTGACGTTCGCGCCGTCTGAATCGCAATTGCCAAGATAAACGAGGTTGCCATCCGAGGAGTGATTGCCCTTTCCCGTCCGTATCACTGGGAATCGAGGTTTACGCCCAGCCGTACAAAAAAACACTGGGTTATATCCTCTCTCCCCTGAATTTAATGTGGTAGCAACCATCCCGTAGAACGGGGTGATACCTACGCTAGGAAAGAGCAAGAAGTTCCCTCTCAGTCTTCGCCCATGCGCTACCGTTCTCCGTAGAGAAGCGATATTCTGATGGGTTCCACCTACGCAGAGCTTCAGTGGTAACGAAGCGAGGGTGACAGCGAGCAGGAACCGTAATCCCTGCTACATGAGCGGACACCATAAACACAGTACATTGCTGAATAGCAATATTGCCAATATAAAAAATTTGTAGCCGAGGAATTCAAGGATTCAATAGGCTCAAAACTTCAAAGCTCAAGGCTCAGAGGAACTTCCGCGAGAGGGAGAGGCCGAGAACGTCAAGCGAGTAGACAGGCCCAGCGTTGCCGACGTGCGCGCCGTCTGAAGCGCAAGAGCCAAGAGAAACGAGGAGGCCATCCGAGGAGAGTACGGGAGTCCAAGTGTAGTTATCCTCCAAGATGCGTTCACTCTTATTTCGGTAAGTTTGGAGGAAATCGTACAGAGCTTCAGCAGGATTATGACGCATTAGGCGGTTGAGCTTCAGCACAGAGAGCTGCTTAGCCGCTTCTTCCCAATTACTATCCATGAGTTTTTCAATGTTCTTCTTCAATTTCTTGAACTCATCAACAGCCACCTGATAGGCAGGAGGCAATGGCTTTCCTGCGAACAGCGTGTTCGTCACATAATCCGCAAGCAGTTGGGTCTGCTCAAGATAATTCTTTTCAGTTGAGTCTGGCAGCAACGTGTCCGATGTGAATGCCCAGCAGAGATCAGGAGTTTCTTTCGTGAAGAAATCCTCATTCTCGTACCAGTCGGTATCGTACAGAACCTTATCCCCATCCTTCTCAAAGGTATCCGACAGAAGCTCATTCATCTTCTGCATCGTGAGAGGTTTGCCATCTGGGGCTTTATTCACGCGCAACCGCAACGTGTGTCCCAACTTCGCGTGACGTTCCAATTCTTCCTTGGAAGGCAAGCCAGGGATCTCTGCTTCTCTCAGTTCAATGCCGAATGCTTTCTTCACTTCCTCAATTCCAAAGAAGCGGCCATTCATCATCTCTTTGGCTTTCTCGATGGATGCACTGGGCTTTGCGGATGGCACAGTAAGTACGTTGCTCAGTTTTTGCTGGAGAGTGCCAAGGAGCCTATGTAATTCCTTCTTTTCCGCTGCTGGAGCATGGGGCAGCCTGGAAAGGTTACGTACCTCTTCAAGAATCGGGTCGGCAATTTGCCGCACGTCCGCGCTGCCCTGGTAGCCAGGACTGCTTTGTACCCGTTGGATGAAGGATTCGTTTTCCATGATTCAGAAGGTGATTTTTCGTCAGTAGCGGAGGATTTCAAGGAATAAGGATTCAAAAAGTTCAAGGCTTCAAGAGAGCAAAGTTCAGGGGAACTCCCGCGAGAGGGAGAGGCCGAGAGCGCCATCCGAGCGGCCAGGCCCATCGCCGTTGACGTCCGCGCCGTCCGAACCGCAACCGCCAAGATAAACGAGGCGGCCATCCGAGGAGATTTCATTCGTCCATGTCCATTTGTCCTTCAAGGTGCGCTTCTTATCGCTCGTGGCTCGTAACGTCTGCACGAAATCAAACAGTGCAGCTGCTGGCGTATGGCGCAGTTTGTTCAGCCGCAGTTTTGCCAGTTTCTGTGCGGCTGCTTTCCAATCGCTGGTCATCAGGCGTGTAATTTCAGGCTTAGCGGCATCAAATTCCCGCAGTGCCTCCTCATACTCCGTAGGCACCTTCTCTCCCTTAAAGAGGGTGTTGCGAACATAGTCAGCAAGGAACTCCGTTTGCTGCAAATAGTTCTTCCCAGTGGAACCAGAGAGCACTGTATCTGTAGTAAAGACCCAGGCTGTCTTTGGAACATCGTTCGTGAAGAAAGTTTCTCCCTTGTACCAGTCTCTGGGATACAGCACTTTTCCATCTTTATCCTTCGCAAATTTCTCTTCCATGAGTTCTGCCATTCGCTTCATAGTGAGAGGAGTGCCATCAGCAGCCTTACCTACGCGCAATCGCAGCGTGTGGCCGAGTTTAGCGTGACGTTCAACCTCCTTGCGAGGAGGCAGTGCAGGGACTTCAGAAGCCGTAAGTTTAATACCGAATGATTTTTCTAACTCTGTGAGACCAAAGAACCGTCCTGCTCCCATTAATTCTCTAGCCTCGTGTTCCTCAGCTGAGGTTGCAGGTAGAGCCTCTGCCGTGGGAACAGCACCCTCTAGAAGATCCAGTATCTGCTGTTTGCGTTCTGCAATTTCCGCCTCAATATCACGTCTTCCTGTTTCCAGTCCCTTGCGCTTGGAAGGGATAGCGGGTGCAGTGTAGGAAACGTGGCTCACAAGCTCCTCCAGCTTCTGTCTGTCCTCATCAGCAAGTAACTTATTGACGTAATAATACCTAAGAGCCTTCTGAAACGACTCAGTAATATCGCCATTGTAGAAACGCGATACGAAGTCACGGACGCGACGTGGCTCTTCACGGTCATCGTAAGCGAAAGGCTGAGGCTGGCCGCTGGCAATTGAACGCTGTTGCAAGAGACCATTGGCAGCCGCATGGAATTCCATGTACTTCTCAGCGATTAGCTCAATGCCAGGAATCTCCGCCATTTGCTCATCGGTTAGCGCATAGTCTCTGGGTATGACGAGCGCATTACTTTGCACATGCTCCTCTTTCTTGCCTACTCCAAAGAGTGCTTTCGTGGAAAACTTGAATGCTTCTGGAGGCAATCTGTCAGGCAATTTTTGATACACCCATCGGCGCAATTGAGCGGGATCAAGCGCGGGACGCTGGAGATAGCCCTTACCAGGAGGGTTCATGAAAGCCGCAACCTTCGTGCATTCTTTGTTTGTGGAAATATCTTCTGAGGCATCCTCAGACAACACCACTTTGCCGCCTCGTTCCAATGCATCCAGTACCTCATGGAGACGGATAAGAACGTTAGGCGCGGCGGCATTAAACTCATCAAGGATGATGACTTTTATCTTTCCTTTCTCCTGTCGTAGTCCACTTGTTACCCTGCCATCCGCGAAGACATATTCAGGATCTGTAGGACCCGTTTTATTGGCGTTGGGGATATATTTTCCCATGAGGTCTTCCACGTCCGTAGCACCATTGAGGTTTACATAGTGAACTTCCCAGCCGAGTTCCGAGGCCATTTTTCGAACGGCAGTCGTCTTACCAATGCTCGTGCCAGCCTCAATAAGAATCGGCTCTCCCATGAGGAAGCTGATAGCAAGCTTCTGCTGCAACTGTAGCACGGAGAAACGGTCATTGATGTACTCAGCATATTTCCCTTTCTCAGGTATAAGCGGACTCTCGCGGTTTTCCGCTTTTGGCAGTCGCACTCCTGCATAGGAGACAGCATCATCTGCGTCTTCTATAGGTGCCGAGAATGTATCGGGTTGAGTGCTCACGAATTAAGATTGGTAAACGATGCCTGTACTTGCAAGAAAATCCATGCCGTTCTTCTGTGCCGAAACCAGCCTGGCTTTCGTCATGAGGAGTACGAGCGCGACACCCTCGTAGCGGGGCGTAGAGACCTGTGGTTGCATCGTAGAGTGGTTCCACATCTCCACCTGACCCGTAGGATATTGCACTGAAAAATCATAGTAATCTTTCGCATGGGAAGCATCAGTGAGAATGCCGTATGTCTTACCTGGCTGATCGGAGGCAATGGAGAATTCCAAAGGAGTGTTCACAGGAGCAAACCCTAGAACATCTAGCTCCCTTTTGAGAGATGCCAGTTCCTCCTCATCTTTCGCAATCACAAGCGATACCTCCTTCTGCCCTAAGGCATAGGTGAGGAAGTCGGTGATAGCGGATGTTGACATGCTCATATTATATTACATTATAACATTAAATTCCTCCCTGATCAATGACACTTCGCAGAAGCGTTGCGAGCTTCTTCGATAGCTCCTTTGCCTCGATATCGGCAATGCTATGAGGATAATAGGAGGAAACGTGGCCTGTTCCCAGTCCTATACCTAGTCCAACAAGATACTGATCGGTGTTTTCAAGGATACTCCGCACTTCCATTGAGAGTTCGTATTTGCCACGGGGATGCATGGGCGATTCCTCAGGCTTTCCATCGGAAAGGACAACGAGGAATTTTTCCGATTCCTTCTGCCTCGCAAGCCGCTCAGATGCTTGTCTGAGCGCCCAACCGTCATCGTTGTACTGTGCCTTACCCGTATCGCTGCAATCTGATACCTCTTTGAGCATTCCTCCCATCTGTTCTTGTTTCTGTGTGTTCAGCTCCTCTCCGTAGGACTGGTACGGGTAGAGACGATCATTGAATCCCAGTATCTCCGTTTTGATGGAGAGCCTATTCAGCACCTCCGCAAGAGCAACAACCGCCTTGAAGGTCTCTTGAATTTTTCTGCCATTACTCATGGAACCAGAGAGGTCTACAAGGAGAGTGATTGCGTAATCTTCCTCGGTAGGAAGTTCCCTTCGTTCCCATGCCTTGCTCTGCACGGCAGGGACTCCTTTTGCTCTTTCCTGCATCCGCTTGGTCATGTTGATGCGCTTGCCCGTGGGATTCCCTTTGAGCCATTTACGAGCACGACGTTCCGTGAATATCTCGCGCAGATCGTTCTCCAGTTCATCAATGATAGGCAGTACCTCTCTGCGGGTTGCTTCATACACATTGGCATTCTTCCCTAGAAGCTGCTCCACCTGTTTCTTGAATTGCTCCACTTCGGGGTGCGGAACGGCTTTCCCAGGTTCCTCACTTTCATGGGAGTCCGCTTCTTTCTTTGCTTCCTTTTTTTGTGCATCCTCAGGCGTTTGTGAGAGCTTTCCCTGGATGGCATCTGCCATCTGCTCTGCAAATTCTTTCAGCACAGTCTGAGCTTTTTCCTCTAACTCTCTACGTTCCTCCTCTGGTAATTCTGCAACGGCTTTACGGATTTTCTCTTTCAGACTCTCAGGCAAGCTATCCAAGTCCACAATGCCGACTGGTTTACCGTCCGTGTCTGGAGAAGCCTCAGGAGCGGCCTGTGGAGTGCCTTGGGCTTCTTGATCACCCTCTGCCAGCGCTTGTGCGATAGCCTGAGCTACGGCTTGCTGAATCGCTTCTTCTAAGGCGTGCCGCTCCTCATCGGTAAGACCATCCATGAAGGATGAATCTTCCTTCTGCTGCATATCCTTCAAAAATTCCTGCATCTCCTCATCTTTTTTGTCCTGCTCAATCAACGTCTGAAAGAGCGGCCAAATCTCATCACGGTTGATCTCGTAGCTCTGTTTCGAGTACTCGCTGATAACCGCTTCACTCGTGTCTGCTTCTGCCCTGTTTGGATACCTCCACCATGAATCCCTCGCGGCTTCTAGTGTCTTGGTTACGACATCGCGCACCTCTTCAGGAAGATCAGGTGTAAGTTCCGAAGGCAGCTCCTGCACTTCCCTAAACCATTGCTTGATGTACTCAAATCCAGCCAGCATGAAGCGAGGGCGGAATCCCATTTTCTCTTTGGATTGTTCCTTGGCTTTTTTCTCCTCGTCCATATCTGAGGCATACGCAGCTGCCATCTGCTTTCCAAAGAGCGGGTAGGCTTCAGCAACGAAGTTATTAATGCGTGGGTCTTCAATGGAATTCATCATGAACGGGAAGCCAGGTTGCTTCCATGTGTCCAGTGGGATGTGATCGGTTCGTGAGATTCTCCTATGGCCGCCTTCGTGCGAGATGACAAATCGTAGATAGTCCATTGGCTTCTCCAGCAAATCCTTAGGGTCGATCCGTACTATGTTCTGATCGAAATCCCAATGCCATCCTGCCCCAGGTTCATTCAACTCCACAGGCATAGCGAAGTCCTTTCCGATGAAGGATGCGAGAGAGGAGAGAATTTGCCGTTTTCTCAAAATCTCCGCTTGCTGCGGACCATCAAATGACTTGAGAATTTCCTGTTCGCGGATCGCACGAAACCTACCGCTCTCTTCTCTATCTTCATCAGGCCGTCCCCAGTCTGGACGTTTCATACATTATATTTTACTGTATTACTACGAATAAATCAAGGTAGAAAGCCCTAATGAGCGTGTTCTACCGTAGTCAGTCATGAATTCACATGCTGATTTTAAGATGTCGGGTAAAGGGCTTTTATCTGCTCTATCGCCCTTTCTTTCCTCTCTTGGGTTTCTGTGATGCCTTCCGTTCGCGTTCGCGCTGGAAGGCCAGAATATCGCTCTCCAAGAAGACTTTTCCCGTGGAGATTTTCTGGCACCTCATTTTTCCCGTCTCGACTAGGTAATCAACGTACTGACGGGAAACCTTGAGATACTTCATCACATCTCCCATGCCCATGAGTTTGGGAAGTTCTTGCATAGCGTAAGAAGCTTGACCTCCTACGCTATCGCTGGTGTGTGTTTATAGCAGTTGCTATATAGCAGTATAAAAATAGATCTGCATACTGATTTTTAGGTAGGTAATCGGTATTTGGATTTGTTCGACTAGAGCAAAAAAGTGTATGTCACAGAAGAGCACTACTGTGAAATGAGCAGGACACTTTCATTTTTGCTTCAACTCTCTCAGGTATGCCGACATCTCAAAAGGACAAAGTGCCCATTCCGTGCGGGCATAGAGTGGATGCCTTGGATGCCCTTCTTTCGTAGGTGCTCCAATAGAGTGCCAGCTGTATCCGCTTAGCGAATTACTAATACGTTCTAGGCAAGGGACCAAATAGCTGCGCTGTCGAATAAGCTGTCCCCATGCAGCGCAGAGAGTGTGATTTCCCGCTAATGCCAGTACTTGTTTGATATGGGCCATATTCTCTATCTCTATTCGAGCATCAATATCCGTATGCAGATCGTTAGGGTTGGTAGCCCTCTGCGGATACAAATTTAACATCAGCCACCCATCAAATCCGTGAGCATGGCTGTAACCTTCGATTCTGCGGATAGTCTGATCGAATACCTGATCAGTCGCAGTCGAGGGATTTACCCCAAAGATGACAAGATTTTCCGCTCCGAGATTTCCGAGTGCGAAGCGAGCCTTGTTATCGGTGGACGTGATATAAAGCATGACTCCATTGTACGCACAATCAGACATCTCGTATCGGATTGTCATACCCGAATTGGCTGCATCATCACCGCATGATTCTTGAGTCTATCGAGGTTATGAAAGTATCTCTGAGTAGTCGCGGGGTTGGAATGTCGCGCAAAATCCTGCGCTGCAATTAGGGTAGCTCCTCCATTGATAAGATGGGTAATGGAAGAATGTCTTAATGAATGTGTACTGACATGTGGATGATCAATGCCAAGCCCTTTTAGCCGTAGCTTCACCATATACTGAATGCTGCGCCTCGCAATTCTTTCCTTTGCGCGATGAGTGGTTCCTACGAATAAAGGATCTGTTTCTTTCAAAATACCTCGTGTTTCTAAATAAGCCTTGATAACGGCATTTACGTCATCACGTATGCGCGTATCGATGTTTTTACCTCCTTTTCCTCGTACTCTCAGAACCAAACAGCCATCTGTCTGTACCAGGTCTCCAAAATTTGCTCTTGTGATCTCACAGACTCGGAGACCATTGATGAGTAATAAAGCGATGATTGCCTTATCTCTTTTCCCTCTAATAGTTGCAGATTCGATGGAACCAATAAGATGATTACATTCAGATAGGCTCAATATTTCCCTCGTTGTTTCATTGCTAACCTTAGGGAGCTTCAGCCCAGATGCAGGATTGATTGGAGTCACACCCTGTTCATAAAGAAAGCAGAAAAGCCTTCGCAATACTGTGAGCTTTTTTGCAATGGTTGCAGGCTTTAACCCCCTATCTTCAAGACTCTCTTTGTACGCAATCAGATCATGCAAAGTCACCTCTATAGCCCTCTTCTTTACTGTTCGATAAAACAGCTCAACTTCCGCTTTATAATCTCGCTTTGTATTGAAGCATGATTGATTACGGATAAATGAAAGAATGTGATCTGAAGATGGCTCTATTATTGTTGTGGAGGCCTGTATTGGGATTAGCTGCATATCCATAACCTATCATATAGTAGGCTTGTAGCCAACTATTATTCAAAGGCTTATGGAAGCAAAATGGTAGGCATGAAGCAAACAATGCAAAAAGCAATGGGGAGAACCGATGTGGCAGAGTATTTGGGTGTATCTCGGCAGTATGTTGATAAACTCGTGAAAGAAGCGAAACTGCCCTTCCAAGAAACGTCAGCAGGAATGATCTTTATGGAGAGCGATGTACTGGCTTACAAAAAGAAGCGAATGGAGAAGGCAAAGAGTGACACTCGCATTCGCCTGAAAAAGAGCCGAAGTAAGTGAGGCTCTTGACTAATTCATATAATTGTATATTATATAATATATGACTCATCCTGACGATCCTCAGCAAGTCGATACAGAAAGGAATCCCACTCCTCCTGAGAAAGTGAAAAAAGTTGAGAAGGGAGATGTCACCGTAGAAGCAGGTTTACAGGAAGGGACCAAAGACGCTATAGGGGATGCATTAGACCCTGTTTTGGCACGCAAAGCACAGAAGCTCGGAGATCTTTCTGCAAAGCGTGAATCCAAGGAATTAAGCCCCTATGATTTTGATTTGAACTACATCTTTCAGCTGAATGAAGCAGGGTTGCCCCTCACTAGGAAGGACATGCTGCATGAGACAGGTAATCAAGCCCTTGTCCTCACACGAGAGGATTTTGAAGTACTGGGCTGTTTAGATTTCATTCATGCCTCAGGTGAGAGAATGGTGATCGAGGCAGAAAGTCTCGACCCTAAAGACGTGTTCATTCTCTATCCGCATGAAGTAGGTGATGAGGAAAAAAGCGATGCAGCGGCTCAATAACAATAGAGGAAAAACACAGACCTGATGAAATGCTCGATGCAGAGGAGACTGGTTACTCCCCTCTACAAGCCGCGTCCTTACGAAGGGACATTAAGTGAAATAGACGGTGTGCAGTTGTGATTAAACGTCACTTCTTTTTTGCCCTTCTTTTTCTTTATCGTCTTCAAGTTCGTGCAATCTGCCCTCCATGATGAGTCGACGTTTGATGCTTGAGAGTAACCGAAAATAATCGATCCCTGCCTGTAGCTGTTTAGGAGTAAGTGTCATAAAGATCAGAGGAAAGTAAACCTGCACACCGTCTATTCCAATGTTTCTCCATTTCGCAGTACGGCTATTCTGTGAAATAAAAGTTAATCACTAATGCGGATCTTCTCGGTATTTTTGCACACTGGATACTTGCTACACCCAAAGAACACTCCGTACCGCCCCTTCTTAGCCTTCATTGTGCCTCCACAGCCAGGAAGCGGACAGTCATAGGACTGCAAACTCGTCATATCCACACTCTCTACTTTCTGCTTACGCATGTTACGAGCATTCGTCTTTGCTCCACACTCACTACACTCAAAATAGACACCAAACCTGCCATTTTTCCAGACCGTCTCTGAACCACAATCCTCACAGAGAGGGTTTTCTTTCTCATGGATGCTGATGCCCTTTGCCCCAGAGGGAGTACAAACAAGTTGCGATATCTGGCTACAAGTCTTCTTTCCAGGGATTCTCAGCATACTTTCTGAGGAGTTTGTATGAGAGAGGATATTCAGAGACCCATGCCAGAGAATGGAATCATCTATCACACAAATCTTTTCATGCATCTTAGAACGTAGATCAATGACTACTCCCATTGCTAACAGAGCCTCTAGGGCAGGTGTTACTCCATTCGTCATGACCTCTCCTAGCTCCTCAACAGGGCGCATAACGAGCCGAATTACTACTCCACGCCTCTGGGCATCCTTCAGAAGCTCTACCCACCTACTGAGGCCATTAAGCGTCACGAATGGTGAGAAAATCGTAATGGATTTCTCCGCCTTTTGAATATCTTGGGTGAAGGCAGGATAGAAACTGCCTTCGTTGAAAGCTCCTGCACTATCCATATCCAGCTTGAGTTTTGTTTTTGTGAGACGATCAAGAGCATCATGCCAGTCCTGATCTCCAATGGGTAACAGCTCACGTACATCCAATGGTGAGCCGTGCTTCTCAAAGTATTTTAGAATGCTCAATACGAGCGTGTCATCCTCAGCCGTTCTTCTCAGGAACTCGAAATTGGCTACCAGAATTATGTGCTCCTTGGCTCTGCTGAAAGCCACATTCAATAACCTGCCACCTTCCTCCTCTCTTTGTGTTGCTGAGAGGAATTTACCTAAGCGCACACCCTCTGAATCCGTGAGATCAATAATCATTGTCTCTTTCTCATTCCCTTGGAATCGGTGAACAGTGGAAGCAAATGCCGCTGGCCTTCCTAACTTATCCTCTACGAGCGATGCTATGAGTTTCGTCTGAGCAGAATACGGGGAGACGATGCCCAACGTTGTGTTTTCCTCATCTTGATTCGGCAGGTATTTCTTCTGCGCGAAGAACGAGACGATGTTGCGGATGAGAAGCGCATGGAACAGGTTATAGCGCGAATACCCTCCCAGCTTCATGGAAGCCCAAGGGTGGAAGGCAGAGGTATCTATATAGAGAAGATGTTCTTTAGAAAGAGGCATCTTTGACACGTTCTTTTTTACGCTCTCATCTGGAATTAGAGGATGATCGTAGTAAAAATGCTCATTGATACAGTCACAGATAGCCGCCTTCATGCGGAACTGTATTTGAAGCGCGCAAAGGTACTCAGGCAGCTTCTTGGACTGCACCTTCTTAGGGATGCCAGCCATCTCAAATACGTCTTTCTTGAGCCATTCCAGAGCCTTTGGCTCGTTGGACATGACGATGGGAGAAAGCTGTCTGAAATCCCCAGCGATGACTACAGACTGCGTAGCAAGCCCACAGGCGTAGTACGTCATAGGCAGCATCACCATTGAGGCCTCGTCCACGATCACCAC
Organism: uncultured Candidatus Peribacteria bacterium; assembly: GCA_964580035.1. Classification (GTDB taxonomy): domain Bacteria; phylum Patescibacteriota; class Gracilibacteria; order Peribacterales; family Peribacteraceae; genus CAZOJC01. The sequence goes on from CAZOJC010000008.1 coordinate 19,224, forward strand.
ATCAAACTCTCTGTGCAGATGGGATTCCAGGAATGTTCTGTAAACAGTAGTAGCTAAGATGCGGCAGTTTTTGAGCACCTCCTCCCGCATGGCTGCTAACTGAGTATCAATTTCCTTTATCTGGACGCGCAAATTCTCCAACTGCTTCTCCGTAGTGGAGATCGCGGAAGGATAAGACGCAACGTTGGGATGTTCCTTAAGTTTTGCCTGGATGTCTTTCAGTAATTCTTCTGTCTCCTTGGCCTCTTTCCCAGCATGAGCCACAGCCTTATCAATCTCCGCTGCTGCATCCATGCAGGACTTCCGCATGATGTCCGTTTGCCCCATGTCTCGCATGATTTTTTCTGGATGCAGACCCATCACTATGCGCTTGAGAGAGCCAGCCTTCTTTGCGCGTTCCAGCCTTTCTTCCAGCGCGTCTTTTTTGCTCTGATACTGAGAAATCTTCGCTGCTAATCCAGCACGTTTCTGTTGGTTGGTATGAAGATTTTTTGCAGCGTAGTCCGCATTCTTCTCAACATCCTTGAGCGCCTGATGGATACGAATGGCTTCTTGCATCGGTTGTATTTGCCCCTCTAGGTGTGAGATTTCCAGCACGAGCTTCTGCCTTTCCCCCTGTAGTCCTTCGCTTAGGCGTTCCACGATCTCATCAATAAGCACTTGTTTGCCATGCTTCTCAATTAACTCCTCCTTCATGGCTGGCCCCAGACGGATGACTGCGCCGCGCTGATATTCCTCATCCGTAACTAGGCGCTCTGCAACCTTTTCCAGAGCGGTATCCACAGCAATGTTCGTATTGGATACGAGCAGCACGGAAAGGCCTTTCCGATAGAATCCCTCTACGACACGCGCCAGCGTTGTGGTCTTCCCTGTCCCTGGTGGCCCCCAAACGTAAGTGACTTCACTGCCAAGAGAGCGGCGGATGATTTTTTGCTTCTCCTCATTCATGCCCTCAAGCAGCAATGCCTCATCTAGCTCTGCGTCCGCAGAGGCGATATGACCCTCTCCAATGGCCTTCTCAGCAAGCACAGCGTTGAAAGCGGCCTCTCCGCTCTGAACTTCGCTCAGACGCTCCTTAAGGCGTTCTAAGAGGAAGGAGTTATCAATAATGATACGGGCACTAGAAATCGAGTCCCCAAGATCAGCTTCTAAAGCCACTATCAGAACTCCTTCGTTCGTGGAAACAATGATGCCTGGGATGTCATCTTTCCCACAGGCAAGGCGTATAGGGGAGTCATCCTTTAATTGAGTACCTTCAATATCCTCTGAAAGAGGAAAGCGGTAGAGGGTGTTCGTTCCCTCAGTCTGTAGGCGTTCTCCTCCACGAACAGTGAGCTGCTGCGAGTTACCCTTCTTGCGAATGGCGGCAACTTCTAGGCCTAAGGCCTCAATCATGTTTGTTAGATTGGCTGCCATTGTGATTTAGTAATCCTTCGAGCAAAAACTGCCGTAGGACGTGTAACCAGCGTTACAAACACACTTCTCATAGCTCTCATCGAAGTAACCTCCTGTGCCACATGAAGGTTTATATTTGCATGACCCATCCTTGGGATAGTAACCACTGTTGCAAATGCACCCGCCTGTCTGTGGGTCAAATTCACCGCCTATGCAATACGGCTGTCGTACACACTCACCGCCCTTTTTGTAGTAGCCAGAATCACAGTCGCAAGCACCTGTTTGTTTGTTGTAGGTTCCACTATATCCACAGGCAAGATACTCACTGACGCACGTTCCATTTTGCGAAACGTAACCAGCATTGCAGTAGCACTTTCCAGAATCTTCGTCGAAGGTGCTGTTATAGGAACAAGTGGGAGTTTCAAAACACTTACCGCCTTTCACATAGTAACCGTAATCACACTCGCATTGCTTGGAGTCGGAATTGAAAGTGCTGTTGGAAACGCAGTTTGGAGTCTTGATGCAGGTTTTATTACTGGCGTAGTACCCCGTATCGCAGACACAGGTTGATTGTGTGTAACTGTAGGAAGCATGAGAACCGAATTGCGAACAGTCATGCACGGGCGCGGCAGGAGGTGGCGTAGGTTCTTCGGGCTGCGTTGTCGTCGTCGTAGTCGGATAAGAAGGTGTATCGCGGTAGGTCGGCTGCCTCTGTGTTCCTGATGAACCACTGTTGAAGTCCGAAGGGTCAAGATAAGCCATTCCAGAGTAACTATCGGGTATATCGCTTAGGAATTTTTGAACGCTGGTAGCGGCAATCGCAAATTTAACGCCCTCAATGCTCAGTGTATTCACACCGACTACCTGGCTGCTTGTATTCAATAATGGTCCGCCAGAATTGCCGTGAGTAATTTCTGCATCAGTTTGGATATATTCCATACCAGAGTTTGTTTTGCGAATGGCACTAATAATTCCTTTGGTGATGCTTTCCGTGAATGATTGAGGACTGCCAACAGCAAAAACAGTTTGTCCCTGATGAGGGGCTGTTTGAAGCGATAATGAGGGGTAGGCGCTAGGTGCTTCGGTAATGAAATTACCATCTACCATAATTACATTCGTAAGTGCGAGTGCTGCAAGATCGTTCGTTCCGTTACCCGTTGCAATAACCTGGGCAATTCGAGCCTGCTTCTTATCGTCGATGACGAGGACGGGTGGACCCGAACCTAGAGCATACAATCTATCCTGGTATGCGACTGGCTCTACAACGTGGAAATTTGTAATCAGTGTGTAGTCATCAACAAAGAATGCCGTCCCCTGAGAAATATCGTCTCCAGCAATTACGACGACTGTGACGACTGAGGGCAAGGCTTTAGTAAGAATCTTTGAGGCATCCCCATCCTGACCCTTGATACGCTCTAGCTCTGCTTCGGCAGCATCGGCTTTCTCCCGTAGCTCATCCTGCATTTGCTGGGCTTCTTTGAGTAGTTTGCTCACGCTGTTTTCGGGGGTTCCAACGGTCTGTTGGATTTCAATTTGCTTATCTTGGGTCAGCTTCTGAGCTTCCGCAATCTCGGTTGAAGTCATTTGTGAGTTTAGCTTTTCGAATTCCAACGAAGCTTCTTCGTTGCCCTGTGCTTTTGAAAGGTTGAGCCACACATATGCTTTTTCTCTATCTACAGGTACTCCTAATCCTCTAAGGAACATGATCCCCAAATAGTATTGAGCTTCTGCATTTCCGTGGTGTCCTGCCTTTGCAAACCACTCCTTTGCAGTTGTGAGATCTTTCGTTATTCCTTCGCCTCTGAAATACAACAATCCAAGGATTAATTCCGCTGTCACATTTCCTTGCTCCGCAGACCGAGTAAGCCACTGAACAGAAGTAGGAATGTCCTTTGAGACTCCACCTCTCCCAACATAATACATTCCTGCGAGGGAAAGTTGAGATTCTGAGTTTCCATCGTTCGCGGACTTTCTCAATGCAGATACATCGCTATTGGCTTCTGCTTTTGGGAACGGCAAATCTGTTGTGCGTCCTGCAAGACTCTTGATCCCTAATATCGAAATTACAATGAGACAGACAACAACAATGCCGCCTCCAACGAATAAGCCAGTTTTTGATGTATCAGGCGCGATTGGCATGTTGAAGTTGGCGGAAGTTTTGATATGCGAAAGTTCCTCGAATTCCGTTGATAAATGCAAAAATGATAATAATCCCCATGACCCAACCACCCGCACTCATGTTGCCCTCTGAAAGCATCACAGCTTTGCCTAGAACAAAGAGTACAAGTGCTCCTACTGCGGCAATCCGAGAATAAAATTGCATACCAAGTCCAGCCAACGCCATGAGCAACACATCCACAATCGCATAAGCATCAATTCCACCAATTGATTCGCCCGTAGTCATAGCAATGAGCGCAATGATGCCCGTAAGGATTGCGACAAAGTAAGCGATGCCGTAGCCCTGTGCCGTGGCCTTCTTTGCTCCTTCGATTGAATCAACTTTCACAAGCCAATGACTGAAATAGCCATTTTGTTTCTTTGCAGTAACTGACTGTGTGGGCTTGCTCTTCATTTGTTGTTTATTGATCTCTGCTTTCACTGGGCTGAGTGCCTTTATTTTTTGCCCCCAAAAGTTTATCTCCCGTGGCCCCAGAAGACCGACTGTATAACCTGCCTTCTTTACCATCTTAATAGCGTCAGCGTAGGCACAGAAGAACGCACCAATGCCAATCACTCCACCGAGTAATAGTGAAATGATAGCCACATACTTCCAACCTGACTTCCAGACCATAATCTCTAGCGCAATCACGCAGTAGAGAACACCTAACAATGCAAAGCCTCCGATGACATTGAGCGCGTCAATTTTCAAACTAGCTCCCAAAATGAAAGCAAGGACACCACCCAGAAAAAGAACATTGCACCATTTGATGTGCAGCGCGACTTTATCCGCCTTACTGCTCACAACTTCAACAACTTCTTTCTGCTGCTGGAAAGATTTCTGAAGCACATTCTTGCCCTGCGGTTTCTTTGGTCCAAAGCCAATATAAAGTGCAGTATGGTAAAGTCCTGCCCCGATCAAATACACGACTATTGGAAACCAGAAGATAGGACTTTTATCTTCCTGTTCCGAAGCTATTAATATGCCGAGCAGTAATGCCAAGGCTGTTGCTCCCAACACAAACACTTCGGCGAGGCGATGCCACCATTGGCCTTGTACTTCAGGTCTTTTGGGAAGAAGGGGAAGTTTCATAGAGTTAGCGGAGGGCGACTCTGATACCTGTATAGCCTTCAGTGTTCATAGATTTCCTTGAGTCAATGCTGTAATCCGCTGCATCCGACTTCAAATTGCCATTGTCCATGAGCTTGTCGATGTCAGTAATAGGCATGTTGTCATCATTCATCGAAAGGAATACTTCGGTCACCTTATTCGTTCCATAATCGTAGGAAATACCCACTTCTACCCCCTGTCTGCCAAACCATTTTTCCCCATGACTGCTCATGGAATCATCTTCAAGAACACGACCCAATTTCGCACTAACTTGGTCAAAATCCTTTCCGAGAAGTGCTGGGACATCAATTATGACAGGGTATTTCTTCCTTTGTTTCGTTGTCTCCGCACTACTGGTACTCACCTCTGATTGGGCAGCAATAGATGAAACTGCTTGAACGGATTGAGTCGCCCCTGCCTCGGAATTAGAAGTCACAGTCGTATTCTGACACCCAGCGAGGGAAAATCCTGCTAGTAGTAAGCCGAATAAGTACGCACGTTTCATAGAGAATGAGAGGTACTACTGCAAATTGCCGTGTATGTACTAAGCCAGTCTGTCCTGAGTAAATGCTGAGATTCTTTAAATGTCTGTTTGTGAACTTCAATCCTATGGATAAATAGGGGCAATTTCATTGTCGTGAAGCCTACCAGCTTTGAGAGGTAAACACATTAGGAATTTTTGGGGGTAGCTTGTTCATTGCACAGAATAATGATTATGGGACATAAATCTTCTTGGCCACCGTTCCGTCACTGCTCGCATAGATGAGAACGAAGTCCTGCTGATCTCTCGGAAGGATGAAAGCCAACGCGCCATCGGTATAGGACCCAGGCTGGAGGTTTACCGCATCGAAGTAATTTCCCAGGCTGTATGTCGCAGACTCGTGCGTATATGCGCGTCCCTGCGCGTCCATGATGGTGAAGTAGTTGGGATTCGCGTGAATAACATTCCCTCCTGCATTCTTCACAAACACTCCAACACGGACGTAGGAATAATCCTTCGGGCTATTCACGCAGCTGTAACTGATACAGTTGCTACGGATGGTCTCTTTAACTGCGGCAATTTGGACATCTCCACTGCCTTCGTACTGTTGCATACTGTCTTTAAGATCCTGGATGCGCTTTTTCTCCGCTTCCGCTGCCAACCGCTTCTGCTCTTTCTCCTGATCAGCTGCAACTCGCTTCTCATCGTACTTCAGGTTTTTCACTTCAACCTCTTTTGTCCCAGTGGCATAACCATTTGCCTTGGCTGTGACTGAATACTTGTTTGTCTGCGCGTTATAAGCTGTGTCGAAAGCCATAAGAATTGAGCCGCTGCCATTTTCATTCAGAGTGACACTTTGCTCATCTTTGCCCTTCACTGTAATGGTTGCTCCTGGCAAACCTTTTAATTGAAGTTCGTACTTTGGATTTCCTGTCTCCAGTACTGAATTTGTCACATCTATTGATGCGCTCTTTCTCTGAAAAACACTTTCGGCTCTAGTCTCTAAAACCTTTGGGTTGAAACTCCCGCCAGTGACTACCGCCACGACCTCGATCTTTCCTGTGTCGGTTCCACTTGGAGCATCTAGAGCCACTTTGAAGTTATCTCCATCCAATTGAACAGGCTTCCCATTCACTGAGAGTTCCAATTTGCAAGGGCAGCTAACAGTGGCCTTTCCCGTTACCTCCACGCTATTCCCTGTGTACTCGTACTTCTCACTCAGCTCTATTGCGGCGCTCCTGGGAGCGTTGTAGCCCCTCACAGCGACTATCAGCACCAATACAGCCACCACAGGTGTCACGATCTTCCAATTTCTCTTGGAGAACGCAAATGCCCTTTGGGTCCAGCGCTTCAATTTCGCACGAAGTTCAGGCTTCTTGTAGATGTACCAAATAGCGACACCTGGAATCGTGATGTACCAGAAGAGGATGCTAGCTAAACCCAAAAGAATCCAAATGAGAACCTTAGGAGATATTTTGATCTCTCCCGATTTCTTCTGTGGGGCAGTTTTCATCTGCGGTTGGTTAGGCAAATCCTCACCGCAATGCTTACAGCGAATTGCATCCTTCTTAATATCCTCAGCACAAAAGGGGCATTTTTTTGTATCAGCCATAGGTTATTTGGGAATCCGATGAAGCATTCCATCTCGGACAGACATACGTGTTTTGCATGAAGTGCATTTCACAACCTTCTTCCCGTTCATAATAATCACTTCATGTTGGCAGTAAGGACAATTGCCCTGGCTCAACGCGAGGAACATAACTGGAGATAGCAGGATCGCTCCTCCTCCAATGAGCATCATCGGAATACCAATAATGCTTCCAATTACGGTTAGTGTGATAAGACCTCCCAAGCCAATCATCACTATCCCAAAGAGGATGCTCACACCTACTGATTTTGCGAACCCAGCTTTTCTCAACGGGTTAGCTTTGCCCTCAGAGCTTTGCGGCTTCACAGGAGAAGAGGCATCGGATAGGTCAGCCTTACAATGTTTACACTTCACGGCTTCAGCTTTGATCTCTTCGGCACAGAACGGGCATTTTCGCATTTGTTGTGTTGGAGGTGTCATGGTGAAAAGGGAGTTACTTAAAGCTCTTTTGGTAGCCAGCAGCAGTTGCCGCTTTCTCAGAGTCGAAACACATAAGCTCACTAAGTTCTTCTTTGAAGAACTCACTGTCATTGGTGTAGTAGAGTTTCTGATCCTCATGCAATCCCGCTCTAATCGTGCAGGGTGTTTCCTTGTCAGATTTGCTCAACACCTCCACCGTGAAATCGTCGTATGCTCCTGTGATAATGAACTCAAAGCTGTCATCGCCCTTCACGCTGCTCTGGGTGACAACCACGGGGATACGGCTGAAGTGGCAGCTAAATCCCTCCCGTATATATTCGTATTTGTACCAGCAATACTGCACCTCAAGATATTCATCGTCTGAGAGGTAACCTCTTGCGAAATCAGCGCGGTAGCTCTCGGTGGACTTTGTGAGTTTCCCGCTTCGCAGGTCCCTATCAAAGGCCTGAACCGAAATCTTCTCATTCTTTCTCGTTACCTCTAAAACAGTCTGTGTTCCCAAATAACTTTCCTCCGAACCCGTTATACGAATTTTCCATTGGGCATTTTGGAGAAGATTAATCGGGAAGGACCCCGTTTTCTTCGTGGAAGTACTCTTGGCAGTCGCACTGCTCGACTGTGCTTGCTGCCTCCTGCTTGGCTTTATTGCTCTACGAGGCGTGACCTGAGTAGTGGTTGTAGCCTTCAGCTTTATGCTCGAAGATGATCCCTGTGTCGCAGCCAAAGCTGGACTGAAACTGAAGAGGGATGCAACTAATACTGTAGCAAGAATGGGTCGATACATACGCATATTCATGTAGATAGAGAGGAATTAGTTGCAGTTCAAAGCTTTGCGCCACCCTGCTGCCTTTGCTTCGCTTTCGGAGCAGAACCAGCGCTCACCAGCCGAAACATCGATCTGAGTAGCGCTATAGCTTCCGCATCCCTCTACGTGGTAAATCTTTTCTTTGCTAGCGTTGATATTGCCCTTGATGGTGCATGAGCCAGATACCGAAGACACTGAAGAAATTGAACTGCTCTGTTTCACTGTGGCAGCTGAAGAAGATGATTTACTAGTTGTCTTTGAGTATTCACAAGTCGCTCCCCAAAGACCCGTCTTTGATTCTGATGCACTTTTTTCAAGCTCGTTGTACTGATCGAGGCGAGGGTGTGGGAAGCTCTTATAGCTAAAGGCAAATCCATCTGTGATCATCTGCGCTCCAATGTCTTTACCCTTGAGGTCCACGTATCTAAGCAGCCGTCCATATTTATCCTTGTCCTCTGCTGGATTCTTTTCAAGAGTTACTTTCTTACGATTTAAAAGCGCCTTCATCTTTGCTGATGCCTCTTTCCCATAGCACTGAACCTCTTTGCGAGGGTCCACAGTCTCAGGGGTATCAATTCCGATGATCCGCACCTTTTCCAATTTGCCAGTTGAGAGCTTCACCTGAATCGTGTCTCCATCAACAACTCTCACTACCGTTGCGATCTCATTTCCTGTCGCAGTCGCGGCAAGTGCAAGCGGAGATAGGCTGAATACACAGCTGACAATTGCGACATATTTGAATAAGTGTCTTCTCATAAAAATGGGGGAATTGCGGTTTAGTGTATCTTCTATATTGCTATATAGCAATTACATAGAATATTCATTCTGTGACATACGTATCTATCCTCATACTGGAGGCATAGAGCAATCCAATGCATTTTCTACATGCATACCCTCCGAAATCTCGGCGGTAGAGATTCATAAATGTTTCTTGGCATTTAGGACAAACAAAATAATATCTATAACCATTTTGCAGATTTGTAAGTCTTCCAATTACTTGAATCTCTTGGGCAGCGGATCTCCCCTCAAGCTGCAAAGTTACAGCTATCGATGATTTTGGAATTGCGGCTTGTACATCACGAATGCAAAGCCTATCCGTCCGTTCAATGAGGGAGATTTGAGGCATGAGGATGCTCGTTGGAATCTGCTAAATCTTTAGGAGAGATACCCTGATTGATTTGTTGGTTCTGGGCGAAGAATGCATTCTTTGCTTTCACATGAATTGGGGGCATACAAATATTCTGAAGCGCTTGGGTGAGACGGATTATTTGATCGTTAGCCGTCTCGATACCGTGACGCACCTCCTTTAGGTATCTGGTTTTATCTAAGCCATACTCAAATGTGGTATGAGTATCGTCCTCATTAGATCGGTATTTGTTGCCAAAAAACATGCGCTCATAGGAAAACGCCATGCTCCATGCTGAGACAATACGATCTATTAGTATCCGCTTGAAAGGGGTATCGCCTTTGTATTCTTCCATCAGTTCACGATGTAGGCGTTCTGCTGCTGCCCGAATTTGTTTATCGGTGGTGGCCGTTGGAAGAGCACCTACACGTAACCCCTGACGCATTCCTAACTTCGTAGCCAGCTCTTTAAATTCCTCTTTTTCATCCGTTGTGAGCTTCTTTTTCTCTCTAAGTTTCCAATAAGCCGCCTCGGTTACCCGATCCTCAAAATCTAGCTGTGATTCGTCAGTCTTCTTGTTGTGATCCTTTAGTACGAGATCGAGAGTAGTCATAGATGAGAGAGTAATTTTACAAAACGAACCCATCTTCACTGCTCACATTCACATCGAGAGCAGCTGCCAAAGGCGGCTGATTGCCTAATCTCGTGCTTTGGAGCCTCTGAAGCTCATGAAGTGAATGCATGAACATTCTGTGAAGGTTGGATTCGCCACGGTGGATAGCCAACAGTTCTTTCTCAGGTGGAACCAGCTTTGAATCCTCCTCTGCCCAATCCCTCTTCATCTCCATTTCCTCCCACATGCGTAGATGAACCTGTGCATTCTCAAGCATGTATCCAGCAAACTCACGAGCGATTTTGGTCATATCTATCAACGTCTTCTTGTCATCCTCAGAGAGATTCGGATCTTCGATCCTATCTTTCCAAAGGACCGCTTCCAACTTCATGCCCTTTACTCTTGATTGAGCGATAAAATCGAAATCCAAGATATGCTTAATTTGTGAGAATTCATGTGTCGTGCCAAATCGATCTTGAAGTTGTTCACGGAAATGGGGACTTAGTGGGAGGCCAAACCAATCCAATGCCATGACAAAATTATCAACCGAAGCCAGTAGTGATTTACATACAAGGCTTGTGCGGAAATGCTCAACGTAATCAATGGAGGGGCGCTCTGCATGGACGAGGAAATGCTGTGTTTCCTCCAGGGCATGTTTCATCCGTGCTTCCATACGGCTCTTCTCAATCATTGCACGTTCTGCTCGCGGGATTCTTGCTAATCGCCACTGCAAAGTGACCATTCGATCCACGAGAGTCACTTCCACTATGCCTACAGGCTGAAGTTCCTCGAAAAATTGAGTGCGGAATTGTTTATATTCTTCTTCATCTTCTATCTCTTCTAATACTGCTACCTTTGAGAAGATGCCGAATTTGAGCGAGTTCTTACTTGAGATCACTTTTCCAGCTGGGGTTTTAACCCCTCCCAGAAGGCCGTTCTTCTTATTTGCCACAAGCTGTTTCTCAGAGGTAGTAGTTGTCATGGTTAAAATATAGTTTGCCACAGCCCAACTAATTTTCGTAGGGTGAAGTTTGGAATAAAGGAAATCTGACGCTGTGTAATTGCGTCAGGATGCAGAAAGTACAGGGAGATCAAATTTCTCCTGTGACTCCTCCCAGAAGGTTCGAATAGTCTCTACTAGGGGCTGCCATTCGACTCGCTTCGCTCGCTCATGGTCTGCGACCTTCTCGAGTGAAAGTATTATCGAATGGCTCGAGCGAACGTAGTGAGTCGAGAGGCCGAAACTCCGACTGAACGCAGGCTACTGTGCTACTGACGCTTTACTGCAGTTCGCTTACTGACTCAAATAAGCATCACGTCCGTATCAATTCCAAAAATTCTTGCCGCGTGCGGGCATCCCTCTTGAAGCTGCCAATCACTGAACTCGTCACTGCGAGACTATGCTGCTTTTCCACTCCTCGCATCATCATGCAGAAGTGACGCGCCTCTATCACAACTCCAAGCCCTTTCGGCATGAGCACACTGGCAAGTGCATCGCAGATTTGCTGCCCCAAACGCTCTTGTACCTGTAGTCGCCTCGCAAAGAGATCCACAATGCGCGCAATTTTACTGAGTCCGATGACTTTTTGATCAGGGATGTAGCCAACGTGCACTTTGCCGTAGAAGGGCAGCAGATGATGCTCGCAGAGAGAGTAGCATTCGATGTCTTTTACAATCACCATACCATCGGAATCTGCGCAAAACAGTGCATCATTGACGATATCGTCGAGATTCTGACCGTACCCCGATGTGAGGAAAGCCATCGCTTCCATGGCGCGCTTTGGGGTTTTCTTCAGCCCTTCCCTTGTCGGATCTTCTCCAATGGCTGTCAGTAACGAACGGTAGAGCTCATCCATAGGGGGAGAGTATGACGCAAGGCGCTTACGTGAGCCAGTCAATTCGCTCGCATTGCTGATGAGCGGTCTTATGCACCAATTCCTCGATCGTCACTCCAGTGACAGGGTGCGAGAACGAGGGAGCAAGTTCAGCGAGGGGGATAATGACGAACGCTCGATCGTCCATGCGCAAATGCGGTACAAATAACTCAGGAGAATAATCATCATGTAGCTGCTTTGCACGTAGCCACTCCTCCCTCCCTGGAATGATTTCCTCGCCATAGAGCAGGAGATCGAGATCGATGGTCCGAGGTCCGTATCGCGTGCTCTTTCTCTTCTCCTCTGCGTCTTCTATCGTTCTCAACGCCTCCATAATGACTGGCACAGCGTCACGCGTCTCGATTCTGCACACTGCATTCAAGAAATCTGGCTGATGGGTTTCGTACTGGGCCGCAGTCCTGTACACGCTCGAACAGACGGCAGAAGGCCAGCGAGCACGGATGCGACCAGATGCGCTTGCAAGATGCCTCTGCGGATCGATGTTGGACCCTATGCCGATGAAAACTGATCGGAGAGTGCTCACTGAAATCTAACGATGGTAGCCCACACGCTCCTTGCGCCGATGGGCGGAAATTTCTGCACTGTCACGCGCACAGATGCCACCTCACGCTTCTTAAGCGCGAGAGTGGCAGTAGCATGAGCGAACGCTTCGATTGTCCGATGTTCTACAGTCGCCAATGCTTGAATATCTCGTGCGATACCTGCGTAATCGACGCTATCGGAGATGTCATCGCTCTTGCCGGCGGGAGTGAGATCGAGAAAGAGCTCGAGTGTCACGAGAATCTTTTGAGGAGTATTCCGCTCCTGATCAGTCACCCCGATGCGTGTCATCAGTTCGATGGCATCGAGCGTGAGAGAGTCCATGTGCCTAACGGGTATGCGTGGTATCCTCACGCCCTGCACCGGTCAAAGCGGCGCTGGAGCCGAATACAGATGCGGCAAGACGGCGGCAGAGCCAACGTGAAACGACGATTGCCGTGAAGAGGGAGAGGAAGATACCGATGGAAAGAGTGACGGCGAATCCGCGAATAATACTGGTGCCGATGAGGAAGAGAATCGAGCAGGTGATGAGGGTAGATACGTTGCCATCTCGCACGCTCGGCCAAGCACGCTTGAATCCTGTGTCAATGGCGCTCTTGAAGCTCTTGCCTTTCTGAATTTCTTCTCGAAGCCTCTCAAACGCAAGTACATTGGCATCCACAGCCATGCCGACGCTGAGAATAATGCCGGCAATACCTGCCAGTGTGAGCACCACATATTCGCCGCTAAAGAGGCCAATCGGCAGCTTCATAGAAGCCACGAGAAGCACGACATACAGAAGGAGCGCAAGCACCGCCATAACGCCGAGAAGACGGTAAATGAGAATGAGGAAGAGGCTGAGAATGAGGAATCCTACAATCGCCGCTCGCACGGATTCCTGGAGCGCAGTGGACCCGAGCGTCGCTTCAATGGTGGTTTGCCCGGAGAGGAAAATGGGGGCGGGAATGGCACCCGTGTTGAGATCCATGGCGAGTGTGCGTGCTTCATCAAAGGATCGGCTACCATCGATCACGGCTGTACCGCCGATGATTTCTGTTCTCACCACCGGTGCTGAGACCAAGTCTCCTCCGACGAAAATGGCAATGCGCTTACCCACATTGCGCTTGGTCATCTCTTGGAACATTTTTCCACCCTCCTGATCAAACTGAATCTGAACGAGGGGGAGATTCGTCGTGGGATCCATGACAACACCCGCAGAGCGGAAGCGTTCGCCATTGAGAGCTGTATCCTTCCATCCTGTAGGCTCCAGAGAAACGAAGAGCACCCGAACCCCAATTTGATCGGCAGTAACTTTCACGTCACCTTTGGTCATCTGCTCTTCCATCTTCTTCAGTGTCTCATTTGCGTTTGGTGCTTTGAGCGTGAGCAGATCGTACGACACTTGTGCATCAGTCATGCGAAGGTCAGAGTCTGCGCGAATGATGTGGTACCCGAAAGGAGTTTCGACGATGTCACTGACGGCGCCTTTCTTCAGCGCAAAAGCGGCCTTCTCAAAGGCGAGTGGCATTGTTCCCGCGCGTATAGTGCCGAGTGAGCCTGCGCTCTTCTTCGAATCTCCGTCAGATTCAGTGCTCGCCAGCGCCGAGAATTGTTCGCCATCATTGAGACGCGCCTTCAGCGATTCTGCTCTCTGCTTTGCTTCTTCTTTGCTGCGCGTCACAGAGTCTTCTGCGCGTTCTGCTCCTGCATAGGACACGAGAATGTGACTTACACTCATCTCATTTGCGCCATCAACCCTCCCCTGCAGCGCGATGAGTGCCGCCTCTTGCGGGCTGATTGATACTATCGCATTCGAGCCAATCTCCATGGCAAGCAGATCTTTCTGAAGTTCTTGCCGCACTGTGGAGATGTTCACTTGCGAAAATTGAGAAGCAACAGCGCCATTCGTGCGTTTAGCAAGCTCAGGAAACGCTTCCGCAGGCGTGGAGAGCACACGCTCGGCAGGCTTGATATTCTCGGTCACTTCCGCGATGAATATTCCTTTTATCTCTTTGTACTGAGGATTGCCCTGTGCGTCTTGCACTACAGTGGGCGTCACTCCTTCCACTCGAATAGGCTTCTCCCCTACCTTTCGCTTCCAAAGACTCTTGAGCGCAGGCGGAAGAGTATTCTCAAAGAAGGGCTGTGAATCGGTGTATGAGATGCCGAGCTGCGTGCCCATTTCTTCTCCGATAGTCTTGAGACTGCCAGTTTGTGAAACTCTCTTGAAAATAGTATCAGCTTTCATAACGGCTCCTCTCACGTACTCATCGGTGGGCCCTGAGAATTCTTCCTTAAATTCCAATTGAATTGTTTTTCCCACTGTCTTCTTGCAGCGTTCAATGTCTACAACCCCCGGACACTCCACCAGAAGATGCTTCTCGCTGCCGTAGTACGACGGAGTGATGACAGCTTCGCTCACGCCAAGCGAATTCATTCTGCGTTCCAGCACTGTGCGAATTGCCTCCACGAGGTTTGAACGCTGCTCTTGGAGACTGCGAAGTTCCGCTTGTTTGGCGCGTAACAATTCGTACTGATTCTCTCCTTTCATCATGGCTATTTCCTGTTTGAGACTTTCCTCTCTCTTCTCTATCTGATTTTCAGAAATACGAAAATCAAGCTGGGTGCCACCTGCAAGATCAAGGCCAAGATGGAAATCTGGCTTTAAGAAAGCCGGTGCCCACGGCTTCACACTCGTCGGAAGAGCAACGATCAATGCGAGTACGGCGATGGCGATCGTGATCGATGGCCAGTAAGAACGTTTGTGAGATGACATAGCGAACGATTGAAACGAATGTGAGAAAAGTATTAACGAGGAGTGAATGTGACGTGGAGCCCAACATTCACATCATCTGCGAACACTTGAGCGATGGCAGGAGAAGGAATGCCAGAAACAATGATACGCGAATCGAGTATGCCATCGGTCACTTGCAGGCTAGAAATGAGCACATCTCGAACAAAAATGCCAAGTATTGGTTTTGCTTCTGCGTTTTTCAGAGCCCCTTCTTTTGCAAGTGTGGCAATGACAGCAGAGAGTCGCTTCCTTCCTTCATCTGAGAACAGCAGTTCTACGCCCACTTTTCCTGTGGCTCTGTCGCCAATCGCCTGCACCCACAAAAGATCCTTATTCGTAACACCCGTTGTCCGCCAGTCCGAGAGAGACGCCTTGGAGAGGTCGGCGATGCCCGTGGCGAGCGATTTTATTTCAAAACTGAACGGTCGTTCGATGCCTTCTGTAAGCACTGTTTTGCTCTGAGCATCGTTAAATGCAAGGGCGAGCGTTGCGCTGTCGTCTCCGCTGGGAGAAACCGTAGCGGTGGCATCCATCTTAAAGCTTGCAATGCGTCGCTGCACCACACGCTCCACTGCGCTGAACAGCTCTTGATGTTTCTCTGTTCCGTACGGCGAAAGGGTGAGAGTGTACTCTGCGAGGATTCCCTTTCCGCAGGCCGCAAGGATGCAAAGAGCTATGGTGCCGACGATGTATGGATTTTTCCACATACTGTTGCAGTGTATATTCAGAAAGGGGGGGAAGCAATGTCCTCCTGTGACCGCTTAGCGCTGGAGCAGCGTATTGCTCCGGAGCATTTTACCACTCAGGTCCACGCCTCGCAGCGTGCAGCCTTCGTCGATGATGCACTCGCGAAGAACGCAGTCATCTATTGTGGTATGTCCGAAGACGATGCAGTCGATGAGCGTGCTTTTTTTGATCACTGTCCCCTCCCCAAGGGCAACACTCCCCTCGAATATGCTCTCCCGATCGACGGTTGCGCCATCCATGCACAGTTGACCCTTCACGGCCAATCGATGAACGTCCATGTAAGAAGCAAAAGAGCCGATGTCTATCCAAGGCTCCGTGAAAACGAAACAGTCTATGTTCCGCTTGAGTCGTATGAATTCTTCGAACATTCCCCCGATATTGTCAGCATGCTTGCGCGCGTAGTCGCAAATACTGTCTCGGCAGTCAGACGGGAGAATGGAACACCCCGTAGAGACGAGTGTCGAGCGAGGATGAAGGGGCTTCTCTTCAAACGCTATTACAGCTCCGTCCTCGAGAAGCACAACGCCGAATTTTTTCGCTTGTTCAAGATCCTTGATATCATGGGCTGCAAGCAACGGATTTCCTTTGAATGAAGAGAGAAACTGATCAATACTGAAGCCAAGGTAATTATCCCCCGTGAGGAGGAGAATATCGTCATGTATGTCTTCAGTTCTCATCCACGCGCTGAGAGCGCCAAGCGCTCCCAGTTTGACATCTTCATGTCCCCTATCCTCCACGATGATCCGCACCGAGCGCGTGAGTGATGCTGCCCACTCATTCATGTCTTTGCTGAAGGCGGCATTGGTGCTCACGGTGATAGGCAGATGGCTCGGCACCTTTTCGACGAGATGCGTGAGCAGAGGCCTTCCTGCTACGGGCAAGAGAGGCTTGGCCCTGCGCTCCGTGAGAGGCCAGAGACGCGTGGCGAATCCGCCGGCGAGAATGAAGCACTGCATGGAACTTACGAGACGACGATAACGGGCTGTCCTTCGATCTGATCGCTCCGCTCAGTCATGCCGAGCGCACCCAGCACAGACGGAAGTAATAAGTAGGTAATGCGATGCTGGCGGCACACGCTGATGAGGTTGATAGTATGCTCCAAATCATCGCATTGCAGGAGGTGAGTGACGCGAAAATCTTGTATCACGGCTTCCAGTTTATGCAGTCTTCCGAGTACAGGAACGCCGGCAATCTCACGAAGAGTCACTGAATGACTTCCAAGAATGCCAATAGGCTTAAACGGAGACTGTCTTTCGTTGAGTAGCCTAATGACGCGTTCTGCATCGCGATTCGACCCGATAATGAGCAGTGGAAATGCGGGAGGATTGCGCCTGAGCACTCTCCTCTGCCACGTATCGAAGACAATGTGCCACAGAAGCGTGACAGCAAAGGACAGAACGCCTGCATAGACGAGCAAGAGACGGCTGAAGAAATTGCTGAAGAGGAAATAGTACGTCAGCGAAAACAGAGAGAGGCCCATCACGCAGGCAAAGGCGATGTAGAGAACCGTGCGGAATGATGATTGTTGTCTGCCGAGCGAGAAGACGTTGAGAGTCGTGAGGATGGCAAGCCACAGCGGAGCGGTGATAATGGTCGCTTGAATGAATCGATCGAAAGGGAAATCGGTGGAGAGTACGAATCCCACACGTAGAAAATACGCAGTAACGTACGCGGCACAGAAGAGAAGCGCGTCCATGACGAGCCAGCACACGAGAAGGAGGCTGCGGCGCATGACGGGAGGATAACGAAGAACAATGCTGAGAGCCAGCTCTCGCTACTATACATTTCTTACTAATATTCCAATTTTGTGATATCCCAAGGAATGGAGGCGAGGGTTCTTGGCTTCCCTTCTGAGACGACAGTAGAAGGGTCCGTGAAGACGTTCTGCTTCATCCATGTAAACTTCGCCATGAGAATAGGATTACCTTGCGCCTTGCGCTCAAACTCAGATCGCTGGAGAGCGAAGTAGGCAAACGTTTCAGAAAAATCTTCAAATGCATCCGTCTTTGCGTATCCTGAAACAAACGCAGAAGACCGCATATTGTTCTTCTTTGTGAAGGCATTTTGCCAACTTATACGATAGAAACCGAGGCTTGGATCATCGGCAAAAATCGGTTCATTGCCATCGTAGAACGCTGTAATGCCAGATGCAGGAGTGCCTTTCAAATCTGCCAAGTCCACAATATGCGCACACTCATGCACAAGAAGCGCACGAAATTCTTTGTCTGAAACATTGCCCGTGAGAATCATCATGCCACCGGCTCCGCTCAACCCTCTATGACTCGACTCACCGTACTCGACGTACAATGAAGAGAGAGAACGACGGCAGCCGACCGGAAGTCGACGAAGCGTGGCATCTGCAAGCACACGGTGTCTCGGCTCGATGTCTGGCTGGTCTACGACTGGGAGTAATTGGTTCTGATGTTTCTGTGTATTCTTAAGTGTATTACTCGGCACAGTAAGGACCACATTCGTCTGCGTGGGTACGGAGGAATTCCCAGCATGGAGGGTGGAAGGTGCAACAATGCGTGCCTGTGGTACATCAACCACTAGACTCGTTGCCTGCTTCGCACTTTCTCTTGCGAGAGGAGCACTTCCTGTTATGCTTGGCAGTGTTCCCGCTACCATTGTCAGACAGCCGATGACAGCCGCGACGAGAGACGCTTTTCCTTGAGTGGCCATATTTTGGAAACGCATCGGCATTGAGTAAGCGAGAGTGAAAGTAGCAATTTATACTATATTTAGTATTATATGTCAAGCCCCCCTCCTGTCCCCCTCAAGCCCGGGCAGCAATACACAGTCACCATCGAGAAATTCGCACACGGTGGCGCTGGCTTTGCCCTCGTCGATTCAGTACCGGTGTTCGTTTCAGGAGCTATTCCCGGACAAACAGTGATGATCGTCGTGACCAAGAAGCGGGAAGCGTACGCGGAAGCCAAGGTGGAGAAAGTGGTCAAGCGCTCGAAAGATGAAATTCTGCCCAAGTGCGCACACTTCGGTTCCTGTGGGGGGTGCGTGTGGCAACACCTCTCCTATAACAAGCAAATTCAGTACAAAGAAGACATTGTGCGAGAGACACTCGAACATCTCACGCCCGCCGATCCCGCCGTACGAAAAGCACTCCCAGGACGGGTGCTTAAGATTCTGCCGAGCCCGCAGGTGTTCAACTACAGAAATAAACTCGAACTGACATTCGGCTATGGCACCATGCGACATGAAGATCTTCCTGCAACATCGAAAAGCCAGAAGCAAAAACGTATCTATTTTGATGAAAATCCCGGCCTTGGCTTCCACATGCAAGGAGAGTGGTCCACAATCCTACCGATTACGGAGTGTCACTTGTATGATGAGCAATTGCCAGCCTTACTTGCAGACATTAATCGTTTCATGCGCGAAACAGGGCTTCCTGTCTACAATCCCAAAACGCACAGAGGAATGCTGAGGCAGCTTCTTTTGAGGCGAGGCGAACATACTGGCGAACAGATGATCGCTTTCATTGTGCAGGCAAGAAAGAAAGAACTGGAGCCGCTCTTTCAAAAATTCATGCGCTTTGCTGGTCGTCCACACCTTGCATCTCTCATGATCATTGAACATCTCGGACTCAACGATAAGCCAGAACACCCCAAAGTCCACACCCTTGTTGGACAGCCGTTCATCCGTGAGCGTCTCTTCGATCTGACATTCGATATTTCTCCGTTCTCATTTTTCCAGACCAACACCTACGCAACAGAGAAACTCTACGCTGCTATCGCGCAGGCTGCCGATCTCTCAGGTCGCGATACTATTCTCGATGCATACTGCGGCATGGGAACCATAGGACAGTACCTCGCTCGCTTCTGTGAGAAAGTAGTCGGCATTGAATCGCACCCGACTGCCGTTGAAGATGCGCTCAAGAGCGCTGGTCAAAATCGTATTGGCAATATCAGCTTCTATAAAGGAAAAGCAGAGCAAGTGCTCAATCAACAGTTGAAAGCAGGAGGGAAATACGCCTTCAATACCATCATCGTTGATCCCCCTCGAGTGGGGCTGCATCCGCAGGCTCTCGATGCTGTCATCACACATCGTCCTGAGAAGATCGTGTACGTGTCTTGCAATACTGCGACGTTCGCTCGGGATCTCGGCGTTCTCCTAAAGGCAGGATACGATCTGCGGACCGTACAGCCGGTAGACATGTTCCCGCACACCGCGCACATCGAACTAGTATCACTACTCTCTCGTCGATAATTTTTTCATGCAACGCATCCGCGTCGTCACTGCAGGAAATGTCAAAACACCGTGGGTGAAAGAAGGCATAGCGGTATACACCACTCGCCTCAGTCATGTCTGCAATCTTGAAACCATTGTTGTCGCTCCAGGAAACATTGAAGAAGAGGGAAAGAGAATGCTGAAAATTCTATCAAAAGAAGAAGGCGTGATTATTGCCCTCGATGAGCGAGGAAAAATGCAATCTTCCACTGATCTAGCTGCATGGATAGCAAGAGAAAAAGATGCAGGAAGATCACTGTGCTTTGTCATCGGAGGTGCATACGGACTCTCTGAAAACGTCAAGAAAAAAGCACATCACCTACTTTCTCTCAGTGCGTTGACATTTCCTCACGAACTGTGCCAGCTTTTTTTATTCGAGCAGCTCTTTCGTTCGCATGCCATCTTCGCTCGTACAGGCTATCATCACTGATTATAGCGCCCAACCTTGCTTTCTCCTGTACACATCTGATCGTACAAAAAAATATCCTATCACAGCAAACGTTGTCACAGGTGACACCCAACTTGGAATGTGCATGCCGAAAGCATCCAAAAGCATGATCGTGCCAAGGAAGAGAATGGAATACATGGCACCATTTTTGAGAAAGATGTACCGCTTCACACGATCAATATTGCCGATCGTCAGTTGCCGCACAACAATGGCGCCGAGGCCGTTTCCAAGAAGTATCAACGGCACACTGAGAGTGAACGCAAATGCTCCAAGTACTCCATCGATGGAAAAAGTGGCATCGATCACCTCAAGATACAGTATCTTGCTGAGATCAGACATTCCACGCTTCATCATCTGCTTCTCGCTCTTCTCGGCGTTCTCCTTAAAGCCATGCGTGATGAAGAATGCCGTAGAACCAACGACGGCCCCAAACGCCATCATCGGCTCCACTCTCAAGGCAAACCACACAATGCCCGAGAGGAGGATGGACACGACAGCAAAGAACCACACGCCTTGAGAAAGAAAAAAATTCTCTGCTCGAAGTCCTATGTTTTTCTCCTCGAGAAACAGCCAGTGGAAGAAGAGGAAGACCAAGAACGTGCCGCCACCCGCAAGCAGCATGGGCTTTGAGGATTCAATCGCTTGAGTGACGAGTGCATCACTACTCCATGTGGCAGTAAGAGCACCGATGGGCCCCAGAGAAGGGATAACAGCCCACACAATCATCCATGGCAGAAATCCTCGCACGAGCACGACAGCGATGATAATCCCCCACAGAAGAAACCACTTGCGTGCGCGCTCACCCACCGTCGAGAGCACCTCGGCATTGATAATGGCATTATCAACACTGCTCACTGTCTCAAAAAGACAGAGTCCAGCGACTGTCAGCACGATTGATATGATTTCCATCAAAAAACAGTATGGCAGCGAGACGCTCTCCACGGAAGAGATATCATTTTTTTGGCGGCTGATTCTTGGGACTGTAATTCTCCATATCTCTTAACGCCTGAAGCGAGGCCTGAAGATCTGGCCGGAATCGGGCAAGAACCGTCACAGACGACTCGTGCACAACGTTCCCTTCCATCATGTCTTTCACGAGAGCCTGCATAGCTTTCGGCATATGCTGGCGAAGAACACCCAGCATTTTATTGGGTGCGCTCAGATACACCTCTTGAATACCCTGTGACTCCACCGTTTTTCTCGCATGCTCGAATATCATGTTCGCAAAGTGATTCAAGCGATTATTCTCAGTCTGCTCTGGCTCAGCAGTGGAGCTCACCATGCCGCCCCTGCCGCCTGCGGAAGGACTCTGGATACGCGTCTCGTGATCTGAGTAGTGCTCTTTGGGTGATTCGACGGTGCCTTGCAGCGTGATCGTGTGGCCGCCGACATCGTAGAAGAGCGCCTGGTGCGTGTCGCAAACGACAAGAAGAGTACGTTTTTCAATGCTTGGCATTGCCTCGGGAAGGTGTTGGGTGGTGTGCATATGGATAATAGTATAGCACTTTTGCATGTCGTACGTTGCATCAAATCTGTCTTTCCCTATACTTGCGCAGCAGTCTGGCCTCATCGTCTAACGGCTAGGACACTTGGTTCTCATCCAGGAAATCGGGGTTCGATTCCCCGTGGGGCTGCCAACTTTGAACTGTCGGTAACAGAAATGAGAGCGTTTCATTTCGGGCGCCTAAAAATGCTACTTTGTAGCTTGTTTTAGCTGCTTTCTCACCATTTAACATGTCAAAGTCTAAAAAAGGGCTTCAGTAAGCCGTCGTCCACATTGTCCTTTTTGCTCGTCTCATCATGTTTGGAAAAAGGGTGTACGAAGAGGAATTAATCGATTTCACTGCCAAGATTGCAGTGCACGATTCAACATTGATCATTGTCGTAAAGATGCAGAGTCTTTTCTCAGCCTTCACTTAAAGGGCACAAGCATTCGTACGCTTGCTCACAGAGCTCATGCTTGCATTCGTACTGCGTTTCGAAGAATAGTTGATGAATTGAAAGTTCTCCCCAGTAACAACCAAGTAACGCATGACTATTGCAACAGAAAACGCTTTTGTGGCGCCCTTGTTGTCGATGGGAAGTACGTAAAGGTGAAAGGCTACAAGAAGAAGATACCGTTCCTCTACGGCATGGATTACATGACACACGATCTTCCCTGTTGCATCCTCACCAGCTCAGAGAGCTACGAAGCATGGGTGCAGTTTTTCACGAAGCTCAAGAACATGGACTATCCACTCGTCTCACTCACGTGTGATGACAATCCGGCGATCAAACAAGCGGCACAGTACGTCTTCCACAACGTCGTGGTACAGATTTGTCATGTCCACTTCCTTGAAAACATCAGAAAACAACTCAAGGTACGAACGTACGAAAACTATGTCAGCTTCTTCAAAGACATCGAAACACACATCTTTCGCGTTCCAATGCTTGGCAAAGATCGGCTGGAAGCACTTATCCGCTGGCGTTCTCCGAAGCATCAGAATGACAGTATCAAGTTTGCCGTGATGAATCATATTTTCACGCACGCAGAAGAACTCACCGCCTACGTGAATGCAAGAAACTGGTACAAAGTTCCTTGCCCCAACACAACAAACATCATCGAAAGCCTCAACAAGCAACTGGAAGGTAGGCTAAAAACAATTCAGAGCTTTCAATCATTCCACACTGCAGAGCGTTGGCTTTTCGCTTGGATACTGCGCAAAAGATTCACACCGTTCACTGATTGTAGGAAGCCTTTCAAAAAGCTGAATGGTACGTATTCACTCGAACAGATGCGAAGAGGGAAAGTAAAATTGCCAAACTTTTTTCGAACAGAATAAAAGGCGTCCAAAATGAAACGCTTACCCGAAGCCTCACCTTCCCGCAAGCATTTCCATTTCTTGCCGTTTGACCATCGGCAAGCCTAGGCTTGGCAAGCCTTTCAAGACCTTGTACCAATCCACCATCCCTTCTACTGTGGAGTTTGCGATTCGCATCCTTGGTGCTTGCCATCTTCAGAAACGCGATTCCCGAGTTTTATATCAAGCTTTTGGGCGATTCTGGAGTTTGCAAATATTGATTTGAGCGTTGGGGTGTGTCAAAAGGATTT
This sequence comes from uncultured Candidatus Peribacteria bacterium, assembly GCA_964580035.1. GTDB lineage: Bacteria > Patescibacteriota > Gracilibacteria > Peribacterales > Peribacteraceae > CAZOJC01. The sequence continues at coordinate 42,719 of CAZOJC010000008.1, forward strand.
AACGTTCATCCCTTGCTTACTTCATGCTCAACACCTGATCGCACGGAAAGTTCATAAACTCACACAAATCCTTATTCTTGTATGTACTTTCCGAATAGAGCCTTCCTCCCTTATAGGAGCTTAGACTTATCTGATACTCGGCAGTTTCTACACTTTGAGACCCTGATATTTTCATGTTCAGAGCTATGTATTTCTCATCAATATGAATAACAATCTTCTGCGGATAACCACCCTGAGTGCCCGATTCGATCGTATAAAAAGACCCGGATCCATAGAGACGTGACGAGTCGTAGACAGCATATCCAATATCCGTTGGATCGTAAGAGCCTTTTTTCAGTGGCCCCGAGTAAATAGAGAACTGCTTATCGCCGATAGTGCAGGTCAAAAGGATAGACCGGAAGACTCGACCGGTCATGACTTTGGCAATCGCATCGCCTACTGCATTGTCCTCGTCATTCGGGTCAGGAATGTGGCAATTCCCATAGGGTGAGCTATATGGATACATGCTCTTTTTGTCATTCAATGCCTTGTCTAGCGCAATAGATACATCGCTTGGAATAGACGGAAGATCATCACCAATATCACCCCATCCTTCGCGATCAAGTCCTCCGCTGATCCCGGCAATTGTCGCCTTCTTCCCATCGGCAATCCGATAGGCCGAATAGTTCACGCCGACTCCTCCGCCTTCGGAGCTATTGCATCGGACAAACAGGTATCCGCTTTCATACATTAGCAATTCACATGTGCCAATATCGCCTCCGAACACAGTGAAACCCTGAGCCTCCTTGTGAACTAAGGCATCGTTGCGATCAAAAATGAACAGTCCGCCTTCATAATCGTAGTTTTCCCCGTTCTTGAACACTAAAGCCGTGAGTGCCGTGCCGTGATCAGGAAGATCACATTCATTGTCCAGTTGCACCGATCGGGAGTCCTGTACTTCTTTCTTTAAAATCTCCTCCCATTTTTTGTTTGCAGGTTTGCATACGACTCTTGTTGATGGATTTTTGAGGAGAGCTTCTTGTATCGGCGCAGCGTTAACACTGCTGGAAGCGACGACTATCGAACTAGCGTTCATACTCTCTGCATTCTTTTGAGCTATCGGTGTGGAACACCCAGCAAGAACGATTATGCAAATGGTGAGCTGAAGTTTGTTGCGCATTGCGCCAAAGTATCCCTTTTCTGCTATTTAAGTGTCAATTGATCTTTGCAAACCCATACACTGGATCCGACACTGCCTTTAAGACGCTGTACCAGTGGATCATTCCCTCGATCACCGAGTTTGTGATTCGACCCCGTGGGGCTGCCAAGACTTAGCGCTGAGAGGCGCCTCGCGGATGCGTACTTTCAACCTGTCTTTACCAAGCATTGGAACGCGAAAGATATGTGTTTCGATGTCTTTGAAGAAGCTGACATAGTTTTCACACGTTCGTACTTTGAGTTGTTTTCTGATGTTCTCAAGGAAGTGGACATGGCAAATAAAGCATCTTCACGCATTTTCTGCTATAATACTTCGATGTACCAATATCCAAAACTATGTCTTCTGTGCGGGAGTTTCATCCTTGCATACGTGCTGTACCAAATCGGAGCACTCGATTGGTTTGGACATGCTCTTAACGGACACGGATATGCATCAATGTTCCTTGGTGGAATGTTGTTTAGTTACGGATTCACCGCTCCTTTCGGGATCGGCATCTTTGTAGAGATGGGACATGAAGTGCACCCTCTCATAGCTGCTCCTCTTGCAGGCATCGGAGCACTTCTCTCTGATCTCTTCATCTTCAGTATCGTCCGTTACTCCGCATTTCATGACGAAATCCATAAGATTCAGTTTTCGAGGCCGATGATCTGGATTCGCTCGATTCTTCACCATGAAAGCGTGTCTGATCGCATGAGGAATTATATCCTTTGGGCATTCGCAGGTATCATCATCGGATCTCCGCTGCCCGATGAGTTCGGCGTAATGTTGCTCGGGAGTGCTACGGAGTTGAAAGGACGGCAATTAGCCATACTGTGTTTTACGCTCAATACCATTGGGATATTCGTCATTCTTCTCACATCGAGAGTAGTAGGGTAATCCTGAACTGCACGCTGTGAAGAGCATTCGTCGCTTTTCGATGTATACTCAATGTATGTCCCTCGGTAAAAAATCCCGCGATAACAGGAAGACGGAAGATCCTATGAAGAGCCGTTTGTTTCAAAATCTAGCTAAAGCAATTGAAGAGGGCAGACGTACTCTAGGGTATATCGATCTTTTTTTTGATTATGACGGTGTGCTGACTACCATCACACCACGCCCGCAAGATGCTCTTTTGAATGCTGAAACTTTCGATCTTATCGAGCGAATCTCCTGCCATCATTCACTGGGCATGACTATTGTAAGCGGTCGCTCTCTCGCAGATATCCGCATGCGCGTTGGCGTCCGGGGTGTGACATACGCAGGAAATCATGGACTGGAAATCGAAGGACCCGATATACAGAGAATCCAAGAAATACCGAATTCTATGAGTGAGACGATCTGTGGTCTTGTAGAAAAACTTGAGAAAGCAATGCAAATCTACTCTGGCGTGATCGTGGAAAATAAAACTCTCGTGATCGCCGTACATTTCCGTTTGGCTGACCCGGATGATATTCCCCGTATTCTCAATGATATCTCGATGATTATGACGAACCAAAAAGCCGACCAGCTGTGTGTCATAACTTCTGGCAAAAAGGTTGTGGAGATACGCCCAAAGGTGAACTGGAATAAGGGAAAGGCTGTGCAATTCCTCCTTGAGGAACGACATGGAAAAAATTGGACAAAGCAAGTCTTACCCGTATACATCGGAGACGATGAAACGGACGAAGATGCCTTTGTGGTACTACGAGAGCGTGGCATCACTGTTCGAATCGGCAATCAATCTCCTGCAAGCACAGCAGCTCATTACACTCTTGAGAGCTCAGATGAAGTACTTTTTTTTCTTAAATGGCTCCTCCTTACTCTTGACACATGACGTTCCAGCCTATTGCCTCTTACGGATTCATCGGCAATTTAGGATCGTGTGCCCTTGTCGGAAAGAATGGCTCAATTGATTGGTGCTGTCTCCCTCGGACTGATTGTCCGAGTATATTTGCCGCAATTCTTGACCCTGAAAAAGGAGGTGCATTCTCCATAGCACCTGCTATCCCTTTCGAAACCACTGTTCAAAAGTATATCCCGAATACAAATGTCTTGCGAACCGAATTTTTATGCGAAGACGGCATTGTAGAGCTAACCGACTGGATGCACATCAGTAGTTTTAGTTTTGAGGAACGCGAACAACATCGCCTGCCTGCGTTGTATCGACGGGTTCAATGTCTTAAAGGAAGTGTCCGCTGCCGCATCCTTTTTAACCCACAACTCAACTACGCGCGAGGCCTAACGAAAATCTCGCAGATAGAAGGTGGACTGCTTGTCGAGGGGTCTGAGGACATTCTTCGTTTACATGCGCGTTGCCCGTTTGAGATTGGCACGAATGGAGCGCAGGCAATTGTGACCATGCAGGAAGGAGATAGCCTCTCGCTGATGTGCGCCTACGGCAACACAGAACGAGGTGATATTCCTCCGTCGCTCCGCAGTCTCGAGAAAACTATTCAATTCTGGCAACGATGGAGTGCGGAATGCGAAACGGAAAGCTGCTTTTCACTTCCGTTTTGGAAAGAACAGATAACACGTTCCGCTCTCGTCTTGAAGATTCTTGCAGGCGGAAAGGGAATCGCTGCAGCCGCGACGACATCCCTTCCAGAGATTGCTGGTGGGCGAGATAATTGGGATTATCGTTTCAATTGGATACGAGATACTTCGTTTACAATCCAAGCACTCACTGCACTCGGCCACTTAAACGATGCACGAGAATTCCTCGATTGGATCACCGATGTTCTGATAACGAGCGGGAGAAGGCCATCTGACCTGAAAATCCTCTATCCGCTCCACGGCACAATGCTGAGTGGTGAAGAGGAACTGACGCATCTGCGAGGCTACCTCGATTCACGACCAGTACGCATTGGCAACGGTGCATCTGAACAGCGACAGCATGATATCTACGGAGAAATTCTGGAAGCAGTATTCAGGTCGGAACACCTTCATCCAAGTGTGAATACCGCTCTTTCGGGAGTATTGCGAGATATTGTCGACTATGTTTGCGATATTTGGCGAGAGCCAGATAGCGGAATCTGGGAGTTGCGTGAGCAGCCAAAGCATTACGTCTACTCGAAAGTAATGTGCTGGGTAGCCCTCGATCGTGGTATCCAGTTAGCTGAAGAGCACGAATGGAACGTGGATCTTACGCGCTGGAAACGTGAACGGGCAGCTATACATAAAGAGGTGATGGAGCAGGGGTACAGCGACAAAAGGATGTCTTTTGTCCAAGCATATGGTTCAGATGTGCTCGATGCGACAGCATTGCTGCTTCCCATTCTTGAATTCCTGCCACCAGATCATCCACGCGCAATTCATACGCTGGAGACTATTCAACGTGAGCTTGCGGATGGCGTGCTTGTGTATCGCAGCAGCGCGCATCACCGCAAGGAAGGCGCCTTTGGTTTGTGTAGCTTCTGGCTGGTAGACGCTCTTGCATTTGCAGGCCGCCTCGAAGAGGCACGTACACATTTTGAAGCGTTGCTTCGCATGGCGAATCATGTCGGCCTCTATGCCGAGGAGATTGATCCAGCGACTGGCGCTTTCCTAGGGAACTTCCCTCAAGCATTCACGCACGTTGGACTGATTAACAGCGCCGTTTATCTCTCGCGCTTCCTTGGAATGCCATCCCTCGAACAGCCACTCATGGGCGAAAAACATTTACCGTAAGCGTCACACGTGGGAGGCAGGTTTTTGCTCTGCCAACAAGAGCTCAGAAAATATGGAGCAAAAGAGTAATGTTTTTTGTATTAATCGGTGTAGAGTAAGAAAGAAACATGCGCCTCCTCCTCCGCTTCGTTGTCCCACTGTTCCTCGCGATCGGCATCATTGCCTATGCCGTAGTACCTCTTGTAGACAAGCTGATGGTTCACTGGTTTGTGAACGATCTTGATCTTCGAAGTAAGCTTGTATCTTCCACTGTTGATGATTCAATCTTCGATGTGCTTGATGAGCGCTCAAAAACAAAAATACAGTCGTTTTTTGACCGTGTCACGCAGGATGAACGCCTCTACGCGCTCGGATTTTGCGATGTTAAAAATATTCTTGCTTACAAGACCGCAAAATTTCCAGAAGATGTATCTTGCACTGATCAAAACATCAATGAGAAGGAGTTTCAAAGTAAAGTTATTCAGGAACCGAAAGGCCCCCTACACATCGCATACCATACTGTGCAGGGGTCGGGTGGGACAATCGGGCGGCTGGTACTCGTGCATGACATGAGTTTCATACAGAGCCGCAGCTCCCTCACAAAGCGCTACATCATGTACCTCTTTCTCGTCGTCGGCATCGTCGTTGCGACGGTGACGATGTTCATTGCATGGCTCAGTTGGCGTATGTGGATATCTGGCACACGGGCATTGTTACGAAAAAACGGCCTCCACCGTCTTTTGCCCCCTAGAGCACTGCCAGAATTTCAGCCCATTGTCCGGGATCTCCGTGAGCTTATCCGTGATCTCGAAACGAATCGGCGTTTGCGAGATGAAAGCCAGACAACATGGACGCCACGAGCACTCAAAGAACTTCTGCGCAAAGAGTTTTCGGGTGATGAGGTAATTGTCGTCTCGAATCGCGAACCGTACATCCATGTAAAACAGGATGAACACATCGAAGTGCAAGTGCCAGCTAGCGGACTCGTTACTGCATTAGAACCTATTATGCGTGCCTGTTCCGGGACGTGGGTAGCACACGGAAATGGATCAGCGGACCGTGAAGTCGTCGACAAGTATGATCGTGTTGCGGTGCCACCGGATCACCCCGCATATAGCATCCGACGGGTGTGGCTCACAGAAGAGGAGGAGAAAGGATATTATTATGGATTTTCTAATGAAGGGCTTTGGCCTCTCTGTCATATCGCACACGTCCGACCAATATTCCGCACAAGCGACTGGGAACAGTACAAGCAAGTGAACGAGAAATTCGCAAAGGCAATTCTGGAAGAAGTAAAGACAGATGATCCAGTGATTCTTGTGCAGGACTATCTGCTTGCCCTCTTGCCACGAATGCTGCGCGAGAAGTTACCCAAAGCGACAATCATCACTTTCTGGCACATTCCATGGCCGAATCCAGAAGCATTTGGCATTTGTCCATGGACAGAAGAAATCCTGGACGGACTGCTCGGAAGCAGCATTATTGGATTCCATACGCGTCAGCATGACATTAACTTCGTGGGTACAGTTGAGCGATTTCTTGAGTGTCGAGTGGATCGTGCGTCATGGACGATCTCCTATCAGGGAGAACTCTGTGCGGTAAACCACTATCCTATCTCCATCGAATTTCCCGGTCGTCTGTTGAGGCAAGCGAAATCCGTTCAGGATGCCCATACTGCCATTCGCAAAGAGTATGATTTGACGGAAGACACTCTTCTCGGAATCGGGGTTGACCGCCTTGATTATACGAAGGGAATCGCCGAAAAATTTCTTGCAGTCGAACGGCTACTAGAACTTCATCCTGAATGGATAGGCAAATTCACGTTCGTACAGATCGCCGCGCCCTCGCGCTCCAGCATCGAAAGCTACCGTGAGCTTGCCACAGAGGTCCGCGCTGTGGCAGATCGTGTAAACCAGAGATTTGGCTCCGCACAATATAAGCCCGTCATTCTTAATACGCAGCATTGTGAAGTGCAAGAGGTTCTCGAGCATTATCGAGCTGCCGAACTATGCTTCGTAAACAGCCTTCATGACGGCATGAACCTCGTCGCAAAAGAATTTGTCGCTGCGCGTGATGACGAACAAGGCGTTCTACTCCTGAGCAAGTTCACAGGCGCAGCGCGGGAATTACCTGAAGCGCTCATCGTGAATCCGTACCATCTCGATCAATGCGCTATGGCCTTGCATACTGCACTCGTTATGTCCGCCGAAGAACAACGAGACCGCATGAGAAGCTTGAGAGGCGTTCTGTATGAATTTAATGTGTACCGATGGGCTGGCCGAATGCTTATGGATGCCGCACGAATGCGCCAGCGAAGCAGATTCCTTTCAAGGGTAGCAGCAACGGAATGGGATAACGCAATATCTAATAGCTGATTTGGCTATCAAAAAAAATCTGGGCTCTGCGTGCAAGTGTACGTATGCTTGTGCCTTTTAAGTGGATACTAAGAAAAGACTCTTCATCTTTACGACGATGATCAATGTTGAATCGTGCACTGCAATCTTGGCAGTGAAATCGATTAATTCCTCTTCGTACACCCTTTTTCCAAACATGATGAGACGAGCAAAAAGGACAATGTGGACGACGGCTTACTGAAGCCCTTTTTTAGACTTTGACATGTTAAAAGAGGAGAATGAAGCTAAGACATGCTACAAAGTATCATTTTTAGGCGCCCAAAATGAAACGCTCTCACGCTCGCTTGTGGTTAACCACCGATCTCCTCTTTTTTACAGCCTTTATGAATTGAGTGTGAAAAAGTTGAATCCACTTATTGACTCTATTGCGACTAATATTGAGTTTTTGAGCAATCTCATTATAATTAAGGTCTTGTAAATTTCTCATTTTCCAAGCCTCTACGATTGTATCTAAATTTTTTGCATTATTTCTCTGTAGATATTCACGGGCAGCGTTGATGCCTTGCTGAACAATTTCATTGGTTATAGCATAATGATCGGGTGACTGCTCTCGCGAACCTGTATTGAATACCGGATTTGTATCATCTCCTTCATCATTATTAGAGCCGTAAGTAGTAGGGAAATTCCATTTTTTCGTTAAAGTTCTAAGATGATTAAGAATACATTTTTTAGCGTACGTCGAAAATTGTGCCTGGCTGAAGTGATCTGGATCGAATGTATCTGCAGCTCGAATCAATCCCAAGAGTGCAGCTTGTTTCAGATCTTCAATAGGGATTCTGAGGTGGTGTATATTTTGAAAATTTCGAGCCACTGATTGTGCCAAAGGCATATTTATTTCAACGATTTTATTTCGTAAATCAAAATACTCCTCAGGTGTATCGGGGGGTTTATTCTCGAGCGTAGTAAAAAGTTCCTTATTCAAATTTTGAAAATTATCGTTCGGTAGTATTTTAGAAACTTCGATGGAATTATTATTCATAAAAAAGTGGATTCAGTAAGAAGTGTATGGAAGAAAGCCAGACACAGGAGATAGTATAGCAAATGTGTTTGCTGCCAATCGAGTAAGCACACGATGTATGTGACTCGGACAATCAAGCGACCAACACTCAAGAATGACCTGAGTGCGCTCGTCCGTGGAGGAAAGCTCAAAAAGAGCGGCATTCGGAAAGGTGTAATCTACAGGAGATGATCTGCATTACGCGTGTGCATGAGAGAGAGCCTTCTCAATGCGACGATCAGGAACAAGCCACGCAAACCCCACAAGAACAAAGAGGGCAATGGCAATCCAAGCATTCACAAACGAAAGAGGGATAGAGAGCAGATAGGCCAGCATAGACAACATGCCCTTTCGATCCTTCCCAACAGCTCTCTGGAGCACGCTCGTCTCTCCGTGATGCAGGATAATTGTGATCTGAAGAATCTTAAAAGCGACTGCAGCGAGGAGCAGCACAACACCGTACAGCGCCGTGGAAAATGATGAAAATTCACTTTCTTGCATCCAAGAGGTGCATAACGGAAAGAGGGACAACCAAAACAAGAGGTTCATGTTGGCCCAGAGCACGCGCCCATCAACATGATCAGCGGTATGCAGCATGTGATGGTGATTGTTCCAATAGATGGCAAGGTACACGAAGCTCATGACATACGAGAGAAAAATAGGGAGAATCGTGCTGAGCCCCATCCAACTCGCTTCCTCAGGGGGATGCAGCTCAAGAACCATGATCGTCATAATGATTGCGATCACGGCATCGCTGAAGGCTTCTAGGCGTGTCTTTTGCATGCCGCAATGATACCACAGTGCCGCCTACACATCGTAGCGCTCCACATGCAATAACTGGTATTCTACCAAGGTATGGCTACAGCAGCACGAGAGTACATAACGGAAGACTTGAGAAAGAACCGTGAGGCGGCAAAGATATTTCAAGAGATGTTGCCGGAAATCAAGCAATTTGCAGAAGCGGCGGGGGTGAAAGTGATTGTCTGCAAATGCATGGATGGCCGCGTCCAGACCAACAATCACAAAGGCCTGCCTCCGACATTTGCGGTGAATCTCCGGAATCAAGGAAACATCATCGATATTGATCGCACGAATAAAGATTACTGGGACTCTGTACAGGAAGTCGCACTCGCCGCCCGAGATGCTGACTTGCCGCTCCTCATCATTTCTTCCGCCCATCGAGGCGTGCTGGGGAGTGGATGCGCGGCGCACAAGAAAGAATATCATGAGACATCGGCAGACGGAGACCGAACGGCGCTCGATAGCGCATGCGAGCAAGCGCAGAGGCTGAGATTCGAAATACGTAACGATCAGAATTTTCCCGCCTTCACCACCGTCATCCCTGCCATGACGAATACGGATACCGGAGGAATACAGCTCTTTGGCACAAGAGAAACACTCTTCTTCGACGGAGATGCAATGATCGAATCGTACGCACACCCGTCTGATGTCTTTGCAGAAACCTTCAAAACGCCGCCGATCTCTGAGGAATGGGCGCAGAGCAGTATCAAGGGGAAGAGCGTGCGATCCCTCGTGGACGGTCCTCACGCTCCGTACTTCACAGATATGCGAGTGAAAATTTCACTCGAAACGTACCTCATGAAAAACATAAGAGCATCTGGCGGTCTTGAAGGTATTGCATCAAAAGAATTGACGGCAATCAACGAACAACTGACGCACATCCCTGAGAATATCCGCCCGTTTCTCACGTACGTCATGCTCACGAACATGATGTATGCCACGCACTACCGCAATGAAAACGAGCAACTTCGGCAGAAAAACAAAAACAATATCACCCCTGCACTGCGCGCAAGAGTGTCACATGCCGAAAAGAAATTAGGGTACGGAACAGGGTTCGATCTGCAAGAGCCAAATTCGGTGATCCTCGTGAAACCAGGCGGTGGCAACGACGCAACGTCCCTCGGCATCGGCAGGAATGTCCTCCTGCAAAATTTGCAAGAGATCGACACGTATCATTCATTGCCTCCCATTGCACACATAAACATTCAAGTGGAAGAACCCATCTGTAACAAGCATCAGCTTCTCAACATTCTCGCGCGCATGCGCACCAAGCTGAAGATTCTCGAACGTGTATTTGAAGACTATGAAGCAAGTACTGGACGATATGTGCGTGTCGTCACCACATACTCCTACCACGAGAGCGTGGATCCAGCACACATAGGAGGTCCCACGAAACAATTCTTTCCTATGAATCCGGATCCAGGTAACCCTCGCATTATGATTGACGCCACTGAAGACATTGGCGCAGGATTCGCTCGTGGATCCGCTTTCGATGTGAACAAGTTTCGCGAGAGAGAGCGGCGCTACACGAGAGAGGGCCTCGATGAGATCAAAAAAATATCCTAGGATGAAGCTAAATCTCCGCTGCAGTTTCAGTTTCTTTCACGGCCCTCACGCCGGCGCTCATGTCGTGTGCGCCATTTGCGATCATCGTCGCCTTCTCTTCTTCTTTCTTTTTCCACGCCTTCGTCATGCCGCCGCCGCGCCAAATTTCGTCCACGTTCACGCGATAGAGGTTGTTGTACACTTCAAGCTCATTGGGGCCGGCCATCTTCAGCACATCGAGCTCTGGCGCAAACATTTCACTGAAGCGATCTCTCCGACGAATCAGCCTCATACTGCCGTCTTCTGCGATGAGCACTATCGGCGAGCGCTTGTTGGTGTTGAAATTGCTAGCCATCACGTACGTGTACGCTCCCGCATCCATAGCAGTCACAAGATCTCCCGCTCGAAGCTTTGGCATATTGATATCTTTAATGAGGAGATCCCAGCAATCGCACGTATTGCCGCCGATTGTCACGGAGTGAATACGAGGAGATTTGAGTTTTGATGCGGGAAGTAGATCGTAGGTGACATCGGTTTGAATGAGCGCGTCGGGCATGAAGTTATACGTGGAGCCATCCACGTTCACCATGCGCTTATTGCGCCCGAGCCGCTTGCGAGCGATCACGCGCATGAGGCCAATGCCGGCATTCATCACGATGCTCTTGCCTGGCTCAAAGAGCAGTTTCACGGGATAGCGCATACCCTGCGCGTCGAGGAGACGCTTGAAATAGTCCGGAAAGTCCCTCATATTTTCAATCGGAAACGCCGTCTGATCCCCTATCGCTGCGGGGAAACCACCTCCCAAAGACAGCGTTCGAATGCGAATACCGCGCTGTTCGCAACGACGGATCAGTTTCACAAAAGTGCGCGCAGCAGCCTTGAACACTCTCGTCTGGTACACGTACCCTCCCATGAAGTGAAAGCCGCGAAAATCGACGTAGGGACTGGATACGGCGAGATCCACCGCTCGATCGACGTATCCGATGGGGATGCCGTACTTATTTCCTCTCGTCGTGTACGATCCAACCGTAAGCATGGGATTGACGCGAATGACAGTGCGAATGTGCTTTTTGAGTTTCTTCGCAGTGGCGGCGATGTGTTCGATTTCCTCTATCGAATCGGCAGTGATGGACTGAATGTCCACTTTCGCCGCGAAGTGCAAATCTTGTTCGGATTTGAAGAGATTGGTGAGTGTAATTTGGCGCGGCTTAAAGTCGGCCAAGAGGCCGAGAATGATTTCTCCGACACTTGAGCAGTCCAGTTCGAATCCCTCTTCGCGGACAATGCGTAATATTTCCAAATTACTCGAACACTTCACTGCAAATTGCAGGCCGATGTCCGGCCCGAACACCTTCTTAAATCTTCTGCAGTTTCTGCGGATCTCGCTCTCCACCATCACGAGAATAGGCGTGCCGTACCGTTTGGCTATGTCATCCACGCGCACGCCCTCGATGAGCATGACACCATCTGCGTCTTGAGAGAGAAAGTTCTTCCATCGGTCACGCATGTAACGCGACGATACTGGTAACCGAATGCGCTTTGATGCCGCTGTCTGAACGTTGCCCTGAGGGCGTTTAGTCATCTCAGAGTGAGAGAATGTAGCAGATGCGGATTATAGAGACGTAGCAATGCACGTAAAGAGAATTTTGTTACAGACCAAGCATGACGGCGGCAATCCAAGGGAAGGCCACAGTCACATCGCTCTGAATAATCTGGTAGTAACTTGCCGTGCTCAGCTTATCCCACGTAATTTTCTCCTTGCCTCCCGCTCCAGAATACGAGCCGTACGACATGGGCGATGAGCCTATTTCAATGAATCCCGCCCAATCTCGGACCTTGTGTTGACCAAGATCGTGCTTGAGAGAAGGCACCACGCAAATGGGGAAATCGGCGGCGATGCCTCCGCCCAACTGCAAGAAAGCAATGGGAGATTTCTTGGAAACCTCCATGTACCAATCGTAGAGAAATGAAAAATAATCAAGGCCGCCCTTCATGACAGAAGCGCTCACGGTTGGCATTGTTGGCGATTTATACCGACCGCTGTACGTGTAGCTAGCGAAAATGTTTCCCATAGTGGAATCTTCAAATCCGGGAATGACAATGGGAATGTTCTTCTTCGCTGCAGCCAGCGTCCAGCAATCATGCGGATTTGCCATTGGATCTGGCTTGATTAATTTCTCTTGAAAGAGACGGCGAAAATACTCATGAGGAAAAAAACTCTGCCCATTCTTCTCTGCGTCTTTCCACATCGCGAGGAGGTGAGGCTCCATGATGCGGACACTCTCATCCTCCGGCAGAAAGGTATCGGTGATGCGACGGAGTCCGGCATCTCGCAATTCAGCCTCTTGATCAGGAGTTAACTCAGTGTAGCGAGGAATGTGCGCGTAGTGAGAATGGGCGACGTATCGGTAGTACGACTCTTCATGATTTGCCGCTGTTGCCGAAACCAAATGTACTTTATCTTGTGAAATCAGCTCAGAAAGTAGCACTCCAATTTCAAACGAGCTTAACGCTCCCGCAAGAGTCACCACCACCTTTCCTCCGTTCTCAACGTGATTTTTGAGCCACAACGCTGCCTGTAACGTCGCGCCACCGTTGCAGTGCTTGAGAGAACGTTCTGCGAACGAGGAGATCGGCGTCTTTGATTTCTTGGCACCCATAGAGACGGTCCCGAGTGTCTTACTCCGTTCTTCGACGATGAGTTTCCGTAGGTTCGATGACAGATGAGTGAACTTCTTCTTCATTGGCAGGAGGGGGAAGAAACGCACTGCATTCTACGGAATTGATAGGAGAAAGCTAGGCGAGGGCAAGTGGCAAAAAAGAACGTAGTACATGATGAAAAAGTTGGATTGATTCTTTTTCTCAGTAACATCACAATCCACAGTGATGAAACATCGCTCTGTCACCATTGGTCTCGTGCAGATGTCGTGCACGAACGATACACAAGAGAATCTTACGAAGGCGCTAGACGGCATTGCGAATGCGAAGAAGAAGGGAGCTCACATCGTCGTGCTGCCAGAACTCTTTACAAGCCTGTACTTCTGCCAGAAGAAATACGATCCAAGCGCGTTTGAATCGGCAGAGGAAGCGAAGGGCATCACGACGCAAACACTCTCCGAGGCGGCAGCGAGCAACAAGGTGACGCTCGTGGGCGGATCGTTCTTCGAACGAGGTATCGACGGCAACTACTACAATACATCGCATGTTTTCGGCCCTGACGGTGCGATACTCGGCACGTATCGGAAGATGCACATTCCAGAAGATATTCTCTATCACGAGCAACACTACTTTTCTCCTGGAAAGGGAGGCTACGACGTTTTTGAGACGCCCCACGGAAAGATCTGCGTACTCATTTGCTACGATCAGTGGTTTCCGGAGGCCGCTCGCATTGCCGCTCTCAAGGGAGCCGAAATCATCGTATATCCCACCGCCATCGGCACCATTGATGATGAAGTGGAAGAGAATATCACGGGAAACTGGCAGCAGATGTGGACAAATGTGCAACTCGGACACGCCGCTGCCAACAATGTGTTCGTCTGCGGCATCAATCGAACGGGAAAAGAAGGTGCCATCACATTCTGGGGAGGATCTTTCATTGCGGATCCAGCAAGTAGCATGCTGGCGCAAGCCGGCAGCAGAGAAGAAGTGATCGTTGCGGAGTGCGACCTCTCGCGAGTGAAAGCACTCCAGAAAGCTTGGCGATTTCTCGATTGTCGCCGCCCAGAAACCTACGGCCCTCTTACGCAATAATAATAGTATGCAAAAAGTTACTATCAAACCTGCCCATGAAGGATTCCGAATGCCTGCCGAATGGGAACCGCACGCCGCCACATGGCTCACGTGGCCGCATAATCAAGAGCACTGGCCAGGACTATTTCATAAAGTCGAGCATCTCTGGGGCGATATGGTGCGAGAGCTGGAAACAGGAGAAGACGTGCACATTTGCATGCACGACGATGAGACGCAGATGCATGCGGAAAAAATACTCAAGAAAGCGAATGTCGTGGGGACACGAGTACACTTTCATCGGATCGCAAATAATTGGTCGTGGACGCGCGATCACGGACCGATCTTCGTGAAGAACGATGCAACTGGAGAAGTGATGCTCTGCAATTTCCGATTCAACGGCTGGGGAAACAAGTGGCGACACGAGAGAGATGACGACGTGCCGGTGGAAATCAGCAGGATTCTCAATATGCCGATTGTGAACGTGCCGATGGTACTGGAGGGAGGATCAATCAGCGTGAATGGCAGCGGCAGCCTCCTCACCACCACTTCTTGTCTTCTGCACCCCAACAGAAACCCCGAAATGGATCAAAATCAAATAGAGAGAATGTTACAAGACTACCTCGGCGTGACGAACATTCTCTGGCTTGGCGATGGCATTGCAGGAGATGACACCGACGGACACGTTGATGATCTTGCAATGTTTGTCTCGAAATCCACGGTGGTTGCCGCATGGGAAGAGAATACGCATGACATTAATTTTCGTCCTCTCTCAGAAAATCTCACCCTCTTACAAAGCATGAAAGACGAGAGAGGGAATCCGCTTACAATCCACACCCTCCCCATGCCCTCGCCCATCGTTCACGATGACACGCGACTACCGGCAACGTATGCCAATTTCTACATTGGTAATGACGTAGTGCTCTTACCTGCATTCGATGACCCACATGACAGGAAAGCAGAAGAAGTGATGGCAGCTCTCTTCCCAGGAAGAAGAATCGTTCCGCTCTATACACGAGATCTGGTGTGGGGATTTGGCGCTTTTCACTGCCTCACACAGCAGCAGCCTGCGTGACGCTAGGCAACGAGGAGTCGCTTTTCGTACGAAACGAACGAGAAAGGAAACGCATGCGCACTATCAGCCGGGTGCTCTTCTCTGCTCGTCTCTCGCCACTCAAGAGGAGAAATCTCAGGAAAAAAAGCATCGCCCTGCACCTCCGCATGAACGATCGTGAGACAGAGACGAGAAGCGATGTGCATCGTCTGTGCGTACACATCCGCTCCGCCAATAATGCACGCTTCGTCTGCTCCGGTGCGACGAGCACACTCGAGCGCCTCTGCAACAGAGTGAGCGACCAAGGCACCTTGCTTCTGAATCTCGCTGCCCTCGCCTCGTGTGATGACAATGTTCGTACGCTGAGAGAGCACCTTGCCAATACTCTCAAACGTCTTTCTCCCCATAATAATGGGCTTTCCGAGGGTGAAACGACGAAAGTGCGCAAGGTCATCAGGGAGATGCCACGGCAGAGTGTTTTGGTTGCCGATCACTCGATTCTCACTGACGGCTGCGACGAGGGAGAGGATCATGGCCACATCATACAGCATTCCTACACGGCTATCGGAGCTTTAATCGCAGGGTGTGGATCGTATCCAGTGATAACAATATCCTCAAACGAGAAATCAAATACGGAATCGATGCGAGGATTAAGCGTGAGAGTGGGGAGAGATCTCGGCTCTCGCGAGAGTTGGAGTTTCGCTTGCTCATGATGATTATTGTAAAGGTGTACATCACCCAACGTGTGTACAAAATCACCGACTGAAAGACCGCACACCTGCGCGATCATATGGGTGAGCAATGCGTACGAAGCTATATTGAACGGTACGCCGAGGAAAATATCTGCACTGCGTTGGTACAACTGACAACTGAGCTTTCCATCCGCGATGTAGAACTGAAAGAGGCAATGGCAAGGGGGAAGTGCCATCTTAGAAATCTCTCCCACGTTCCAACTACACACAATGTGCCGGCGACTATCGGGGTTCTCTCTGATCTGACTAATGACGCTCGAAATCTGATCGATGCTCTTGCCGTCACACGTTGGCCAGCTACGCCACTGGACACCATACACAGGGCCGAGGTTTCCTTCTCGATCCGCCCACTCATCCCAGATGCTCACGCCATGCTCCTTCAAGTACTTCACATTGCTCTCACCACGTAGAAACCACAACAGCTCATACACTATAGACTTGGTATGGAGAGATTTGGTGGTGAGGAGCGGAAATCCTTTTGAGAGATCAAATCTCATCTGATAGCCAAAAATACTTTTCGTTCCCGTGCCTGTCCGATCGGATTTCTCCGTGCCGTGAGCAAGAACGTAGGCGAGAAGATCGAGGTATGTGCGCATGGCGGAATGATAGTTGAAATACCGTTACCGCCGCCATAGCAATGATTACCGTTTTCCCGCATATCGCCACGCCATCTCGAAGATCTGACGCTGCGTCTCTGCCACTTCCCTGCTCTCGATGATCACTGCGAACATTTCGCGGTCTGAAGCGAAAGAACATATGGCGATTTTCTGGTCGTAAATATTGATTTCATTGGTAAAATCAAAATCTTTCGAGGGTACCAAGCGAATTTCTCTCATTTTCTGCCGATCCTGACCGTGAACCATGCGGCCAGCTTCATCGTCTGGCGCGATGCCGCGTAGATGTATGCCGCGCTTCACGCGTTCTGCAACGTACTCCTCGTCATACTGAGGCCAGAAAGAACGCACAGCCGCAGAGTTTGCGAAGTTGAGAAGCTCTGTCTTTGCTGTGAGCGTGTCGTCATAGACGTGGCGCACGCCTTCCCAGCCTTCGAAATACCGCACTTGAGGTTTTCGAAATTGAGCGGTCGTGAGAGAGAGCATTTCAGGCACTGCCCTCTCGAGGGTGGCAGCGTGCTTCTTCACTTCCAATGCAAGGAATTCAGGTGATACAGGAGCGTACCATTTTGCCCTCAGTTTTCTGACCATGGTAAAACGCCCCGTGCCAACGAGTTCTTCAAGAAGATTGTAACAGGTAATGCGATTAAGTCCCGTTGCCTTGGCATACTCAGACGCTGGTGCCATGCCAATCTGAAGACCAGCAATGAAGAGTACGGCATGCTTGCCGTCCATGCCGATCGACTGAAGTATTGCGAGAAGATCTTTCGCCATGATACAGAAAGTATAGCAAGGTGTTATACATTTGAACAACAATCATCCTACACGAAAAACAAGACGCTTACGCTGCCTTCACTAAGCCCTGAGCGAATACGGAAATACGTCATAGAATTGTTACAAACCAAAACAGCCGACAAGTTGTGTTCACTTCACGCTTGAACTGGCGCATGAACATCGAGTACACATCGAATATCCAGACACTGCGTACTGCATCCTCATTCATTCCCCATTTCTCTTCCTTCCCCTCACTCTTATGACCGCGAAAGATATTCTCGATCTCGCAAAAAAACACAAGTGTACAGTGCTTGATCTGACCTTCGTGGACGTGCCGGGCACGCTCCATCACACCAGTAAGCCGATTCATCAGCTACAGGACGTGCTGAGCGACGGTGCAGGATTCGATGGTAGTAGCATCCGCGGGTTTCAACAAATCAATGAATCAGACATGCTCCTTATTCCAGACAAAAACACGGCATTCATTGATCCGTTCATGGAAGAGCCAACGCTCTCGCTGATGTGCGATGTGGCAGACCCGCTGTCGGGGAGCCTCTACGCCAGAAGCCCTCGGACGATTGCGCGTAAAGCCGTGGAATACCTGAGGAGGACAGGAGTGGCCGACACTGCGTACTTCGGACCGGAGGCAGAATTCTTCATCTTCGATCACGTCAGCTACGATCTCTCTGCCGGAGCAGCTCACTACGCTGTGGATAGTGACGAGGCGACGTGGAATACTGGCGATGAAGGCTGTGATGATTGCGGTAATCAAGGGTACAAAATCCGCCATAAAGAGGGCTACTTCCCTGCCTGTCCGCACGATAAGCAGCAGGATATCCGTGCGGCGATGGTCCTCGCGATGGAAGAGGCCGGCATTGTGATAGAGACATTTCATCATGAGGTGGCAACTGGCGGTCAGGCAGAGATCGATATGAAATTTGATGAGATGTTCCCCATGGCGGATAAAGTGATGCGCTACAAATACATCGTGAGAAACGTCGCTCATGCCTTCGGCAAAACAGCCACATTCATGCCAAAGCCGATTTTTGGCGACAATGGATCAGGCATGCATACGCACCAAAGCCTCTGGAAAGGCGGTAAGCCTCTCTTTGCAGGCAAAGAGTACGCAGGACTTTCGCAGATGGCTCTGTACTACATGGGAGGCATCCTCAAGCATGCTCAGGCGCTCTGCGCGCTCTGCAATCCCACCACCAATAGCTACAAGCGTCTGGTGCCGGGCTTTGAAGCTCCGGTCAACTTCATATACTCCGCTCGCAATCGCTCAGCCGCTTTCAGAATCCCCATGTACTCGAATAATCCAAAAGCAAAGCGAGTGGAATTCCGCTCGCCGGATCCGGCAGCGAACCCCTACGTCGCCTTCTCGGCAATGTTACTTGCAGGACTGGATGGCATAAAGAAGAAGATCCATCCGGGAGAACCAACTGATCAAAACCTGTACGAATTGGAGGAGAAGAAACTGGCAAAAATTCCCCATGCCCCAAAGACGCTGGCAGATGCGTTGGATGCGCTGGAAGCAGATCACGGATTTCTCACGGAACACGGAGTATTCACGCAGGACTTCATTGATGACTTCATTTCAGTGAAGCGCACAGAAGTGTCAGACGAAGCCAAGCGTCCGTCACCGCACGAATTCTACAAGTACTTCGACGTATAATCTGCTGGCTACTTAAAGGGGCGGCCTGTGCGGCTGCCCCTTCTTTGCTTACGCGCCAAATGTGAATGCGTACGCCTGCACGCCCTTGCCTTTCAGGCGAAGAATCAGTTCGTGTTCACCGTACTCTCCCTTAAAGAGAGGATAGAGATCATGATTCTCTACGGTAAACATTTTCGTCCGCTCACCATCTATCATTACTTCCGCCGTAACCGGCAACGCACCCTGTTCTAGACCGAGCACTAGATTTATCTCACCTCCGAGGAACTTCATTCGTATCTCTCCTGCGTCACTTCTCAGCACTTGATATTCTTCATCAAGTAGCTGCCACGATCCGTTGAGATAATAGGAGTGCAATGCGAGAGATGCAGGAGCGGTGTACTGCATCACTTCTCCAGTCGGCTCTCCTCGGCGATTGCCAAATGCGGGCCAACTGCGGCTGCCGAGATACGTCTCCGCGCTCACTGAGGCGCGCTTCGCGGGCTCTGCCTCTCGCGTGAGTGGCTCGTCTACTACCACACCCGCTTCTGCAAGGAGGCTTCTGATGGCAAGGTCCGTCTCCTCGTACGCCCCCTCGCCAAAATGCGTGTAACGAATGTATCCGTTGGCATCGATCAAGTACTTTGCGGGCCAGTAGCGATTGGCAAATGCACGCCATGTGCCGTAGTCATTATCCTGCGCAACGGGATACGTAAGACCATGCTTCTTGATAGCCTTAGCGACATTGTATGGATCTTTCTCAAAGATAAATTCCGGCGTATGAATCCCTATGAGTACAAACGGCTGATCTTTGAATGTTTCCCAGTAACCCTGAATGTACGGCAGCGTACGAATGCAGTTGATGCAACTGTATGTCCAGAAATCAATGAGCACCACTTTTCCTTTGAGATCCTCAGCGGTGAGCGGACCTCCGTTATGCCACACGCCAAGACCGGTGAGAGCAGGAGCGCGAGAGAGCTTGGGAAGGGTGAGAGAGGGCATAGCGGCATTCGAGGAAGGAGCTTGAATAGTCGGCATCGGATGAGGGAAAAGCATTTCTTCAAGGTCCGTACCGATGGTGCCAAAGCGCGTGTGCTCGGCAAGATACGTCTGAATGGAGATGAAAAGATCGAATCTCAGCGCAATTGCCGTGATGATGAGAATGATGCCAAAGAACTGCTTGACCTTCTCAGTGTAACGAGAGAATGAGCGAACTGAGCCTAACACGTATCTCCCCCCGTAACCGATGAGCAGCAGCGGAAGCGACGCTCCCAAGCCATAGCATGTGAGCAGGAAGAGCGCCTGCGGACCGGGCTGTTCCCGAACCAGTGTGAGAACGAAGGCGAGGGCGGGCCCTGCACACGGCACCCACACAAGACCCATCGTCAAACCGACGAGAAACGATGTGGCGAGCGATGTGACTCCTAGCTCTTGACGGGCCTTTCCCTGCACGTCTGCACCAATCTGCTGAAGGGCCGTGGCTGAACGAGCGGCAAAATGGATGGCGGCAAGACCAAAGAGACCAGCTACTACCACTGCAATCCACCCTTTTTCCCAAAAAAAGATCGAACCAAGCAACGCAAGAGGAAGAGAAAAAAGCTTCTTGTGAACAAGAAATCCGATACCCATCAGAAAGAGAATGTAAAACGCGCTGATGCGTATGTAATCCGAGAGAGAAACAAATTGTGAGAGAAGAACGATCAGCGCGTAGTTAAATCCCACGAAGCTCACGATGAGTCCCGCAATCGTAACCAGTGGCTGAAAGCGATTGCGCGAAGAAACGCTCGCCCCGAGTGCAATCGGCACGAGAGGGAGTATGCACGGTAGAAGAATGGTGAGAACGCCGGCGATGAAGAGCGTGAAGGCAACGGTCATACTGTAAGTGGATGAAAATGATAGGGACATCATACACGAGACATCTCAGTATTGTTTCGATTGCTTCCGATACCAGAAAGACACGAGCGGTGAGGATGAGGACGCCGTGCAGTGCACGCATTCCTGCCGTGTGCCACGAGAAGATGGGAGAGCAGAAGCCAATCTTCACGAGGAGTAATCGCCATCAATGCGCGCTCAATCTTGGCTTGCTGAGTGTGCGTGGTGAGCCCAAGACAGCGACTCACGCGCATGACGTGAGTATCCACAGGAATGCCTTCGATGATGCCAAACGCCGTTCCAAGCACGATGGCTGCCGTCTTACGCCCTACGCCGCGCAGTCGCAGCATATCCCCCATGGTACGAGGAACCTCACCGTTGAATTCCTCGATAATTGTCTTGCACGCCTCCCGAATCGCTCTCGCCTTCATACGGTACGTACCGCACGAAAATACGTCTCGTTCGAGTGTGCTCTGCGGAACTGCAAGGTAATCCTGTGGCGTTCTATACCGTGAAAAAAGCGTCTGAGTGACAATGTTCACCCGTTTGTCGGTGCACTGTGCCGAAAGAATGGTGGCGATGAGAAGCTCGAGCGGCGTCGTCCAATTGAGCGAACAACGTGCGTCAGGGTAAGCGCGCTTGAGAATCGAGAGCACTTCTAAGAGAGAACGTTTCGTCATACTGAAAAGAGTACAGGGAACACGGACATGACTGAAAGAGAACAAAGACTATCTCTACACCCCACCCTGCCGCACCGCGCATCATCGTTCTTTCCACTCCGCTTGAACTCCGCCGAGGAGAATCGTACTCTCTACCGCCCATGATGACGTTACCGCCGATCACCGTCTTCGACACCGAAACCACAGGGCTCGATCCACGCAGTGGTCACCGCATTATTGAAATTGCTGGCATACGGGTGGAAAACGGCTGTATTGATGAAAGTAAATCATTCATTTCACTCGTGAATCCGGAGCGCGCAATTCCGTGGGAAGCCAAACGCATCCATAAAATCGAGGATAGCGACGTCGCTGCGGCCCCAACGATAGACCAAGTGCTCCC
>CAZOJC010000009.1:0-63592 GCA_964580035.1 uncultured Candidatus Peribacteria bacterium
GGGTCGGTAGCTCAGTTGGTAGAGCAGTGCCCTTTTAAGGCATTGGTCGCGGGTTCGAGCCCCGCCCGACCCACCATTCATCAGATTTTTTTCTATTGCTCAGGGATTCCCTTCGTATCTCCAAAACAAGTGGAAGGTGCACTAAAAATACTCGGATTGCAGTTCTGAATAGGTCGCTTCTCTCTCCACTGCTATTTTCACTTCTTTCGCTGCTCTATCCGCTCATAGATATCACCTCTATGGCCAATGGCGATAATATCAATTTCACTGCTTGCTTGAACGCGATAAATGATTCTGTATTCATCAACACGATGCGATCTGAGTCCTGCGAGCGGGCTTTCAAGGCGTTTGCCAATCGTCCAGTCATCAAAGATATCGCGACAGCCAAGAATTAACCTGCGACGGAGCATGCGTTCCACGTTCTGCAAATCTTTCACCACAGAGGATCGAAGCTTCATTTTCACCATAGCCTCTCAAGAACCTTCTCAGCAGGCATTGATTTCTCTCTTTTGATCCGCCTCTTGATTTCAGTAACGAAAGAAGGCCGCAGGGTTCCCTCATCTTCGAGTGGGACAAGCCGAGCAATTGCCCTCCCCTTGGATGTCAGCAACACTGACTCTCCGAATTTTTCAACGTCACCCACAATAACGTAGGCATTCGATCGAAGTGAAGTAATAGAGCAGCTCTTCATGGAATTATGATACCGCACGGAAAAGCGTACGTCAATCTCTCAACACACTAAACGCTCAGCAATACTTTACGACCCCCGAACAGTCTGCAACACTGATCATCGATGATACAGCAAAAAATATCACTACGGCAGCTCTTTGAGAAAACATGGGGTGTGGGGCTCTTTGTATCGCTCTACATGGTCATCGCGACGATTCTTTCGCTCAACGCGCAAAACTGGGAATTTCTGCTATACATCGCAGTAGTCATCTGCATCGCAGCGCTGACAGTGTGGATTGGCCTTCTGGTGGATTTCTCGCGCGGCATCTACTGGGGACTAGCTCTGTGGGGCCTCGCTCACATGGCAGGAGGTCTCGTCCATGTGCCCATGACGTGGACGGTAGAAGGTAATAAGCACGTGCTCTACAGCTGGTGGCTGCTTCCATTTCTCAAGTATGATCACATCGTTCACTTCTACGGATTCTCACTCATGACCATGATGTGCTGGCAATCCCTGAAAAACGCACTCAAAGTATCGATTCCTCGCTTCAGCGTACTCTCACTCTGTGTGCTTGGCGCAATGGGCTTTGGTGCCCTCAATGAAGTGATTGAATTCGGCGCAACACTCCTCATTCCCAATACCAATGTCGGTGGATATGTAAATACAGGCTGGGATTTAGTCTCAAATATGCTTGGCGCTATCTTCGCAGCAATATGCATACTTATAGTATGGAAAGAGCGCTCACGTCATGAAACACGAAAAAAATGAGCAGTGCATTCATTCACTCTCCTCGTCCTATGCGCGTCGCCCTCGTATCAGAGCTGCTCACAATGCGAGGCGGCGCAGAGAGAGTGTTGAGAATTGTGGCAGACATGTTTCCTTCAGCGCCGATTTTCACTCTCCTCTATGACGAGCGCTTACTTGGCGATTGGTTTCCGAGAGAGAGGGTGCGTGGCAGTGTTCTACAGCGCTACTCGTGGCTCTCCACCAATCATCACCTCTATCTTCCGTTCTTTCCAAAGGCTGTAGAAGCATGGGATTTTTCTGAGTACGATCTCGTTATTTCCTCATCTTCCGCATTCACCCACGGCATCATCACCAATACCGCACCCCGACATATCTGTTACGTACACTCGCCGGCTAGATACTTGTGGGATAGGACACATGACGTTCTCAATCAGGCGCACCAAGGAATGCTGGGGCCTCTCAAGAAGGCATACCTCTCACGGGTGTTCCATTCACTACGAATCTGGGATACGGAAGCCGCCGACCGGCCAGATGTGCTTCTTGCTGCATCGCGTGAAGTGCAGAGAAGAATTGAGCTCTACTGGAGGCGAGAAAGTACAGTTGTGTATCCTCCTCTCGCCCAAGAGTGGCTGACAGGTCACGCTTCTCGAGCTCAAAAAAAAGACACTGTCTCTCCCTACATGCTACTCGTCTCGACACTCGCACGATACAAGAGGATCGACCTAGCAATTGAAGCCTGCAATCGCCTGTCTCTTCCTCTGCGCATCGTGGGGGAAGGGCCGGATGCATCTCGTCTTCGCTCGCTCTCAGGGCCAACGATTACGTTTACAGGCTACACAGACTCACGTGCATTACGCGCGCTATATGAAGGCGCGACAGCCACCATCATGCCCGGAGAAGAAGATTTCGGGCTGGTACCTCTCGAGTCGATGGCATGCGGCACGCCAGTCATTGCCTACGGCAAGGGGGGCGCACGAGAGACGATCATTGAAGGAACAACCGGCGCATTCTTCTCAGAGCCAACGAGTGAATCGCTCACGAAAGTACTGCGTACGTTCGATGCATCGTCATTCAGCAAATCCGCATGTGCCAAGCGAGCAGAAGAATTTTCAGAAGAAATTTTCAAAAAAAGATTGCAAGAAGCAATCGATACATGCATGCGTGATTAAAAGAGTGTTGCTTCAGCTGCTGCAGCCGGTGCTTCAAGCCCAAGGAGTGCATAGGCATGATTCGTTGCTATTCTGCCTTTGGCTGTTCGCTGGAGGTAGCCGCATTGCAAGAGATACGGCTCGTACACATCTTCAAGTGTTTCCTTCTCTTCAGCCGTTGCCGCAGAGAGAGTGGAAAGACCCACGGGTCCACCCGCAAATTTTTCGACGATGACCCTCAGAATCTCTCGGTCCATTGCATCGAGCCCTCTCGCATCAATGCCGAGCGCGTCGAGCGTGGTACAGACACGATCCAGCGTGACAGTCGGTTCTCCATGCACTTGAGCGAAATCTCGCACTGAACGAACCAGACGATTGGCAATACGAGGAGTGGCTCTGCTGGCAGTTGCAATGCGGTATCCAGCATCGGACTCCATAGGAACGGAGAGGATCGAAGCCGTGCGATCGACAATGAGCTGCATCTCCTCGGTGGTGTAGAAAGACAACTTGAAATTATGAATGAATCGGTCGCGAAGGGGCATGCTGACTGCGCCAATTTTTGTAGTAGCACCGATGAGAGTGAATGGCTGCAAATCGAGCCGCATCGAGCGGGCTGAGGGCCCTTTTCCTATCATAATATCCAGCGCGTAATCTTCCATGGCGCTGTAGAGGACTTCTTCGATTGCCGGACGCATGCGATGAATTTCATCTATGAAGAGCACGTCGCCAGCCTGCACATTGGTGAGCAGAGAGGCGAGATCTCCCGGCTTCTCGATGGCCGGGCCAGAAGTGATGCGAATCTGGCTGCCCATTTCTCGGGCAATGATGTACGCAAGCGTTGTTTTTCCAAGTCCAGGCGGGCCGTGCAGTATGCAGTGTCCGAGGGGCTCGCTTCGCTTTCTTGCCGCTTCCATGTACACAAGCAGGTGGCCTTTGATGGGGCTCTGCCCGACATAATCCTGTAGTGAAAGAGGTCGGAGTGTCGCGTCTAATTGCTCCGGCTCCAGAGGAGTCACTTCAGGCTGTACGGTGGAATCTCGTCGAGATCGTGCGATAGCCATGGCGTGAGTATACACGGGGTGTACGAATGTATCCAGCGCAAGAGAAAACTGAGAAAAATGTGCCTAGCTCAGTCGTATCTTCCAGCCTATAGTACTCGCCGGCATGCTATTTCAACCGTCATCCATTGCCGTCATCGGCGCGAGTCCTCATCCAGAAAAACTGGGGCATCACGTTCTTTCAAACATCGTCACACAAGGCTACAAAGGCGCCATTTTTCCGATACATCCAAAAGAGTCTGAACTGATGGGGCTTGCAGCCTACGCGACTGTTGCTGATGTGCCCCATGCTATTGAAATGGCAATTATTGTCACTCCGATGAACACTGTCACTTCACTCGCTGAAGAGTGCGGAAAGAAGGGAGTCCGCACACTCGTCGTCATCTCAGCGGGATTTGCAGAAACTGGCACAGCTGAGGGAAGAGAAGCTGAAGCAGCGCTCAAGAACATCGTGCGTGAGTATGCGATGACACTCGTGGGGCCGAACTGCCTCGGCATTCTGCGACCATCACTATCGCTCAATGCGTCCTTTGCCAAACGCCTGCCCCCGAATGGCAATGTCGCACTCATCAGTCAGTCAGGCGCCCTTGCTGTAGCGCTCATGGATGAGGCGGCGCATCGAGGTATCGGCTTTTCGCTCGTTGCCAGCATCGGCAACAAAACGACGATGGATGAGAGCGATTTTCTCTCCATTTGTGAGAGTGACCCCCTCACGCACAGTATTGGACTCTACGTCGAAAGCATAAAAAACGGACCTCTATTTCACTCGCTCGCAGCGCGAATAAGCCAAAAAAAGCCAATCGTTCTCATTAAATCTGGCATTTCAAAAAAAGGAATGAGGGCCGTTTCATCTCACACGGGATCTCTCGCAGGAAACGATGCCGCCATTGATGCACTTTGTCGTCAGTCGGGCATGCTACGAGCGAGGAGTACGGAAGAATTCTTGGATCTACTGCTCGTCGTAAGCTCACAGCCACCACTCCTCTCCTCCTCTATCGCCATCATTACCAATGCCGGAGGCCCCGGGGTGATGGCCTCAGATGCAGCAGAACGCTACAAGCTCACACTTGCAAATCTCGACACACACACCAAGGCCATCCTCACGCGATCTCTTCCTCTGGGAGCAAGCGTCGAAAACCCCATCGATGTCCTCGGAGATAGTGGTACAAAGCGGTACGAGGCGGCAGTGAATGCGTGCGCTGAGGATCCGAACGTTGACGGGCTGATTGTGGTTCTCACCCCTCAAGTGATGACGCCAGCAGCGGAGATTGCAACGATGCTATCAAGCACCAGAAAGCGTCACCCACTGATGCCGATTGTCACCAGTTTCATGGGCCATGAGAGCGTGCAGGAAGCTCGATCTCTCCTAGCGAAAGAACACATTCCCTGCTACGAAACGCCGGAACGAGCGGTCCGCGCGCTTGCAGCGCTCACACCTGTTACTCGTTCACCCAAATCACCAGTCGCTGCTCGTGCTCCTCTGACGTCGAAGACGGACGTGCTTGCGAACTGTGACGGCCTCCTCTCGCCGAAAAAAACACAAGAGCTGCTCGCGCTCTACGATCTCCCGTTCCCGCATGAAGCGGTTGCAAAAAGTGTTGATGAGGCAGCGACACTCGGATCTTCGATCGGATACCCCCTCATCGCCAAAATCAGCTCTCCCGACATTCTCCATAAAACGGATATTGGCGGCGTGAAGGCAAACATTCAGAATGATCGAGAATTGGCTCAGGCATACAATGACATAGTCAGTAGCGTCACACGCCAGAGACCAGATGCCCGGATTGATGGCGTGCTCATTCAGCAATTTCTTCCCGCGGGAAGAGAATTCATAGTCGGATCGGTGCGAGATGACGTTTTTGGATCTCTCGTGATGGTGGGGCTAGGCGGCATCTACACAGAACTGTTTGCGGACACGTCGTTTCGCATCGCGCCAATTTCATCGAAAGAAAGCTACCAAATGCTCACAGAACTGAAGGCATGGAATATGCTCATGGGACTTCGAGGCGACGTTCGATACGATACAGATGCGCTTGCTAGAATTATCGAAAAAGTATCGGCAATCGTCATGGACTTTCCCTGCATTCGTGAGATAGACATGAATCCGGTCATCGTTTACGAGAAGGGTGTGGTGATTGCCGATGTAAAAGTGGTGGTGGGAAAAATGTGACACTGATACACTCATCCGTGCTCATGGGTTCGATAGTTGCAACCACCGTAGCCATCATGCTCATTGCCCTCGGCGGTGCCGATTTCTGGTTCATTGAGAGGCCTCAGATGAATCTGTACGAAGATGAAACAGCGACGACTGCCTCTCTGCCAGCATCGTCTCCTCCGGTGATTGCCGTAAAAAAGGGTACTTCCAAAAAAAATCAGGTGAACGTCGGCGATGTCCTCGAACATCTCGGCCTTACGACCATAGATACGAATGAAGACTCTCTTCTCAGCCGTGCAGCTCCTCAAACGGTCCGTGTAGAAAAGCGCGTCCTCATGAAAGATAACGACAGAGCGGCTCTCTTTGCTTGGCTCGAAAATTCGGAATCACTCGCTCTCTTTTCTGCGCTAAAACAATCGCTCCAGCAGACGTTTACGCCGAACGTCACTGACCTGAGAGATGAACGAATTGAACCACAAGAAGGCGCTCCGCGCGATGTCCTCTCATTTACAGATCCTCCCGGCAGCGAACGTGTAATCATCGTCCGCATTCGCACGCGGCTCTACGAATTTCATGTTGCGAACGGAAATGAAGCGCTCGTACAGAGCATCATCGACGCCCTCGGGGGCGCGTAATGAGGGATGAACATGTTGACTTTGCGTCTCACGCCGCATACAGTACCGCGGCTATGGCAAAGAAGGTGATCAAAATCATCAAGACGCAAGCGAAGGGAGGACAGGCAAATCCTGCCCCTCCTCTCGGCCCTGTGCTCGGTCAAGCAGGCATCAATATCCAGGATTTCTGCACCAAGTTTAACGACAGAACGAAGAAAGACCGCATGGGTCAGCTCACGCCGGTTGAGATCACGCTCTACGAAGATCGTTCGTTCACGTTTATTCTCAAGCAGCCTCCCGCTTCGTATCTCATTCTTCAGAAAATGGGAAAAGAGAAAGGGAGCGGCACGCCGAACAAAGAAAAGATAGGCAACATCAGCATGAAAGATATCGAAGAAATTGCCAAGATAAAACTGCCAGATCTCAATACGGATAATCTGGCATCTGCGATGAATATGATCGCTGGGACTGCCAAAAATATGGGTGTCATCGTACAGGCTGCGTAGACAGATATGATTTGACCGAAAGCGTAGAGGGCTATCAAGACATTTTGAACGTGTGATGATAAAAAGAGAGTAAGATCGTCGAGATTATCTCAATCTCTTCACTCACTCTACAATGAATCCTCTCTCCGCTCTCGGCATTTTTGACCCGATGATCGTCGTTGCTCTTCCTGTCCTCATCTTCATCGTCTTTGTTGGACTCTTCATTCCGAGCCTGATGTCAGCACCCTCGGCAAAGCCAGAGGCCATCGCACGGAGCATCGCCTGCTATATTTTGAAGGGTTTTGGCTTGCTGCTCATTGGAGTGTCTCTCGTGCCAATGCTCTATAACCTCCTCACCGCCTCGGTGCTCCCGCACCCAGTGCTCCTCTCGATTGTGTTGCTGTTTGTGGTGGGAGTCGGAACGGTGGTACAGGCTCATCGCATGCTCCAGATGACGGATGACGCGTCGTCTGCCGTGTCTCGCGCAATCTTTCACCATGCATGTGAAGTGTTTGGTAGTATTGTTTCTTTGGTTGCGTTTCTCTCGCTCATGCTCTCGATTATTGTCAGGGAAAATGTGCAAGGCTGGGAACTACCTGTCAGCATTCTCATGATCTCTACACTTCTCGCTTTCAGCTTCTCTCTCCACAGAACTGCCAAGAAGAAAGTGGCAAAAGTCGTCGGATCGACTGCGAAGAAGAAGTAAGCCTCGTCTTCCGACGTGTGCCGGCGGATGGACGGAGTATTCCTGTTGCGCCAGTCTTTGTAGTCGTGCATAATGCGCACCCTGTTACGTGGGAGTCGCCCGTTACAAGCGACGCTCGCACCACTTCCCCCTCATCGTATGAATTCTCATATCAAAACAGCTCGCGGTAAGCGCTACGCCGAAAAGGCAGCCCTCGTGATGCAACCCTCCTATCCTCTCGAAGAGGCAGCAGCACTTCTCGTGAAGGTTAGCGGAGTCAAATTCGATGCGACAGCAGAGGCTCATTTCAGAATTGGCGCAGATATGAGCCAAGCCGATCAACTCGTGCGCGGAACGGTGTCGCTCCCTCATGGCACCGGCAAAACTGTAAGAATTGCAGCATTCGTCACAGAGGAATTCGAAGCGGAAGCAAAGAAGGCAGGCGCAGATTTCGTAGGTGCAGCAGACCTCATTAAACGCATCGACGGAGGAATGATGGACTTCGATATCACCGTTGCAATGCCTCAGCTCATGAAAGATCTTGGCAAGCTCGCAAAAGTGCTCGGTCCCAGAGGATTGATGCCAAGTCCCAAATCTGGCACGGTGTCTGATAAGCCAGGAAAAGTGATCGAGGAACTCAAGAAAGGACGCATTGAATTCAAAATGGACAAGCAGGGAATCATTCACTGCGTATTCGGAAAAGTCTCCTTCGGAGAGAAAAAGCTTGCAGAAAATCTTGCGGCGTTAGTACAAGCAATTAAAGATGCTCAGCCCGCCGCTATCAAAGCGGGATACATTCTCTCGCTCGCGATCAATCCTACGATGGGCCCGAGCGTTGTAGTAGCGCTGTGAATTTGTGATTGATTCCGTACACATGGGACTTCACTGGAACACGTTGCCGCGGCCAATTCTCGCGCTTGCGCCCATGGCTGGCGTCACCGATGCATCGTACAGACAGCTGATAAAGAAGTTGGAGCCGTCAACGCTGCTCTACTCTGAGTTTTTAAGCACGGATGCCATTGCCTTTGGAGCCAAAAAAACACTCTCTCTGCTCTCGTTTGATCCCGCAATAGAACGACCGTTCATCGTGCAAATTTTCGGCGCAGACCCACATCACTTCTTGCAAGCCTGCCGAGTGATCGAACAGATGGGCGCGGACGGCATAGACATCAATATGGGATGCCCTGCGGCAAAAATCGTCTCATCGTGCTACGGGAGCGCGCTCATTCGCACTCCCGATCTCGCAGCGAAGCTTGTGGAGAGCGCTGTGAAGGCAGTGAGTATTCCAGTGAGCGTCAAGACTCGACTTGGGTGGGACACTCACGAAACGCTCATTCCTTTCTGCAAGCGACTACTCGACGCTGGAGCGGCAGCACTCGCAATCCATGGCCGCACGTATACGGACAAATTTTCAGGTGCAGCCAACTGGGAACCGATCTACGCACTCAAGCGAGAAGTGAATGTCCCCGTCATCGGCAACGGCGATATCGCATCGGTGTCAGATGCACTCTCAAAAATCGGCGCCCTCGATGGCGTGATGGTGGGAAGAGGAACATTCGGCAATCCCTGGCTCATGGCAGACATTGCAAAGGCGCTCTCACGAGTGAGGGCAGGCGAAACGAAAGAAGCCATCATCGCATCCATGGCAGAACCTGTATCACCCGAAGAGAGAAGCGAACGATTCCGCGCACGCGTCCCCTTCATTCTCGAGCACTGCGCTCTCGCTGTGGCCATGAAAGGCGAACGCAGAGGTGTGCTGGAAATGCGTAGACATTTGAGTAGTTACATCAAAGGATTCGATGGTGCGCGAGAACTGCGAACACGGCTTCTTTCAGTGACGACGCTGAGTGACATTCAGCGAGAATTGTCTTGAAGTTTGAAGGAAGAATTCGTTGTACAAGTCACGCATTCCATTGCGCACTTGGTTTACCCTGAGAGGAGACGAGAGCATAATGAGTCTATAATGTGGCTTTCTCTCTTGCCAAAGGCAATGGCGGCGATCGAACCTCTTACGCCGCCGCTCAGTTGTAAATTTGCTACCGGAGAGATCCACTTTGATTGTGTGCCGGAGTACATCTGGATGATCACCATGACCGTCCTCGGCTTCACCACGTCCGTGTCACTGCTCATGCTCATGTACAATGGCATTCGATACATGCTGGGACCGGTGACCGAAGGCAGCTCAGATTCATCGAAAAAAGGCATTCTCTACTCCATTGTCGGACTCATTGTATCTCTCCTCGCGTACGTCATAATAGATACCATTGTGATGGCCGTTACCCAATAATCTCTATGACCCCCCAGAAAAAGCCAGATCCATCATTCATCTCAATGCAAATACTGAGCTCTAAAGCTCACAAATTGTGGGCGAAAGCGAAGCAGAAACGCACGAGTCAGGCCGCAGAGACATCGATCAAGAATGTCGATCTTCCGGAGCAAGAAACAGACACCGAATATGTCATTGCTCTGTCACTGAGCAATGTCGCAAAGGCAACACTCGTCATCCTTGGCATCATCATCGGCCTGAAGGCTCTCTTCATTCTGCGCAATACCCTGATGATTCTTGGCCTTGCTCTCTTTCTCTCTGTCGTCATCGATGCGAGCGTTCGATTTTTTGAACGCTGTCGTTTGCCTCGCAGTTTCTCTGTGCTGCTTGTGTATTTCGCCGCGCTCTCACTCGTCGTATTTCTCGTTGTATCACTGGTACCAATTGTCGCTAATCAAATTCAAGATCTTGCGTACTTAATCGACAGAAGCGCAGACGCATTTTTGGGCAATCCCCAAATTATCATCCCCTTTGCGCCCACTACGCTCAATGAGCACCTCTCTACGCTGGCTCAGCGTCTACTCGAAACACTTGAAATTCAAGACAGAGCTTCCGCACTGCTTCAGTTTGGTCAAAGCCTCTCGCTGGCGGCAAAAAACTCACTTGGTCTTGCCGTGCAAGTGGCAGGATCAGTGGTCAACTTCATATTAAGCCTCATTCTGATTCTCTTCCTCACATTCTTTCTTCAGATGGAAAAAGAGAAGATTGGCAACTACGTTCGCATCTTCTTTCCGAGGCGCATGCGTTCATACATTGATAATAAGTCTGAAGCCGTCTACCACAAGATGGCTCAGTGGGCACAAGGGCAAATCACTCTCTGCTGCGCGATTGGCATCATGGTCTTCATCGCGCTCACAATATTGGGGATGCCGTATGCGCTCACACTCGCACTGCTGGCGGGCTTCACAGAATTTATCCCCGTTGCTGGCCCGCTCATAGCAGCCATTCCCGCAGTGCTCATAGCACTTACACAGGGAGGGTTCGTCTGGGGAGTGGTCATCGCAGGCGTGTACTACGTCATCCAAGTGAGCGAGAACAATATTCTCGTGCCCATCATCATGAAACATGCCGTCGGACTCTCCCCCATCGTCGTGATTCTCAGCATGCTCGTCGCTGTGAGCTTTCCAGATATCATTCATCCGGTTCTCGGCGTGATTCTCGCGGTCCCTGTGACGACGATCATCACGATCTTCCTTGATGATTTGTATCAATTGAGCCGAGGGAAATGAAGCGTTGGAGCAACTCGTGAACAATGTCAGCTTCACTACACTTCAGTGTATTAGACTCATTGCAGAAAATAATGCAATTATTTTTAAGATCGTACGTGCACATCTTGTGATACAATAGTTCGATTCCGGTATGCGAAAAAAAGAACGAAATGCTGGACTCATTAGCACTCTAAGCTATAGACTGCTAACTCATCTCTCTTCACCCGTCCGTCATGCATCCATTTGATCGGTTCACGCCCAATGCCAAGCTCGCTCTCCAGCTCGCAGAACAGGAAGCGAAGACCATGAAGTCAAGTTACATTGGCACAGAGCACCTGCTCCTCGGCTTACTGGGCATTCCAAAATCTCTCGGTTTTTCGATCCTCACAGGCGCTGGAGTCACGCAAGAAAATGTGCGAATTCTCATAAAGTCTGGGAAAAATATCGATCTCGAAAGCGAGGGACAAAATATCAAGCACGGCCTCTCACTTTCATTGAATACAGTCATCGAGCAGAGTGTGATGATTGCACATAAGTTTCGTCACGCCAGCATCGGCACCGAACACCTCCTCTACGCACTCATCGCGAATGGCAAAAATGCGGCGACTATTCTTCTGGAGGCGATGCAAATAGTACCGAATGACTTGCAAGTGCATGTGGAAGAAATGTTCGGTCAGATCAGTCAGTTTCGACAGCAAAACAAGAATTTGGAGTCTTCTTTGGAGTCTTTCTTCCAAGGATTGCAGGGCGCTCTCGTAGGGATGCAGCAGAATCAACTCGACCCAGAAGGCCTGAAGAAGAAAAAAGCCGAAGGGAAAAGTAAAACGCCAGTTCTCGACTACTTCACTGAAGATATCACTCGCAAAGCATCCGAAAAGAAGCTGGAGCCAATCATCGGAAGAGAGGAGGAAATCGAACGCGTGATCCACATATTGAACAGGAAGACAAAAAATAATCCCGTACTCATCGGAGAATCTGGCGTAGGAAAGACAGCCATTGCCGAAGGACTTGCCCAGCGTATCGCAGACAAGCAGGTGCCAAAATCCCTCATCGGCAAGAAAGTGCTCCAATTGAACATGGGGTCGCTCGTTGCGGGCACCAAGTATCGTGGTGAATTCGAACAGCGTTTTGATGACATTATTAAAGAAGCGACGGAGAGCAACCGCGAAATTATTCTCTTCATAGATGAAATGCACACAGTCGTTGGTTCTGGATCGGCAGAAGGATCACTCGATGCAGCAAATATACTAAAGCCCGCTTTAAGCAGAGGTATGCTGCAGGTCATTGGTGCTACCACTACGGATGAGTATCGCAGAACGATCGAAAAAGACCGTGCTCTGGAACGAAGATTTCAATCTGTCCTCGTGGAAGAACCTTCCACATCGGATGCCATTCGCATTCTCGGAGGCCTGAAAGAGAGCTTTGAGAATTTCCATCATCTTACCATATCTGATGAGGCAATTGAGAGCGCCGTAAAGCTCAGCAAGCGGTACCTCACTGAACGATACTTGCCTGATAAAGCTATCGACGTTCTCGATGAGGCCGCTGCAGGAAAGAGTCTCAAGCACAATACAGCAGTCTCTCCCCGCCTTGCCGAGATAGAAAAGCATTTGGAAGTGATAGAGCTAAAGAAGCAATCTGCCGTGAAAGAACAGAAGTATCAGCACGCACTCAAGCTCAGGAAAGAAGAAGAGGCTCTGCGCGAAGAGAAGAAGACGATCGAAGCGCGGGCTGATGGGGACCGTCGCGCTCCTGTGATGATTGATGAAGATGACATTAACGGTGTCATTGCCCGGATGACCGGCATTCCGGTGAGCAGGCTAATGAAGTCGGAAACCAAGCGATTAAACTCACTCGAATCGGTCCTCCGTAAGTGCGTTGTGGGCCAAGACGAAGCCATTCAGAAAGTGTCACGAGCCATCCGAAGGAGCAGAGTCGGCATCGCCGACACCCGCCGTCCGATCGGTTCGTTCCTCTTCATGGGCCCTACAGGCGTGGGGAAGACAGAGTTAGTGAAGGCTATCGCACAGGAAATTTTCCAACGCGAAGATGCCCTCATTAAAATTGATATGTCAGAATTTATGGAGCGTCATAATGTATCACGCTTGACTGGCACGACTGCCGGCTACGTGGGATATGAAGAAGGCGGCCAGCTCACGGAATCCGTCCGCAGAAAACCGTACTCCGTCGTTCTATTCGATGAAATCGAGAAGGCTCACCCCGAATTCTTCAATCTCCTTCTCCAAATCATGGAAGATGGCGTGCTCACCGACGGACAAGGCAAGAAGGTTGATTTCCGCAATACGATCATCATTATGACGAGCAATATCGGTGCGGAAAAACTTACCAAAGAAGCAGGAAAAATTGGATTCAAGCTCGAGCGAGAAGCACAGAAAGAAGAAGAACTCTACAAAGAGAAGCAACAAGAAGTCCTCAGCGAGCTCAAAGAACACTTCCGCCCGGAATTCTTAAATCGCATTGATCAAACAATCGTGTTCAACGCGCTCTCCCAAGATGTCATTCGAAAGATCGTGGAGATTCACTTGCAGCAACTCTCTCTTCGACTGAAAGAACGCGGATTCACTCTCGAAGCCGATGCAAAAGCAATCAGCAATCTCGGAGCCTTAGGCTTCGACCCTGAATACGGCGCTCGGCCAGTTCGGAGAGCGATTCAGGAGCATGTGGAAGATGAGCTCGCCGGGAGCATTCTGAAAGGCATCTTCCGCAAGGGTGATCACATCAAGCTCGTTGGAAGAGAGAAACATGAGATTCACCTCATGCACGCAGAGGAAACGGAGACTCTCTCGAAGGAGAAAGTGCGCTCGGAAGAGCGTCGCATGATTGAATCCTGACGGATGTTCTGCTATAATGAAGGGATTTCTCGCAGAAACACCCATGCCGATTGAACCCGTCAAAATTCCGCAGAACGTCTACGTGGAGGATCGCATTGTCGGTCCCATAACACTCAGGCAGCTCATCATTCTCGGATTGGGTGCCGGTCTTAGCTATGTTCTGTACGGCACGGCAACAAAAACCGGCCCCGTATCCTTGCCGCTCACCATTGCCCTATGGAGCCCCACGTTGGTGGCAGCTGCCTTCGCGTTTTTGCGAGTGAACGACTTGTCCCTCTTCAATATCATCTTGCTCATGATCGAGCATGCAAATAAACCGTCGCAACGTGTGTGGAGTCAGCACCCTGGTATTTCAATTGCCATCATCACACACGCAGCATCAAATGGCGAAACAGAAAAAACTCACCAGAAAAATGCCGCTCAAGCAGCGAGGTTGAGTGAAATGGCAAGGCAGTTGGAGCGTCAGCAAGCGGAACTGTCACAAATTATCGCCGAAGGGCAATCTCTCCAAAAGCAGCCTCCTCCCACAAAAGAGCCCCAAGCAAACATAGACGGCATACAAACGGCACAGGAAGTTCCCCACGCTACAGTCGCTACAGAGGCCGATTTCGCTCCACTGACGGTAGATCGATCACGGGTTAGTGCACAACCGCTCGTCCCCCATCAATCCATCGATGGCCTAGCGCCCTCGCTCAATGCCTACAATCACCTGTTCACAGAACCCTCACAATGAGTGACGACATCGACAGCACTGCAAGCAACAACGATAAAAAGAAACCGATAAAGACGGTGAAAGACACCGTGCGCATTGGAAAGAAAAATTTTGCGATGTCCACTCAGCGATACATCCCCATTGCTGAGATCCGTGATGATACCGTCTTACTGAAGAATGGAGGCCTGCGAGCAATCATGAAGGTGCATGCGCTGAACTTCAATCTCAAGAGTGAAGTGGAGCAGCAATCCATCATTGCGGGATATCAAGCATTCGTAAATACGCTCATTTTCCCCATTCAAATTGTCGTCCGATCTACTCGCCTCAATATCGACCCCTACTTACACGCGATGCAGGAGAAAGCGAATAAGCAAACTAATCTTCTCTTAAAAAATCAAACGAACGACTATGCAAATTTCATGGAAAAATTGGTGAGCGTTGCCGATATCATGCAAAAGAATTACTACATTATCGTCCCCGTGGACGGTGCAAGTAGCTCCCAGCGAGGTCTGCTGAGCCGCTTTTTAGACTGGCTGAATGTCGATGACACCAAAGCCCGTGCAATGCAGCGCAGCAAAGATTTTAAGAATTACAGTAAAATCATGCGAGACCGAGTGACGCTCATTCAATCCGGCCTTGAAAGCATAGGCATCACGGTGGAACGCATGAAAAACCAAGAGCTCGTTCAGCTCTACTATCAGATTTACAATCCTGAAACGAGTCAGAAAGAAAAATTTGGATCGATAGGAGATTTAAATCTCGAGAAATCGATGTTGATGTAATTGACTTACGGCTTGTAGTAACGCTAGAGTACCATCGCTTTCCGTTGCTCGTGCAAGAACGGATGCACCCTTTACCCTTTCTCTTGCACCAATTCTTACGCATGTCTCCTGCTCGTACAAAGAAAAAAAATGTCTCTGCCGTCATGACAGAGCTCCTCAAAGACTCCCCTGCCGTATTCCGTGCGCGCCCGGGAGAGTTGGTCGATGGCACTGTGATCTTCAAGGGAAAGAATAAGCTACTCGTCGATCTTGCAGGTGTTGCAACGGGGATCATCTCGGGCCGCGAGCTGCGTGATTCGCTCAATACGTTCAAAGATCTTGAGCTCGGTCAGGAGATCGCCTCGCTCGTGCTGGAAGAGGAGAACGATGAAGGTATGGTCGTCTTAAGCCTTCGCATGGCCAGCCAACAGAAGGCATGGGGGAGGTTCCACAAGATGGTGGAAGACGATAAGACGATGTCATTCACCGCTCAAGAAGCAAACAAAGGAGGTCTTCTCACGAATATAGATGGCATCCGCACATTCTTGCCAGTCAGCCAGCTCGCACCGGTCAATTATCCTCGCGTGAACAATGCCGATAGCAGCGAAATCATCAGCCGCCTCTCTAAGTTCATCGGCCACACCTTCACGGTAAAAATCATTACGCTTGACGAAGATGCCGGCAAGATCGTCGTTTCTGAGCGAGAAGCCATTGCAGAAGAACGATCGAAAGTGTTAGAGACGCTGAAAATCGGCGACACGAGAGAAGGTCTGGTCAGCGGCATTGTAAAATTTGGCCTCTTCGTCGCATTCGACGGATTAGAGGGGCTCGTGCACATCTCAGAAATTGCGTGGGGGCACGTCAAAAACCCGTCCGAACATGCCTCTATCGGCGATAGGGTGAAAGTAAAAGTAATCGGCATCGACGGAGAGAAGCTCTCACTTTCCATGAAACAACTCACAAAAGATCCATGGGAAGAGATCGCAGAGAGATATCCTGTGGGCAAGCGAGTGTCGGGGTCAGTCGTTCGATTCGCCGATTACGGAGCATTTCTGAATCTTGAACGAGACATCACAGGGCTCGTGCATCTTACGGAAATAGCGCATGAGAAAATTGCTGATCCTGCCGAAGCCCTCAAAATAGGACAAAAAGTGGAAGCTCAGGTGATCAATATCGACATCGACGAGCGACGTATCGGCCTTTCCATCAAAGCTCTCAAGCCGATTGATCAAGCGACGCTTGAGCGCATCCGTAAAGAGCAGGAAGAAAAAAAATCTGCTCCCGCAGTCAAAGAGACGGCTGAAGCCGGTTTCGTCGCTTCCAAGTCGGGCAAGAAGTATTACCCCGTTGACAGTGTCGCAGGCAAAAAAATTACCGAAGCCAATCGTGTTTTTTTCAGCTCTGAAAAAGAGGCGGTAGCTGCGGGGTATAGCGCTTGATGTCAGACGCTCACACGGCCTTCTGCGCTTGCAGCGCTTGGTCGGAGAGAAAGTGAAGGTGGAGATACGGTACTTCCTGCCCACCTTCTTTTCCCACGTTACACTGCAGGCGATATCCGCGAATGTTGTGCGTCTCTGCAAATTGTTTAGCCTGAGCAATCAGCATGCCAGGGATATCGGCAGTAGTTGAGTCGATATCTGCAATGGACGCGACAAACCGCTTGGGGATGAAGAGGAGATGTGTCGTCGCCTTGGGACGAATGTCGTGAATCACGAGAACATCAGCATCCTCATATGCAATGCGTGCGGGAATTTCCCGCTTCAGAATTGCATGAAAGACTGTCTCTTCACTCATGCCGCCAGTGTAGCAAGAGAGCAGCACAGAGGAAAAGTGATTGAACACATCTTAAGAAGAGCAACGGTAAGCCAAAAGATTGACTTTTCACTCAAAATGAGAGAGAATAGAAGCATGGCAGGTTCACTCGTCAACGCCGAAAGAGGCAGCACGCTCACCAAGAGCGCTGAAGTGGCGCCAGAGGCACTCGTTGTGTTTCAGCCGCAGAAGCTGGGCGAAGTGGTGGATCTCATCAATTTAATGGGGTCAATCAGTGAGCGCATGGGAGAAGACAGATCAAGTGACGTAGGCGGGAGCGGAGGGAGTGCCGCCGCAGCCACTGGTCAATCGGGACAAGGGAGTGCTGCAGCGACAGCACGAGAAGTGGCACTGGCCAACTTGCCAGTACCTTCAGTCATGCAGAAAAAGCTCGTCATTCACGTAAAAAAACAGATACGGAACGCCGAGCGAGAAGCGCGTATACTAGCTAAATCAAACAAACGTGGTTCCGCACATGCACTGAGTGAAGCGTACAAAAAAATCCGTCGCCTTTCACATCTCGTTCAGGAAGTGTTAGCGGCTTCTGCAGACGTTATCAGGCGATTCTTCATTGCCATATTCATCGACAATCAACCTGTCAGCGATAGCGGGTCACAGTGAGCTCTGTGATGATGTCGGAGATGAAATCAGCGATGAGAGGAGGCCAAGCGATTGCACTCAAGAACCAGAGGATAATAGGAATGACCAAGACTGCCGCCGTCAGCGCGCCAAGGCCATAGGCGATTCCTTTAAGGAATGAGGAAAGCATGCTGCGATAGAGACGGCGGTTGGTGGCGATTTCAATCCTCGCTTCATCCACGCTCGCGCGCAGCTCTCGTAGAGAGGAGATAAGACGACTGGACTCGGAGGGAGGCGTACGCCGCGAGGGAGTGTGATCCTTCATAGAGAAAAGAGAACAAACACTAGGCAACGATCCCTGGATCGTGCTTACGCTGTGGCTCTGTGCCGGTGAGAGCACTGAGATGCGCAAGGGAGAGCAGAGGCTTCAGCATCTCGCGACAGGTGTCGTCGGTTGGGAAATCAGACTCCGCAATACGACGGCTTTTCCAGTCTTCACGTAAGGCACGCACGTACGCAGCATCAGTGCAAAGACGTTCAATGAATGGCAGTGCACGTGTGACGAAACGTGTGGAGGGAAGACGATCGCGAAGTCCGTACAAAAAAGCAACGAGCGCTTCCTCACCCTGAGAAAGCCTCAGAGAGAGCTGATCTTCAAGAGCGGAAGCAATGCTCATCTCATCAATGCCGGCGAGTACTATGAGCTGATCTGCCGGTGCCGAAGGATGATAGTGTCGCACGCCAAGTCTGCGTAGCGTGCAGGGAAGAGACAGATCTGCAATGAGATCGGCGATCTGAGTGGCGAGCCCACCCTCTGTATTGTGGTCTTCGACAACGACGAGATGTTTCGTTTCCAAAGCGGCTTGCATGATCGCCGCGCTATCGAGCGGACGAATGCACGCGCTATTGAGCACGCGAATGCTTCGCTTTGCATGAGAGAGAGCATCTGCTGCCTTCACGGCCTCATGGAGAGCGGCACCGTAACTGATGATAGTGGCTGCATCTCGCATGTCACCGTAGCCGCGCACAATCGTCGCTCGTCCATCAAACTCATACGCAGCATCATAGAGTGCTTCCCCTGTTGCAGTGAGGAGCTGAGGATGATTGGAGCGCCCAGAAAATACGAAGACACTCTCTTTGCCTTCAGCAATAATCGAAAAGGCCTTCTCGGCCATCGCACCGGCCTGATTCGAATCTCCGCTCACCCACACTTGCGTATTGTCGAACGGAAGATTGACGTAATTGCGCTCTTGATGGGTTTCGCCGTCTTCCCCCACACTCAAGCCTGCATGTGTGCAGTCATGGAGTACTCCCAGAGGAATGTGACCAGTGTTGACATCGATTAGACGAGCATTCGCGCGCGCTTCATTCACTCCGAACGCAGCGAACGTATACGTCACAGGAAGAAGCCCTGCCTGACGCATGCCAGCCGCCATCATGTACATGTTCGCCTCAGCTACACCCACGTTAATCACGCGATCAGGAAACGCCTTTTGCACCGCGCCAAAACCGCCGGAATCAGCCAAGTCGGCATGGAGCACAACGATGCGAGCATCGTGAGCCATAAGTGATTTGATGTGAACTGCCCCGAAATCCTTACGCGCCGCACTCTCCTTCGTGAGTATTGCACGCTTGTACTCACGAGGAACGCTGAACGTGACACTGCTGCTGCGGCGAGCAGAAAGAGCAGCGACGAATGCCTTCTTGTAGCGCTCTCTTGCAGGAGCGAATGCTCGCGAAAGCTCCTCGAGGGAAGGCAGTGAGAGCGACGCGAGTGCGGCAGACACTTCTTCTGCGGTGAGAGGTGAACCGTGAAAATTCTTCTTTCCCGTATTCGATCCTTCTTCCATGAGCGGGACCCCGTACCCCATGGTGGTGTAGTAACAAATGAATACCGGATGCCCCTTTCCGGCGAGCGAATCTGCAGTGTTGAGAGCGGCACGCACTTGCCCGTAGTCATTGCCATTCTGCACCTCGATGACAGACCAACCCATGGCGAAGGCAATATCTGCCATATCGGTTGCCATCACGCGTGACGGAACGCCAGAGAGCTGAATGTCGTTCCAATCGCCGTGGACTACGAGACGATCAAGCGAGAGTGCGCTTGCGAGCCTAAAGGCTTCCAGTACTTGACCTTCCTGACTGTCTCCATCGGCAAGCAGCACATCCACCATGCCGTTTTTGGTAAGGTATTGCTGTCCGAATGCTACGCCAAGGGCGTTAGAAACACCTTTGCCGAGGGGGCCCGTGCCGAAAGGAATATCCCCCACCCCTGCCTCTGCGTGGCCTGGTAAGCCGCCAATGGTACGAAACGCATCTTGAATTGCCCGAGGAGAAGCGAGTCTCTCGTCAGATCTATCACGACCAAAGAGCCACTCAAGTGCGAAGGCAAGTAGAGAGAGGTGGCCAGCGCTGAAGCGGAGCGTCTGATCCCTCGCAGGATCTCGACGTCTGTTTATTTCGTAGGCGAATGTGAATGCGGAGAGAGTTCCTCCGGGATGACCAGATGCATGTTGTGCGGGAGCCTCGATTGCAAGTCGCATGAGGATGTTGTGAGCACAATCGTATTCCCTCTGTTCGTCAGCAGATAAAGAGGCAGCTTCGTTGGGCCCGATCCACACCCGCACCCCGCATTTCTTGGTTTCCATGATTCGTCGCAATGAGACAGGAAACTCAGCATGAGATTTCTTAAGAAGCTGATCGAGAGGAGGCCGTGTCATGATGACCCGAGTGTACGGAATGTGCACAGAGAAAGAAAGCGAAGCAGGCTACGCTCAGGTTGCCTTCACGTCGCTCATACAACGGTAGCCTCCTCTTCCTCTACATGCTTGCGCTTGGCATGTTTGGCATGTTTTGCGCTGCGTTGATCATTGAGCCCTTCAAGAAAATGAATGAACCATTCCATAGCTGAATCGGCTGCAACGAGAGGTTTCATGATAATGGATTCGACTTCGTTAGAAACGGCATCTGCACGCTTCACAATTCTGCGTAGGCTGAGAGAAATGACGATGAGGTGATAGAGCAGAACGATCCCCATCGCCAAGGCCGCAATAGAGAGAAACGCCATCGTTTGATCGTATGAAATCTGCATACAGTGGTCTGAGCATGTATGCTACAAGTCATGCGCACAAAGAACAACGATCGGCACACTGCTTCTCGCATTCTTGCAACACCTTTCATTGCACTTCTTGTGCTGTACCGGCTCACACTCTCCCCAGACCACGGACTCATGAGGGTATTCTTTCCGTACGGAGTCTGCAGGCATCACCCCACGTGCTCGACCTACGCTCTCACACAATTACGCACTCGAAATCTTCCCGTTGCTATCATAAAAATTATACTAAGAGTCGTATGCTGTCATCCGTGGCGAAAACTGAGCGATGAGAGAATGAAGAACGTGATAGAAAACATGCCATGAATAGAAGCTCCTACTCAAGAGAGAGCGATGTATGAGAGATGTGACAATGGATACTGCCCTGCTCAGGTTAAGCACCGTATGAGTGCCCCTGAGATCGCTAAGGCCGGAGCCATTTTGCCGGATGACCCTTCCTTCGCTTCCAGTACAGAAAGCCGATGATCAGTGCTGCGGCAAGTACGATGAGCATCTTGAGGATGGTCTCTGCGGTATCTATCCCCTCCATCAGCGATCCCATTGCCTCAAGGCCCGTATACCCAATCAGCATAAATGTGAGATTGCGAATGAAGAAACCGATGTAAGTGGCGACGAGGAACGTACGAAGATTGATCTTGAGAATGCCACAGACGAGCGAAATGGGCGTGCTCGGCATGACAGGAATCGAACGCAATACGAGAAGAATAATCTCGTCTTTCCACGTTCCCTTAAAATGCCCGCCAAAGTGCTCCAGATCCTCATGGCTGACGCCGATGTATTTCCCAAATCGGGGGACGGCCATGTCCTCTACAGCATCTCCGAGGAAATAAAAAAGACATGCTCCAAGAGTCTTTGCCAGTGTTGCGAGAGCGCAAAGCCACAATAGAGTGAAGAGGCCTAACTGTTGGCTTGCACTCATGCTTCCTGCCAACGTCGAAACGAGTGGAGAAGGGATGGGCGCAACAATTTCTTCTATGATACCGCCGATCATGACGAAGAACGGCAACGGCACTATATGCGCAATGCCTTCCAGCCAACGAATGATGCCTTCAAACATACACATGCATAGTACAGATTCATCTTTCACTATCCAACTACTGGCTCAGAATCGAGCGCATTCCAATTCATGGAGAGAAAAGATACACTCACACAATGAGCATCTCTCTCGCATACTTC
The DNA here is from genome assembly GCA_964580035.1 of uncultured Candidatus Peribacteria bacterium. Lineage (GTDB taxonomy): Bacteria > Patescibacteriota > Gracilibacteria > Peribacterales > Peribacteraceae > CAZOJC01. The sequence goes on from CAZOJC010000009.1 coordinate 22,101, forward strand.
GCTGTTGGCATTCTGCTGCTTGTGGTGGGTGCCCATTGGCTTGTAGACGGTGCATCGAGCGTAGCCAAACGTATGGGCATTTCAGATCTCGTGATTGGCCTCACGGTCGTCGCCTTCGGCACGTCTACGCCAGAATTGGTGGTCAATATCGTTAGTAGTATTACGGGTGCCAACGACATAGCCATCGGCAACGTTGTAGGGAGTAATATCGCAAATATTCTCCTCATCCTTGGCATTGCGTCGATCATCACACCAATTGCAGTCAACACTTCCACCGTATGGAACGAAATCCCCCTCGCACTCCTTGCGTCGGTACTCGTTCTCATTATGGCGAATGATCATAGTATTGACGGCTATCCAGTGTCGGAATTGAGTCGTACAGACGGCCTCTCTTTTATTGCCTTCTTCTTCATCTTTCTTTGGTACATTATGTTACTCGTCAAACAAGGTAAGATCACAGTCGACGATGTCCCTCAGGTGGTGCGCAGTCTTTTTGCGGGAATTGGACTGGTGATTGGAGGCCTTGCGGCGCTCATTCTTGGAGGAAAACTGACTGTAGATGGCGCCGTTTCGATCGCGACAGCATGGGGCCTTTCCCAGAAACTCATTGGCCTTACGATCGTTGCAGTAGGAACATCCTTGCCAGAGCTTGCCACCTCTATCGTGGCAGCAATGAAGAAAAAAGCAGATATTGCCATCGGCAACATTGTAGGGAGTAATATTTTCAATATTTTCTGGATTCTGGGTGTGAGCGCAATCATAACACCACTTCGATTCGAGCCTGCAATGAACGTGGATATGATAGTTGCGATCGTAGCCACCGTAACACTCTTCTTCGCTGTTCATACTGGCTATCTGCATCGAAGACTGCTGTGGTGGAAACAGCGTGAGCATCACATTGTGGAACGATCTGATGGTATAGCCATGCTTTTGATGTATATAAGCTACGTGGTATTTTTGGTGTGGAGAGGGTAACAACTGTCATAACCGAGATATGCCCTGCTGGAGCCTGTGTCTCTGTTCAAAGAGTATCGAGGGATGCAGATGTACAGGATGTTATTGATCGAGTTTTTCTTCTCGTTGTGAAATCAAAGGAAAACAGAGTATGGAGGATCTGAGGATGCGAAGGGATGATGGTATTCACTTGTAAGCCATAAAAGATGCCTGTCTCTGAACGCTCTTCCTGATCCTGATTTCAAATATCTCTCAAATTGAATCGCGAGTGTTTTATCTTCAAAACCACAGAACCATGCTATTTTCCAAGGTCGAAAGTGCTTTGTTGCTGTCACACTTCCTTCGTTATGTTCTTGCAGCCGCGCTTGCAGATCTGCTGTTTGGCCAACATGTAACTTCCCTCTGGAGTTCCGTAGAATGTACACAAAATGTGCCATGGTGCTTGAGTATTTGTGCAAGTGGCCTGCCAGCCGTAGCAGGAGGACGTCCGTTCTAGTGATGTGTGGGTCCGCCGCCGCTCTGGCTATGGCGGGCAGCCTCCTGCGGAGGCTGGAGCGGGCAACGGGAATCGAACCCGTGTGTTCAGCTTGGAAGGCTGACGTACTACCATTGTACTATGCCCGCAGCACGTGAACGGAGTATACAGAATTTCTGAGTGCCAATAAACGGAAAGTAAACAACAACTATACTGTGGTATAATAGTCTCATGCCAACCATCCACTCTCTCTTCAGTGATGACGAAGATGAAGAAGAAGAAAAAGCAAACCCAGATCCAGGAAAAGCAAACTATTATGAAGATCCTCGCATCGGCGAAGGAAGCGGAGAAGAAGTAGAGGGTATTGTAGTGTAATGCCCCCGCGCTGCCTATGACATGAGTCCAACGGCTCGCTTCACTGCGCGGAGCATTCCTTCAGCTATTCCCCTCGCATTCTCAGTGCCTTTACTAAGTACGTCACGTACGTAATCGGTGTTCGACTCCAGTGTAGCTCTCTTTGCCCGCATATCACTAAAGTACGCCATGCATGCATCGTACAACTTCTTTTTTGCATCTCCGTAACCCAATCCTCCAGCCCTGTAGGCAGCGGCAAGAGCCGCGCTGTCCTCAGTGGAGAGGAGCAAAGCATGGAGCTGAAAAATAGTACTCGTGCTTGGATCTTTTGGTTCTTCCACGCCTTTTGAATCCGTCACGATACCCATAATTGCCTTTTTTATGAGTGCTTCATCACTAAAGAGCGGGATGGTATTGCCGTAGCTCTTGCTCATTTTCTGGCCGTCTGTACCGAGAACGACGGCAACATCGTCTTTAATGAGAGCTTCCGGAATGGTGAAAATGCCTTCTCCGTACGTGTGGTGAAATTTTTGTGCAATATCTCTCGCCATTTCCACATGCTGCTTCTGATCTTTTCCCACCGGCACAGTGTCAGCACTATAGAGAAGAATATCTGCCGCTTGGAGTACGGGATAAGTGAAGAGACCCACGCTAGCATCGAGCCCTCGTTGTACTTTGTCTTTGTAGCTCACTGCGCGCTCGAGTAAGCCCATCGGGGTGACGCACGAGAGTATCCATGCAAGCTCTGCATGCGCGGCGATATCGGACTGGAAAAAGAGCGTGCTCCGCTCGGGGTCCAGCCCGCAAGCGAGCAAATCGAGTGCGACACCCTGTCGGTACTTCCGCAACAGATCTGGATCACGGACCGTGGTGAGAGCGTGGAGGTCGGCAATCATGAGAATCACTTCTCCGTTGTCTTGTAAATCTATACACGGCTTCATGTAACCGAAATAATTGCCTATGTGAGGAGTGCCCGACGGCTGAATGCCAGAAAGAATGCGCATGAAAAAAGTCTATCATACTCTCGCGCAGTAGATCACATCTTTCTTTTCACCTCTCGCAAGAGACGAATCACCTCTTGAAAGTGTTTTGGTAAAGGCGAGGTGATGCGAATGGCAACACCTGTTGTCGGGTGAGGAAATTCCATGCCGCTCGCATGGAGAAAAAACCGTTGAAAGCGAAATTCTTTGGTGAAAACAGCGTTAAGCTTCGTATTGCCATACTCGTCATCGAGTATCAACGGATGACCGATAGAGGCTAGATGTCGTCTGATTTGATGTCGCTGGCCACTCTGAATATCCGCAGTAATAAGGCTGCACCCCTGAAATCGTTCCACTACTCTGAACGTTGTGCGGGCCTGCACCAATCCACGACCGCTCCTGGGAGAAAGCGGCATATCGATTACGCCGCTGTCCTCAGTAGGCACATTGAGAACGAGGGCCGTGTACGTTTTCTTCCACTCGCTCAATCCTTTCGAGAGAATCGCATCGAGAACAGCGCTAGATTTTGGAAAAAGCACGATACCCGATGTTTCAAAATCGAGACGATGCAGAGCTCGTATGCCGGGATAGCTCTTCTTTAAAAAATCAAGGAGCGGCAATCTGTCCACTCTCCCCTTCCCTTTCACCACAAGCTCTCCACTCAATTTTTCTACCGCAATCAACACGTCATCTTCATAAAGAATTCGATGAGGATTGAGGGGCATGAGCGCTTGCGGAAGAGATGCGTGTAGCATAGCACTCATACTATCCAAACACATCTCATCTGAAAGAGAGGATGACAGGTTTTGAGCAGCAAATATCTTGACGAAACTGATTTAGCACTCTACTATAGAGAGTGCTAATTTTATTTCTTTCCTCCTTATTCTATGCAGATTACACCATGGAAGCGGCAACAAAATGCTGAGCGGGGCTTGACGCTTCGCGATGCGATGAATCAGCTGTTCGACGAATCATTCTGGGATCCCATGGGATTCCTCTCAGATCGATCTCCTGCACAACGCCAATGGCAATTCCTTCCAAGTTTTGATGTGGCAGAAACAGACAAAGAATTGCACGTCGTCGTAGACGTCCCTGGGTATGATCCACAGAATGTTTCGGTAAGAATTGACAAAGGAATTCTCTGTATTGAAGGTTCAATGGAGGAAGATGCAGAGGAAAAAAACAAGAGATGGCACCGGCGAGAAACTGCTCGTGGAAGCTTCATGAGACAATTATCTCTACCGCAAGGAATCCGCGACGATCAGGTGAAATGCAAAATGAAACACGGTAAGCTAACAATCATTATTCAAAAACCAAAAGAGATGGAATCGAGCGGAAAAGCATTACAGATCGACTCTGAATAATCGGTGGTGCGAGAGGGCGTAACTCACGCCCTCTCATTATCTCAACGTCTCTGCTACACTTGCAGGCATGAAGTGCTTTTCTGATACGTACAGGATGCGCACACTGGCGCCCGCAATCATTGCTATCGCGGCATCTGTTGGAATGATCGATGCCTTCTATCTCCTCCTAGAATTCATCGAAGTACTCCTCAATCCCGGGGAACCGACTCCCTGCACAGTCAGCAGTCTCGTCAGCTGCACGCTCACAGTTCAAGGATCATTTGGTCACTATTTTCCAGGAATTCCGAATCCCATGTGGGGCATGCTCTGGTACGCAGGGTGCGTTTGTTATGGAGTCACGCGGCTTCTCGGGGCACAATTCACGCTCAAAGCGCGAGCGTTTGTAGGATCAGTACTGCTGCTTGGCATGCTCTTCAGCTACAGACTGTACCTTGCAAGCGTGCTTGAACTTGGAGGAGTGTGTCCGTTCTGCCTCATTTCGACCACTGCTTCTACGCTGATCTTCCTTGCATTCGCCGTGGACGATTCGCAGTATGAAGAGAGGCTTTTAAGAAAGCGTGCAGTGATTGCCTTGAGAACGTTTCAAGTATTCTCAGTGATAGTATTTGTGTTGGGATTGCCACTATTTATTGGTAGAGGTCTGCGCTGGATTCCTGAGCCAGCAACAGCGATCACACACTGGTCGTTCCCCGTTATGGCACTCCTCGTGATTATGATGGCTTTGGGGCACTTCTGGACATGGAAAGCGATGAAAAGGTAGACGAGAATCGCGTAGCGGGAGCCGAAAGGAAATGCAGACGACATCCCGACGAAACAATGTGCTACACCCTGCATAGTTCTCGCTCTATACTGCACACATGCACGTCTTGTCAGAAGACAAACAACGACTTGTGCTCAGAGTGAATGAGCTGTTCCATGATTTAGAAGGTGAAGCGTACGATACTGGCCATCCAGAAATTTTTCTGAAGGAGAAAGCACGGTGGCAGCAAAAGCTTGCGCAATTCTTGCCACAAGGAGATGGCCCCCTCACCATTGTTGATATCGGAGCAGGAACAGGATTTGTTTGCACGTTGCTGCTCCCGCACATGAACAAGGCAGATACCCTCATCTTCGCTGATATTTCTACGAAAATGTTGGATATCTGTAGTAAGAAAATAGCAATATCAAGAATAGAGGCGACCTTCCGACCGCTTAAGATGTTCGATGAGAGACTGAACATGCCTGATTCCTCAGTTGATATAGTCACCATAAACTGTGTACTGCATCACATTCCGAATGTCGCCATGATGGTGAATGAAATCAATCGAGTATTGAAGCCGAGTGGCGTACTATTCATCGGTCATGAACCAAATGCAACGTTTCTGCAAAGCTGGTTCTTGCTGAATCAGTATTTGCTTCTCTCACAGTGCACTCCCAAACGTATTGCCGCGTCTCTTCTTAAAAAATTGGGGTTGTACGGAAATATTGTGGGGCAGAGTAAGAAAGATGAACGTCTAGAAAAGCTCAATGACTCCCTCATGCAAGAGCGTCTCATTGAAGCGCCACTCTCTCGTCATGAAGTTTCCATGCTTGTCGACATCCATTCGCCGACGGCAGGAGGAATGCATGTGGAAAGAGGATTATTTCCACATGAAATCTTGCCAGCTTCACAATTCAGAATACGCTCTCTCGAAACATACAATCACCTGTCAAAAGCTGGCAGGAATACACGGTGGTTTTCTGCCTACGAAAGACTTCTGCAAAAGATATTCCCCCATCAAGGGGCAATCTTCTTCCTAGTGGCAGAGAAAATCTGATAGGTGTGTGTAGTCAGAAATATTCAGCGTTCGCAATGAGGTAGTCGAGACTCATTCGCTACTAGAAGGTGCATTTTCTCTGCTACGGGAAGAGGCTTTTGCGTGATGTACGAGTCAGGAATTTAAAAAAATGACACGTTGAGTGCCATGGTACTGTCGTTCGTATGTCTGATGCCTTGGTAGGTGAGAGGAGGAGGTGGCTGACTTCTAAGAGGCAGAAGCCGAACGATTCTCGGATGGGTCTTTTTCTTATCCGTCTTGTCTATTTATCTTTTGGGTACCCCTTATCTTGGAAATGAGTCCCCCAGCTCCCCCTTGGCAAGGTAATATAGCTCACATGTCTTCAGTATTTCAGTTCGCCGTGGCTACCTATCTTCTTTTAATTTCTAAAGGAAAAATTCTTTTATTGAGACGTTTTAATACTGGATATGAAGATGGAAACTACAGCATGATTGCTGGCCATTTAGATGGCGGTGAGACAGTACAAAAGGCAATGCAACGAGAAGCAAAAGAGGAGGCTGGCTTAATAATTGATATTGGAGACATTCAAATAGTACATGTTATGCACCGACGCGGCGGAGAGGGGCGGGAGCGTATTGATTATTTCTGTACTGCGGCAAAATGGATTGGTGAGCCACAGAACTGTGAACCACATAAATGCGATGACCTTTCATGGTTTTCTCTCGATGAGTTACCAGTCAATGTCATTCCCTATATCCGTACAGCAATTGAACACTACAAAAATAAGACGTCTTTCAGTAGCGTTGGTTTTTGAGTTAAACCTCTTTACGCTAATCTTTTGATGTGGATTTTGAGAAAAGAGCACAGGCGACATATAAGCATCTGATTAGAACTTGTAACACTCGGAACGAGAAAATGGTGAGCAAAGAATGTTACTGCACTCGGAATCTCCAGTGAGAAATGCTTTCTATCAATAACAGGTAAGTTGAAGGGGAAGTCATCGGGAACTTCAATCTCTTCTTTGATGCGAACAGAACGCAAAATGACATGTGTACAGTGTAGCGTTTTACATGCTGTCTGACACAAGAATCACATCACAAAGCATCCGAAAAACCCAGAAGTGCGCTTGATGTATGTGGCTCGGACAGGACAGTTGATGCACTTTCTCATATATCTCTAGCGGCGTATACTAATACTGCAAACACGCCCATCTCCATCCGTCGATTCCAGCACGAGGACACTGAGCAAATCTGACATCTCCATAACATCGTGCTCGCAGAAACGGGTACACACTTAGGGCCAGGGCCGTGGGATGACGATCTCAAAGAGATCGAAACGCATTATCTCAGCAATAACGGAGAATTCTTTGTTGGAGAGTACCTGTCAGACACACCAAGCAAGTTTCTAGTGGCAATGGGTACTCTCCGTCAAATGACGGAAGAGCGAGGCGAGATCAAGCGGATACGTGTGCTTCGAGAATTCCAGGGACAAGGCATCGGAAAGAAAATTCTGCATATGCTCGAAGAAAGTGCAAGAAAGCTTGGATATAAGGTCCTACAGCTCGATACGACAACTTTGCAAGAAGCAGCGCTTCGTCTCTATCGCAAAGCTGGCTACGAGGAAATACGACGAGAAAAAGGGCAGGGATTGGAGATGATTTTCTTCGAGAAAGTGCTCTCTCAAAGTTAGGAATTAGTCATAGCCTCTCCTGCTCGACCCGCCGAAGCCGCTTATAAGGAATGATATTGGTCATATTGCGAGTAGATTATGGAAGTAGTGGAGAATGACCATCGGCCATACAGAGCGCGTTTTGACTGTGATCCAGCAAGCGATGGGGCTGAATAGCAATCCCGTATAGAGCATTTGCATCGCAACACGCTCAGGCCCAAGCCAGAAGATATTTTTCAAATGCCACAAACCGAAAAGTAAGGACGTAACGCCAAAGGCAACTTTTGTGGAAGCGTTCTTGGATAGCCAGCCAAAGATCAATCCCCTGAATAGCAACTCCTCATAGATTGGCACGAATAGTATGGAAATTGCGAGTGGATAACCGAACATCGTGCCTGTGTTGCGGTACTGCGCATACGCTATCAGCGTTGTAAGCACGTACAAAAGGACAATGAGCATCCCTTGGATTAAAGGCGTAAAGAAACCGATACGCCGAAAATGAAGGAAGTCGTTCATTCAATTCTATTGTAGCGAAATTATCATCAGCTCCACAGCAACCTGTGACTTGAAGAGCGCAGAACGATTGCGGTGTTAGACAACCTACTTGAATGCCTCGTATAGGTTATCACGTACTTTCACATACAGCAGGCTCAATCCTCGTCGCCGGCAGGCCCATCAGATCCGACCGCTTTACTGTAAATAACAATCACTTCGAAACGTCTTTCCCTCACGGAGATAATAGATACAATTGTCATAAACCTGCTTCCAGTCACTGCACATTCCAGATGATGCGTTTGGATCATGTGTGATGCAGTCTCCCTGGCAATCAAAGGCTCCCGTGCATTGTTTCCTTCCATCCGTCGTGGGGAAGTTGCAGGTATCCCACGGCAGTTGGGTTCCCCAGCGTTTCCATGTTCCACCTGCAGCTTCGCACCCTTCCCTTGAATCAAATATTGGATTACCTGTTGTTGGAATCCCTAGCGGGGTTTGATAAGCGTTCGAGGTCGTCACCAGCATTTTCGCCGCTTCTGCTCGATTCAAAGTACGAAAAGGGTTAAACTTTCCCGTCTTTCCATCACCGCTCAAGACACCGTAGTATTTCATTTCTGCAATGGCGAAGGCGTTTGGCGTGTCTCGTGTCATATCTGAAAATAGTGGGTAAAGATCCCATGTTTTTGGGTTACCGTAGTTTCCAAGGCCAAGATGAATCAGACCTGCTGCTTCATGTCGGAGAATGGGCTGGTGAAGAGATACCTCATCGATAGGCATCACCGAGGATAATTGTGGATCTTTGCTCTCCACTACCTGCAAATATTTTTTGTACCACTGCTCACCAGAAAGGACAGAGGAGCGGTCGAAATCGTAACGATAGACCATCATGACAGCGACCATTTTTAGGAATTCAGCGCGTGTTACGGGGTTTGTGGGTCCAAATTTTCCGGTAGTTCTTCCAATGTTGTCACGATACCCCTGCATGATCCCTGCTTCTGCAAGAATCTTCACATGACTAGCGTACCATGCAGTACTCGAAACATCCGTAAGTGCCGTCGCTTTGCCATCGACAGTAACGCTAAGACTTGCTCCTAAGGCAATGGACGGCAAGAGAAGTATGACTCCAAGAAGAGGCGTGAAACGTTTCATCGCAGAGATGATACCACTCTGTGTTGTATTGCATACAGTGCTCAGTACATACCCATATCCACATGTGTATCTTAAAAACTTGCCTAGAATCGCCATATGTCCGAAATTCTAGCTCTAATGCCAATTTCAACTTTTGAAGTCAAGTATGGTGGACGATACTGGATTCGAACCAGTGACCTTTCGAATGTGAATCGAACGCTCTAACCAGCTGAGCTAATCGTCCATCGATGAGCTTCAACATGAGTATAACACACTCCCTTGTGACGGATATACACGGAGCACCGACAGACGTACAATGCAACCGAATGAAATCACTCACCATCATTTACGCCACTTCCAGTGGCCACACCTCCTACGTTATCGATACGCTTGTAAGCGTCCTCTCTGAGAAAGCGAAAAACTGCCGCGTGATTCGTCAGCGTGCAGAGGTGACGACAATCGAAGATGTGCACTCTGCCGAAAGTATTCTCTTTGCCTGCGGCACGTGGAATACCGGCAATACTGAAGGTCAACTCAATCCGTTCATGCATCAATTGCTGCACGAAACGCTTAAAGATTGCGATCTAGCTGAAAAGCCAGCAACAGCCATCGGCCTCGGCAGCGATGCGTACTACTTCACTGCTCGATCGGCAGATCTACTTGTGGAATTCATAACCGATCATCACGGCAGCGTGATGCTCCCTCCACTGAAAATTATCAATGAACCCTACGGCCAAGAAAGCAAAATCGCTCTCTGGGCAGAAGAACTGATACGTACGATGAAAAAACTCCCTTCTCCTCTTCTCTGAATAATCGTTCACGCGTGCGCACCTCGCTCAAAATCACCGGCGCATCCGGACAAGGAATAAATTCTGTGGGAGAAATTATCGCAAAAACGCTCAAGCGTGAGGGATACTGCGTCTTCGGATACAGAGAGTACCCCTCGCTCATTAAGGGAGGCCATGCCTCATACCAATTGGACGTTTCCCCGCATGGAATCAGAAGCACTGAACGCACAGCAGATATTCTCGTCGCGTTCAATCATCACGCCTTTGAGCACAATCTTCCAGATATGAAACAGGGCGGCATCTTTGTTCACTCCACACCCAGCTGGAAATTCTCATCTGCTCAGAAAACATTGATTGAGCGTCGCGGTATTCGCTTCTTTGAATTGCCAATCGACTCGATTCTCAAATCACTCGGTGCCAAACCCATCCTTGCGAATGTCATCCTCACTGCGTTTGTGTGGGCAATGTTGAACCAAGAGAAAGAATCATTGAAAGCGATGGTATCTGAAAAATTTTCAAAGAAAAAAGATCTGCTCACTCTCAATATGCAGTGCATAGACGAAGGCTTCTCCTATCACGCAACGTACGCGAAAGATCTTCATGTCACCCTCGGAAATCCTATCAAAAAATGGGCAAAATATCTGCTGCTCACGGGCAGTGAAGCGATGGGCCTCGGCGTTGTGCATGCAGGTGTACGGCTCTACGCAGGCTATCCCATGACGCCGAGTAGTCCCCTCCTTTCCTATCTTGCGTCCATTCAGAATCAAACCGGCATGGTCATCAAGCAGGCAGAAGATGAAATAACGGCTGCACAGATGGTATCTGGCGCAATGTTCGCTGGAACGAGAGCCCTCACAGCTACCTCAGGAGGAGGCTTCGATTTGATGAGCGAAACGCTCTCTCTCAACGCCATCATCGAAAACCCCACAGTATTCGTTCTTGCGCAGCGCCCGGGCCCAGCGACAGGACTGCCAACATGGACCGGTCAAGGAGATCTCCTCATGGCTGTTTCGACAGGACATGGAGAATATCCGAGATGCGTACTCGCCGTGAGTGACAGCCAAGATTCATTCGACCTCATGAATGAGGCCTTCAACATCGCTGAACAATATCAAATGAGCGTGATTGTTCTCACGGATAAGCACATAGCTGAGGCGTTGTACACACAGGAACCCTACAATCAAAAACAAGCAGAGTTGAAGCGAGGCCTTCTCGTTACAGACGGGCGAGAACTCTCACAGTTAAAGCCGGAGGATCGCTACGATCCGCATGCGAAAGATGGCATTTCGCCTCGTTGGCTTCCTGGCTCTGCCGCAGCCACGTTCTGCGCTCAAGGCGATGAACATGCGGGAGATGGCACCGTGGATGAAACGTCTCAGAACGCTCTCGCTCAAATGCAGAAGAGAATGAAAAAAATGAACGCGCTCAGTCGCTCTCTTCCAGAACCCACGCTGCATGGCACAGATGACCCACAGATACTCCTCATCGGTTGGGGAAGCACAAAAGATACAGTGCTAGACGCACTAAAAAGTGATGCGCTTCAAAAGGTCTCTATCGGGTATCTGCACTTCACGTATCTCTGGCCCCTCAAGACTGAACGATTGCTCGCACTTGCAAAGAAAGCATCGAACGTCATTCTCATAGAAGGCAATTACCAAGGACAACTCGGCATGCTCATACGACAAGAAACGGGCCTTTTCATTCAAGACCGCATTCTTAAGTACGACGGAAGGCCATTCTTCGTCGATGAACTAATATCCCTCATTGCCAGTCATACTCAAACACCAAAACATTCCGATTCTCCTCCATCATAACATCATCATGTCTATCCCCCTCGATCCCGTACAGGCCTCGCGCATGAAAGCGTATCACTCTGCTGTGCCCTGCACATGGTGCGATGGCTGTGGAAATTACGGCATTTGGACAGCGGTAAAACGAGCGCTGACTGAATTGGGTATAGATCCTTGGAAAGTACTTCTGTGCTATGACGTTGGGTGTCACGGAAACGCATCGGATAAAATACAAGGATATCGCTTCCACGGACTCCACGGTCGCGTTCTTCCCTTTGCAGCTGGAGCAAAACTCGCAAATCCCGCGCTGCCAGTACTAGCATTTGGAGGAGATGGAGCCAGCTTTTCAGAGGGAATAGGTCACTTGGTTCACGCCGTACGCAGTGGCTATCCGATCACGTTCTGCCTTCATAACAATGGAAACTATGGCCTCACAACTGGGCAAGCAAGTGCGCTCACTCCGAGGGAAATGCCAATGAATAGTTCGCCAAACGGTATTCCTGAGCTCACGCTCAACTCGATGGATTTCATTTTCTCGCTGGAGCCAACGTTCGTTGCTCGAGGATTCGCAGGGAACATCGCGCAGCTCACGGACATACTCAAAACCGCCATCACTCATCGGGGATTTGCCTACGTCGATATTCTGCAAGAATGCCCCACGTACAATCGCTTTGCCACCCACGATATGCTGCTTCATCGCTGTTACGATGTTGCACAGGAAGGTCACGATCCCTCAGACGCAGTGCGGGCGAGGGCGATTGCCATCGATACGAACGAGCGCATCGCAACAGGTATTCTCTACAGGAGAGAGGACACACCGCACTTCTACGAACGGTTGGTACCTCGCGCCAAGATGACGACCACGCCAGTGGAAGAAGTGGCGATCCGCGATGTCAGCGATGTGATGGCGGCATTTGTGTAGCCAGTGCTCTGCACATCGAGATAAATAATGCATGAATGGCAGTCTCTCCTCTCAGTTCGGGGTGACACGTCGCGGCAAGAACATTTCCCTGTCGTACAAGCACTGGCTGCTGTTCGTACGTTGCGAGTATGTCCACGCCGTCTCCCGCCCGTGTAATTTTTGGCGCACGGATGAACGAGCACGCGACAGGATGAGCGATGCCTAGCACTTGTAGGACGGCATCAAAACTGTCTCGCTGTGTACCGTACGCATTTCGCTCAATCGTCATGTCAATGAGATCCAGTGACTCAGGAGCCCGCTTACCTGTTGCTTCTTTCGCTGTGAGAATAGCGCCTGCACAGGTGCCGAACACGGCAAGATTCCCTCCCTTCACCCTCTGCTGTATGGCAGAGTTCAATCCAGAGAGCACGAGAAATTTGGCCATCACGGTGCTTTCACCTCCAGGAATAATGAGTCCGCTCACTTGATTCAGATCATTACACGAACGCACTTCAACAGAATCAACAGCGAGCTGCGCGAGGACATCGGCGTGCTCCGCAACGTCTCCCTGAAACGCGAGAATACCAATCTTCATGAAGCCTACGCTAAGAGCGCACAGCCAAGAAAGCAAGCGCTCCTCGCTACCATCCCCTTTCCTGCATTGCGGTTGAGAGAGTGGCAATCTCAAGGCCTGGCATCGCACTACCAAGGCCAGTAGACACCTCTGTGAGCTTTGCATAATCCTTGTAGTGCACTGTCGCTTGGGTAATAGCCTCAGCCATGCGTGCTGGATCGCCGGACTTAAAAATCCCTGATCCCACAAACACACCCTCCGCGCCAAGGCCCATGAGCAGCGCCGCATCGGCAGGAGTCGCAATGCCCCCCGCAACGAAAGTAACAACGGGAAGACGCCTGGCTTCTCGCACGGTCTTGAGTAAGGCAAGAGGAACTCGTTGCTCCGTAGCGTACGCGGCAAGGGCCTTCTCAGTCATATCCGCGAGGGCAGCAATCTGTCGCAGAATGAGCTTGAGATGCCGCACGGCCTCGATCACGTTGCCAGTGCCCGCTTCGCCCTTTGTTCGAATCATGACAGCCCCCTCAGCGATTCTCCGGAGCGCTTCCCCAAGATTCGTCGCACCGCAAACGAACGGGACAGTGAAATCGCTCTTCTGTACGTGATCAAAGGGATCGGCAGGCGTAAGCACCTCGCTCTCATCGATGAAATCAACACCCATAGCTTCAAGTATCCGTGCTTCAGCTGTGTGACCTATTCTCACCTTTGCCATCACGGGGACTGACACTGCCTCTTGAATAGCTCGGATCAGCGCAGGATCGCTCATACGAGCCACGCCTCCTTGCGCTCGAATATCGGAAGGAACACGCTCGAGCGCCATCACCGCACATGCGCCAGCTTTTTCAGCTATCACCGCCTGCTCAGGCGTGACCACATCCATAATCACCCCCCCTTTGAGCATGGAAGCGAGATCGAGACCGGTGTCATGGTGAGATGTAGCCATGCTGAGTGGAAACATTAGGAACGCAGCACTGAAAATTCTGGGTCAACGGAGAGCCTGCTCTCCTCAGGAAGCACTTGATGTTGATACTTGCTGAAGGGCTTCTTGTCGTAGGGAGTTTCGGCGGGAGAAGTCATCGTCTCGAACGCTATTTGGCACACGCGCATACCAGGGTAGAGGGCGATCGGGAGTCGATTGAGATTGGAAATTTCAAGCGTAATGGTCCCACTAAAGCCAGGGTCGACGAATCCTGCCGTGGAATGAATGATGATGCCAAGCCTGCCAAGCGAGCTGCGGCCTTCCACGCGCACAACGAGATCGTCTGGGATGGTGACTGTTTCCTGCGTCACGCCAAGCACGAATTCCCCAGGCTGCATGATGAACGCCTCGCCATCCGGAATATGAATGATGCGCATATTGCGGGCGAATGTCTCAGGGTTTTTTGGATCCAGAAGGGCATACCGACTGTGCTCGTAGACTTTAAAGACATGGCCAAGTCGCAAATCCATGCTGCTGGCGTGAATGTGCTCAAAGAGCGTGGGGTCTGCGCCCTGCACCTTCACTCTTCCCGAGTGAATGGCGGCTTTAATGTCTCTGTCAGAGAGGATCATGAACGGAGTGTAACACAAGGCTGCAAGCAAGCAGAATGCAAAAAAATGCAATGTAATCTTTGAGTCACTGTTGCTAGAAAATGTATACTAGTCCACCCTTCCTCCCTCATGCTCACTGCAACAGACAGTACGGCCACTCCTCAGATCGAAACAGACGCTGAGCGACAGAAGAATCTTACTGCCCGTCGAAAAAAGATTATCGATTTCTTCAGAGAGTACTTCAGAGTGACGCTAGAAGTGACAGGAGCTGCATCGCTCAGTCAAAGCAATGAATTGAAACGTTGGGCTCTTGAAATCGAGCTGACCGAGAAGGAAGTGCAAGATCGCGAACAACATATATTATCATACAAAAAGCAGATGGCCTCAGCAGAAAAACTGTACTTCGTCGAATTTCTCATGCCCCTCGATGATGCCGCTCGCAGAGGACTGATTTCTGAAGCGTCGAAGAAAAAATGGATTGCTCGCTTCCGCGACTCGCGCGTGGATTACAAGACAAAAGAATACTGGGTGCAAAAACAAATGCCCGTATTTATCAAGCAATGGGAAAATATTCACCGTGAGCGCACAACACTCATCGACGAGAATCTTGAGTTACTTGCGCAAATAAAGAAAAAAGATCCCATGCTCACGTCCCTCACATCTAAGGGCATTCGCATAGAAAATATCCTCTCTAAAGAGAAGTTTAGAGAATTGCACCACGATAGGAAGAAAGAGCAATTGGCTCGCCTGCGAGCGGTGTTCATCGCCATACGAGAGGGCAAAGAAGATCGCTTCAACAAAGCAAAAACAATGCTCAATAAAGCCGTGATTGGCAAGGCGATGAGTAAGCAAAAAGTAGGGCGGTGGCTCGAGCGTATCATGACATCGAAGGCCTCTGATGAAGCCGTAGAAGAATTCCTCCGCGATCGTCTGCCAACCTTCATTCACAATTGGTTTGAAGTGAAGAGCCAGTACGATGCATGTGTCTCTAAAGTAACATTGCGCGGCAAGAGCAACGCCCGAGGCCTTGACATCCTGCCTGAAGAGAAGTTTCTCTCACTCTCATACCCACAGCGCGTGTCCTACGTGGCGATGCTGAAGGATCGCCTGAAGAGCTCGAATGACGTAGGGAGTGAGAATCCTCTCTTCCTCACCATTCGTCACGATCTCGATATTCGTGATTGGGATGCGGCAGATGAACATATTAAGCAGGCGGAAACATCCGATTTGACTCCTCAAGAACTCACGCGTCTCACGACGATGAAGAGATACCTTACACATATGAGGAAAGACGTAAAACAACAATCGAAAGACAAGAAGGGCTCAGCTAACAAGGTGAGCCAGGCGGTACAGAGTATCGAATCGATCTTGCAAAATATCCCAACGACCATGCAATCGATGGTTCTCCAGTTACTGCAAGGCCCACACGCGGCGCGCTCCATCCACCAACTGCGGTGGATTACCGGCAACAACGATTGGGTGCATCGGCACAACTGGACTAATCCAAAGAAAGTGCAGAAGGCTCTCAATAAAGAGAATATTCAGAAAACTAAAACATTGGGGCCGCAGAAGAAAGATATGGGAAGAATCAATGTCCTAAGCCCCGAGACGAGCGAGCTTACACACATGCGCGACGATCGATTCGCCCGTAAGAGGGCAACAGGGCTCTATCTAGACCTCGGATGCGCGCAGGCCAAGCAGACGTTTGTCAACAAGTTACAGACAGAGATGGATCCGAAAGTGTGCTACTGGATGACCCTCTTTGCGTACGAAGAAGGCATCACAAAATCTGCCAGATGGCACAAAGAGCTCTTCGAGAATCTCACAGGGCTTCGTACAGCAGCGAAAACACTGGAAGCCGCAGGCTACCGCTATCATTCGCTCTCAGGAGCAGTGCCAATCTCGAGCGGGCCAGCCGGAACCGTTGTTCTCAACTGAGCAGCACTTTGCTACACTGCGTCTCCATTCATTCTCTTCTTACATCTATGAAAAAGTACATCCTCCTCATCGCATCGTTCTCTCTGCTTACGGCATGCGGAGGAGAACGCTCATCGCTCCAGACTCAGCTGAGTAACCCCCTCTACGCAGAACGTTATGGTGACTCGCTAGCAGATACGCTTGCCAATATCATTATCATGAAAGATCCAAGCACAGAAAACCCGCGCACCAAGGCGCTCATAGAAGAAGAAATCGAAAAAGCAAAAAGCATAGGCAATGACGCAAGACGCATCATTGACAAGGGCATGGTAGGCGCATTCATGGAGCACAAAGAACATGTGACGGGACGAGCTTTGTATTGGAAGGATACACTCTATGTTTCTTCTGATTTTGAATCTCAGCCTGGGCCAGATCTACATGTGTACCTTTCGACGGCCGTGGATCCTCGGGATGTTGCCTTCCCAGATGCGTCAGCCATCGATCTCGGGCCCCTTACGAGCGCGTTCGGAGCGCAATCCTACCGCGTGCTGCGCCAAAAGAATCCAGAACTCCTCCGTTCCGTGGCGCTATGGGATCGCACCCTCAAGCGGCTGTATTCGTTCGGTCAGCTCAGCAAGAGGTTATAATTAGAGAGGCACGGAGCGCTTCTCGTCTAAGATTGCGTCAATGGCAGCAGTGATCTCTTCGAGGGTATTTGATGTAATCTTCGTATTGTTCACGAAGTAAGTGGGAGTGGAATTCACATCCTTTGATTGACCGAGAGCATAATCGGCGAGCACTGTGTCTTTCTTAATACCCGACCGTACGCATCTATCAAAGAGTGCGGTATCCAGAGAAAGTTTCTTTGCCCACGTACGAAGCTGAGATGAGCTGAGCGCGTCCTGTTCTGCATACGTAAGATTGATGAAATCCCAAAACTTCCCTTGATCCGCAGCGCACTCGCTGGCTTGCGCGGCTTCCAAAGCAAAGGTGTGCAGCGCTTGGAGTGGGAAGTGCTTGAATTCAAATCGAATGTTGCCGTTGTATTTTGAAATGAGCTGTTTATTGATGAATTCATGCGAAGATTTGCATGCTGGACACTGTAAATCAGCGAATTCCATCACCGTCACAGGCGCATCGGGGTTCCCCTCTGGCACACGCGACGACTCTGGCGAAAGGCCTGTCGTGTCTACAGAGCAAGCGGCGAGCGAGAACGAGAGGAAGAGCGAAGCGGTGATGAGTGAGTGGCGCATGAGAGAGGAAATGAAAGGATAGGCACAGTATAGGTGAAAGGGGCTGGGGCACCAATATGAATCTGTATTCTGTATCCTCTCGAGAACTGGATTCCTCTATACTGAACATAACGATGACTCTCTACCTTACCTACAGGCCAAAAGAACTCGCCGACGTTGCGGGTCAAGATCACATAGTCACAACACTTCTGAGCGCTGTAGAAAGAGACAAGCTCTCGCATGCCTATCTCTTCTGCGGCATGCGCGGCACGGGCAAAACATCGGTAGCGAGGATAATTGCAAAAACTATTCTCCTGAAAGGCATTGAAGATGATGGATTGAAAGAGCACGTGCTCAAGGAAATCGAGAACGATTCACTCATCGATTTAATTGAAATTGATGCTGCTAGTAACAGGCGCATAGACGACGTGCGAGAGCTCATCGAAAAATTACAATTCAGTCCAGTGATCACAAAAGCGAAAGTGTACATCATCGATGAAGTGCACATGCTTACAAAAGATGCGTTCAATGCACTGCTCAAAACGTTAGAAGAACCACCGCCATACGCATATTTCATTCTCGCCACGACAGAACTTCACAAAGTGCCGGAGACGATCCAATCACGATGTCAGCGCTTCCTCTTTAAAAAAGTGCGAGATGAAGACATTATCGCGCGTCTTCGCTACATTGCCGGTCGTGAGCATATCGACTGCGACGATGATGCGCTGGCGCTCATGGCCTCACACGCAGGAGGCAGTTTCCGAGATGCCATCTCCCTTCTCGATCAGCTCAGATCACTAAAGCGCGTCACGCTCAAAGATGTCTCAGAACGTACGGGTAATCTCGGAGGGGGCCTTGGCGCCCGCATTGTTGAAGCGATAGATACGCGCGATTCGCGCGCGCTCTCGGGGATTATGTCCGATATTGAAGCGACGAACACTCCCATTGAAGTCGTCCTGCCAGAGGCGCTCGACATTTTCCGAAAGCGAGTGAGGAAGGCAGCGGAATCGAACGGCGATCCACTCATCTATGTCAAACCGATCGATGTGCTTCTCACTGCATTGCGTCACGCACGTCTTTCACCTCTGCCAGAGCTCGTCGTCGAATCCGCACTCGTCTCTCTGATTGGATCACACGAAGCGCAGGGAAAAGCAGCGACCCCCGTTCGAAGTACAAGCATCCAAATGCCTCCTCCTTCCTCCACTCCCCCACGTGAGACAGGCACCCTAAGCGCCACACTGATTCAAGCCACTGAACTCACGCAGGAAACTCTCAAGCAACACTGGCCGAAAATCGTGGAACGAACCACGCCCGCCCATGTGCGAATGTCTCTCAAGACTGCTCTGATCGGAGAGATCGATGGGAATACTATTATGCTGATCTTTCCATCTGCCTTCCATCGCGACAAGGTGATAGAGGGGCACGGCAGTCATGCCATTGAACACATTCTGAGCGACGTTTTTAAGCAAGATATTCGAATCAAGTGCCTGTTACAAAAAGATGAAAACGTGTCTGCCGGACCCATCGCGACCGATTTGGCACAGGCTGCACAAGAAGTATTCGGAACTCTGTAGACAGTGCTCTAGAATTGCATCATGCAAGCAAAATCAGACGTACGACTCTGCATACGAGAAAGGCTCTCTCATCTCTCGCAGCAGAGCCGCTCAATGGAAAGCAGAGTCATCTGCAGGGAACTACGCAGGCTGATAGCGGATTCCTCTCAGACGATTGCAGGCTATCTGCCGCTCTCAGACGAACCAGACATCACGCCGTACCTCATGGAAATTCTCGCTGCGCACAGACGGGTCTGTCTGCCTGCCATCAGTCAGAACGCACTCATGTTCCGTACCGTTACAGATGTCAATCAGCACACGAAAAGCGGTCTCACGCAGCTACGAGAGCCACTCACCACGCTTCCAGCGACTCTCCCCTCAGAGATCGCATACGTCATTGTTCCGGGCAGAGCCTTCACGCGGCGGGGAGAGAGAATGGGCAGAGGAAACGGCGGCTACGACAGGTGGATATGCACACAGCGAAGCGTTCATCCCACCACGCGCTACATCGGTGTGTGCTTTGAGTGCCAATTGCTCAACGACATACCGCTAGAGTCGCACGATCAGCCAGTGGACATCGTCGTCACGGCGGGAGGAGTATTTCACACTACACGTTAGTGCGAGCGTCATTCATTGTTGGTATCCGTCTCGCCTATCACGTCGTGCAAAAGTTGTGTATCCTCTCCTTGCTTCTTCCCCTTCATCACCATGCCAGTGTATGACGCACTTAAGGTCGCAGATCCCGCAGTCTACAAGTCCCTGATGGGAGAAATGGAGCGGCAGAAAGACGGAGTAGAAATGATTGCATCGGAAAACTACGTGTCCCCAGCAGTACTCGAAACGATGGGATCGGTATTCAACAACAAGTACAGCGAAGGATACCCAGGCAAACGGTATTACGGCGGACAGGAATTTACCGATGCGGTAGAGTCGCTGGCAATCGAACGGGCTAAGGCACTCTTTCATGCAGGACACGCCAATGTGCAGCCGCACGCTGGCGCTCCGGCCAATGTTGCGCTCTACTTCGCCCTCCTTGAGCCCGGTGACACTGTGATGGGTATGGACTTAAGTCACGGCGGGCACCTCACGCATGGCCATCCAGTGACGTACATCAGCAAGATTTTTAGATTTGTGAGGTACAAGATGAAAGACGCAAGCACAGGCGCCATCGACTACGATGAAATGCGCGCAGTCGCTCTCAAAGAAAAGCCAAAAATCATTCTCGCCGGCTTCTCGGCGTATCCTCGGGAACTCAACTATGCAAAGATGAAAGAGATAGCCGATGAAGTGGGGGCATACACCGTGGCCGATATGGCACACATTGCAGGTCTCATTGCCGGTAAGGCATTACGCAATCCGTTCGATGACGGCTTTGACATCATCACCACCACCACCCATAAGACGCTTCGAGGGCCACGAGGTGGCATGATTCTCTCAAGGGAATTCGATCTTGGCGCGAAAATAGATAAAATGGTCTTTCCAGGCTTCCAAGGCGGTCCCATCATGCAAATGGTTGCTGCCAAAGCCGTTGCCTTTGGCGAGGCGCTCAAGCCAGAATTTGCCGAGTACGCCGCGCAAGTGGTGCGCAATAGCAAGCATCTTGCGCACTATTTCATGGAGCGTGGAGTGTCGCTCGTCACCAACGGCACCGACAACCATCTCATGCTCATCGACTGCATGTCTTCATGGAACATGCCAGGAGGTGAAGTGGAACACCTGCTCGATGAAATCGGCATCACGCTGAATAAGAACATGATTGCCAATGATACGCGAAAGCCCATGGATCCATCCGGCGTACGACTTGGCACGCCCGCAGTCACCACGAGAGGCATGAAAGAGAAAGATATGGAAACGCTGGCTGACTTCATGCTGAAGTCAATCGAGGTCCGCAGCGATCCCTCTGCGATCCAAAGTCTGCGAAAAGAAGTAATCGCCTTCTGCCGAGCATTTCCAGTACCGGGGATTCCCTCTTGATGCGTGAAGCATGAGACGCTCGCTAACAAGTCTTCGGCATGCCCTGCACGGCTTTGAGCACGCGTTTCGACGTGAGCGCAATCTTCGCTTATTTCTGGGAGGATACGGCCTTGTATTAGTTGTGGGGCTCTTTGTCGGCATCACGCTTGCAGCATGGATGATGCTCGTTCTCTGCGGCGGATTTTTCGTCGCAACTGAGCTGATCAATACGGCTCTGGAGCGCCTTGTCGATGCCTTCGATGCTCACAGACACAAGACTGATCCAGATGCCGAGCGCATGCACGAGGGCCTGAAGTGTACCAAAGACATTGCTTCCGCAGCTTCACTGATTGCCCTTGTCACCAATGCACTCGTAATTCTGACAGTATTTCTGACAGCTATTGAATGGTGAGGGTAGCAGCAGAGGGATCGCCGAGAGTAGATCCCCTTGTGGGTGCGGTAATCTGTAGGTTGACGGTTGCAGAGCTCGTCATTGCCGGATTGTTGTAGACGATGATCGGAAAGACTTTAATCGTCTCATTCTGAGCAAACTCAAGCACCCCTGAGGTGGCGGCATACTGCGAACCAGGGATCGCCGATCCTCCGATGGTAGAGAAGGATACTGCGACAGGAGTCACTCCTCCGATGCGGCTCACACTGATGTATGCAATGCCTGCACTGCGAGCGACACTGTACGTTTGAGATGAAAACTTCAGTGATCCGCTGCCAAAGCTCAGTGTCTCATCATCTGCGATAATCATTTCGGCTGTTGCGGGTGTGCCGACCGCTGCGCCTCCTGTAGGCGTTGATAGTGAGAGAGTGGCCTTCCGACTGCCGTCTACATTACTGTTATTCACAATCGAAACTGTAAATGTTTTACTCACTTCGCCAGCGGCAAATGTGAGAGTGCCGTTTGAACCTGAATAATCTACTCCCGCATAAGCAGTACCAGGGACAATAGAGTAATTAACTCCTGTCGTTCCCGTCGAACCACCCATTCGCTGAACCGTGACCGTAAGGGTTGGATTATTTTCTGGAGTAGTGTACTGAGATGCGCTAAATACGAATGTGCCAGCAGGATTTACTGGCGGACCCGAGGGGACAAAGCCGCTGCTGGAGCTTGTATTAATGGACTCATTGTCGACAATAATGAGCGTCACGCTGCTGGGGGCAGACAGGACTGCGCCGTTGGTGGGCTTGGAGAGGGTGATGATCACCGTTCGGTCGCCATCCATCGCAGTATTGTCTATGACGGGAATGGTTAACTTTTTACTGGTTTCATTACCTGAAAAAGTGAGCGTGCCAGTAGAAGCGGTAAAATCGGTAGCTTTGGCAGTGCCTGCCGTGATCGCATACTCCACCGAAACGGTTCCCTGCTTACCGCCGACACGCGCAATAGAAACAGTGGCTTGGCCTGCATTTTCAGTAACTGTAAAGCCATTCGATGTGAATCTGACGCTTCCAGCTGGGCCTGCCGAAGCGTACGACTGACTACTTGAAGAGCTGACGGATGCGATAGCAGAAGAAGAGATGGAAGAAGCCGAACTTCTTAAGGAAGATCGCGAGCTAGAGAGAGCGACGGTGGCGTTCCCTTTCAGCTCCTGTCTTAGTCTCATCGCCACTACTGCCAAATCTGCGCGTGTGACGAACGCACTGGGATCGAATGTCGTGGGTGTTTTCCCTTTAATGATGCCAAGCTCGTACAGCTGCCCGACAGCGTCATCGTAATAAGAATTGGGCACAACATCGCTAAATATGGCAGAACCCTTGAGAGCCGCACTCGCTTGAATGGCGAGAGCGCCAACGAATACGCCTAGCACGAACGGAGTGGAAATACGCTTGAGTAATCGTAGGACAGTAATCATGAGAAAAGAGAAAAAATCACCCGCAGTATGAAAAAGAATGAGAAAATGTGCAAGGTGAGATGTGATGATGACATATCCGTCACGATCAACTCCGATGATACACAGCGATAACGAATGAACAATTGTCGTTCACATTTTATATTCAGTAAAAAATTACTGCGCAAGCCTGAGCCAATGTACATGTATATAGTATTGTACAAAATATATGATCAAGACATTTCTTGTGTTTGTTCGAGTGAACTTACTTGATGAGATACCATCCGCTGCATACTATGAGGCGAAGTATTCGAGTCATTCGGTTCCATCTCTGCCGCAGGAGATGAGATCTCGTCCTTTGTCACCACCGCGCTATCCCCCCTCTCCACCTCGCGGCGAGAAGGGTACTCACAGTGAAATTCGATACTGCAGGTAATGCACTCGCGTATTCGATCGTTCATTGCTCTTGTTCCTCCCGGGCACACTCTTCAAATCCTCTTGGATACTGCTGGGCATAGGCAACTTGATCGTAATGCCTGTGGCTACCCTCCTCTCCGCACAATCGCTCACACCCTCTCGTACGAACGTGACGGCGAGAGATGAGTCAACGTCCCCGAAGTAATCCCGCTACCATGTCGAGCGCGACTGCGTTGTATCCGTACGGCATACGGACAGGACCGAGAATACCGATGACGCCACGATGACCGCCGAGGTGATAGCGCGTGAGCATGAGTGAACAACTTGCAAACTCAGGACAGAGATCCTTTTCGCCGATGAAATATTGCACGCGATCATCGAGATCGAGCTGATCTAGGAAATCGGTAAGGCGCTCTTCGAGCACTTCCACGACATCAGACACAAACTGTGTATCAGTCTGAAATTCTGGCTGCTTGAGTGCATTGGAAAGGCCAAGATAATAGAGGCGCTCGCGGTGTGGTACGGTGACGAAACTCACGTTCTGAATCATGTGAGAGAGGAGTGCCACCGCTTCGTACGCGCGCTCACGATCTTTCTGTTCGATGTAGCGATCTCGCAGCGTCTGAAACTTCACCCTCACTGCTTTCTCGTACGCCGACGGCTTCATGAATTCTTGCACGTACGTGCGATACCCTTTCACCGTCGGCACTCTGCCCGACGAGATGTGTGGTTGCTCTAAAAAACCTTCACTCTCGAGGAAAGACATTTCCGCCCGAATCGTGGCGGAGGAGAGGGAGAAATCGGCAGTTTCTAGAAGTTTTTTGGAGCCGACGGGAATCGCCGTCATGACGAACTGATCGATGATGGCCTGAAGAAGCTTGGCTTGTCTCTGATTCATAGGAGACAGTATAGCACATTATGACTTTTTGACTCTCGTTTTTTTAGGTGGCTTCGCAGCATCCGCCTCCTGCTTCTTCTTCGATTCTGCCTGAATCTTCCTGAAGCGATCCACACGGCCTTCTGTCGAGCGAGCACCTCTAAATTCGCCAGTGTAGAGAGGGTGGCACGAGCTGCACACTTCCACTTGCTGCACTTTCACGGTTGACGGAATAGCAAATTTACTACCGCACGACATACATGTGGTAAGCGCATCTGAATGCAGTTGAGGATGGATACTTTTCTTCATAGAGCCGAGCGATTCTACTGAAAGACGTGGAGAAATGCAAAACCTTTTACATCAGTCATCATTCCTCTTTATCTTCCTCTGCCTGAGGAGTGTCGTCAGCCGTGTCTGTCATCTCTCCAGATTCATGGGAAACGACGCTCATAGATGCCACTTTATCACCATCATCGAGACGCATGACGATGACACCCTGCGTGGCGCGACCTCGGGAAGGAATATCTGAAAGCTTCATGCGAATGGCCTTCCCCTGACGGCTGATGCAGAGCAAGTCTGCCTCTTCCTCTGGCAAACGAATGTATCCGCCGACAATGTCGCCAGTCTTTGCAGTGAGCTGTGCTGCTTTGACGCCGCTCCCTCCCCTCCCCTGAAGGCGATACAGAGAAACGGGGGAAGACTTACCCAAGCCATTTTCCATGACCACGAGGAGCTCACTCGTCTCGGGAGACGACACAGCGGCTGCCTCCACCACGAAATCGTTGGGTGCAAGCCGTATACCCCTCACTCCAGCGGCAGCCCGGCCCATGGAACGCACTTCTTCTTCCTTGAAACGAATTGCCTTGCCTTTCTTACTTAAAATGAAGATCTCATCGTTCCCCGTCGTCGCAAGGACCCACTTCAATTCATCGCCTTCCGTCATCTTCTGGGCGATGAGGCCGCTGCGGCGAATGTTCTGAAATTCAGAGATGTCCGTACGCTTCACGGTGCCTCGAGAAGTGGTCATAAAGAGGTGCTTTTTACCCTCTAGGTGCGCCTTGAGCACGGCCGACACTCTCTCATGTGGCTGCAATTGAAGTAGATTGACGATTGCTTGCCCCTTAGCGATCCGACTAGCCTGGGGTAATTCGTACACAGGAAGCTGGAACACGCGACCAGTATTGGTGAAGAAGAGAAGATCATCGTGATTGTGAGCGTACAGGAGACTGAGAATTTCATCCTCTTCTTTGGTAGTCATGCCCTTTATTCCCTTGCCTCCGCGGTGCTGCGCGCGGAATTGCGCAGGGCTCAATCGCTTCACGTAGCCTTGGGTGGTCAGCGCGACGACCATGGGGGCGTTGGGGATCGTATCTTTTGCAGAGAATTCGCCCACCGCATGCGGAACAATGAGCGTCCTGCGATCGTCTGAGTACTTCTGTCGTATTTCGAGAAGTTCCTGTTTCATCACCGCATCCACTTTCTTCGGATCCTTGAGAATGGCATCGCACTCTCGAATGAACGCTCGAAGATCTTTCAATTCCTGCTCAATCTTGCGGCGCTCAAGGCCGGCAAGACGCTGTAATTGCATCTGAAGAATGGCATCTGCCTGAATGTCAGAAAGGGAAAACTTCTTCACGAGATTTACTTTTGCTTCGTCTTTCGTATCACTCTTCTTAATGGTCTCGATGACTTCATCGATGTGATCAAGAGCAATGGTGAGCCCTTCAAGAATATGCGCGCGTTCTTTGGCCCTGTCGCGATCGAAAGTAATGCGCCGTGTGATGACAATGCGGCGGTGATTGATGAATATCTGCAGAAATTCAAGAAGATTTAAGAGCTTAGGCTGCAGTCCATCCGCAAGAGCGATGCAGTTGTAGCCAAAACTGGTCTGCAAGTCTGTGTGCTTGTAGAGCTGGTTGAGAATCTTCTGCGGGTAGCTATCTTTCTTAAGTTCAATAATGATGCGAATGCCGTCCCTGTCAGATTCGTCGCGAAGATCTGAAATGCCAACGATGACTTTCTCTGTCACCAGTTCTGCGATGCGCTCTATCAACACCGCTTTATTCACTTGGTACGGCAGCTCACTGATACGAATCACCGAACGATTGCCCGTCCCCTCTTCAATCTCGGCCTTGCCTCGAACAACCACTGATCCCCTGCCTGTGAGATAGGCCTGCTTCAGCGCTTCGTTGTCGTAGACAATGCCTGCAGTGGGGAAATCGGGGCCTTTCACAAACCGGAGGAGATCTTCCACCGTTGCATCGTCGTGATCCGTGAGGTATTGAATGGCATCGATGAGTTCTCCTAAGTTATGCGGAGGAATATTGGTCGCCATGCCGACGGCAATGCCGACAGTGCCGTTGAGAAGAAGATTGGGAATCTGCGACGGAAGGACCGAAGGCTCTTTGCGAGATCCATCGTAATTTGGCCTGAAGTCCACGGTATTTTTTTCTATATCCTTAATCATTTCATCGGTAATTTTGTCCATCTTCGCCTCGGTGTATCGCATGGCAGCGGCGCTATCGCCATCGATGGAGCCAAAGTTTCCTTGTCCGTCAATGAGCGGATAACGCATGGCGAATGGCTGGGCCAAGCGCACGAGTGCTTCGTAAACGGGAGAATCGCCGTGCGGGTGATACTTACCAAGCACGTCACCTACCACGAGCGCGCATTTTCGATACTTGGCTGTCGATCGCAAGCCAAGATCGGTCATCGCATAGAGAATGCGCCGATGAACGGGTTTTAAGCCATCGCGAGCGTCTGGGAGTGCGCGGGAGACGATCACGCTCATGGCGTAATCGAGATAACTCTCTTCCATCTCCGTGACAATCGCACGCGGGAGGATAGAACCGATGTTTCTGAGATCAGCAGACTGCTGCGCAGGATTCTCGTCAGATTTTTTCGCCATAACAGGGAGATAGTAGCAGAGATTGACCCGATGAAAAGGGTCCACACGTATTCCATGAATCTTTCGCAGGTGGTACCGTGTCTCTCGGTGCTTTCCATCATCTCAACCCCCATTGGCAACCTCGGCGACATTACGCTGCGAGCACTTGAAACACTGAAGAAATGTGATGCAATAGTCTGTGAAGACACTCGAGTGACTGGGCATCTGCTATCGCTGTTGCAACTGCCCAAAAAACCGCTCCTTTCCCTCCATGGATACTCTCATCACGAGAAAGTGGACGCACTCATAGCGAGGCTCAAGAAGCAAGAACATCTCTGTCTCGTGTCCGATGCGGGAACGCCCTGCATCTCAGACCCAGGGTACATCCTTGTGAGGCGCGTGAGAGAAGAAGAGATTGCGCTCGAAGTGATTCCCGGTGCATCTGCTTTTCTGGCAGCATTGAGCGTGAGCGGGCTTCCGATGAACCAATTCACCTACCTCGGCTTTCTCCCATTAAAAAAAGGCAGAAAAACTCTGCTTATGTCTCTTGAACATGAAGCGCGAACAGTCGTCTTCTATGAATCTCCTCACAGAATTCAAAAGACACTCGTGGATATTGCAGAATGCCTGAAGCATCAACCCGCTCGGCCGATCATCATCGCGCGAGAACTCACCAAAATGCACGAGCAAGTGATCACCACAACGATCGAAGGCCTCTCTGCGTGCGCGCAAACCATACAAACACGGGGGGAATTCGTCATTGTTATTGGACCAAATTCGTAATTGATCATCATGGCAAGAGCGTTCGCGGATCCACGCGTTCACTGCCTCGCATGATTTCGAAATGCAGATGTGACCCTGTCGTCATTTTTCCTGCTCCGGCCGTGCCGGGCTTTCCACCGGAATAGCCGATAATCTGGCCTGCGTTGACGATGCTCCCCTCTTTCACAGAAACACTGGAAAGATGTCCGTAGAGGGAGGCGTAACCATTCAAGTGCCCGAGGAGGACGTACGTGTATCCGGTGGCCCCGCCGAGCTTAACGTGATAGACCACGCCGCTCGCTGCGGCTTTCACGGGTGTCCCTTGTGGCACGGCAATATCGATGGCTCTATGAGGGACGCCAAATACTTTTGCGTAGGTAGGATCGAAGAAGTACGCCGTGATAGGGCCGATCACTGGCCACAAGAACGATGACGAGGGAATGGCCTTCAAATTGAGTCGCTCATTCTGTATCCGATGAGCAGCATAGGTCAGATCGCTAATCTTGATGGAGAGATCAGCAAGCGACTGATCGACCTTCTTAAGATCCTCAGTGAGGGTCGCGAGTCGCGTTTCGGCATCTGTCCAAATATTCTTCAGCCTCACGTAATCTTCGGCCTCAGCGAGTGGAATACCCTGCGTGAGCAGTGCGAGCACGGCACGCAGCCGTTCGATCTCGATGAATGCTCCAGCAATGCGAGAATCGCTGTCTTTCGGCGCCCCTGAAGGAAGCGACTGGTCATGAGGAACATTCGTTTGCAATACATCATCTATCATTGCCTGCTTGGCGCTGATTGCCGTCTTCGTTTGCTCGATGTATTTGTATGTGTTCTTATCTGAATTCCTCGCCTGCATAGCGGCATTGAACGCCTTGAGCTGATCGTCATTCTTTTGCTTGAGAGTAGCGATCGTCGATGTAATCTCCGCCTTACGCACAAGCAGCGCATCACGCTCGGTTGAGAGAGAGGCAATCTCTGCATTCATCTCCTTGACCTTGTGCTCGCGAAGGAGCGCATCGGTGCTCACAAGGTGTTCTTGCAGTGCCAAGAATTGCTCGTTTACTTCCGCTGTCTCCGCTTGCACTTCCTTGAGCTCTTTCTCTGTGAGCACTTGCTGTTTCCAGCTAGTATCAACAGTAGCCGCAGCGTGCTGCGAGGTAGCGCTGAGGCCATCGTACGTTGTCGAAAGTACGGCAAGCTCTTGCTCCACATCCTGCTGCAGAGCGATGAGACGAGATTCAACCTCTGTATTCTCTTTCATAATATCACTGAGCTCAGAAAAAAACTTCTCTCGCGCAATGAGGAGTGCTTGATGGCTCAGGTCTTGATCAATGATATCGCCGAGTGATCCACGGAGCACGTGCCGAAGGAGAGATCCTCCTCTAACGGGCCCTGTATCTGTCATTTCTATGTCTCGATTGGCAACATAGCGGGCGAATACCACGAGATCTGTTCGTTGTTGATCAATGATGCCGCTATACATCATGCGCTGAGCCAGAAGCATGGCCATCTGCCGCTTGAGGACATCGGCATACTCACGTTTCTTTGCGAGCATGCGACGAACGTCGAGTCGTTTTTTGGTAGCATTGTCAAAGTCTTCTTTCGCTTTATCCACTTTTGATTTCGCTGCGTGCAGGCTTTCTTCCAGCTTTGCCTTGCGTTGTATGGCAGACATTGCTCGCTCGGCTGCCGCATCATACTCCTGCTGAATAGCGTTGAAATCAGCGACCTGCGACAGCACGACGTGCGCAGGCCAGAGGGTCGCGCAAAGAAAGCAGAAAGCCGTAAAGAGTGTGGGTGTGGCAGCGCGTATGCGCATTCCAACCAGTATACCACACATTCGCTCTCAGCGTTACCCCTTATTTAGGTAACTACGAGAAAATTCTTGAAAAAAAATACGCGTATTCTTTCCAGTTCTGGTATACTCACGTCCTCATATGTTGTATACCCTGTCTGGCACTATCCATCGGCTGCATCCTCCGCAGCTGTGTATCGATGTTTCTGGAGTGGGATACGCCGTAACGGTTCCTATGCCGGTATGGGATACCCTCCTCGAGGGGTCAACAAAGACTCTCATCATCTACACCTACGTGAGGGAAGATCGTCTCGATCTCTTCGGTTTTCTGAGTAGTCAAGAGCGTACACTCTTCGCTGAACTCATCGGATTGAGCGGAGTGGGACCAAAACTCGCGCTGGAGCTCTGTGGTTGGCCCAGAGAAACACTCGCGCAAGCGGTGATGACGCAAGATGCTGAATCGCTCTCCCAGATTAAAGGAGTAGGGAAAAAGACGGCGCAGCGCTTGCTTGTTGATCTCAAATCACTCATGGAGAAGCATCCAGACGCACTCGTGACAGCATCGGGTGGTGCCTACAGCCCATCCATCGACAGCGATGCTCTGGCCGCGCTCATCTCTCTTGGCTACGCGCAGGCAGAGGCCCTCGAAAGTCTCAAGCGACTGCCGAAAGATATTGAAAGAACGGAAGAACGTGTTTCCTTGGCTCTGCGATCGCTCTCTCTTCCTCAGAAAAGAAGCAGATAAAATTACCCGCATTTCACTTGTTTCCTCATCTTCATCAATGCTGACGCTCGACATCAAAGGAACGCTTGCCAAGGTAATCACTCCCAGCTTTGGCATTCCTGATCAAGAATTCTCCACCATCCGTTCGCTCATCAGACGGTACACTGAAGATTGGCTGCAGGAACGCGAGAAAGGCGAGCACGCATGGTCCATGACGCCGTATGACAAACCAGCGGTGAAGCAAGTGCAGGAAATTGCCAAGAAAGCCAAAATTGACGGTATCAAGACTATTGTTTGGATAGGTATCGGCGGATCGGGGCTCGGGCCTCGCGTCATTCAAGAAGCGTTTGAATCTCCCCTCAGTCCAGAATTCGTGCTCATCGATAGTATCGATCCGCACACGATAGCCATGCACGCGGCGATGATAGATTGGAAATCGGCGATGATCGTCGTTGTGAGCAAGTCCGGAGGGACGCTCGAAACCATGAGCGCGTTCTTCGCGCTCTATGAAAAACTCAAAACAGCAGTACGATTCAATCCCGGAAGCCGAGTCGTCGCTATCACAGATCCGCACACCGGGCCGCTCAGGAGCTTTGCACTCGATCAGCGCATGACTGTGCTACCCATCCCTCCCAATGTTGGTGGACGATTTTGCATTTTCACTCCTGTCGGGCTTCTGAGCCTTGCTCTTCTGAGCGGTGATGTAACAGCATTCTGTCGGGGTGCAAAAGAAATGGATACCCACTGCCAAGAAACAACACTCGCCAAAAATCCCGCCGCTTCCCTCGCATCGGTGCAATTCCTGCTCGATACGCGACGTGGTTACCCTATCCGCGTGATTATGCCCTACGGAGATCGCATGATGTCGCTCGCTCGGTGGAACCAACAACTCCTCGCAGAAAGCCTAGGGAAAACAGAAACTCATAACCCCATTCCCCTCTCGGCCATCGGCACGCAAGATCAGCACTCACTGCTGCAACAATGGATGGCAGGACCGCGCAAGACGTGGCACCTCTTCATTCGAGAGCTCGATAAGCCACGGTACGAAGTGCCTCGGAGCGTTCCTCAAGGATTCACGTATCTCTCAGGAAAGACATTTAGCCAGTTATTGGATGCGTGTTATGAAGGCACCAGTCAGGCACTCACCTCTGTCCGTCGGCCTCATGCGACTATCAGCCTGCAACGTCTCGACGAGTATCACCTCGGTCAGCTCTTCTTCCTACTCATGAGCGAAGTGGTGTACTTAGGCAAGCTCTACAGGATAGATATCTACGGGCAGCCGGCAGTAGAAATCGGCAAGCAGATAACAAAGAGCATACTCACGAAAGGAATCGAACAGTGACGATCAAAGCATTCTCAAATATCTTTTTTTCCAGTATATTCCTCTTATTCTCCTTCCTTCCCCCGTTCTCACCATGGCCGCAGCCGTCTCAGACGCAACATTCACTCAAGAAGTTCTCCAGTCACCCATCCCCGTCCTCGTCGATTTTTGGGCACCATGGTGCGGTCCGTGCAAGGCAATGGGGCCTATTGTGGACGAGCTAGCGACCGCTTACGAAGGAAAAGCAAAAGTGCTCAAAATGAACGTGGATGATAATCAGGAAATTCCAGGAAAATATACTGTCATGAGCATTCCGACATTTCTTCTCTTTAAAGGCGGCGCAGTGGTAGACTCTTTCGTCGGCGCGCGCACAAAAGAAGATGTTACGGCAAAGCTCGATGCGGTACTGGCTTCTTAATTTCTCTCCATGCGCATTATCATTGGCCTCATCGGCATTGCATTCAGCGTATACATGGTGATGAAACGCGAGATGTTCGGAGATATGTTCGGAGATCCGGACTGGGCTCAGAAAGTGGGCGGCATCTACAACGTGATGATTCTCTGCGCATTATTCGTATTCTTCTGGAGCCTTGCGTATATGACGGGGACAATTGGTGTGCTCTTAAGTCCCATCGTCGGACTCTTTCTCTTCGGACGAGGGTCATGAGATGTTCTAAATCGAGTGGCAAGTAGAAAAATGTACGCTACAATTCCTGTGCTCACGTGGGGCTGTAGCTCAGCTGGTAGAGCATCTGCTTTGCAAGCAGAGGGTCAGGAGTTCGAATCTCCTCAGCTCCACCACTACTTGCGCGTCTAAAGCGACCCGCAATCTTGACCATCAGTTGCACCGGTGTGGTGCGACCCGACTGGCTGTTTTGACCGAAAGAAAATCGATCTTTGAGTGGATATTGAAGGCGGTAATTTTGTGAAGAAAGTTCTGATTAAGCGCATGGAGTCATTTCATCAGTTTCCCCAAAGAGCAGTGATCAATCCCTCCCCCAAGTAGGAAGCGAGTTGACCTACTGGCTTGTTACGACCGATGCATGTTCCGACTCGCATTGTCCAGTGCACATTTTTCGGGTCAAGAATTTTGCTGACTTCGTTTATCACGTCCTTCAGATCGCCGTTTTGCAGATCCCAAGTAGCCGCAGAAGCAAGTTTTACAGACTTACTTCCATGGTTGCCGCTCTCCGCAATAATTTTTGCAGTAGCTTTAGACCAATCCGTTCCCAGCATTGAAAGTACTTCATCAGTGAAGTAAAGATTTTCCGCTTCGCGACAATCAAGCCGCAAAAACTTGATGTGACTCTGGGGGTTACTTGCATCCGAAACTGGCAAGTTCTTGTCTCCATCCAGTAAGGCAAATCCAGCAGGGGTTAAAGTCGATGTGCGCAAGCTCGCAAAAATCTGCTCGAGTGTTTTTTGAAACTTGTAAATTTCCTCTCCATTACTCGGAATGACTGCAAAGCTACTTGTGTGGTGGCGAGGTACTTGGCTCCAGATCCTATAGTCATCGTCACCTTCAACGAGAAGCAGTGGCATTCCAAATAAGGGTCCCATTAACGCATGTCCCCCCAGGCAGGCAGCTACTTCCTTCAAGATTGCCGTAAACTGTTTTGCTGTAAATTCTCTCGATCTACGGTCAAGGTATACAACGCTTGAAGCGTCTCCACCAAATTGACCAATGGCGGCCAAAAGCGTCGTGCTATGAGTTGCGATAATCGTCTGAAAATGAAAACGATGAGCTGTTTGTACTAGAAAATCAGCAAAGCGAGCTTGAAGATCTGGATGAATATGCGCATCTGGCTCATCAATAAGCATCAATCTTTCAGCGGATCCTTCGATTTCCCAAATTGCCGCCATTGTCAGAATATCTATGCCTATGGTTAATAGCTGAGATTCACCACTGCTAAGCTGATCTACAGGTCCAATTTCCATTTTGTCACTTGCCCTGATTAATTTGTAGGGAGGATTCTTTGGTTGTAATTCTATTGCGAAATCAGGTAATAGCTGAGCAAGTAATGACTCAAGTTCATCCGGATGTGCTGGTGGTATCTCCTTCGGTTTTGATCCTCCTCCTCGCACCATAAAATACGTCTGTATTCGAGCTAGAATTTGCCTTCGATATTCAGGCATGAAGTTTCTAGCTGAAATATTTCTGCGCTGCTGCGAGTCGATTTGCTGTTGAATAAAGCTAGGTTCAAATCCGAGGTCTCCCGTTCTCTCTGGTACAACGTAATGAGCGACCTCTCCTTTGGCATCTCTTAAGGCCCGGAGGAAAAGGCTCTTGCCGCTTCCGTTTTTCCCAAAGAGTACAGTGATTCCTGTAAGTCCTGAAAGCTTCCAATTCCCCGAACCGATGAAAGAAGGACAGGCTACATCGATTTGTGGGAAGTAACATTTCATAGGAAGGCGAGTTATTGGCTGGAAGCAGATTTCTATAGCTTCCCCCCTGAAATATCGAAGAATCGCTCGAAGAAACCTGTTAGCTTTTGCAGTACTCCCTCACGCTTCTTCGTGCGCTCACCGTCAGGAGAAAAACGTGAAACGGGAGGCAAAAACTTTGCGATTGCCGTGCCGGTCGTTGACACACTGCCATTACGGAACGCATTTCGTACAAACGTATAGGTGGCATCGTGATCAAGGTTTTCGCTTTCAATGATGTGTTCCAGCTCCTCAATTTTCCTCTTCTCCACAAACTTCTGCCAATCTGTATCAACGACTGACTGAATATCAAGAGAAGCAATAAACTGATTGATCAGATCTTTTTTGTTGCGTAGTTCAATGCTCGAATCGATTGCCTTATTGATATCCACCAGTAGTTCACGGTTCTTTATGTGATCCTCGTGATACTTTTTGACGAGCCCTAGTACATAATCAATGTTGATCTCTATTTGTTTGATCAGTTCCATTTCAAATACGAGATCGTCATTGATATTTTCCTTTTCATCGTCCTTACCTTTACGGAATTCATTGTAAATATCGATATACGCACTGTGATAGTCCTGTACATCTCGTTCAGTAAGGATTTCATGACTGGCAAACTCATCAAAAGTCACTAGAATATTCCGTACTCGCAAAATTCCGCTGTACAGTTTGATAAATTCTTTTTGGCTCTGCTCACCCACAATGCGTTCGCCAACAGGGAATTTTTCTAAAAGCTCATTCACCAACGCAGCGTATCCACGAACCTCCTTCTCTCCGTCTTTGTAACCGTTGTAATACTCTTCGTACGATTTGAGCAGCACGATGCCACTGGCTTCTTTATCGCCAAAAAGTGATATCGATTCATTGGTCACTTTCTCCAAGTTACGGAAGCACACAATGTTTCCAAATGTTTTCACAGTGTTCAGAATGCGATTCGTGCGCGAAAAGGCTTGCAGCAAGCCATGCAATCGCAAATTCTTATCAACCCAAAGAGTATTAAGCGTTGTGGCATCAAAGCCCGTCAGGAACATGTTTACGACAAGGAGAATATCGACTTCACGATTCTTCACACGTTCGCTCACATCCTTGTAGTAGTTTTGAAACTTATCGGAAGAAGTATCATACGATGTACCAAACATGGCGTTATAGTCGGCGATGGCACTCTCCAGAAAATCTCGTGAGCTGGCATCCAGCCCGCTTGTGTCTTCCGAGTTTTCGTCAATCATTCCATCTAAATCTTCATCATTGACACCGAAGCTGTAAATCGTCGCTACCTTCAGTTTCTTGTCACTAGGCTGATCAGCAAGCTGCTTTTTGAACTCGGCGTAGTACTTCTTCGCTGTGTCGATCGAAGAGACGGCAAAAATAGAGTTAAAACCGGCTAACCTGCGGTCTTTCAGTTTGTAGAAGCTGTTGCGTTTGGTTTTCTGATCAAAATGCTCGCGGATATACCGCACGATGTTTTCCAGACGCTCGGGCGCGGCAAGTACTGCCTCGCGGTCGATATCCTTCACTTTTTTGTCTTCTATATCCTCCGCTTCCCGGACCGTGGAGACGTAATCCACCTTAAATGGCAACACGTTTTTATCCGCGATGGCATCGACGATGGTGTAGGTGTGTAGTTTGTCCCCGAAAGCTTGCTCTGTTGTTTTGAAGTCCGGTCGTCCGCCTGAAGATGCATTCTTCGCGAAAATCGGCGTACCGGTAAAACCAAACAGATGATAATTCTTGAAAGCTTTTGTAATGCCGGCATGCATCTCGCCAAACTGCGAACGGTGGCACTCATCGAATATCAGCACGATATGACCGTCGAAGAACGCATGTCCTTCATTCCGATCAATAAAGCGATCCAACTTCTGAATGGTTGTGATGATGATTCTCGTATTAGGATCTTCGAGCTGGCGCTTCAATATCGAGGTGCTGGTATTGCTGTTGGCTGCGCCTTTCTCAAATTTGTCGTACTCGCGCATGGTCTGGTAATCGAGGTCTTTGCGGTCAACGATGAAGAGTACCTTGTCGATGTACGGTAATTTGCTCACAAGCTGGGCGGTCTTGAAGCTTGTCAGGGTTTTTCCTGATCCGGTGGTGTGCCACACGTAGCCACCCGCTTCCACGGTACCAAGCTTCTTATAGTTTGTGCTCACTTCGATTTTGCTCAGAATCTTCTCCGTTGCCACGATCTGATACGGACGCATGACCAAAAGCTGCTCGTCGGTCGTAAAGACGCAGTAGCGAGCCAAAATATTGAGCAGTGTCCGCTTGGCAAAAAACGTTTTGGCAAAATCCATAATGTCCGTAATCGGCCTATTCGTCGCATCTGCCCACCAACTGGTGAATTCAAAGCTGTTGCTCGATTGTTTCCCTTTCTTCACCGTGCCCTCAGCGGCTTCTCTGATGTGCTCCAGCCGCGTGGTGTTGCTGTAGTACTTGGTGTGTGTGCCGTTACTGATCACAAACAATTGCACATACTCAAACAAGCCCGAACCCGCCCAAAAACTCTCCCGCTGATAGCGATTGATCTGATTGAAGGCTTCCTGGATAGCCACTCCACGACGCTTGAGTTCTATATGCACCAACGGCAAACCGTTGACGAGCACGGTTACGTCATAACGATTGGCTCGCTTGCCATCATCCGTAGCGTATTGATTGGTTACTTGCAGGGTATTCTCGTGAACGTTGTCTTTTCGCAGTAGATAGATGTTTTTTACCACTCCATCATCGCGCGTAAGGTTTTTGATGTAGTCCTCCTGAATAGTCGCCGTCTTTTCGGCAATGCTCTGATTCGGGTTCGCAATCTCTCCGGCAAAAAATCTTTCCCATTCGGCATCGGTGAATGCAAAGCAATTGAGCTTTTCCAGTTGTGAACGCAGATTGGCTACCAGATCAGCCTCGGTGCTCATGGAAAGATGTTCATATGCCTGCGACTCTAACTGCGCAATGAACGCCTTCTCCAGCTCCGCTTCACTCTGATAGTGGGACGCGCGTTTCTTGTCCGGCGTATATTCCGCCACGACAGTGCTCTGCGAGTTTTCCGCAACCATGTTGTACTTATTGTTTGGCATATTCTTTGAAAGTAAGCAGCTTGCCGCGATAGTATTCGTACTGTTGTCTGCGGGCTTGTATTTCTGCGGGCAAGCCGATGGAAATGTCGTTCACAAGCGCATCGAATTTATCGAGAGTGGAGATGATGCGTTCTTGTTCAGAAAGCGGCGGAACTGGAATATTAATCTGAATTAAATCTTTTTTGTTAACAGCAGGAATGCTTCCAATCTTTCTTAGTCCAACAACTTTTTCTTGAATTGTCCTCAGGAAGTAATAAATGAATTTTGTATAGACATCTCCATCTCTGCTTTGCAACCTATAGCATAGTGGACCGCACCAGAATTCATTTTTTTGATAACCAACGTGCCCAGCTCCACCTTGCCCCCTAGAAGGAATGGTAATTGTTTCTGCGGGAGTATTCTTTGTAATGAGATATCCAGAAGGTTCTAATCCAGCATTTATAAAAGGGAATCCTGCTTTGCTCTGCACTACTTCGGAAGTGGGGGCTTGTCCTGTGCTTATGCTACAAACCTCCCCCAATGACTTCCATTCAACTCCATCCCTAAAAATCAACAGATCGTCCCTGTAATACTCATACTGCCTCTTCCTCGCTTCCAGCTCCGCTTCCAGCTCCGCTTCCAGCTCCGCTTCCAGCTCTGTGAACGTATCGAGAATTTTGACGATTGCTTCTTGGACAGCGAGGGGTGGGAGGGGAATTTTATATTTTTTTATGGCTGACTTATTGCCACGTGGCATTTTTGCTCCTTTTGAAAACTTCATGTCATAATTAAAAAAGTCATCAGACGAAAGTATGTAGTAAAAAAACTCAGGGGTGAGCTTGTTTTTCTCATCTTTGTTAATTCGGATAACTAAAACATCACCATTTGTTCCTCCCGAACGATCCGCTCTCCAAATTTTTTTAAGATATGGCCGAATATTACCGATTAAAATATCGTCAATTTCAAAAGCAGTTAATTTGCCAGTTGTAGGTACGTAACTTGAAAACGTCTTACCCTTCTTGTTTGGCAGCAAGTTATCAACACCAATGTAACTTTCATTATTTAATTCATTTGCTGCGATCCGAGTTTTAGAATAACCAGCTATTTCTCCTAACTCTTTAAACTCCACTCCCTCCGGGCAAAGCTCTACAATCAGCCTATCAATTTTGGATTGGTGAGCACTCATAGCTTTAATGAACTTGGGTAATTTTCACAATCAAAACCTTGTATCTGTAGAGCTCTAGTTGCCTTTTGATATTCCGATAATTTACGAGGCTGAAAAATGGTAATTTTAAAGCGTCTTTGCTCGTGCCAATGGCATAAACAATTGTATAACCGCTTGGATCTGGATCAGTATCTGCTACTACGTTCTTATGCGAGGCGTTAAGTTTTGTGTTTACTGCTATTCTAAAATCTTTATCTGTGAGCAGCAAAGTAGCCGATACAAGGCCCTGGCTAAATAAATGACTTAATACTGAACTTCCGCCGTACTTCTTCACATGGATAATATGCTTATCATTTTTAACAAGGTCAGCAAATTCAATTTTGCCTTTTCCAATCAAATTGTTTTGGTCAGCTCCACCATCAAAACATTGAAAGGCACCATTGTTAGTTGCAACTTCAGTATTGTACGCATTTTCATGTGTTGACATTTTCCAATCTGGCAACGAAAACGCTGTATCGACCTTAAAATCATTTTCAACTTTTTGCTTATAATCCTTGTCTACTCGATAGTATCTTCCCGAAACAAGCAAATACTTTTCATCATGCAAATCAATCTCAGAGTACAAACATTTATAAATCGCCCACTCGTCCACCTTCTGGTCATTCGCATCAATCCGTTGCACCCGTTTCTTTTTAAGAAGCTCGATACTCATACTCGCTTTTTCGTCATCACTAAGCGAATTCTTAAAATCTTCAAAAGTAACATCCTGATATTCCGATGCATTTCTTTTCGTGGAATACTTAAAACACTTTGTGCGCTCCCATTCAATGACTTCGGGAATTGAAAGCCAGTAGATAACATCGGATTTATTTTCATCCTGCATTTTTTCCACAATCTTATTGTCTAATTCAGATATTAACTTTCTATCGCGTATAGAAGAGAAACTATCAAACCAACCGAAATTTTCTTTGTACTTATTGGAAATAAATGCTTTGTACAATTCAAGGAGAACATCGCTCACATCATCCACACTCTTCTTAATGGATAAACTAATCGCATCTTTGCCGACAACATTTCTTCCATACAATTCTTGATTTTCTGGCTCACCAACAATCGCCCTCATGATGTCTTGCTCAACATCAAAACCGAAATCCGCTACTGATCCTACCTTTCCGAGTTGTTCGGATACATCTTTTAGTCCATTCCTGAAATTCTTTTTTTCAATTTTCTTTATTTCGTTTTTTATAATACTCAATGCCGTCTTAATTCCAAACTGCTCGACAATCACCCCATCTTTGAGCATCTGCCAACCATGGCCAAATGAAATGCCAAAATGTATATCTTTGTTATTATGCTTTATTTTAGTTATATACAAACCGGATGCCATTGAATTTCTTAAGTCAGCTAGCTTCTTTTTGAAAAAATTTTCAGTCCATTCTGGCTCTTTCGAAAAAGATTTTTTGTAAAATAAAACTCCATTTCTAAAAGTCTCTTTTGTATTCACATCCTTAACAATATCTGCATGGTCTGTGACATTTGCCTTGATTAAATAAATTGAGAGCTTCTGGCTTTTCATTTGCTTGCTTGGGAATTCAACTCAAGATCTGCAACGATTGCATCAATCGCCGTGCGCAGCTCATTCTGCCTCCCAACCATGCGGGCAATGTCGGCGTTGAGCTTAGAAATATCGATCACTTCGCGGGTATCTTCACCAACGACATAGCTGGATACAGCAATGTTGTAGTCATTCTCTTCAATGCTTTTGTTTTCTATGAGCTTGGCAAAGTGCTCTTGATCCTTTCGCTCTGAAAACGCCTGCAAAATCTTCAGGCGGTTTTCTTCGCTAAGCTTATTCTTGTTCCCACCGCGCACGAACTCGGCAGAGGCATCGATGAATAGGGTCTTGTTATCGTTCTTACTCTTCTTGAGCACGATGATACATGTGGCGATAGTGGTTCCAAAAAAGAGGTCGGGCGGAAGCTGAATGACTGTATCGATGTAGTTGTTATCGATGAGATATTTACGAATCTTTCTCTCTGCTCCACCGCGATAGAGCACGCCGGGGAACTCGACGATTGCGGCTGTGCCACTGGTCGAAAGCCACGAGAGCATGTGCATGGTAAACGCGAGGTCGGCTTTGCTCTTGGGTGCCAACACTCCTGCGGGTGAAAAACGTGGATCGTTGATGAGAAGCGGGTTACTGTCACCTTCCCACTTGATGGAATACGGCGGATTGGAAACGATGGCATCAAACGGCTCATCGTCCCAATGTTTTGGATCCGTGAGGGTATCACCATGAGCGATATCGAAATTGTTGTAGTTGATATCGTGCAGGAACATGTTAATTCGACAGAGGTTGTAGGTCGTCAGGTTGATTTCCTGACCAAAGAAGCCCTGCCGAACGTTTTCTTTACCAAGAACTTTTGCGAATTTGAGGAGCAGCGAACCGGAGCCGCATGCGGGGTCATAGACTTTGTTTACCTCTTTCTTGCCCACAGTCGTGATCTCCGCCAGAAGCTCGCTCACTTCCTGTGGCGTGTAAAACTCACCGCCGGACTTGCCCGCGGAGGACGCATACATCGACATCAGAAACTCGTATGCATCGCCGAAGGCGTCAATTGTGTGATCGGTATAGTCACCCAGCCGAAGATCGCCGATGGCATCCATGAGCTTCACAAGCTTTTTATTTCGCTGCTCCACCGTTCCTCCCAATTTGTTGGCATTCACATCCAGATCATCAAAGAGACCCTTGAGGTCATCTTCGCTACTGGCACCTTTTGCTGAAAGTTCAATATTTCGGAACACCGCAGCCAGTGTTTCGTTCAGGT
>CAZOJC010000010.1:0-50431 GCA_964580035.1 uncultured Candidatus Peribacteria bacterium
ATGCTGCTCTACCCCGCAAAATTCGTACACGATATGGAAATTGAACTTTCTGTCAGCGATGCCAGCTATGAAATAGTAGATAGCCTTACTCGTGGCATAGCTGAGGTATATTTTGACCGCTCAGGTTCTCCACCAGATGCGATAGTGTTGATAAGCGAAAGTGAGATTCCCACGTTACGAGACGAACTTAACGAGGGTTCCTACACCGATAATCCTGAGTTGGAAAAAACTATACAGGCAATGCTTGATTATGCCTCTAAGCACCCCTCTACGGATGGGCGTTACTGTTTTGTATGCGCTAGCTATTAAACAATTTTATTCATTTTTCTCTTACAATTTATGAAACTCTTCGAAGCCGATTGGAACCCTAAAAAGTTTATCGAGATCCCTGAGCTTTCACTCATTACTGTAGACAGAATGAGAAAAAGCAACATTGGGACAGTATTTAGCGACCCTGGATGTCGTGATTTGAAATTTATTTTAATCAACGATCAGGAAGATTTAGCTGAGATGCATTCAATTCTAGGAATCAATGGAGATTGGGAGGGTACTATCGATGATCAATTATTACTCAGAGCGCTAACGGGCTTCATCGAGAGTCATCCCAAACAAGAAGGATTCTGCTTCGTTGCAACTGAATCGTAATTTTAATTTCATCATTTCCTCTCATTTTATGTCAGCAAATTTCCACCTTGAACTCACAAACGTACTCACCCCTGATCTTTTTTTCAGGAAAGGAGTTCCGAAGGAATTTCTAGGTTTTCGTATTAGAGTTTTTCAAGCACCTGGGGGGACACATACATCTTTGGTCCTGGATGACAGAGCCTTTTTAGTGAAAGTACTCGGAAATGTACCGAACGACGCTATTCACCATGTAGCAAGAGCGGTATTCATGGGCTTAGAGCAAGGATTCAAAGAAGGATTCAATGCGAAGGAAAATTCAATGTTTGATGATGATGAACCTCAGATAGCTTTGCCATTTTCGCATTTGTCAGACTCTGACGTTTTTTAATTATCTTTCCCCAATTTTTTATGAAAATCGTTCAAGCTCACCTACATATAGATCGTTCACAAGGCTCCAGCGTGCCAAATATTCCGCATTGTGCGATAGCAGTTCTTGAAAAAAGCGGTATTGGAGAATCATTTCTCAATCAGGACCGTCATGATCGAGGCATCCTAATTCTGCACCAGACTGACCTTCCCTCCTTGCAGGAGGTTCTTGAAGAACAGCCTTGGTTTGGGACAAAGGATCAATTGCCAATGGTGCAATTTTTTGCGGACTATCTCTCAAAACACCCAGAGCAGGATTGCTTTTGCTTTGTAGTAAGTGATAGTTGATTTTAAGCCTACTAATTCTATAATGCACTAAGGACAAATTATATCTTTCCCCTCTCACCAATGATCTCAAAGTATGCCATCTACTGTCGCGTCTCAACGCGCAACGTCTCACGACAAAGTTCCAGTATTGAGCATCAGAAAAAATCTCTTTTCGCTTATGCCAAAGAGCATGCGCTTGTCGTAAGTCGGACATTCGAAGAACTCACTTCATCCCAGGGCCGTAGAGTCCTATTCAATGAAATGCTTTGCCAGATCAAGGATGGGGAAATAAACAGTATTCTTGTATCCGATATTTCAAGGCTATCCCGCAATGAAGCTGAAATGAAAATTCTCGCGGGGTTATTGGAAAAAGGAAAGATTAAGGAAATCAGAACACCAGTTCAATCTTTCACTCCTGGCTCTCTCATTTTCATGGCTTCTATGTTTGAATGCGAGAAACAGGCTCTGTCTCGGTCCATCAAACGTGGAATAGCAGCTGCACGGGAACGCAAGATGCACAATTAATCATTGGGGGATGTTCCCGCATCCCCCTAATTTTTTCTTTCGCTCCTCTCACTATGGCCTTCACCTACTTTCTCTACCTTAGACGCAGCACAGACGAAGGCCATCAAGCCTTATCCATCATTTCTCAGAGACAAGAGCTGGAGCAGCGCTATAAGCACCTCAATATTGTGGAAATTATTGAAGAGGACGGCAGTGCTTTCAAGCCTCACAACCGACCAAAGTTCGAAGGAATGTTGAAACGAATAGAGGCAGGAGAGGCAGATGGAATCATTGCGTGGCACCCTGATCGTCTGAGCAGGAACCCACTAGACGCAGCTCAAATAATATATGCTCTTGATAGAAAGGTAATTAAGGATCTTCAGTTCGCATCGTATGTCTACAACAACACGCCTGAGGGGAAGATGATGCTCAGTTTTGCTCTTTCGCAATCAAAGTATTATTCCGAAAAACTGGGAGTGGATGTGAAGCGTGGCATGACTACGAAATGTAAGGCAGGGCAACCACCGATCAAAGCACAGGTGGGATATAAAAACGTGAACATAGGTGAGCGCGGGAAGTGCTATATCACCGAAGATGAAATCCGTTTTCCATTGATGCAGAAAGCTTGGCGGCTGCTTCTGACAGGTGGCTATAACGTGCCTCAGATTCATCGTATAGCGAGAGATGATTGGGGTCTGACGCTTCCTGCTACTAAGAAGTTCCCCGAGCGTCCTATCACTCTAGGATGTCTATATAAGGTTTTTTCGAGCACCTTGGCAGCAGGATATTTTGAATGGGACGGTGTTGTG
Organism: uncultured Candidatus Peribacteria bacterium; assembly: GCA_964580035.1. Lineage (GTDB taxonomy): Bacteria > Patescibacteriota > Gracilibacteria > Peribacterales > Peribacteraceae > CAZOJC01. The sequence continues at coordinate 2,631 of CAZOJC010000010.1, forward strand.
TATAAAGGCGAATATAAGCCGATGATTTCATACAGCGATTACGAGATGGCACAGATCATTCTTGGAAAAGACGGGAAGCAGAGGAACAGAAAGCACAATGCACCTTTCACGGGGCTAATCCGATGTGCGGAATGCGGCTCGATGATCACAACGGATGTGCAGCGCAAAAAGCAGAAAGATGGAGGGGTAAGAGTTCATATTTATTTCCGATGCTCACGGTCTCAAGAACCATGCACACAAGCTATAAAGCTAAACCTCGATGAGATGACGGCACAGCTACGCCATTACATCGAAGCTATTACGATTTCCAAGCGCCTTCTGGCTTGGGTAAAGGATAAGCTGGAGCGAATGTACGACATGGAACGCAAAGGACAGAAGAAGCAATTGGAGGATTTTAGACGTAGATACGATGAAGCGATGAAGGCGATTCAGAACCTCGTGAAGCTGTATGTATCAGTAGGAAACATGGATAAATCGTCATTGGACGAAAATGAATTCAAATTTCAGAAAGCGGAACTCACCAAAGACCGTGACCACGCAAAGCGACTTCTGGATGATCATGAACGTAATGTTGATTCCTCCATTGATCGCACTATTCAAACTTTTGAGTTCGCAACGAATGCACTGGAATGTTTCGATAAAGGGAGCCAAGACAGGCAGCGGGTCATTCTGCTTGCTATTGGGTCGAACTGGACGATGAAAGATGGAATCGTGCAGTGCGAAGCCAGATTCCCGTTCTTGAAGATCAAAGAAGGCCTGGAATCTATGAAGCGCCAAAAAGGTCAGATCGAACTTCGATCTTTCGTTATACCGAAGCCAGAAAGTAGCCTTGCAGATGTCGATTTTTTACTTTGGCAGCCCCACGGAGAATCGAACTCCGATTAACGGAATGAAAATCCGTTGTCCTAGCCGTTAGACGATGGGGCCTTGAGAATAAAAGAGCGGAGCGACAACAGCGATGTCACTGAGCGTATTGTTAGTTTTTCTCATTCCCTTGTCAATCCTACGCTTTCTCTCTCTTTCGAGAGCAACGCTATTTTTCGTTTTTCTCCGAAGCGATAGCCAGATACTGTCCCATCGCTTTTGATAACGCGGTGACAGGGGATGAGCAGTGCAATGTTATTTGACGCGCATGCTCGAGCAATGGCGCGAATCGCGGTCGGTTTTCCGATGATGCGCGCTATCTCTGCGTAGCTCTTTGTCTTGCCGGCAGGAATGCTGCATAGCGCCCTCCAGACTTTCTTTTGAAAATCCGTGCCGCGCACATCGAGAGGGGCAGCACATCCTATGCGGGGTTCTCGTATGTAGCCCAGCACGGCAGATACATATCGATTGAGTGTTTCATCCTTTTGGTCTTGTAGCGCTTCCGGATAGCATTTCTTCATTTCATTCGTCAGTTCTTCTGGAGAATCGCCTAGTGTGACTGCGATGATTCCTCGATCAGAAGCTGCGACGAGCAGACTGCCCACAGAGCTCTCGCTCACAGTGAATCGTATGCATGGTTTCGCATAGCAGGATTCTTGAGTGAGGGCGTTGGGATGGTCTTTCTCGCTGACCGGGGAAGACGTGGGTGGCGTGAGGGTAGGCTTGGGTTTCTTGGCATGAGATGCTGTAAGTGAATCATAGAATGCAGTCACGAGCGGTTCTGCTCGAATCGACGATGCGTGCCATCGAGAGAGGAACAACCCTTCTCCGGAGCGGACGCGGCTGAGGGCGACATACGCTTGGCCAGGCTCCCAGAGCGCATGAAGGTCGACGATGATGCGGTCGAGTGATGCACCTTGAGCTTTATGAATGGTGGATGCCCATGCGAGCGTCATGGGGAAATTCCAAGCAGAGATGAGCTCCTTGCCTTCGCCATTCACGTACGAGAACGCCGTGCGCACCACCTCTATTGTATCGCCTGTCATCAGTCGCACCGTCACTGCTTCTTCATCAATTTTTTCAACAATGCCGAGAGAGCCATTCACGTATCTTCCCATCACATCGTTTTTTCTCATCATCACGAGCGCACTCCGTTTGAGGTGAAGAATGTCTGGTATCGGCAATACTCGCTTGGCAGATTCGATGGAGGATTCATCTCCCTCATACTGCGTGTGAAAGGACTGAAGCGGCGCGCTGATAGAAGAGAGTTTTTGAGTATTATATTGCTCTGCCTGCGCTCGGTGCGGATAGAGCCTTGTCCCCTCGATAGAGTCTGCATTGGGAACCGTGTGAGCTTCGAGGAAGGTGGATACAGCCTCGGTCACGTTTCCGCGCCTGACATCCTGCAGCACTTTCAGAAATTCAGTATCTTGTGTACGCATCGCCGTCGTGAGGAGCGCTGGTCTAAAGAGACTTTCTTGCCATGTATCACTCTGAAATGCCCAGTCTTTCTGCTTGCCTTCGATGGCAATGGGCGGTAATTGTGCGAAATCTCCTACAGCCACTATTCGTAAGCCTCCCCAGGGTATGTCTGCTTGACGAGCACGGCGAGCAATTCGCTCTGCCGCATTGAGTGTTGCACCAGAGAGCATCGATATTTCGTCGATGATGACGGTATGCGCTTTCGTCAATCGTCGTATCAGTTTTTTGCTCTTGAGCGCTCTCAGTATCGTCATTTCTACGCCTCCTTCCATAATCCCAAGACCAAAGAAGCTATGAAACGTACGTCCTCCCACAAGCACTGCCGCTGCTCCCGTGCTGGCTACCACCGGCATTTCCTTCTCAGGATGCTTGGCGAGAAAATGAGAGAGGAGATAGCTTTTTCCCGTACCGGCAGCACCGGTCAGAAATACATTCTCAGTTGCATTCAGCACTGTCAAAGCCGCCTGTTGACACTGCGTGAGGTGATGCTGAGGGGAGCGCTCCATACGGATGCAGTGATCCTAGCAGGTTTCGTATCGGCGTGATGTTATTTTCTAGCTTCATCTCAGTGTGCTAGTCTCAGATGTGCATGCTGCGTGTCCCTCAGGATGCCGATTTCGGCATGGCTCTCGATATTCTAGAAATGTACGAAGCGTACGTTTTGCGATATCTTACGGCAGATGAGAGAAAGCATGATTTATTGACACTGATTGCAGACTACAGAAAGCAGATATTTGATCTTATTTGCAATGGAAAATTTCCGCCAAACAAAACATTTTCGACGATCGTTACATGTATCAATACACTCGATCCCACGTAACATTCGTGATGGACAATCAAAAATCGTACGCTTCCTCACCATGGAGCGCGCGATCGAGGCTCTCCTCCTCTTCCTTGAGCGTCACGTTCACGTTCATGAGCATTGTTAGAACTGAGAGGATAGCGTAGGTTGCAAAGAAGGCGAAAGCGGCAGCGATGACAGTGCCGTACACATTTGCTAAAAATTGTTCGCTGTTGCCCTCGATGAGCCCCGAAAAACCTCCCATGGCCTCCGACGCAAACACTCCTGTAAGCACAGATCCAACGATCCCCCCTACGCCATGGCACCCCCACACGTCGAGTGCGTCATCCCACTCCATGTACACTCTGAATTTCATCGCGAAGAAGCAGGCAATAGCCGCAATAATGCCAATAATCAGTGCAGACATTGGTGTGACGTATCCTGCCGATGGCGTGATGGCAACCAGCCCAGCGACTGCTCCTGTGAGCGCGCCGACCATGCTCGGACGCTTATCGATGAACCAAGAGAGGAGGAGCCATGTCACCATGGCCATGGATGCAGCGATATCGGTATTGGCAAACGCGAGCGCCGCCTGACCGTTTGCGCTGAGCGCACTCCCTGCATTGAAGCCGTACCAACCGAACCAGAGAAGGGCTGCTCCTAGAGCGACGTAGGGAATATTGTGGGGCAGGTGCTTGGTATTGGCTCTCTTACCGAGTACAAATACCGATGCGAGTGCGGCCATGCCTGAACTGATGTGTACGACGGTGCCGCCAGCGAAATCAATTGCGCCGAGTTTGGCTATAAATCCGCCACCCCACACCCAGTGCGCCAGAGGCGCGTAGACGACGATGCTCCAGATGACGAGGAAGAGAAGGTAGCTCTTGAAATTCATTCGTTCAGCAAACGCCCCCGTGATGAGTGCTGGCGTGATGATTGCAAACATCATTTGGAAGACGAAGAAGGCGAGGAATGGAATTTCCGTGCCGTACACACTCGACGGCGTCATCCCTACGCCTTTCATCATTACGTGCTCGAAGCCTCCGATAAACCCTGCGTAATCTGTGCCGAACGAGAGTGAGAATGTGAGCATCGCCCACAGCACTGTAACAATGCCCATTGAGATGAAATTTTGCATCATGATGGTCAGCACGTTCATGCGCCTCATGAGTCCTCCGTAGAAAAACGCGAGACCTGGTGTCATGATGGCAACAAGTGCCGAGGAGAGCAGGATGAAGGCAGTGCTGCCAGTATTACTCATGGGTGGTGGGGGAGGATGAATGGTGAAACGTCGGCACCCTACGTGCACTCAAAATCACTGCGCAAGTGGGCCGTGTTCACTCCTTTTTTGCTGTTACTCACATCGACACTCACGAGTGTCGCCAAGAGCACACAATAATAGATGTGAGTGTTTTGAGTGTAGAAAAAATAAACAACAAATTCTCATTGACAGTTATGACAGGTTATTTCTTTTAATGATAGTAAACTATATTCACAGCGCTAAACGTGCGGCTGCAAAGTGAAAATACACTCACTCTCTGTTACAGTTTCTTTCACTCTCACTTCACCCACTCTTTTTTTATGGCTCTCTCCAGTTTTTCGCTCACGATCGGAGCGCTCTTGTATCTCATTGGCCTTCCTCTCATCTTTTCTGAATTCGAAGCGGTGGCTTTTCGCAGAAGATTTTTGAAGGATGAAATGGCGCTACGCATTGTCGGCGCGCTCCTCGTCTCTCTCGCTGTCACCACCCTGCGCAGGCAGTGGGCGATCACTGAAGATGTGGAAGGGCTCATGGTATTCATCGCTTGGCTTACCCTCATCAAAGGAGTATTCACCGCTTGGTGGCCGAAGCAGTGCGCTGCACTCACGACAGCGACACTCGATGGGAAGCTCCACGCACCCGTGTGGCAAGTGTCACTTGGGGTGATCATGGTGCTTTTTGCCGCGGCATTCACGTGGCTCGGCATGCTCCTCGTCTGAACGTTGTTTTTCTTTACGTGACAATGCAGCTTTTTTTGTTTTTTCTCACGCTCGGCTGCATTCTACTCTTGCTTGCAGTGGCATTTGCGACGTTCGTTTCAAACGTGCGAACGCGCGTGCCCTTTGTGCCCACTCCTCGCAGTATCGTACGGAGAATGGTAGATGTCGCAGATCTTGAGGAAGGATACCGTGTATACGATCTCGGAGCCGGAGATGCGCGACTCCTCACTGCTTCCAAGCGTTCATGCAGAGCGATCAGGGCTGTGGGATACGAAGTGGCTTTTGGTGCGTGGCTCCTCGGAAAAATTCGCATATGGCTTACGGGTACCAATATCTCGCTTAGAAGGGAGGATTTTTTCCGTCACTCTTTTCATGATGCGGATGTTATATTTCTCTATCTCACGCCTCATATCATGAATGCTCTGGCGGAAAAATTAGATCGAGAATTGCGCCCTGGCACACGCGTCATCTCGCACTGCTTCCAGTTTGCAAATCGCGCTCCCAAGAAAACGATCTCGGTGGACCTGCCCTTCTGGGGCACCCAGAAGATTCGTGTATACGAATGGTGATGTACGTTACCACGTGAGCGCAGCGAAGGGGATTGCGGCAAGCACCCTTGCTGCATTGAGGATGAACGAAAGGCAGAGATGAGCAGGAATACCCACGAGAGATGCCAGAGGAACAGATGCCGATCCGACGAGCATGCTGAGTGCTCCGGAGAGCATGGCGATGGGAATGAGCGGTGCGACGAGAATGTTGGCGACCGGTGCGATGATCGAGAGTTGCCCGAATGACAGCATCATGATGGGCAGAGTGCCGAGCTGCGCGCTGAGTGTGGCGACGAGAGACGTGCGCACAGCGAGTGTATCTGGCATCCATGCAAGATGCCGCGAGAGCCAGTGTGAGAACGTCATGATGCCGATCACAGCGAAAAAGGAGAGGTGGAACCCCACGTCATACCAGAGAATGTTTGGATGCCAGAGCACCATTAAGAAGGCCGTCCAAAGCAGAATGAGCCTATTCTCAGCTTGCCTTTCTGCTTGCAGTGCCAAAAGGCCAAGTATGCCCATGATGGCCGCTCGAACAACAGAGCTGCTAGCACCCACAAACACTGTGAAACAGACAATGCCTACAGAGAGTGGAAGCAGTCTTTTTTTTATTGGTAGCCAGAAGAGCAGTGAAGAAAAGAGTGTAAGAATAATCGTGATGTTGTAGCCGCTGATGGCGGTGATATGGGAGAGGCCGGTTCTTTGAAAATCTTCCGTCACGCGCTCTGGCATGCCGCGACGGCTGCCTGTGAGGAGCCCTGTGAGAAGAGAGCTGCTTGGTTCAGGGAAGATCATGGCGATTCTTTCTTCGCACCACTCGCGCGAAGCAATCAGCGCGCGCATCGCTGTCCTCGTGAGGAGAGAAGTAGCGCGTGTCTGCTCGTCACTCTGCCACGCTTCCAGCGATTCTGCGTTCATGAGAGCGTAGATAGAAAAAAGTTGTAAGTATTGGTCGTAGGAAAATCCGTGTATGACACTTGGCTTTTCAATCATTCCGTATGCGGCGACAGTGTCCCCGTACCGAAACGACGTTCTCTGCGAACGGTCCGTGACGAGTATTCTTCCTTCCGCAGGATGCCATTCGTTACTCTCTTGTATGCTGCTCACTTCTATTGTGTATTTGACCGAGAGGGGTCTCTTGTCCGGTGCTGAGACGATTGTCCCTCGGATCGCTTTTTTTTCGCTGCCTACTTCTGATTCGATGGAGAGCGGGGTGGTGATGTGAGTCGTTTGGGCCACTCTGATGACACTTGTCAGCATGCCTGCCGATATCATGGCGAGCAGGACGTACTGCCGCCTCTTGGCTGGGTGAACGCTTGCGCCAAGCATTGCACAGCATGCAGTTAGAACGAGCCCGGCTGTGATCAGCAAGGGATACGAATGAGATTGCCACCACTGCAGCGCGAAGGTCGTAGAGAGAAATGCTGACAGGAATCCTACGCTGATGTGCGATCTCTGAATGTTCATTGGCGTTCGAAAGACGAAGCGAGTCGTATCCATTCATCGATGGTGAGAGATTGTGGACGACGAGTTGGCTCTATTCCCGATTCATCCATTTTCTTCTTTCCCTCAGGGAGGGAACCGATTGTATTGCTGAGCATTTTGCGTTTCTGGCCGAATGCGAGTTTGGTAAGACTGAAGAGGCGCTGCATAACCGGAGGACTCGCCTTTGGCGTTTGGTAACAGTCGATGTGAATCACCGCCGACAGTACGGCGGGTGCCGGAATGAAGCATGATGGATCCACGTGAGCGATCATGCGCGGCGTGCCGAAGAGCCCAACGAGGATGGTGAGTAAGCCTGCACTCTTTGTGTCGCAAATAGTTTCCGCCACTTCCTTTTGTATCATGAGCGTGAGAGATGTGGGCGTGTGACTTGATTCTAAAAAGAGATGCCGTAAGAGAGGTGACGTGATGTGGTACGGAATATTTGCTACCACTGTATACGCTTGATTTGGAGGCTGCAGAGAGAGTGCGTTGCCTTCGATGAGAGACAGTTTTTTTAACTGCGTTGCAGCTGGCCCCTCTGAGAGAAAATCTCTCAGGAGGGGGATGATGCGGCCGTCCAGTTCCACCGCTATCACCTGCTGAGCCGCTATCAGCAATCGTTCAGTGAGTACGCCGATGCCTGGGCCTATTTCTAGTACGGTGTCTTTCTCGCCGACTGCAGAGGCGCGCATGATGGCATCGAGCACGTGCTCTGAGACGAGGTAGTGTTGACCGAGGTCAGTATTCAGGCGGAGGCCCTTTTTCGAGAGAAACTTGAGGACACGTTCTTGGAGCATATTGCTAGTATGATGCACTTTCCCTTTCTTTCCGATGTCATTTCATTATCTCGATATATCTGCTATTCTCATCCTCTTATGAAGCCATTGTATTTCGCCATTCTCCTTCTTACCCCGTTTATTTCAGCAGGCAGTGCGGTGGCCCTCACGCTCATGTCGACTCCTCTGCCATACGCGGATGCCCCACGCGAGAGAGGAACTCAGATAGCTCTCTCCTATGCACTCGCGCACGGCGTGATCGAACCGAGAGCACAGATATTTCCTCGCCGCCCTGTCACTCGTGCTGAATTTGTGAAGATGATTGTCGTTGCAGCAGGTATTGACTACAGCTCCCGTAATTTCGCTGGTTGTTTTGTGGATACGCCAGCCGGTGAGTGGTTTTCACCCTTTGTGTGTGCCGCAAAGAAGCAGGGGGTGGTAAAGGGGTATTGGCAAGGGAAGGCCCCTGTGTTTTTGCCTCATCAGCCAATTACATACGCTGAAGCTGCGAAAATTCTCATTGTTGCGTTCAAGAAGCAGACAACCCCTTCTCTCATCCCGAATTCTCCTTGGTATGAGCCGTTTATCCGCGCGATCAATGGGTTTGACCAGCCAGATCCTTTTGGCCTAGTGAGCAGAGCTCTCGCAGTCACTCTCATATCAGAAGCGATGGCGCAAAAGAGGGGAGAAATATATGAATACATGCAGGCAATCGTGGGTAGTGCGTCTTCCGCATCATCGAGCCGGAGCACTTCTTCGATGTCATCTTTCCTTTCGAGCTCAGCTGCAAGCAGCGTTTCATCGCAGATGACTGATCCTCTTTCAGACACTCAAGTTCGATCTGGCTTTGCACTTCTCGGCGAAACATCGCCAGTGCTTGCGTCTGTCCAAGTGTTTCTCGATGCAGAGCCGCTCATTGTCCGGTCTATCAGCATTGATGTGACTTCGGCGGTTTCTTCCATGCAAAGTCTCCTCGTGTACGATGAGAATAAGCGCTATCTCGGGCGCGCAACACTCGATGCGTCTGTGGCGGCAGGCACGAGGTACACGCTCGCGATTCCAAGTGGCAGCCTCAGTATTCCTCGCAGAACTACACGATCATTCTACGTCCGTGGATCGATGCTTTCTCACGATCTCGGCGGCGTGAGCGGTCAGTACATTTCAGTGGAGCAATTCCTCTTCAGAGGGTTCGGTGAGTGGAGCGCTTCTGAGTACAACTCTACGAGCCCTGTTAATTCTTCTTTCGCTTTTCAGACTGCAAGGGCCGTGCTCACACACATCGCAAACGCACAGGGTCCGACCGGTTTTTTAAGTGCAGGACCTCAAAAAGAAATCGGCTCATTTACGTTCGAAGCTAGGCGAACCGATGGCAGAGCGCATCCTGCTCTCTCCTCACTGAGCTTTCAGCTTGAGCCGAGGGGCGGAGTGGATGTGAGCAATGTGTACATTCGCGCAAATGACACAATCACTCGTCAGTCATGCTCGGTCTCAAGCTTGATTGTGACATGTGCCCCTCTTGGTGAAGCGCTTGCCGACCTCTCAGACGGACCCCGCACACTCACGCTCTTTGGTGATATCTCTCTCCTGCCTGGCGGTTTGAATCAGGCGCTCCGCGTCACTCTCAATTTTCCTGGTTCGTCCGCGCTTGAGGGCGATATCCAATGGACAGATGGTTTTACCTCCTTCACGCGGGTACCTTTTTCATCGCCGATAGCACAGGGGACGCTCTATCGCTGAAGTCTTCGCGAGAGTCATTATTCAACCAATGTGAGGGGAGCGATGCTGAGTGCGAACGTTTTTTTGGTTCCCGATTCAAAGGCAATATCTACGGTGTCGCCGCGTCTTTCTGTAATTCTTCCCTGTCCGAAGCTTGGGTGGTAGACGACTGTATCTATTTGTACGTTGTCATATGAATCAGTGTCTTGATTCATATCGCTATCAACCCCGCTTTGAGCAGAGAAGGGTGAGAGTCTTTGACTATGGTGAGTCGATCGCTTGAGAGATCCGTGCGTATCGAGCCAGCCGTACCTGCTGGTCACGCGTTCTGCTGCCACTTGCAGTAGCTCTGCCGGAATGTCTGCGATGAAGCGACTGCGGGCATTTGATTGTGTTTTTCCCCAGAGCATTCTCTGTTCTGCGTGTGTGAGGGTGAGAGAATCTTTCGCTCGAGTCATGCCTACGTAGAGCAAACGTCGCTCTTCTTCCAATTGAGCAGGATCCAAAAACGACGAGCTGTGCGGGAAGATGCCTTCTTCACATCCGACGATGGTCACGGAAGAAAATTCAAGTCCTTTGCACAGGTGAAGTGTCATGAGAGTAATGGCGTCCGATGTCGTTTCATTGAGCTTGTCTACTTCGGAAATGAGGGCCACTTCTTCGAGGAAGTTTGCGAGGGAAGTTGGCGGGTCCATATGGTCGTATTTGTGCATCACGGAGATCAGTTCTTTCACGTTTTCCCATCGTGAAAGACCCTCGTCTGTGCCGTCACATATGTATGTTTCCATGTGTATGCGCTTGAGTAGCTCTTCTGTTAATTGGCTCACAACGAGGGTGGCGCTCTTCCCTCTGTACTCTTCTATCATCGCTGAAAATGCAGAGAGTCGTTCTTTTACTGACGGACTTAAGCCGTCGACCATGTCAATATGCCTGAGCGCTCGAGAGAGGCTCATGCCGCGATCATTGCAGTAACTCTGTAACCGGGCAATTGTCGTGAGGCCGATTTTACGGGAGGGCACATTGATAATCCGAAGCAGCGAGAGCGTATCTTGTTCGTTATAGAGTGAGAGCAAGTATGCAAGCACGTCTTTCACTTCTTTACGGGCATAGAATTTGAGCCCTCCGAGTATGCGGTAGGGGATGCCCGCCCGCAGAGCGGCTTCTTCCAGCACGCGCGATTGTGCGTTGGTGCGGTAGAGAATTACCTGATTGTTGAGTGGGATGCCCTCGTTTCGCTTGTCCTTTGCTCTTTTCATCACGTGCTCCGCTTCCTGTCTTTCGTCAGACACTTCAAGCAGCGACACGTTCGCGCCATCCGTCCGGTCTGTCCACATTTTCTTTTCCGGTCGATTGGGATTGTGGCTGATAACCGCATCGGCGGCATCCAGTATCACTTGTGTTGAACGATAATTGCGCTCCAATTTTATAATCGACGCATCGTCATACTCGCGCTGAAAATGTAAAATATTTCGTATGTCTGCACCGCGAAACGCATAAATGGACTGATCCGGATCACCGATGACACAAATGTTTCTGTACTTTTGAGCGAGGAGGGAAATGAGGAGATACTGAACATGATTCGTATCTTGATACTCATCGACGTGGATGAATTGCCACTGCTCTTGATAGCGCTCCAGCACATCTGGCCGCTCACGAAGCAGGAGAACCGTCTCTAGGAGCAAATCATCGAAGTCGAGCGCATTGGCTTCACGTAGATTCTTTTGGTACTGGGCGTACACTTCGGCCAATTGCTCAGTGTGATGCGTGCTCGCTTGCGTTCTCACATCATGCACCGAGAGTGCTTCACACTTGAATCGACTGATGGCTCCCAGCGCCGCTCTCGGCTTGAGTACATCTGGCACAATTGAAAGCTGCCTCAGCGTTTCGATCATTATTTTCTCCTGATCGTCCGTGTCGTAGACAACAAAATTTTTCTGTCTCCCTCTGTGCTCGATGTCGCGCCGTAACATGCGTATGCACACAGAGTGAAAAGTGCCCATGGTAGGCAGTGATTCAGGTTCTGCCCCCGACTCGCTTAAGCGTTTAAGGAGCATAATAATGCGCTCTTTCATTTCTTTCGCCGCCTTGTTTGTGAATGTCACTGCAAGAATCCGCCACGGTGGCACGCCAAGAGACATAAGGTGAGCGATGCGGTGAGTGAGTGCTCGCGTTTTGCCAGAGCCCGCCCCAGCAAGGATCAGCGCAGGGCCTTTCACTGTTTCCACTGCCATTCGCTGGCCTTCGTTGAGCTGCGTCGTTAGAGGATTACTTCCCGCAGATTGATTTTTCTCATTCTCTTGCATGGTGCTTCTGTGCGAGTGGACCGAAAGAGAGTACACGCTTTCGTGGTATTTAGAAGATGCTTTCGACATCTGAAGAAGTGACTGACGAGGAAAGCTCGCGAGTATTCGATCCCTTGGCTCCTTCTAGGAAGCTGGCCTGTTCGATTTGGCCGTCGAGCTTTATGTACTCTTTTTGTACGAAACCTATTTTATTGTTCGCATTGTTAATGTGTCCTTGAAGGACAGAGAGCTCGCTACCCAGCTTGCCGCTCTGCTGCTGAATGCCTCGGATGAGGCCGAGCACTTTTTTGGCGTTCTCTTCAAATTGCTGACTTTGGTAGGCAAGTCGAATGATGTTTAAGAAGTAGTAAAAAGAGTGCGGCGATAGAATAAATACATGGTGACTTTCCGCTGCTTCAGACAGCTCTTCGCTGATGAGTATTTCGTACATAACAGCGTCGGACGGGACGTACATGAGAGCGAATTCCAACGTTCCTTCATTTGGGAGAATGTACTTTTTTGCGATATCTTTAATGTGTTTCTTTACATCGCTGCTAAAGAGCTTCCGTACCGATTCGTCATCGGGCGCTTTCACCAATTTGTTGTAATTTTCCAGAGGAAACTTTGCGTCGATTGGTATCGAGCCGTTACTCGTTACAATAAGAAGATCGACGATGTCGCCAGACGAAAACTTGTGTTGCGCCTCGTACGACTGCACTGGCAGAACGCGGGAGACTAAGTCTACGAGCGCTCGCTCACCGAATCCCCCTCGTAATTTTGGCGCTTTGAAGGCTTCGTGCAGGTCTTTTATGGATTTACTCAATTCTTCGACAGTTCCGTATTGCTTCTGCACCTTTCCCATGAGCGCCGCCGCTGCATCCAATCGCTGGTTCATATCGGATACTCGTTTATCTATTCTTGTGTCCATGCCACCAATTTGCTTGTTGACGAGGTCCATGGTCTTTTCGAGTCGCTCTTGAATGTTCACGGCATTCTTTCCCATGCCATCGTGGAGTTTATCTTTTGTATCGGCCACTTCCCGTCGTAAGTTTTCCATCATTTCACGGAGAACGCGAAGGTCTTCCGTGTCATTTCTGACGGGCTTCCTGAGCATCTGCCACGCAATAATAGCGAGGAGGAAAAGTGTCGCTCCGAGGAGTGCGGTAGAGAGAGTCATAGTGAGTGGGTGGCATGGTACTCACTCGGTGGACGCTTGTCCACTCTCAAGAGGGTTTTTTGTTGAGCATCTTGACATTTTTTACATCCAGACTACAATTCAGTCACTTTCGCGCTTTCCGTTCTCCCTTTTGGTGCCGGAAGGCCCGAGCAGGGCTTGTCGTGTATGACAATGCCTTTGTCCCATATTTTCTTCACTTCCCTTGTATGGCGCTCAAGCGTTCCACCAAGAAAACATTGATAACCAAGCATCGCACACACGAAAAGGACACAGGTTCTCCGTCAGTTCAAATCGCTATTCTTACAAAAGAAATAACATTTGTTACGAAGCATCTTAAAGATCACAAGAAAGATAACTCTGCCCGAAGGGGGCTACTTGCGAAGGTGGCGCGCCGTCGAAAATTGCTCAATTACCTCCGCATGAATAAGCCCGAGAGCTATCAGAAAGCACTCGATGCTTTCGATCTTAAGAAGTAATGTCTTTGAAAGAACGTCTCGACTCATGGGGGCTTTGCCCGTACAATTGTCGTACGCTCTTTCGTCTCACCGCCGACTCTCTGGATTTACGTATCAGCGCCCTCAACCGGACATTGATGTGTGAATCCACCCGAAGAAGGTCAGTGATGCGACAGTGTGATGTATTTTTTTCATCATTCTATGTCTGCTCTCCAAAAGGAATATACTCTCGAACTCGGTAATCAAACGCTCACAGTGCGTACTGGATCAATCGCACGCCAAGCGAATGCCTCTGTACTCTGTCAGATGGGGGACACTGTTGCACTTGGCAATTGCACCGTCAGTCAGAAGCCGAGAGAAGGGGTTGATTTTCTTCCACTGCAAGTGGTGTATCAAGAGAAGTACTATGCCGGAGGCAAGATTGCAGGGAGCCGCTTTCGAAAACGCGAAGGAAGGCCATCCGATGATTTCGTTCTCCTTGGACGCGTCATTGATCGAGGCATGCGTCCGCTCTTTCCTAAGTATCTTCGTAACGATATTCAAGTATTTGCAACGGTTCTGAGCTATGACTTTGAGCACGAGCACGACATTGCTGCGGCCAACGCATGTAATCTTGCAGTGGCCCTTTCAGACTGTCCGTTCGAGGGGCTCCTCGGTACGGTACGCGTGGGCATGATAGGCGGCGAGCTTGTGCTCAACCCTACACGAGAAGCTCGCCTCAAGAGTGATCTTGATATGTTTGTGACGGCCTCACTCGAGCGCGTTGTCATGATCGAGGCCGGAGCGAATCAATTGCCAGAAGAAGACATTCTCAAGGGAATAGAATTTGGAAAAAAGTGGGCGCAAAAAATCGCACGTTTCTTTGCCGATATTCAAAAAGAGATAGGGTGTAAGAAGTGGGTTCCTGAGCCACCGTACACACATCCTGAAGCCTACGCGCTCCTCAAGGCATGGGCGCTGCCCGTGATCACGAAAGCCATTCGCGACGATCTTGCCAAGAAGGAGCGTCGCAGGATATTTGCCGATCTCATGGAGAAAGCAGCTGAAACGCTCCAAAGCACCTACGGCGAGGCGGGAGATGCTGAAGATCTTGCCACTCTCTATGCCCATGCTTCAGGATTTGTAGATTCGATCATCAAGGGCGAAATGAGACGCTTGATCCTCGAGGAAGGCATTCGCATGAGCAGCCGTTCTGTCGATGAAATTCGTCCTATTTCTTGCCTCATCGACGTGCTTCCACGACGCGTGCATGGATCTGCCCTCTTCCAGAGGGGAGAAACGCAAGGGCTCACCACCTGCACACTCGGTTCGCCAGGAAGCAAGCAGCTTGTAGAAGGGATGGAGGGCGAGCATCAGCTACGGTACATGCATCACTACAATTTTCCGCCTTTTTCCGTAGGAGAAACTAGTAACCGTCTCATGGTCGGTAATCGTGAAATTGGTCATGGTAATCTCGCGCAACGCGCGCTAGAGCCCGTGCTTCCTAGAGAAGAAGATTTTCCGTACACCATGCGAACGGTGACTGAGATTCTTGAGTCCAATGGCTCTTCTTCTATGGCTGCGACGTGCGGTTCAACACTTGCGCTCATGGCAGCAGGAGTTCCGATTACATCGCCGGTATCTGGCATCGCCCTCGGCCTCATTTCAGATGAAGAGAAGGGTAAGTACGTCATTCTCTCCGATCTGCAGGATGAAGAAGATTTCGGCGGAGATATGGATTTCAAGCTCGCCGGAACCGAGAAGGGCGTGACCGCCATTCAAATGGACATAAAAATCAAAGGCTTACCTGACGCTGTCTTCGCAGAAGCACTCGCGCGCGCAAAGCAAGGTCGAGGCATCATTCTCACTCACATGCTCCAGACGATTTTCGAGCCCCGTCTCGAACTCAGTCCTTTCGCTCCGCGCATCGAGACGATTCAGATTGATCCAGAAGACATTCGTCTGGTCATCGGCAAGGGAGGCGAGACGATTCAGAAAATTACAAAAGAATTGAATGTTGAAATTGACATAGAAGACAGCGGTCTCGTGTTCGTCACTGCTCTGGACGGAGACTCAATGATGAGGGCGAAAGAGACAATTCTCGGCATTGTTGAAAAGCCTAAGGTAGGCACGATTTACGAAGCAACAGTGGTTCGCATTATCGACGGTGTGGGCGCAATCGCAGAATTTGGTCATGGAAAAGATGGCATGATTCACATATCTGAGCTCCAGTGGGCACGGACCGAAAAAGTGGAAGATGTTCTCTCTGTTGGGGATGTCATTAAAGTGAAGTGCGTTGAGTACGATCCTCAAGATGGCAAGACGCGTCTCAGTCTCAAGCAAACGACAAGCCCTCCTGAAGGTTGGGTGGCACCACCACCAAGGCGCGGGCCACCTTCTGGTGGATCACGAGGTGGACGGGGCGGGTTTGGCGGACGTCGTTGAACGCTGCGGACCTCTGCCGCTACATTTTCTCCGCGATAATCGCGAGGTTGAGCGCTTCAATATCGTTGAGGATGTCGTGCTCTTCGTAGTGGGAAATTTCTCTCCAGAGCGGAAGCGTCACGTTCACTACCGCTATAAATCCTGTGAGCTCTCTCTCGATTTCAGGATAGGCATTGATGTCGATACCGCATGCATTGAGTGTCGAGAGCAGAGATTTTAGTCGTTCCAGCGTACGTCGTACGGCTTCCAATAGGAGCTCTTCTCGCTTGGGGTCAATCGTGTAGGTGTGGCTGTCGCCACCGTAGAATTTTTCTATCTCTTCCAGCACTATATGTGCCTGCTTGCAGGCTGTAATCATGTTCTGTCGGGATCGAACGTGGAGTTTTTTCGTTTTTTTGACATCGTCGATAATTTGCTCAAAATCTTTTCTGACAATGAAGAGGCTTTCTCTCGTTTTGAGAAACATGGTCTCGAAGCTCATTGTGTGCACTTGATAGAGGGCAATTTCTTGCTTGTGCATGACGAGTTTTGAAATGAACACAGCCCACAAGAAGAGCGACACGACACTTTCAATCATGACGATGATTCTTGAAAATCCTAACGGAACGGTATCTCCGTACCCGATGGTAGTGGCTGTGATGACGCTAAAGTACACACTTGTAATGATCATGTCGGTCGCAGATGCAAAGTTCATGGGTGCGATGCCATGCTGTGGCACAGATATCGCAAGAACCAGATAGGCGAGGGAGCAGCTTGCGATGACGCACATCCATAGCAAGAACAGCTGTTGATACGACATCGCAGTGATTCTGACGAACGAGAAACGAGGTACATTATTGCTTTGCAGACGTGCCATGAGCGGGGCTGGGAGGAGGAGGGGGTGGCGGGGGAGCGTCGGACGTATGAGGAGTACTCGAGGGTGTTGATGTTGTTTCGGTGTTATTCCCAAGAGGTTTCGCAGGACTGCGACTGTCTGTTTTGTAGAATCCCGTTCCCTTAAAAATTGTCATCGGTGGAGTGAGTATCTTCTGTGTTTCTCCTCCGCATACAGGACACGCCGGCAGTTCTTTCGTGCCAAACGCGAGGGTGAGTCTCAAGATTTCACTGCATGCCTTGCAGCGGAATTCATAGGTAGGCATACCGTTATTATAGCAGAAGCATGCTAAAGGGCGTAGGGACATTGTCTGAACTTTATGATTCTTTGTAAGCAGTATACTATGCAGTCTCCATTCACTTTCTATGCTTCCAAAAGCGTACGATCCCCGAGCAACAGAAGAACGCATCTATCGGATGTGGGAGGAGGGCAATGCGTTTCATGCCGATGCGATGAGTGAGAGAGAGGCTTTCTCGATATGTATGCCTCCTCCCAACGCCACCGGTCAGCTGCATCTCGGCCATGCGGTGATGTTGGCGCTGCAGGATATCTTCATCCGCTTTGCTCGCATGCAAGGCAAAGAAGCTCTCTGGATCCCTGGTACCGATCATGCCGCCATAGCCACAGAAAGCCTCGTCATTCGCACTCTTCAGAAAGAGGGCATGAAAGATCCGAGAGCAACCCTCGGAAGAGAGAAGCTTGTTGAAGCTATTGCTGCGTTTGTCGACAAGAGTCGTAGCAGCATTCGAGGTCAAGTGCGTAAGATGGGATGTTCATGCGATTGGAGTCGAGAGCGCTATACCATGGAACCCGCTCTCCATCGTGTGGTAAATGAAGTGTTTACGCGTATGTACCATGACGGCCTCATCTACCGCGGCCATCGCATCGTCAATTGGGATCCACGCCTTCAGACGACTGTCTCTGACGATGAAGTGAATTACAAAGAAGAGCACTCTACCCTCTACACCTTCCAGTACGGTCCGTTTCAGATCGTTACCGCCCGTCCCGAGACGAAGTTCGGAGACAAGTATGTCGTCATGCACCCCGATGATGATCGCTACAGGGCGTATGCGCACGGAGATACATTCATTGCTGAGTGGATCAACGGTCCTGTGCGAGCGACTGTAATAAAGGACGCAGCCATTGATCAGTCATTTGGCACTGGTGTCATGACGATTACTCCGTGGCATGATGCGGAAGATTTTGAGATTGCCAGTCGTCATGGTCTTGAGAAAGAGCAGGTGATTGACTATGACGGTACACTTCTTCCCATTGCGGGGGAATTTGCAGGCATGAACATCCAACGCGCTCGACCACTCATAGTGGACAAGTTGAAGGCCAAGGGCCTCCTCGTGAAGGCTGATGATCAGTATGTGCATAATACGGCCGTCAACAGTCGCGGTGGCGCCACCATAGAGCCACAGATCAAGCTTCAGTGGTTCATCGATGTTAATAAAGAGAGTATCCGATGGAAAGGATCGGTGATGAGCCTCAAGCAAATTTTGCACGATGTCGTGCATCACGGCGACGTCACAATTATTCCAGAGCGATTTCTTAAGACATATTTTCATTGGATTGATAACCTTCGCGACTGGTGTATTTCACGTCAGATCTGGTGGGGACACCGTGTGCCAGTGTGGTATAGGGGAGAGGAGGTGTATGCGGGCATCGTTGCTCCGGATGGTGAAGGGTGGGAGCAGGATACCGATTCTCTCGATACGTGGTTCAGTTCAGCACTCTGGACATGGAGCACGCTCCTTGATCCTACGCTTGCCGCGGATACTGAGATAGATTTTCACACCCTCTTCACCCGCAGCCCAGACTTCAATAAGTTTCATCCGACTGCCGTGCTGGAAACAGGCTACGATATTCTCTTTTTTTGGGTAGCTCGCATGATTCTGATGACAACGTACACGCTCAGCAGTCTTCATTTGGAAGCAAAAGAACACGATCTCGTTCCGTTTCGCACTGTCTACCTCCACGGCCTCATTCGCACACGTGACGGGCGTAAAATGAGCAAGAGCGACCCCGATACGATCATCGATCCGGTGCAGATGATTGATACGTATGGGGCTGACGCTCTGAGGCTTTCGATGATTGTCGGTCAGAGCCCTGGCAACGATTCACGTCTCTATGAGGAAAAAATCGCAGGGTACAGAAATTTCATTAATAAGCTCTGGAACGCTTCTCGATTCGTCTTGCTCTCATGCGAGAAGGCTTCGTGTGATCCTCGATTGGTCGATGGGCTTCCGCAGGTTCGTGAGTTGTCGCTCGCGGATCGCGCACTGCTCCATCAACTTGAAGTGCTCACGCAAGACATCTCGGATAGTCTCTCGGCCTATCGCATCAGCGAGGCAGGTGAGAGGCTCTACAGCTTCGTGTGGGATTTCTTTTGCGACTGGTACTTAGAGCTCTCCAAGGGGAGCGCCAATTGTGCCGTCCTGCTCCACGCTCTCAGGCGCATTCTTCACCTCCTCCATCCGTACTGTCCGTTTGTGACGGAAGAAATTTGGTCATCGATAGCACTAAAGAACGCAGGTCATCTCATACGATCTGCGTGGCCTGCGGTCAATCCTCAGCTTCTCGATAGTCGCGCGAATGAAGAATTGCAGCGCGTGATTGATGTTATCACCGCCCTTCGAAAGCTCCGTGTGGAACACAATACTGAGCCGAGCAAACTCGTTGATGCTTATCTTGTGGTCGATGATCGCGACGCAACGTTGTTTACAGCGCAGGCAACGCACATTGAGAGGATGGCGAAGACGACACCCCTGCGCATTCTTCGGAATCATCGTGGTAGTACCTCAGAGACAGCTCAGGCATTTCTCCCTGGTATTGAAGTGCACCTCTCTCTCGGGTCTCTCATCGATCCAGAAAAGGAAGCAGCAGCTCTGTACAAGGAGAGAGATTCGCTAGAACCTTACGTGCGTGCGCTTATTGCAAAGCTGAAGAATACGCAATTTATCGCTCATGCGCCGGAAGCTATCGTGAAGGCGGAGACGGAAAAGCTTCGCATTGCAGAGGAAAAGCTTGCAAAGCTCACAGCGCGCCTTCAGGCTCTCTCCTCAGAGTCTGAGTCGTCGCCTTCGCCATGAGTGCTGATGCGTGAGTGATGCTCTCTCTGCCAAAACGGCTATGGAGAGCGTCTAGTGCTCGCTGGACACTCTCTGCACGTAGGGAGTCCTTCGGTGACTCAAACAGCGAGAGCTGACTTTCGCCGCTCTGTTTCAGCCCCCATAATGCCAAGCCTGCCTGGGTGTACGAATGATCGTTCTGGTAGAGCGTATCAAACATTTTTTGCACTTCTGGGCGCAGCTGATCTTCAGTACATGAAATGCGCGTGAGTGGTACATTGATACATTTGTGTTCGTACTTCTCATTTCGCAGCCACGCTGACAAACCAAGACATCCGAGCCCGTGGCGACGCATTTTCATCGTCAGATACTCGAGGTGTCTCAGCATATGAGCGTAGAGCATGTCTCTATTTTTTGTCTTCGGGAAACTCCGACAGCGAGAGACTGATTTGGGTGGACGATCATCCTTTCGAACGGGCGAAACGGCAGTGCCGAGAAGCTCGCGTTGAATGTCTCTTCCGATCCTGCCGAAAAGAGCCGTTATCTCATGCTCCTCTGCCACCGCGATATCCCATGCAGAATGCCATGCACGAGATTCTGTGTGAATACCCCGCTTCCTGCCAATCCCTGGAATAGCCATTGCGGGCCTCTCTTTCAAAAATGCCTCTCGGAGTACGCCGTGCGGTTCGTGTGCATTTGATGCTTCTACGATGATAGTTATGCCTCCTGGCTTTCGGTAATCACCTGCCATTTTTGCGAGCGTTTTACTCGCTGCAATCCCGATCGATACCGAGAGGCTTGTGCGCCGCAGAATGTCTTTTCTCAGGGTCATCGCCCATGCACTCACGTGAGACGGTGTGCCCCCCACAATAGACGAGAGGTCGCCGTACCATTCGTCCACAGACATTCGCTCTACGATAGGGAACACTTCTGAGAGAATCGATTCGATTTGTCGTGATGCTATGGCCGTCTCTTGAAAATCCGATGGCATACTCACGGCATTCGGTACGAGTCGCATAGCCTCACGAAGGCGCATGCCCGTTCGTACTCCCTTCGCTTTCGCTTCATAGCTTGCAGCGATTATGCAGCCTCCTCCCATGCCAAGTGCGAGAACTGGCTTTCCTCTGAGTGCTGGATGCCGTCGAATGAGTACTGACGCAAAGAAAGAATCTGCATCAATGTGAACAAACATAGAGCGAGTGAAAACAATCTTCACTGAAGTTGCTATCGCGAGTACTTTCGTACTACTCCCACCACCACTCCCGCCGACTCCAATTCATTCATGGCATAGAGATCGGGATAATCGGGATTTTCAGCCTGCAGATAGAATTTCCCCTTATCTTTTTTGAGCCTCTTGAGCGTATATTCACCATCCAGTACTCCCACGACGATATCTCCTTCTCTTGCCGTCCTGTTTCTCTCGACGATGACAAGATCTCCTTCATGAATGCCGGCATTGATCATGCTGTCTCCTCTCACGCGCAGGAGGAAGGTGGATGAACGGTCGTGCACCAAATAGTCTTCAAGGCTCACCGTTTCTTCTGCTTGTTCTTCTACAGGCGCTGCGAATCCTGCAGCAATAGGGCCAAAGAGCGGGAGGGATAATGGCAAGAATGATGCGTGGTGTTCCTGTTGGTGAATAATTTTAATTCTCCCCTTGGGATCTTTCTGTATTTCCCTCTGTTCCGCGAGGGCATTCACTACTTTTGCAATCGAATTCTTGCTGCGAACCCCAAACGCAACGGCAAGATCTGCAAGCGACGGAGAGTAGCCGCGCTTACTCTGAAATTCCGTTATGTAGTTCAGAACGGTTCTTTGATGGGGGGTGAGGGGCATGGGGAAGGTGGGAACAACTGTACACCAATGATAGGTGAACGAATGTTCACTGTCAATCCACTTTATCAAGCTCGCGTTCTCTCTTAAGTTCGATGTACGTAATTGTCCACACCGTCTGCTTAAAGACGTGAAGATACGCAAAGAAATAGCTTGCGACTACGATTAAGACGAGGCCGATGCAAGAGGCCACGATGTAGCTTACTACTGGAGTCACTACAGATGTGAGGAGCAGTCCAATGCCGACGACGATGCATGGAATGATGAGCAGAGCGAAGGCGTTGAGCACAATGCGAATGGAAATGATGAGCATGAGCATAAGCAGAAAGACCATGTGCTTGAGATTACTCATGACAAGCTTGATGCTTTTGGCCCCCGCACCGTAGATGCCGAGCTTGTCAATGACGACAGCTTCTTCTGCAAAATTGTAGAAAAACTTGAAAAAATTGGAGAGTCCCCAGAGTATGACGATGACAACGACGAGAATGGGTCCGAGATTATCGGAATACCGAAACGATACCGATGCGGCCGTCACCATGGTCGAAAAGCCGCTTAAGACGAAAATTTCATGCAGTGCCAAGATGGGGAAGAAATTGTACAGTGCGAGGATGAAGCCCCCCTTGAGCGGTTGCTTATTGTACGACTTGGCGGCCAGACCGATGATGGCTCCTGCCGTCAGACTTGGTACCACGAGTTCAATCGCGAAGAGTACGATGAAGGCGACGATAATAGTGATGAAAAACCACAGAGGGAGCATCTTGTAGAGCATGATTTCAACGTCGAAAAACCCAGTATTTGTGTTGCCGGCGAGGTATTCGTACATGAAGTACACTTGGTAAATCCAGAGTTTCACATCGAGCAGTAATTCAAAGAACGATCCAAAAAATCCCCAGCGTCGAAGTGATCTCTCCGTGAGCGTAATTCTCCATGCCTCTGCGATGATCTCGCGGGGGGTGAGCATGATGGAGATTCGATGTTACTCTTCCTTCTTCGAGAGGAGAATCGAAAGAGGGGAGAATGTGAAATCTTTTCCGAGGACGATCACAATGTCTGGAGCGTGCTCTCGTAGGCGCGTAGATTCAGGCGCGATATCATCGACTGTGAGAGTAGAAGAGAGGAATGTTGCCAGTTCCTGTACCACACTCGCTCTGTGTGCCTGCTCGGATTTCTCCCCCGCGCTAGACTGGAAACGAATGGAGGATGTTGCAAGATTTTTCTCCTCAAAATTTCCAATGTCTACGACGTTGAAGCCGTATCGTATGAGTTCGATTGCGAGAGAACGCGCCGTTCCGGGGGCGGCGCCAGCGTTCAGTATGGCAATGCCAGGAGCAGGAGGCGCAAACCACGTCCTGTGTTTCATGGTCAGGTCGGAAAACAGCGCGAGCTGCTTCCAGCTACCGATTGACGTCCCTGCTTGCACTATCGGCAGCAACACTGATGCCCCCTCAAATTCCGATCGTGGAGGAGCGTAGAGCAATCCTCCGGGTTCGACGAACGTACCATACAGACCATTGCGATCTGAAAGGTGAAGGCTGACAGTTTTGGCGGCATCGAGTGATCTTGCAGCATACGCGAGTGAGAGCATCTCTTGCAGTGAGAAGGTGG
Organism: uncultured Candidatus Peribacteria bacterium; assembly: GCA_964580035.1. Classification (GTDB taxonomy): domain Bacteria; phylum Patescibacteriota; class Gracilibacteria; order Peribacterales; family Peribacteraceae; genus CAZOJC01. The sequence goes on from CAZOJC010000010.1 coordinate 25,987, forward strand.
ACTCTACATTGTTTGAAAGTATGCGAAGCAATCGTGAGATATTGGAGAGATTCTCAATAAATCCGTTCTCTTTCACCTTTTTTACGGCTGCAACTATAATATCTTGTTGGCGGGCAGAGCGAGAGAAATCACTCGTGGTATGCCGAGAGCGGGCGTACTTGAGGGCAGTAGCACCATCGAAGTGTTGCGGACCCTCCTGAACAGAGAACGTGATGAATGAATCGCCCACCCCTGGATACTCGGTATCGATAATCGTCTCTGGCACATCGATATCTATTCCGCCAATCGCGTCTATGGCTTGTTCGAAGCCTGAAAAATTGAGCTTTACCACTCCATGCATAGTAAGATTGAGGCGATTTCCCAATTCTTGCATGAGTGCGTTGAGTGCGTTGTTGGAGGCATCATCTTTCGATTGTCCTTGGCTAATGAGCCGAGATTTATAATTTCTGTAGAGGGTGTTGATGCGCCCTCCGCCCATCTTCTCGGTTTTGAGGAGGTAGAGATCTCTAGGGATCGAGAGGAATACAGTGCTCTGTGTACGGGTTGAATCAATGCTTGCAATCATGATTGTATCCGTGAGATCGATGCCGTCGTGATCGCTATTCCCCTCGCCGAGGAGGAGAATATTGGTATATCCCGTTTCGTCTTTTGGGAGGGGACTGAGTGTTGTGCGCGAGAGAAAGGAGAATGATGTACCGCTGGAGAGCATCGAGAGCGCTTGGCGAGCACCAAGGAGCATGACAATCCCTATCAGCAGGGCAATCATTACTGTGAACGTCTGAGTGATCGAGGAGCGTTCGTGCATCTTCTGCACTTTCTTTTCATGCCATGTATTTTTCAGTCGTAAGAACGGTATCGCGAGAGCGAAGAGAAAGACGGCAGAGCGCTTCCAAAGATGAGAGGGATTCTGTTTCCCACGGATTTTTCTCGTCTGAAAAGACATCGCGCACCATTGTATGGAATCACTCCCTGTTCGTCACCCCTCTCGTGCTTGAAAACTCTGCTTTTTCTGCTGCGGTATTCCTGTTTCATTCATGGAATGTGCAGGTGTCCGCGAGAGACTTTCGATCATGGGGAGCGCTCGCAACGTTCTCATCGTCTTTCATGTAACCCACCATGAGTCCGCCGATGATGATTTCTGTATTTGATAGCTGCAGTATCTCATGAGCTCTGCCGTGATGCAGGGACACCCAGCATGTGCCAAGATGCATGCACTCCGCCGCCAACATTGCCATGCTGATTGCCGATGCGCACGAGTATTCCAGCTCTTTTGGATTCCAGATGACATCTCGAGTGGCGGGTTTCGCTGTGCGATCACACGTGATGACGATGAATGCTCCCGCGCCGACAATAAAATTGCCGTAACACGACACTTCCATCATTTGTTCTCGTATGCTCTTATTGAGAAGGACATGAAAATGCCACGGTTGCGTATTTTCGACACTAGGTGAGAGCGTGGCTATGGAGATGAGCGTTTGAATATCTTCTTTTGAGACTGGCCTTTCATCAAAGTACCGAATGCTGCGTCTATTCTGACAGAGCTGAAGGAAGTCTTTGAGCGTCATCGCTGAAGTGAGAAAGAAGAGAATGAACGTAGCATACTCCACTTGCCAGGGAAGGCAAAAAAACACCCCCCAGCATGCTGGGGGGTGAAGAGACTGCTAGGGGAATGCCCGAGCAATTATGCCTTGCCTGCCTTGAAGCAGTTCAGACAGAGGACAGGTCGTCCGTCTGGGCGGGGCATGAACGGCACCTCGCACTGGTTGCCACACTGGGCGCACGTGGCGGGGTACATTTTGCGCGTCGTCATGCGCTCTTGCTTACGCTTGTCGCGGCAATCTCTGCAACGCTGAGGAGCCGCAAGGCCCTTTTGGTTGTAGAAGTCTTGCTCACCTGCGGTGAACGTAAACATGGAGCCGCAGTCGCGGCAGGTGATCTGCTGATCACCGGAAGTAGAAACCTGATCGTCCATAGAATGGAGAAAAAAAAGGATAGAAATGCATCAGATCCTTCTTTTCTCGTCGTCACGGTATAGTATCCGATTCGTCTCGATACGAAGGTGAATGCAGCATTCATTTTATATGAGAGTGTTGTCAAGTGCAAGTGAAATAGCGATGGAGCATTGTCCACCGCTATTTCTGAAGAAACGATACTGAGATTACTTGAGTGTCACTTTTGCGCCTGCAGCTTCCAGCTTCTTCTTCATATCCTCGGCTTCTGCTTTAGCAACGCCTTTCTTCACCATTTGAGGAGCGCCTTCAACCATAGCCTTGGATTCGCCTAGGCCGAGTTGCGTCAGCTCACGCACGACTTTGATGACCGCAATTTTTTGCGCACCTCCATCAGTGAGCTCGACATCGAAGCTCGTTTTCTCCTCAGCAGGAGCTGCGCCAGCTCCGCCAGCAGCGGGAGCGGCCGCAACGGCTACAGGGGCAGCAGCGGAAATGCCGTACTGCTTTTCCATGAATTTTACGACGTTATTGAGCTGAATGACATTCAGCTTCTCGAGAGCGTCGATGACAGCCTGTTCTTCTTTCGAGAGTGAGACGGTTGTTTCGTCCATAGTCAGGGGGGTAAAAGGGAGTAGAGAAAGAGATAGGAGACACACTAGTTACGCCGCTACTGGCGCGTTTTCTCGCTTCTTGGCGATTTCTGCAAGCGCACGAGCAAAGCCCGTGAGAGGAGAGTTGCAGATGCTGACGAATGATCGAAGCGGCGCGTTGGCCATGCCCATGAACGTGCCGAGAAGAACGATGCGGGAAGGCAAGGATGCAAACATCGTCGCTTCACTGGCAGTGAGAATCTTGCCTTCAAATACACCGCCAATGAGCTTCACTTGTTCATGAGACTTGCCGAATTCAAACGCCACGCTGGCACCCGCAACCGGATCTTCAGCGCTAAAAATGCATGCGACAGGACCAGTGAAAGCGCTCTCTGGCACGTCTGGCAGGCCGAGCTCTTTCATTGCTATTTTGATGAGCGTTTTTTTGCCTACTTTTAGCTCCGCTTTTTCCTTTTTCAATTTTGATCGAAGCGAGCTGATATCTGAAACCGTGAGCCCGATGTAATGAGCGAAGATAATTGATGAAGCCGATTGAATCTTCTCCTTTAGAGCGGAGAGCTGTTCAGCCTTTTTTTCGTGTGAGACGGCCATGGGGCGAGGGAGAGAGGGGAGTGGGCAGTGGGACAGGGAGAGCGTTAAAAAAAATCGCTGGACTCCCTTGCGTCCGGGAGACCAGCGAGGAACACGGCACGAACCACCAAGCCGGGGCCGGGTGAGCGCTGCTGTACTCCTCGGGAGGGTTTACTGCAGGCCTGGGGCCTACTACCTCCGGTCTTCGGACGTAGGGCGAGTATAGCGCAGGATACTAGGAAGTCAACTGTAACTTGCTCATCATCATCTCATCTCGAATTGTCCTACGTCATTCTGTGTAAGAAAGCAGAAATGCGGTCGAGTGCCCTCAGAGCCTCTGATTGATTTCCATTTTCCAGAGAATTTACTCGTGAAAGGGCGCAGGATCTGCTACGTTCGTGGCTCATTCTCTCTCACACTTCTCCGTGGAGATTGCCGATTCTCATCCTGCAGCCACACACGATCTCATTCCATTCCATCGCGAGGGTGCCATCTTTACGAGAGAGAACGTGAAGAAGGCTGTCAGTTTCGCTCGCACGCTCTACGGAGATCGTCTCCTGCCGCAGTCGAGCATGACACTCATTGAGCATGCTCTGGGCGTCCTCGCGCTGTTTCTTGAGTTTAAGCCAGATGAAGACGCAGTGATCGCATGCATACTTCAACATGCTCTTTCGGTGCAGGGTACAACCCTGACTGATATCGAGCAGGAATATGGTCCGGGAGTACGTATGATTGTCAGCCGACTTCACTTGCTCTCGCATATGAACTATGCCGACCGCACGCGTTCAGTGGATGATCTGAAAGTCATGGTCATTTCTGCCTCGGATGAAATGAGAGTGGTGATCCTTAAGCTGTGTTGCCATGCGTACATTCTTGAGCACCTTGATCTCATGAATGCCGATTCGCGCATGTCACTCGTTCGAGAGGCGCTCTCACTCTTTGCTCCTGTCGCTGCGAGGCTCGGTATTTACTCGCTTAAATATCGCTTAGAAGAGAAGGCCTTTCCCGTTGCGTACCCCACAGACAACGAGCACATACGCACTCAGCTTGAGCAGATGCATAGCGAACACGGTTCTTTTCTGCCGCATGTCGTACATTCGCTTCAGGAGTATTTCACGGCTGAAGGCATTCCCGTCACCGTTATGGCCAGAGAGAAGCATGCGTATAGCATTTTTCAAAAAATGAGAACGAAGAGCATTACCGGCATCACCAATATCAACGATCTCATTGCGCTTCGCATCATCGTCCCTGAGGAAGGCGATTGCTATCAAGTGCTCGGACACCTCCACCGGCTCGCCAAGCCCGTGCAGCAGAGGTTTAAAGACTACATCTCTTTCCCAAAGCCCAACGGATATCAGAGCTTGCACACATGTCTCATTGGCCTTCCGCAAGCGCCGAAAGATCTCATCATAGAAGTACAGATTCGCACTGACTCTATGCATCATGAAGCGGAGTACGGTATCGCCGCGCACTGGATGTACAAAGAAGTCGGCTCAAAGAAAGTAACCCATACACTCGCGCTTGCCGACATCTTGAAGGATCAGCACTTTCTTGAAGACACGTCGCACGGACGAATCGTCGAGCACATTTACGTGCTCACCCCCAAAGGCGACGTACGTGAGCTTCCTGAAGGATCCAGCCCTCTCGATTTTGCGTTCCTCATTCACACTGATCTTGGGCTTACGTTCAAGGCAGCACGCGTGAACGGAGTGCTCGTTCCTCTCACGTATGAGCTTCAGAATGGTGATGTGGTGGAGATCCTCACTCATAGGGAGCCGCGTCCTACGCTTCAGTGGCTAGAACGCCTCGCCACGTCAAGCGCTCGCGCGAAACTTAAAAATTATTTTTTCTCTCATCACAGGAGTGAGTTTCTCACTCGAGGACGAGACATCATCAACGCAGATTTCCATCATCGAGGATTACCTGCTCTCGACGCAGATTACACCGCGCTCAAAGTGGTCGATGGCATTGCTCAAACGATACGCCAGCGCGAGGACATCATTGTGAAGGTCGGCATGGGAGCCGTGAAAGCAGCCTCGCTTCACCGGCACCTTGCCGCACCCGTTCCGGCTTCCAAGCGAAAGAATACTACGCTCTCAAAAACTGGCACTCGTGGCGACGCGCTCATACTCGTTGAAGGAGCTCCTGTGGGGATGCCGTATCGTTTCGCCAAGTGTTGTCATGTGAATTCGGATGCGACACGTCAGTCACCGATTGTCGGCTTCATCACTCGGACAGGAGACATTAGCGTTCATGCAGAGCAATGCGGCATGCTCAAGAATGCAAACAGAGATCGCATCGTTTCCGTGCGGTGGGCTTCGTCATCTCCTCCGCAAGATCATCATGAAATGCCGTAGTGCGCGAGCAGTGCTTTAATTGTCATCTCTGAAAAGATCTGATTATACCGATCGCCGCCGCTCGCGTATTGAGCGTAATCCGGAGCGCCGCCTTCTCTCTGCTTTGCTTCATATTCTCTCTGCGCTGCTTTCGCCACCTCTTCTTCCGGTACCTTGATCGATGCCTTGTCCAAGAGGAAGCGTATCCCTGCGCGCAATATCAGTCGTTCTTCTGCCGCAGAGCGTAGTTCTTCCCCCAACGATTTCGGTGTTTTATTGGATTGCTGCAGCCACTGATCGAGAGTCATGTTTCGCTCCTTAAGATCAGCATTCAAATTCTCTAAGAGTGATTCCACTTCGTGCTGCACAAGCTCAGGTGCGAGATCGACGACAGTGCGTTCTCTCACAGCAGTGAAAAATTCATGCTCCCTTTGAGCGTTCACCTCTTTCTGCTTCTGGTCTCTCAGCATAGTTTCTATCTCACTCTCAAATTCTTTTGGCGACTTATCGATGTTGAAGTGCGTTTTAAGGTAGTCTTGCGTGAGCTCGGGGAGTGTCACGGACCACACATTAGTGAGTGTGAGTTCTGCAGTGTACTTGCTCGATTTTCCTTTCGCTTCAGGGGCATCGCTCGGTAGTGTTAAGGCGACAGTGTTCTTCTCACCCTTCTTCATTGTGAGCAGGGCTTTTTCTATCGCTTCTGGCATTTTTCCCTCTCCGATCACGATGCGAACGTCATGCTTGGTGAGGGAGGGGATTCCTTCGCCTTTCGTATCTTTAGAGAGCACAGTGATGAGTACCAGATCTCCTTTGCGCGGTTCACGCTCCTCGGGAGACTCCTTCCTGTCGTGCCAGAGGAGCTTTCGGAAGAATTGATCAATGTCCTCACGCGCAACTGTGACCTCTTTGGGGGTTTTAACAGTAAACGACTCAGGCTTCTTCACCGTTGCTTTTGGATCCTCAAGGATCAAGACAGTGAAGGCAAGCGGTTCTTCCGCCGTGACGCGTATATCTGGAGGCATAATGGGCTGAATGGACTCTTTCTCACGCATCTGTCTCATAATGTTCGGCAACACCTCACGGAGCATTTCGTTGACTATTTCAGACGATTCAATTTCTTTTTTCAGTATCTCGATCGGGGCTTTTCCGGGCCTAAACCCCTTTAATCGTCGAGACTTTCCTAGTCGTTCGAGAGCCTTTTGCTGACTTTTTGTATGCTCCTCACGATCAAATGACACCGCGCACTGCACGCGAGATTTCGGGAGACGTTCAATTGAAAGAGAGGGCATGATGAAACCGGAGAAACAGGCTATGAGTGGTGTTTAGTGCGCTCGACCCAGTAGACGAGGAGTGGCGTTGCTACAAAGACGCTCGAGTACGTGCCGAGGACGATACCGACAATGAGCGTGAGCACAAACCATTGAATGCTGGTGCTGCCGAGAATGAACAGAGACAGCAGCATGATGAGTGTCGATCCGCTCGTGTAGCACGAACGCTTCCATGATTGGTTGACGGCGGCATTCGCAAGGTGCCTGAATTGTTCGCGACGCTCTTGAACGAAGACATTGTCTCGGATTCTATCGAAAATAATAATCGTATCGTTGACGCTATAGCCGAGAATCGTCAGCAGTGCGGTGATGAACAACGTATCCACTTCGAATGCAGTGAAGTAGCTGAGAATGACGAAGATACCCACCGTCACCATCACGTCGTGCAGGAGAGTGAACACTGCCACAACGCCGAATTTCCACGCGCCGTACTTTCTCGGCATGGAACGAAACGCCCACGCCAAATAGAGAATGATGCCAAGGGAGGCGACCGCGAGCGCGATCACTGCGCGTCGCTTGAGCGTGGTGCCTACAGTGGGTCCAATCGTGTTGTATTGCACTTCATCTATGGGTCCGAGGGTGCTTACGAGGTGCGTGACGAGGGCGGTATGCTCAGCGTCTTCTAGGTTTTTGGTGCGGATGATGATGTTTCCGTTCTGCGCTTTGTTCACGACGCCATTCGTTTCTGTGCTGTAGGTTTTGAGGGCCTCTGAGACAGCTTTCACCGTCACGGTAGCTGGCACTCGGAATTCCATGCGCGTTCCTCCCGTGAATTCTATGCTGAGCCTTGGGCCAGGGTAGATTGTCAGAGCGATACTTAAGATAGTGAGCGTCGTAGAAATGGCAAAGAAGTATTTTGCCGGACGCATGAAATCGAAGAGCTTCATAGCGGGCAGAGAGTACTCGGAAAGTATGCATTGCGCCAGATCATTCTTTTTGCTCTTGTTTCCAGACGAGGATATCCTCGTCGGATTGCTGAAACACTTCTCCATGCACTCTGCCAGTCGCCTGAGATAGAATCGGAAGGACGAATGAGGTGCCAGAGCCCGTGAGGAATGGGAGAGCGTCGTGCAGTGCCTGCTGTGCCTCCTCGCTTTGCCATTCTGTGATGATCGATGGAGGGCTATACGTCGCGTAGCTTGGCGTTATTGGCACGGTATTGAGTGCTAGGGTCATGAGCGTCTCATCATCACTGATACGCAGCTCGTTCTTGCGGAATGCCACCGTGAGCGAGGGGAGGGGGGAGCGTCTTTCAATCGAGACCATTGTCCAGCTTCCGTGTTGTTCTCGCTCGATGCCGTTTCTGTCATCGGCAATGAGGTCCGTGCGCGACTGTTCGCCAAAAAAATCGAAGTGACGCACGATGCCTTTCACTTGGCCTCTTGAAAGAGAGGTGATGAGTGCTTCAGCCGTGTCTTCTCTTCCAGTGAGCGAGAGGATCCAGTGCGATGCCCCAGACCCGTGCCAGATCGAGAGTGAGGCTGGTGCATCGGCAACTGCCTGTAGTGTCTCGGGACTGAGCCCCGCATCGAGCATCCATTGCATGACGATGCCAGTGAGTCCTTCCTCTTGTTCGAGAGATACGCCTCGCAACGCTGCTTGGGCTGAGAGGATCGCTTCTCTCGGACGGGCGAGGGCAATGCTCACAGAGGGTTGTGTGCTTGCAGTGATTATCCGAGGAGGAAGGAATGTGTTCACGTTTGCGCTCACATTCTTTCTTAAGAGAATGCTGCCTTCATCTGCCGAGAACTGAGCGTGTATCGAGGAATAGCCACTGAGTAGCGCTTGTACGATCGAGTCTGCTGGATGACCGCTCCATACGATGGCATCCGTGCGGAGATAGACACTGAAAGGATGATCGGATTTCAAGTCCTGAAATGCCTCAGAATCAGCAAGCGTCCTCTCTTTTTCTTTCGCTACCGTTGCAAGCATATCTGCCGTTTTCCTGTCTGAGCTCACTATTCTCAAGCGGAATCGAGATGAGGCATCTGTCATGTCTTTCCCGTAGAGTGCCCATCCCACTGCACCACTCCCTGTATCGAGTACGGCATATTCTGTAGCGTTCATCTCTTCTGCTGCGTTAGGCGGGGGCAACCTAAACCCCAGAGCCTGCGCTGATTGCATGAGCGAAGTGAGCGCAGGTGTGCTCGGTGCGCGCAGGAGCAGGCGAACGCTCTCTGCTGGCACATGTGAGGCGAGCCCTTTCTCCCGATTGAATGGCCTCATCGCGTTTCCTACAATGAGCGCGAGTATCACTCCGAGTACGCACGTGCCGAGGAGGCTGAGGAGAATGGTTCTTGAGAGTGGGGTGGTGAAGTGGGGGAGCATGAGTGAGTGGAGAGTAGCATGATTGTTTGGCTGGGGGATTATAAAAATAGCTAATAAAAATGTTGTTTGACAATTTGTAAATATTAAATAAAAATTATAAGTAGTTTTGTTTGCATCTTTAACACTCTAAAATATTTCGCATTATTACAGAATGAACTCCATAGTTCTACCTACTGCTTTTTTTAGGATCTTCTTATTTGTAGTGTGTTAATGGAAAAAACACTTTCCTCTTCACAGCTAGAAGCGTTAGAAGCTTTGGGGGATCACTTAGCGCAAAACATACCCTATCTTCTACTAGAAGGCTTGCCCGGTACAGGCAAATCTACGATAGCAGTTAAGATGCAAAATCAATTTCCAAATATAAATGTACAAATTATAGATGTTGGTGCTTTTGAAAGTAACCACGAGTCGAATGGAGATCCGAATAAGCTGATCATTCTTCTTAAGCAGGCCGGAAAAAATTTGCCTGAAAATCTAAAATGGCTCCAGCAGTATCCCATAGTGAAAATAAGAGCACTTACACGAGAAGAAACTCAAAATATTCTTTCCTCAGAAATTAATGATGTTAGTCAAAAAAACAAGATAGCTACATACAGTCTTGGCGTACGTTCGCTGATTGAGTCAATATGTAATCAAAGCCCTATTTGTGAATTGAGAGCTCAGCTTCTCTGCATGCTTTACTTGCAGGGCATAATCGAAACGTGTCGATTGAGTGGGGAATCGAGAAACAGAGATTTGCAGAGCATTCTTCAAGAGTACACAGATTTCCCAGTTCCAGAAGAAGTACTCCCACGACTCTCCGATTGTATGCAGCTTGACAACATTTCACCCCAACAGATTCTACAATCTCGTCTGGGATTAGGCCTTAAAAAGGGAGATTTTCCAACACCAGTCACGGAAAAAATATTCAATAATTATCAAATTTGGTTACAATATTATAGAGATGAGCCAAGCTTTGAAGTTAACGCCTCTGTTACACATGATGCTTACCTAGATCTTCTTAGAAAAGTTGGGATTCACTTCAGATGGGCCAATAATCCTACATTCGGAAATGAACTTCTTTCTGGGCGAAAGCTTTTTATTAGATATTTAGGTAGAGAAACGGTAAACACTTTTAATGTCCAAGTAAGTGATCTCAGAACCCAATCGTGTGAACAAGGAAATAATAGCAATAATTTACTTGAAATTTATAATTGCGATCACGCTTTTTTTAGCGTTCTGCCCTCGGCATATGCCATTGAATGCGCACTGCAGAAGCTTGGTTTGCCTTACACAATAACTTTATCTGGTCATGCCGGACCTCTTGCAGGAAGTTGTTTAATTTTCAAATATTCACCAGATTTAAGGGAATATATAACTTCATCACCCTCCAATATTTCACAGCTATAACAATAATCTATCCTGAAACATTTCTTATTAAACACAACCCCATCTACTTGCGTAGTATTCTTGAATGAATATAATGACATGATTTCTCCAAAACAGAGGAATCAAAGAGAACTCAGACAGTACTAAAACACACACTCATACACATAATAGAGAAACACACACAAACAAGGCTCCGGAGCCGCCCACACAAACACTACGAGAGATAACAGATCCTTCACATCACCGGTCGAGAAACACCCGTAGAGAGGAAGATGCCCACTTAAGCACCTTCCGTGGTCACCTTCCTCTCTGCTCTGCAATGACGCTCTGGCACGTGAGTGAGTGTGCCAGAGTGCTCCCCCCTTTCTCCCCAGTGTTCCCCCGGAGCCTTCGGCACCGCGCGGCGAACCGGTACGGGGACTTCGTTTGGTCACGAGGAGAAACAAGAGACCCTAGCAAGGCAGAGGATTCGGGGCTCCTCCCCCACGTGCCCCTCCGCTACCAGAGCTCAGCGAACGTTCACCACCATTTACTTCGTTGATAGCTTCAGGAGGCGAACACAAATACAAAAAGGCCGCTTGTCGGTCTTTTTGTGAATATCTGAGTATTTCGTGTGCCACTACTGCGGCATCTTCAGCCTCTCAACTACCGTCTTTGCACGAGTATTCTTAGGGTCGAGCCGGAGAGCCGCTTCGGCATTGTTCGCTGCCTCTTCTCGCTTGCCTGATGCTTGCGATGCTTCCGCTAAGAGCGCGAGCGCGTTTGGATCATTTGGTAGTCTCTTTTTGAGTGACAGTGCCGCTTGGTACGCATCTTCACTCTTACCGGGGATACGGATGGCGAGTGAAACGTAGGTTTCTGTGGCTGAGATATCTTCCGGAGCATCTTCAATAATGGCTGCGTACTGCTCAAGCGCGAGAGCAGTGTCACTGGCATCGATAGCGTATGCAGCGAGGAGTTCTCGCGCATCACGCTCGGGCTTGAATCCGTTGATGATGGCGTACTGGAGGAACGTGATGGCGTTACGGGTGTCGTTCATCGCTTTGTACGTACGCGCAAGGAAATACTGAATTTCAGGTTTTTCTGAATCTATGGCATAGGCCCGCTCGAATGTCGCAAGCGCTTGAGAAGTACGTTCTGTCACGAGTTCACAATACCCTTTCACTAAAAACGCATCGCGATAGGACGGCAGAGACTGCGTTGCTTTTTGAGCGAGAGGAAGAGCGATTTCACACTCGTTTACTTGAGCAAGTGCACGTGCGAGGAGCGCGAGCAAGTGCTCATCTTGCTTGTCTGCAAAAAGCGAGAATTCCCTGTAGGCATCCAGCAGTATTCTGGCAGATGATTGCGTATCCGATCCTGCGCTGGCGGCGGCGTCAGTGAGCAGTGCCGTAGCGCGTTCGTGTTCATTCTCTGCTATCGCTACAAGTCCGAGTCCATACTGTCCTTGCGGAAGACTTCGCATGCTCTGAAAGATATTTTTTGCTTTCTTCACTGCACCCGATCGTAGCTCCAGCAAGCCTTCAAGCATTTTTGCATCATCAGCGTCGCTGTCATTGTTGCGGATGGTCTGAATGGTCTTGCGGGCATCGTCAAATTTTCGTCGCTGCATTTGAATGGCAGCAAGTCTTCTCAGAGAGGGGAGTCCGCCACCGTTTGCGACGCTCTCTTGATACTTCTGCTCTGCCTTCTCCCACTCTCCTTGCAGTTCCAGCAGTTCTCCTTCACGCAAGAGTACGAGGGCTTGCGATCCGGAGATGACAGTACCACGCTTTCTACCAGTTCCTATCGACGTGAGTGATGTCTGGGGCCTCGCACCGAAAAATCCACTTTCAATCACTTGTACCGACTGTTGAATTTGCCACAGAAATACTAAGCCGATCACAAGGGCTGTGAGCCCTGCAGCCAATGCCGGTACATAGATGCGTGGCGGGAGGCGCATGAAATTTACTCGATATCCGGACTCAATTCACCGTCATCGTTTTTCTTGCGACTTCTCACCTTCACTGTGCCATCTTTGCCGATGGCAGCTTTTGCCGCGGCTTCCGATAGGCTCCGTGGAATGACGGCTTCGACGGCACCCCAATTCGCTTCACCGGTTTTGGGAATGAGAATCGTCACTTGATCGCCCACCTCTGCGCGGTAGAACGTGACAGATGCGAGGAGGAGGCGATAGGCCTTACCTTCTGCGAGCACTTTGTACTGGCCGTCTTCTTGAATGAGCACTCCCACGATAGTGCGCCTCTCGATGGGGGCGATTTGCTTGTAGATAAATTTGCCTTCATCGGTAATGGAGAGCTTCATGCCATCACCTTCCACCAACTTGCTCTTGCTGGCGTAGTTAGCAGGAATCGGATACGTCTGTCCCGTGGCATCTACCATGTTTTGTCCGTCGAAGATGCCTTCCACGACCTTGGCAGCTGCACCGCTCATTGCGCTCAAGCCGAGCGAGCTTGCTCGATTGACGTAGCGCTCTCGAGAGGAATTGCTCACCCCCGTGATTTCTCGTAGCATGCCTTGGGCAGTCTTCAAAGAAGACATGGCTGAATCAATGAGTTCTTGAACTGATACGAGAGCATCATCTGACATGACGGAGAGGGGAAAAATGAACAATATATCGTTAGACGAGCGACGGTTGCAGGCTGCTTTGCGCGATGAGGGAATCTATCTCTGTCTCTGTCAGAAGACCTGTCTGCGCGCCGATTGATTGCACGACACTCGACGCATTGAGTGTACCAGCCACGAGCGCCTCTGGCAAGGATTTGCCTCGCATCAGCGCAAAACTAGCCGCAGTGCCAAATGCATCTCCCGCCCCTGTTGCATCCACCACTGTGCAGTCTACGCGAGCAGGACAACACCATATCTGTTCACCCTCAGCTCCGTATGAGCCGCGAGCGCCATCAGTGATGCAGACTCGCTTCACACCCGCCGAGAGCAGGCGACGGCTTGCGCTCTCAATAGTCTTCTCCCCACTGAACTGGAGCGCTTCTTCTTTGTTGAGCAGGAGCAGGTCCGTTCGTTTCAGTAATGCTGCTATCGATGCCGAGTGAATACCAGCGCTGATTTGGCATCCTCCGGGATTCCAACTCACGTGCGCATGCTCATGTTTATTGAGCATCATGATGAGATCATCTTCAATAATACACGCTTTCTCGCAGAGGTGATTTATGTAGACGGCATCGAAAGACATGAGCGCTTCGCGGTCAAAAATGGCATCATGCAGGTGATCATTGACGCCGCTGTGATAGAGAATTGTACGCTCGCCGCCTGGAAGAATGAGGATGAGTGAGAAGCTACTCGTCTCTTTTTCTACGATGGTAGCGAGATGTGTCTTCACACCTTCTCTCTGCATTGTTTGAAGCAGTGTATTTCCCCAGAGATCCGATCCCACTACGCCGCAGAAAGAAGCATCGCAGCCGAGGCGGGCGAGCCCGACTGATGTGTTGCATGCGCCACCGCCACAGTCTTCTTGGATGCCTTTCACTCTCACTTTTGCTCCCGCTTCCAGCGTCACGTGTCCTTTCTCACTCTCCATTTCAGGAGGAAGCGATAGGAAGAGGTCGTACGTTGCACCGCCGATGGAGAGTGTGCGAAGCGCACGAGCGACGGATGACATGGGATTATTGACGGTATCGTTTGTTCATCATTGCCATAAATTCGCGTTCGAGAGAGAGCATCGATTGCCTTCGTCTCCACCACATCATACCCATGACAGACGCTATGAGAACTGATATGAGTATCATTGTTGGTACACCTGTTTCAGGAATGAGAGGTGCTCCGCTGTGCCATGAGGGCGTTTTTGGCGGATCGTTTCTCTGCGATATTCCATTCATGTCCGATGGGATCGGATCTGGTGCTGCCGCTATAAATCCATTTCCAGAGGGAATGCCAGATACGACGGTTGTGAGATCTGTGAGCGTATTTCCGGCAATATCAACGGCAGTGATCTGCACAAAGTACTGAGTGCCATTCACAAGGTCCGGCAGGCTGATTGTCTGAGCAGCCGGGAAGTTGAGTGAGGTACGGAAGACCCCCGGCTCTGTGCCGAATGCTACTTTGTATCGCGAGAGGGGTAACTGAGCAGGCGCATGTACTTCGATGAGAAGGCTGCCATTCTGTGGGATGACTTTCGCCGTAAGGCCGAGGGGTGTTGCCGTCACCAGTGCGCTCTTCTCCTCGCTCTCTGTACCGTCTTGCCGAACGGCAGTCATAAAAAATCCATACTCTTTTCCCGCCGAGAGCCCCTTAATCGTTGCGGAGGTAGCGGGGAATGCTGCTTTCAACGAATGGATGATATTTTGATCGTCTTTGCCCTCTGTAATGTAGATACTATAGTGACTGATTTTATCGCCTTCAATGCCCTTCCAGCGCAGGAGAATATCCTGCAATTTATTTTCTGTCGTTACCCCCGTCACGCGTGGCACTGCTGCGGGCTTCACCTGCCATTTCATGAGGAGCTGTGTTTCGTTTGTTGCTCTATCAGTCGCAGTGATCCGCACGTCGTACGTGCCCGCTTCACTCACTCCTGGTATCGTCCCTGTGTAGATCCCCGCACTTGATTCTGTGAGAGACGTTTTTTTTCCCTCTACTTCCGCGGTCACTGATGCCAGTTTTTCTTCAGCTTTCACCGTGAGGGTCGATGATTGCATCGTCACTCCTGCTTCTGGCGAGAGCGAGGCACTTTCGATCGTTGGTGGTTTCGTATCGAGCGTTATGGTGATTGGTGCGGACTGATATTGTTTGCTCTTCTTACTTTGAACCATGAAGGTGAAATTAGTTTTAGTGTCATCAAGCGATACGTTTGTGAAGCGAAACACGCCGTCAGCATCAGTCTCGCCATCAAATTTTTTTTCTCCTCCCGTGATCAGCTCAAGTTTAAGCAGGCTCGGCCCCTGTCCTTGCACGTTTATTGTCGTTGTATTCACGTAAGATCCATTGGGGGGATCGAGAATGACTAATTCTTGGCCGTCATCAATTGTACTGCTATTCACTTGTACCGTGAGAGTTCCTTTGATAGCAGGATTGTTTCTATCAACGATCGTGATGCTCTGTTCGCCGACTGTGCTGAAACTAAAGCTGAGAGGAATATTTAGTGTGCCGCGATTTTTCGGCGTGAATTGTAAAATACCCCTTTTTGGGTTTTGTCCGTCGAATCCCTTCTGAGGGAATTCTGCCTTCGGATCGGTGCTTTCGATGAACACTTCCCCTGTGTAATTCTGCACAATATTGCCGTTGCTATCTTCCGCCGTAATGATGACAGGGAAGAGAGTGTGAATCTTCACTGGATCATTATTTCCTATTGTGATCTCGAAGTGATCCACGACTCCCGTTTCGCCCCCACGCCCGTCGAGAATCGTTGCGCCGAGGTTGAAGCCGTTATTTTGGGGTGCGTTGATCGCAATACTGCCGATACGAACATTATTAATAATATCGAATGCCGTGACTGTTGCGCCCATTGTTCTCAGTGTCCAACTCATCGAGCCATCCACATCGTTTGTTTGGCGAGATTGCGGAGAGATGCTGTCTTCCTCGTTACTTGAAACCAGTACGAGGGGCAATCCGGGAATAGCGTTTCCTTCATCGTCTCGCGCTGTAGCAGTAACAGTGTACACCTGAGATCCGTCTTTCTGGGTGCCTGTCTTCGTTGCTCGTATTTCGGACTTCGTAAGACTCGCTTTTCCAGGGAGAACAGCGAAAGAAGTTTTCACTCTACCAATTGTCACCACGTGTTTCCCCGCAGCAGTGATGCGCGATCCAGAGATCATCGCAGTAGCCGTGCCCTCTTCATTCGACGTACTTGAGATCGAAAAAGGCACGCCCCTCGGTGGCGTGATATCAATTCTCATGTCTTCTCCTTTCACGCAGCCTTGCGCTTGTACGATAGTACCCACTCCCACAACCGTATCTTCAGCACTCACATCAGAGCAGGATACTTCCTGAGCCGCGAGCGGCGCAGGAAGCAAGCACACAACCTGCATCACGATTGCCACTACACAGAGCCGCTTCTTGCATGTCGGTGTGAGCGTCATAAAATCCTATTATTTTATCATATATATGCTGTCTATTCAATGCTGACATAGTATGTTTGAGTGAATAAATAACATTCGTCAATATCATCATGAGTGCCGTGCCTGCTCAGTGGTACACTATCATCCATGCAGCGCGTTTCCATGGTGGCCGTTATCGCTCTCGTGCTCGTCGGTTGCTCAATGGGTTCTGGTGATGCTGGAGCTGGTGTCACATGTGAGACGTCGTTTTGGAATGGCACTGTTGGCGCTTGCCTTCCGTCAGGCTGGAACATTCTTTCGAGCGACGATCTTCGCACACTGGGAGTAGCAGAAGAGACTGTGGCCGCTTTTCAGTCTTCAGAAGCGAGAGGTGGGCAATTTGATACCGTCACGGTGACGGCGGAGCCTCTCACGCGCGAAATGACCACTTCGGAGTACAGCAAAGCTAATATTCAGGCTGTCGGTGTACTTCCGGAATACGCGCTGATCGATAAGACCACCGTGTACATTGACGGGAATGAAACCGCCATTCACGTATTCAAAGCGCGACCCTCGCCCGATGCTCCCATCCGGCGTTATTACCAACTGAGTGGTAGCAGCAATCGCATCGGCTACACATTCACGGCTGCCTATCCTCTCACCATCCAAGACTCTCAAGAGAAAGAAGTGCTCTCTCTGCTCAAGAGCGCAACGTTCCGAAGTGCAGCAAGCAACGGATCTGCTCAGGAGTAATGCGAAGTTCGCAGTACTTCAGCGTTGTATCATGATATTCACGAGTCGTACGAGCATAGTTGCCAATTCATCTCGCGTGATCGATGCATTCGGTTTGAAGTAGCCTGTGGGTGAGTCATCTGGGAATAAGTATCCCAGCACGACTTTGAGAGCCGCACCAGCGTAGATATCTGTACCGTACGTGTCAGACATTCTCACATCTCTGAAGACTTCAGCAGACGGTTCGCTTGTAATGCAGAACGCTCTCATGAGCGCTGCAATCGCCACTTCGCGTGAAACGCGTTCATTTCCTTTGCTCTCGAGAGCAATCGGGAGAACGCCATGTCCGATCACTGCCTTACGATAGCCTCCTTCAGGCACATCTCGAGCGTCGGGCTCAAGTAACTTGTACAGAATGAATGCGAATTCATCGGTAGAGACTGTATTCAAAGGCAGAAAGAGGTGATTGTCATTCTCTGGAAACACTCCCAAGCGAGAGGTGTCTCTCGCATAGCGCGTAAACCAGTAATCGGGAATATCTGCATACTTCACGGCCGATACTCGTTTACTATGGTTGCTACAGACTCCGGACCGAGTCGAGAACGGCCCTTGGGATTCGTATTCAGGCGTTGCTTTGTTACTCATGCTCTCCTCTTTCCAGTTCTTTCCTCGCAAATTTCCTGCAGGAAGCTGAGAGATGATAATTTCGTTGCTTTTACGGCTTCCGCCTCCGCCACCACCGCCTCCTCCTCCCGAACTCTCAGTGCTCGATGACGAAGGAGTGACGGGGGAAACGAGAGTGAATTGCCATGTAGTTGAGAGGCTTATGCCAGCAAAATCGACACCCGACGTACTATCGAACGCCGTCGCATCAATGAGCACGTAGTACGCCACATCGAGGCTCAATGTCACTGATGGGTCTATGGTGATAGTAGTAGTGCCGCCGCCAGTCACTTGTAGTGACGTGACATCGATCGTTTCTACTGTGGCATTATCAGAAACGGTTTTGATTGTGATAGTGCCTGTCATAGGCTGTACAGCCTGAGAGAAGACAGCGGTAAGGTTCGTGGTGCCTGTAAGTCCGCTCGCGTTCCCTGTCGGCGTGAGAGAGGAAATTGTCGGTACCGAAGTACTTATTGTGACACTCAATGCGCTTGAGGAAGCAGAGACATTTCCTGCAGCGTCTGTTTGAGTCGCTGTCACTGAATACGTGCCGTCTGATAACGAAGACGAGGTAATCGTCACCGTGCCTCCTGCACACGTTCCCGTACCAATGGTCGTCGCTCCTTGCGTGAGCGTGATCGTATCTGTTCCTGTGCACGACATCGTGAAATTTGGCGTCGAGTCAGATGTGATATTGTCGCTCGAGCTCACGCCCAAGTCGGTGCCTGTGGTCATGTCTGGCGTTCCAGGTGCGGCAGGAGCCGTGGTATCAATAGTGATGGCAAGATTTCCTGAGTTTGGCCCCATGCCTCCTCCAGTATTCTGCCTCGCATTCACTGTATGAGAGCCTTCTGCAAGGGTCGATGATGTGAGAGTGATGGTGCCCCCGACAGGACACACCCCAGAAGCAAGTGTCGTGCTCCCTTCACGAAGTTCCACGGTGGCACCGGCGATACAACTGATTTCGAAATCCGGTGTTGTGTCACTCGTGACATCATCGGTATTTGAGCTTCCTGAGTCTGTCGCAGCAGTCATATCTGGCGTACCTGGAGCGGCAGCCCCACAGCTGGAGAGCAGCGTATCGGTAGATGTATCCACTACTCCCACGATATTTGTATTGATTCGCTCCACGTAGAGCTTCGTTCCGAGGAGAGTGGTGGAGTACGGATCGGATACAGCAGGAGTCATCAGTGCTATCGTCGTCGATACGGTATCGGTAGCAGAATTGATCACCGACAGCGTGCCGTCTAAGAAATTACTCACGTAGATTTTCGTGCCGGATACTGACATGTAGTACGGGCTATCCCCAACCGTGATGGTACTTGAGACTGTATCTGTCGCTGTATTGATCACAGATACGGTGTCTGAAAAGGCATTGGAGACATACACTTTTGTGCCGATTGCCTTGATGTCATACGGTCGGTTGCCTACGGTAATCGTGGAGGTGACTGTGTCTGTCGCGGAATCAATGACCGATACGTTTGCAGAATTGTAGTTGCCGACGTAGAGCTTCGTTCCCACTGCGACAGAGCTGTAGGGAGTGGTGCCGACTGTAATCGACGTGCTGAGCGTGTCAGTGCTTGTATCTATGACGGCGACACTCGTTCCTCCGTACTTACTCACGTAGAGCTTTGATCCAATGGCTGTTGATACATATGCAGTGCTAATGCCGCTGATTGTTGAAGTGACTGTATCAGTAGCGGTATCAATCACGGATACCGTCCCAGCTCCGTAGTTACTCACGTAGAGTTTGGTGCCTACCAGTGTTGCCCAGTACGGATTTGCCCCGACCGATATCGTCGTTGAGACTGTATTCGTGGTGGTATTAATGACAGACACGTTGCTTGAGCCGTAGTTAATGACGTAGAGCTTGGTGCCTGAGTTCACAGACATGTAGGGATTGGTGCCGACACTGATCGTGGCGGTGACGGTATCCGTGACGGAATTAATGACACTCACAGAATCGCTTCCATAGTTATTCACAAACACTTTCGTGCCGACAGCAGTCGAGAAAAACGCAAAGCCACCTACGCTGATATTGCAGTCTGCGAGAGCCCTTGGAATGCTGAGCACTGCAAGAGGAGTGGAGAGCGTGTTGCCGAGCCCTCCCCATAGTACGAAGGCGATCAGCATGAAGACTATTCGTGCGCACGACGTTCTGAATTGCATGCAAAACTTTTTATGCATAGAGTGTATTCTACCACAAATCATCGAGGTTATGGTAGGCATATTTGCTGTTGTGTATGTTGCCATGGCACGTGAGGCGATCCTTCAGTACACTTTGCGTGCGATGGTGCCGTCGCCAAGCAGTAAGGCAGGGGTCTGCAAAACCCCCATACGCGGGTGCAATTCCCGCCGGCACCTCCATTCACTGTAGTTGCATCTCTCGAAAAATCACACTATAGTCCCACAAATGATTCCTCGTCAGCTTCCACAGTCGAAAGACATCGTCATTGCCACAATCGGCAGGCAACGCTGGAAGAGAAATGGCGTGGAGGTGAGGCAAACAGAATCGCACGTCGTGCCCAATTTGCGGCGGGAGTGTCCATTGCGGTTGCCGTCGGATCACTTATTGTGAGTATCTTTAAGTAATCTAGACGGCGATGTATACTTGAGAAGTGAGGCCACATTTTGATGTTATTGTCGTCGGACTAGGAGCAATGGGCAGCGCAGCTGTCTACCAGCTCGCAAAGAGAGATGCAAAGGTTCTCGGCGTTGATCAATTTTCACCTCCGCATGATCGCGGTTCCAGTCACGGGGATACACGCATCACGAGACAGGCCATCGGTGAAGGGAAGGAATACGTGCCTCTTGTGTTGCGTGCAAATGAACTTTTTCGAGAAGTAGAAAGAGAGACAGGAAAGAGTGTATTGGAACAAGTGGGAGGTCTCATTCTCGCTGATCCCAATGATGAGTCGGGTCAGCACGGAGTGCAGGGATTTCTTCAGAGCACCATCGATGCTGCAAAGGCATACGACATTGAGCACACATTATTGAGCAACGTAGAGCTTAAGAGGCGTTTCCCTCAGTTCAATGTTGATTAGGAGATTGGATACTACGAACCAGGTGCGGGATTCCTGAGACCCGAACGATGTATTGAAGCCCAATTGGAACTTGCTGAACGCCACGGAGCAGTGCTCAATCGAAACGAAACAGTCATAGATTTTGAAGTGAACTCAAGCCACGATCGCATCACTGTGAAGACAACGAAGGGAATCTACGAAGCAGCGAAGCTCATCATTGCGGCTGGATCATGGATTGGAAAACTCCTTCCTGAGTACGCTTCTACGCTGAAAAT
This sequence comes from uncultured Candidatus Peribacteria bacterium, assembly GCA_964580035.1. Taxonomy (GTDB): domain Bacteria; phylum Patescibacteriota; class Gracilibacteria; order Peribacterales; family Peribacteraceae; genus CAZOJC01. The sequence continues at coordinate 47,160 of CAZOJC010000010.1, forward strand.
ATTCAGACAAGTGCTGTTTTGGTTTGATTCGGAAGGCTCTATTGAGCCCTATCAATCTCCACGCTTTCCCATCTTCATTTGGACTGCGGGGAAAGACATTGATCAGCTCTATGGTTTTCCTGCTATCGACGGTCAAAGAGGGGTTAAAGTAGCGACGGAGCAATACGAAACGACCATCAAAGATCCTGATGCCGTCGTGCGTGAAGTATCCCAACAGGAAGTTGAGCAAATGCAGCAGCATGTCTTACAATTTCTCCCCGCCCTCAAAGGCAAATGCTTGAAAGCGGCATCGTGTCTCTACACTGTTACGCCAGATTCTCGGTTTGTGATCGATTTTCACCCGACATACCCGAATGTCGTTGTGGCTTCGCCCTGTTCAGGACATGGCTTTAAGCATTCAGCGGCCATTGGCGAGATACTTTCCCAGATGGTATTAGACGGTAAGGCAGCGCTCGACATTAGCTCCTTCTCTCTTAGAAGACTGCATAGGTGATAGCTCCTTACGATTCTTCATCGCAAAATCCTGCGCCAAAATGTAGAATTCAGTAACGCAGTGGTCTCCATTCACTGTAGTTGCATCTCTCGAAAAATCACACTATAGTCCCACAAATGATTCCTCGTCAGCTTCCACAGTCGAAAGACATCGTCATTGCCACAATCGGCAGTCATTCTGCGCTCCAGATTCTCAAGGGCGCGAGAGATGAAGGGATGCGCAATTTGGTCATTTGTCAGAAAGGAAAAGAACGGCCCTACAAGAGCTACGGCGTCGCCGATGAAATCTTGCTCATCGACAGTTGGGACGATTGGAATGAGAATTTTGAGCAGATACTCATTGAGAAGAATGCCGTCATCATTCCCCACGGCTCGTTCATTGCGTACATGGGCCATGAGCGCGTGCGCAAAATGAAGGTGATGTATTACGGCACCAAAGAGATTCTTGAATGGGAGAGCAACCGTACGATGGAGCGAGAATGGCTGCTGGCGGCATCCATCAACATGCCTCGTGTATTTGAGCGGCCGGAAGATATCGATCGTCCTGTCATCGTCAAATTTCACGGCGCAGGAGGAGGATTTGGCTATTTCGTGGTGCGGACACCCGAACAATTTTATGAAGTGAAAGATCGTAAATACCCAGATGACAACGACTTCACCATTCAAGAGTACATCATCGGCGTACCGCTCTACGCGCATTATTTCTACTCATCTCTCACAGGGGAATTGGAGATCATGAGCTTCGACAAGAGGTATGAATCCAATGCCGACTCCATCGGTCGCATTAAGGCCGAAGATCAACTGGCAGCTAATATTCATACGAGTTACACCATCGTCGGAAACTTACCCGTCGTTGTGAGAGAATCTATGCTTGAGGATTTCTTTTCGATGGGAGATCGCGTGGTTAAGCAGAGCCAAGCTCTCTGCGGCAAAGGGCTCTTCGGGCCTTTCTGTCTTGAAACTATTGTGACGAGGAAGCTTCAAATTTTTGTTTTTGAAATCAGCGCTCGCATTGTGGCAGGAACAAACCCATTCATTGAAGGCTCTCCGTACACCGCTCTCAAGTACGATGTTCCGATGAGCACTGGTCGTCGCATTGCTCGTGAAATTAAATTGGCCGCCGAGCAAGGGAGACTTTCTGAAGTGCTTGGCTGACATCTGTTGCGTTCGCGCTCTTCTCGCTACAATGCTCTTATAGACACTCCTGCGCTCCTCGAAGGCTACGATCTCACCCGTCTTTCTGTGGCGGTGCTCGGAGGCCACAGTGCGCTGGACTGTTGTCATGGAGCGAAAAAGCACGGCTTTCGAACTGTCACTGTTGCGCAGGAAGGTCGCGAAAAAACGTACGAACAGTACTACCGAACGCGTGCCGGCAAAGGCTGTGTTGATGAATTGATCACCGTAAAAAACTTCAATGCAGTACTCGACGAAGAGCATCAGAAGCGTCTGCGAGAATTGAATGCTATTTTCATTCACAATCGCTATTTTTGGGTGTACATAGACGATTTTTCGAACGTCGAGCATGATTTTCGTGTCCCCATTTTTGGCTCTCGATCACTCCTGAAAATCGAAGAGCGCGATCAGCCCTACAATCAGTATCATCTCCTCAGAGAGGCTGGGATACGAACCCCAAAAATTTTTGAACGCTATAAAGATATCGATCGTCCTGTGCTTGTGAAAGCATCAGAAGCCACTCGATCGTATGAGCGTGCGTTCTTCATTGTCTCGAGTTCCATAGAGTATCAAGAAGAGGGAAGCCGGCGCGAGAGTGAGGGGAAAATAAGCAGTGATTGGCGCAGCGCAACGATTGAAGAATTTGTCCTCGGAGCACCGGTCAATTTCAATTTTTTCTCCTCTCCTCTCACAGGAGAGCTAGAGCTTCTTGGCACGGACACTCGTCGTCAAACAAATCTAGACGGCTTTCTACGCATGACGTGCGAAGATCAAATGCGAGCACTCAAATCGGTGGATCTGAAAATGATAGAAACGGGACACATTGCCTGCACAGTGAAGGAATCTCTCTTGGAAAAGGCTTTTGACCTCGGTCAAAAGTTTGTGGAGGCAACGAGGAAACTTCCGAAGGAATTGAACCCTTCTGGAAAAGGTATCATCGGTCCGTTTGCCTTGCAGGGTGCTATCATTGCGGAGGACGGCAAAGAGGACATCGTCATTTTTGATGTGTCACTCCGCATTCCGGGTTCGCCAGGCACGTTTGCAACGCCCTATGTGCGTTACCTGTATGGCGAGACGATGAGCGTGGGGGAGAGAATCGGTCTTGAGCTTGCCACTGCCGTTCGTGAAGGGAGAGTGGCTGAAGTGGTGACGTGAGGGGGGGGCTCTTTCATGATGAGGACTATAGAATTGTACAGCATTAATATTTACCAAGAATGTATTATGACACCCGCAAACACAACCAAAGAACAAGAACGTGCCGAGCTGCATCGCGCCATCTGGCAGATCGCCAATGATCTGCGCGGAAGCGTGGATGGCTGGGACTTCAAACAGTACGTACTTGGCATGCTCTTTTACCGGTTCATCAGTGAAAACCTCACTATCTACATTAATGAAGATGAGAGGCGTAGCGGGAAAAAAGATTTTGATTACGCGAAGCTGAGTGACAAGGAAGCGGAGTTTGGTCGAGCCGATACCGTGAAGGAAAAGGGCTTCTATATTTTACCGAGTGAGCTTTTTGTTAATGTTCGTGAGCATGCGCGGAACGACGCCAACCTGAACGAAACACTGGCTGCGGTGTTCCGAAATATTGAACTTTCAGCAAAAGG
>CAZOJC010000011.1:0-44357 GCA_964580035.1 uncultured Candidatus Peribacteria bacterium
CGTCAGTCAGTTCGTCGCTACTCGGCAGAGGTGACGTCTCACCTTCATTTCATGCTTATATGTTAGTAATTTATACAATAAATAACATATTTATGCGATATGTTAGGTACGTTACCATCACCCTTCAAGGAGCTTCAGGAACGGTGGACAGTAGAAGAGCTTGTTTCTGCCGACTTTCTTCTGCTGCAGGAACTTCATATCAGTGAGTTGAGAGAGATATTTTGAGGCTGTCTGGCGGGCTGACAGTGAAAGTGATGTCTGTACGTAATCTATCGTAAGGAAAGGGCGAGAGAAGATGCAGAGAGTCAGATCATGGCCTTGTGATGGGAATTCGCGTTTAATCGTGGCTTCCGCCCGTGTCATGAGTTCCTCAATTGCTTGCACGGTACTTGCGGTGACGTTAGCCTGCTCCTCCACCGCTTGAAGAATATAGAGGATGAACGCCCCGAAGTCGCCCGACCGTGTCTGCTGCAAGAGCTTGTAATAGTCCGATTTGTGCTTCTCGATGTAGCCGCTGAGAAACAATACTGGCAGCTTAAGGCGCTTGGTCAGGATGAGGTGCAGGATCATGATTATGCGTCCTACTCTGCCATTACCGTCGAGAAACGGATGGATCGATTCGAACTGATAGTGGAGAACGGCCATCTTGATCAGTGGATCGATGTCGTCATCGTGGCGGTTGATGTACTGCTCAAGATTTGCAAGGAAATTACGCAGCCGCTTTTCGCCATCCGGCGGGGTGTAGAGAACTTCTTTCGTTGTGCTGTTTATGATACGGGTGCCTTGTATCTTGCGGATACCAGGCTTGCTGGGCTCTATGATCGCTTGGATATCCACAATGTGATTCGTGCTTAGGAACCCATTATGAGTGACATATTCCAAGCCTTTCAGCATAGCCTCTCGGTAACGTAGAACTTCCTTTACGGGACCGTGACGTTTGATTTCCAGCTGCACCTCCGCCTCGAAGACTTCCAATACAGTCGTATTAATATTCTCGATGCCAGAGCTTGCAACGGACTCCCGCACAAGGAGCGGCTGCATCAGGAGCCAAGGATTGGGGATTTTCGTCGAAAGGGCATTGAGATTCGAGAGCGCGATGTTGGACGTGTTCACCCGCTTGAGAATCTCGATCTGATCGAAATCGTATTTCGGCGGGAGCAGTGGCAGGTCGTTGAATGGTGTATACGAATCAAATTTCATATATGTTAAAATTTACAGAAAAATTTCACTTAATGCAAGACAGTTCCCAAACCCGTAAACCTAACTATACCTATACACTTTTGAACACAAAATTTGTTCAAGCTATTCTCGAAGCGTGCTTTTTCGCTTTCTTTTTCCTACTCTCACGACTTTCTACGACAAATCGAGCGGCATCGTCAGTCAGTTCGTCGCTACTCGGCAGTAGTGCCGTACTTAATGACCCGCAACTGTTGCCTGTCGACTGATGAAGAGTAGTCTTTCATAGGCTTTTGTATGCTAGTAGAGTGGTCCTGAGGAGCGCATGTATTCTGCGAACATTGAACGATCCCGCTTCTGTCTACCATCTCACTCTATCCTCTCTAGTGGCTCAATGACGATAGGGCTCTCTGGCGTATATCTGTCTGCTGGCGTTGGAAGTTCTCTTGGCAGTGGAGCTGGCATCTGCCCTGCAACCCATCTGACTACAGAATCAAACAGCAAATTGAGCAATTTGTATTTTACGGTTACAGGCATATTTGGAGGAACTCCGCTTCCTTCCAGCTCGGGAGGCGATGATGTGTGATCGATGTGACTTGGGAAGGCCAAGAGTAGTGCGACTGCTACTGCAATTGTTTTGATATATTTTTCTACAGGCTTACTTCCATTACGAGGATGAATGCGCTGAAATAAATTGTTGAGTTTTTCGCTCATGAGCTCAGAATTATCCTGAGGCGACTGGTTGTAAATGAAGGCATTAATGTTTCTTTATTGCTCCTCACACGACGCAACCGCCATCTCGATAGTACGTCTCATGCCTGCCGTATCTCGTAACACAAACCCATACGTGCCAATTGCTTGCGGCGAAAATGCATACGTTTCATCGGGCCCAATCCATTCTTGAAAATCTACAGTAGTATTTGATCAAAGCGTGGAGCACAGCGTGAGGACATCAATATGTCCTGCATCACGACGATTATGAAGCAAGGCAAAGATATATTTATCGAGATTCCCAGGATGTTCTCTTTGGTAGCCTCAGCCAATTCGTGAGTGTATTCGCAACATTCGCTTGCAAAATTATAATTAATAGTTACAATGTACGAAATTATTCTTGGTTGCCTGTGCTTATACATTATTTTTTTATAATCCTATGAAATATTTTGAATCTGAATTAAAATCTGAAATAAGATGCAGAATGAACGAACTTAGAGAACGGGAAACAAGAAGAAGAGCAGAACAGGAACAGTATGAAGCTGACTGTAAATCTATTACACTCGTCGTTAGTACTATTTTTACAATGATTCTTTCAGTTCTACCAACAGAAAATGGAAAAGTTGATGTTCCTGCGCCGTCGGTTACGCGAGCAGTAGCTCCAGGTGCTGCAGGTTCTATATATTCCATCATTCGTGATGGTATGCCAGATCGTACAAGTTTACTTGGTGAGCAGATGAGAGACTCAACTAACACTGCGGAGGCAGTGCGCTGAAATAGTTAAGCGAAATATTATGCATTTTCTTTAGGCTCCTAATTATCTATCTGGGAGCCTATTGTATGAATTTGCTTAACTGCTTTCTTAGGTATTGTCTACAAATTTAAGAAATTTCCCCCATCTAATAATTTTCTTCACACACGAACATAAATGTATTTATACCGCCTCACACGACGCAACCGCCATCTCGATAGTACGTCTCATGCCTGCCGTATCTCGTAACACAAACCCATACGTGCCAATTGCTTGCGGCGAAAATGCATACGTTTCATCGGGCCCAATCCATTCTTGAAAATCCACTGTGCTGCCATCTGGATACACCACTCGTTCTACGGCAAAGAACGACGCGCTTTTCAGTGTGAGTGTTTTGCCTAATGCAAACGTTCGGGGAATGCCAGGAGTGAGCACCACTTTCCTCCCTACGCGTCTTCGAAAGAGGTCATCCGTGCAATCACTACGTAGTAGCGCATCGCCAAGGCGCTCGAACCTCGCTTGAAATTTTCCTTTACTACGGTCTTCGAGAGCGGTGAATGCTGCAAGGCTCAAGTCCATATCTCTGCCTTTCACGTACGGGCCGCGATCATTGATTCGAACAGTGACGGTTTTGCCATTCTCCACATTTGTCACTTTCACGAGGGTATTGCATGGGAAGGACCGATGCGCAGCCGTGAGCGCGTTCATATCGAACGCTTCTCCACAGGCAGTCCCTTTGCCATGAAACTTTTCACTGTACAGGCTCACTTCGTGCTCTTCTGCAGCAAGTGCGCCATCCAGCGTGCGCAGAATTGTGAGCAATGCATCCTGCGTCAGGTACTGGTTTCCATTGTCATCCGAAAGACCGTAGCGAAGCGCAAGCGCCGACACATGTTCTGGCTGAATAATGTCATTGGCTTTGGGTGTCGTATCAGAGATCGGCTCGAGATTGCGCAGTCGAAACAGCCACAGGAGCGCTGTAGCCCTGTCGAGAGGTTCCTCTGGCCTAAACAACTCCTCAGTGTCATCAAGGAGCCCCCGCGACTTGGCAAACGTTAGTTCTTCCCACCCCGCAGATCCTTTCTGCACATCGGAAAAGGGCCTTTCTCTCGTCTGAAAAATCGGTCGAGAGATGCTCTGCCACATCAGGAGAAACCCATTTCTGCGAGAGATCCCATCGTCCGAGGCGAATGCCACAGGAACGCTCGAGAGAGTGAAGACGATGCAGGCTACAGCGAAGCGTAGTGAAAGGCGCATAGCCTGAGTATAGAGTATGGGCGGCTTTGGTACACCCTTACAAACCCCATGCGCGTCCGTTGCCGGCGCGAACATCGTTCCATGCGACGCTCGTGAGATCGCTCAGAAGCTCTCTTTTTGTGTTATGCCCAAATGTTCCTGCTCCTAGATCGTCCTCGGAGGAAATAATTTTTTGGTCCATCTGATACGAAAGCAGCGTTTTTCTCGTCATGTCCCCGAAATGCGCGTTTATCTTCTCGTGTGGAAACACGCCAAGCGTGCTCAGTGCAGATTGCAATGCTCGCACATCTTCGCCGCTGTCGCCCTTCGCAAGGCGCTTTGAAGGGATGAGTGTTTTTGCAATGCGCATCGCAAGCTCTTGCTTGAGAGCTGTTTTTTCTGCGGAGTGCTTTGCCTGTTTTGCTTTCCAAAGACGCACAATAGCCACTGTTGTCTGCGGGCCGATTCTTCCTGCTCCGCTCTCTGCTTCGCTCGTAATGAGTGCTTGATCTTTCTGGAGTGCGATGACTGCTTTCACGACCCCAGGACTGAACACGCCATCCGTTCTTCCTTTGTAGTAGCCCAGATATCGAAGCGTTCGTTGCAGGTTGCTCACGCTCACTCCCCGAGCGCCGCGCTTAAGCCCGAGGCTGATGCGTGGGCCTGGATGCTTCTTCATAGCTTGCAGCGAGAGGATGGCATAGGAAGTGAGCGCATCCACTTCAGTGCCTTCATGAGAGATTCCAACATCGTTCATTAACTTTGTGAGTGCCGCTTGCGTATGATCGCCGAATGCACCCGTCACGCGCTCTGTAAAGTATCCGGCATCCTTCAGCGCCTGCTGCAGGCGTCTCACCGATGACGAAGTTTCGCCGTACGCGATGCCAGTAAACGAAGGCTCGCTCTCAGACCGAGGGAGGAATGCGAGCGCGAGAGACGGCGCTGGCAGGGTATCAAGCGAAATGGACTCTGTTACGTTCTTCTCATTGGCAGCGTAGATGATGCCTTTCATGCGCCTCGCGCCGAATGTGAGGGCTCGCGCAAGACCCTCTTCTCCCTCGCCCATCCACACATCAATCCGTGTGATGCCTTCTGTTTCGATGATGCGGCCGCCCCTATCATGCACAGTCCCCACACCCAATCCTTCAATCTTTATACGTGTCCCGAACGGATACTCTTTTGGTGCTGCGAGCATGCCGGCATACACGGGTGTGCCATCTGCTCCTATCTTCCCTTCCCCATTGAATGCGATATCTGCGTCATACGATCCTCGGTAGTAGCAACATTGATGAGGAACAGGGGAGTAGTAGGCCGTGACGAGAAATTCTGCTGGCCTACCCTGTGTTTCAGCGTAGACAGGCGAAGCGATGCTACCGATGAGGCTCGTGAGGATGATGGCAGCCGGATACAGGCGTCGCTGAGCGATTGTAAGATACATATATATGTGTGTTGAAATCTGAACATTGTACCACACAATTGACGATTGTGTGAGGGGGTAAAGCCCCGCGAAAGGTTTGCATCTTTGTGCGCGCACCGTTACGATCTGCCGGACATGAGCAAACGAAGCGAAACTGGCACCCCAGTGCCCGATCAGGGTAGGGGAGCTGATTTTCCTGTAGATTCTCCAGTCGTTTCGATGATGCCAGAGGTGAAGACGATTGTCTTGCTCGGCTCCGGAGCGCTTAAAATAGGCGAAGCGGGAGAGTTTGACTATTCAGGCAGTCAGGCAATAAAGGCGTATAAGGAAGAAGGGAAGCGCGTCGTGCTCATCAATCCGAATATTGCCACCAATCAAACGAGCTGGGGACTGGCAGATCGCGTCTATTTTTTGCCTGTATTACCTGAATTCGTAGAGCAGGTGATAGAGAAGGAACAACCACAAGCTATCGCGCTGAGTTTTGGTGGTCAAACAGCGCTCAATTGCGGCATTAAGCTGGAGGAATCTGGCGTACTTGAAAAATATGGTGTTCGAGTACTCGGCACTTCTGTGGATGCCATTCGCAAAACTGAAGATCGTTCTGTATTCAACACAGAGCTCAAAGGCATTGGCGTGCGCGTCCCTCGATCATTTGCCTGCACGACGATAGAAGAAGCGATGAAAGCGGCTACAGAGATTGGTTTTCCTGTCATCATTCGCGCGGCATTTGCGCTGGGCGGCAAAGGGAGTGGCAGGGCAATGGATGCAGATTCGCTCTTACAGCTGCTGAATGTGGCATTCGTAGAATCGAATCAAGTGCTTGTGGAAGAAGATTTAACTGGTTGGAAAGAAATTGAGTATGAAGTGGTGCGAGATCGTAACGATAACTGCATCACTGTCTGCAACATGGAAAATATTGATCCTCTCGGCATTCACACGGGAGAATCAATTGTCGTCGCTCCCAGTCAAACGTTGGATAACACCGAGTATCACATGCTTCGCAATATAGCGCTTAACGTGATACGCCACTTTGGCATTGTAGGCGAGTGCAACATTCAGTATGCACTTCATCCAAAAAGCAGAGAGTATAGGGTGATTGAGGTGAATGCTAGGCTCAGTCGTTCTTCTGCCCTTGCTTCAAAGGCGACGGGATATCCATTGGCATTCGTAGCTGCAAAGCTTTCACTTGGATACTCTCTTCCGCACCTGCGAAACTCCCTCACTCAAGTAACCTCTGCCGATTTCGAGCCAGCTTTGGATTACGTCGCAGTGAAAATGCCACGATGGGATCTTCAAAAATTTTCATTTGTATCAAGTGAAATTACGAGTGAAATGAAATCGGTGGGAGAAGTGATGGCACTCGGGCGAACGTTTGAGGAAGCACTGCAAAAAGCAATACGTATGCTCAATATTGGAGCAGACGGTTTGTACCCCGTACATCTCTCGTTTGCCAAGCGTGAGCTCACGCGTGAAGTGAAGACGCCGAGTGCGCAGAGAATTTTCGCAGTTGCAGAGGCGCTATCCGCAGACTGGACACCTGAAGAGGCGAATATCGCAACGGGCATTGATCGTTGGTTTTTAGAGAGAATTAGCGCATGCGCCGCAGTACGTCATGAGCTGTTCAAAGGAAAGTCGGAGGCGCTCTCTCACAGCCTCCTTCTCAAGGCAAAACAAATGGGATTTTCGGATTCTTCCATAGCATCAATTAGGGGCTGCCGTCCTCACGAGATACGAGATGCCAGAATGAGCGCTTCCATCGTCCCTTGGACGAAGCAAATCGACACGCTTGCTGGAGAGTTTCCTGCCTACACCAATTATCTCTACATGACGTATCACGCAACGCAGAATGATGTCGCTTCGAATACGGAACGCTCTACCACGACAAAGCCTCGGGTGATAGTGCTCGGCGGCGGGCCATACTCCATCGGATCATCCGTTGAGTTTGATTGGTGTTGCGTGCAGGCTGTGCGGGAATTGCAGGTGCTGGGATACGACGTGACGATCATCAATAGCAATCCAGAGACGGTGAGCACCGATTACGATGAGTGCGATACGCTGTACTTTGAACAACTAACGTTCGAGCGTGTCATGGACATAGTGGAAGCGGTTCGGCCGGTGGGAGTCGTGGTTTCTATGGGAGGACAAATCCCCAATTCTCTTGCTCTCAAGCTTGCAAGCGCGGGCGTCCCCATCATCGGCACCAGCCCCGATGACATTGATCGCGCGGAAGATAGGCACAAATTTAGCGCATTGCTCGATACTCTTTCTGTGCATCAGCCAGAATGGAAAGAATTTGCAGATTTTGCATCGGCAAAGCAGTTTGCGAGCACTGCCGGCTACCCTGTGATCGTGCGTCCAAGCTACGTACTTTCAGGAGCAGCGATGGCTGTGGTGCATTCAGATCAAGAGCTTCGGTTGTACCTCGATATCGCCACCAAACTTTCAAAAGACGCTCCCGTCGTCATCTCAAAGTTTGAGGAAGGGGCGAAAGAAATTGAATTTGACGGGGTGGCACAAGCAGGCGAGCTGCTCTTGTATGCCGTTGCAGAGCACGTGGAAAATGCAGGAGTGCACTCAGGCGACGCGACAATCGTGCTCCCTCCACAGCGGGTAAATATGGAGACACTGCGCAAAATAAAGGTCATTTCCAAAAGCATCGCTGCTGCACTGCGCATTTCTGGGCCGTTCAACATCCAGCTGCTGGCTAAAAATAATCAACTCAAAGTGATCGAGTGCAATCTCCGCGCGAGTCGCTCTTTCCCCTTTGCAAGTAAAGTGACCGGCGTGAATTTCGCAAAAATCGCGCTGCAGGCATCTCTCCAAAAGGCAACAACCGGCATTCGATATCAGACTCTCGATCTCGATCATGTGGGAGTGAAAGCTGCGCAATTTAGTTTTGGCCGCCTCAAGGGAGCAGATCCCCGCCTAGGAGTGGAAATGGCAAGCACGGGCGAGGTGGCGTGTTTTGGTCTCTCTGCAGAAGAAGCACTGCTTCTCTCACTTCGAGCAATTGGCTTTCAGATTCCGCGTAAGAACATTCTCCTCACCGTCGGAAAACTCGAAGACAAAGTAGATCTCCTCTCAGCGGTCACGTCTCTTCAAAAGATGGGATTTTCCATCTTTGCCACGCATCGCACGCATGAATTCTATTCGTCACGCGGCATTTCAACAGGCCTTCTCTACAAGGGTTCTGAGCCCCGTACCCCGAGCGTGAAAGAGTATTTGGAAAATCACCGCATCGATCTCGTCATCAATATCCCTCAGCACACGTCCTGCGCAGAAAAAACTGACGGCTATTTCATACGACGAATTGCCATCGATCGTGGCATCCCGCTCATTACGAATGTGCAGCTTGCAAAACGATTGGTGGAAGCGCTGGAAGTGCAGGGCCTCAAACCTCATCCTCCGCTCATCGCTTGGCCGGACATTTTAGGGGAGGCCCAGTGATGAGAGTGCACTTGCATTTTCCCTTGCAGGAGAATGTCTTTATCTCTAAGCTTTCGCAGCATTATGGCTATCTACGCGATCAGAAAAAATGACGAGTCCAATGACCGTCTTCAAAATAGGTTCAAAAAGCAGTTCCAAGAAACGCGACTTCTGCGCGTACTGCGAGAGAGACGGCATAGAAAGAAGCCTCTCACGAGGAGACTCGAGCGCAAGCGCGCTCTTAAGAGAGAAGAGTACCGTGCCAGCAACAAGAAGAATCAGTATTACTCAAATATGTAGCGAAACGCTCAAGAGACGTTGTGAATCCCTGTGAATCCCGCTTGTCTGAGTAGTGTTCCGAGGGTGAACATTGGAAGACCTACGACTGAAGTCCAGTCGCCGTCTATATGACTGATGAGGAGCTGTCCTTTGCCGTCGATCTGAAATGCGCCAGAGCGGTTCTTCCAGCAGCCGGTCGAGATCCACCAATCCACATCGTCTGTCGTCAGTGGTGCAAAAGTAACACATGAAGACTGAAGCTCTTCGTGAGAAACCCCGCTTGGATCGATCACGCACACGGCGGAATGCACCGTAGATGTTGCGCCGCTTTGCAGTGCTATCATGCGCCTCGCGTCAGCTTCAGTCAGTGGTTTTTCTAGAAGGATGCCGTCCTCTGTGACGACGAGCGTATCGCAGCCAATCACAAACGCATCTGGCTGAACCCTCGCAATGTCTTTCGCCTTGGCCTTGGCGAGCACTCGCGCTCGCGTGGCAGGATCTGTTTCAGCTTCGCTCGATTCATTCACGGTGCTTGGTATCACATCAAAAGAAAGGCCAAGGCCTGCGAGCAATTCATTTCTCTGAGGGCTGCCAGATGCGAGAATAAGCCGCTGCTGCATGAGTTATCGGACAAGATCGATAGCCTTTTGGAGCTGTGGGTCATTGATGCCGTACTGCGCCAGTGACGATTGAGCACTCCCTTGTTGCACAAGGTAATCTGGCTCTATGCCAGTTTTATTGATAGTGGTGCCGAGAGGAGAGAAGAATTCTGCGATAGTGAGCTTGAGGGCGTCGCCAGTTTCGAAATCGATCACTTCTTGCACTGTTCCTTTGCCGAAAGTTTTGGCGCCGACGAGGGTCGCTCGTTTCGCATCTTTGAGCGCGGCTGCGACGATTTCTGAAGCGCTCGCAGAGCCATTGTTGATGAGGACTGCGACCGAAACGCCTGGAGGAAGTATCGGAGCCTTCATCGTTTTGTAGACAGTGGACGAATTTTTATCTTTGACGATCGTCACGACCGAATCTTTAGGCAAGAAAATGCCAGCGACTTTAATCGCCGTCGACAGGAGTCCGCCCGGATTATTGCGAAGATCTAAGACGACGCCGCGTGGATTTTGCTCAGCAATAGTTTTGAATAAGTTTTCGATTTCTCTGTCTGCATACTCTCCAAACTGCATGAGTCGTACCACCGGAACGCCGTCAAACGAAGTAACTGTCACATCGGGGATCGTTATCACTTCTCTCGTAATGCTCAGCTTGATTGTTTCGCTTCCTCGCAGAATTGTGAGGACAATTTCTGTCCCTGGCTTTCCGCGAATGAACGTGATCGCCTTCTCGAGAGACATGCCTGCAAGGACAGTGTCGCCAGCATGAGTGACGAGATCTCCCGGCTGCAAGCCAGCGCGTTCAGCCGGTGAACCCGGGAGAGGGGAGACGACTCGTAGATTTCCTTCGAAAATTTCTACATTCGCGCCAATGCCTCCCGGGATGGTGCCGTGAATCTCTTCTTTCCAGAGTCTCGCATCATCAGGTCGAAAGTATCGCGTGTAGGGATCTTTGAGGCTCTGCACGAGAGCGTCGGCAGTGTCTTCCGTGAGTTTGTGCAGGTCGATGGAATTTCTATAGAGATAATCTCTATCAATAATCCGCCAAATCGTATCCAGAAGCGTGCGGTTTGGAAGGGGAGTGATTGTTTCAGAATCGAGAGACCCCGTGAGGATGACTGCGAGATTTTTCGCCTCAGCGGAGGTGAGCGGGGCAGAAAGCCCAAAGTAGTGTGTGCGTTTAGGACGTAGCCACTGTAGAGCCACGGCATTCATTACGGCTTTCTTTTCAGTGTCTGTCTTCACATCTCGAAATCCGCGTACGTCTTCCGTTTCATTGGCATTGGTGAGCGAAGTGAGAATGAGAATTGCTTCGCCTCGGGTGATGGGACGAGAGAGGAGGAGACTCGCATCATCCGGCCACAGCGCGAGCGCTTTCTTGGCATACGCTGCACAGAGAGTAGCCGTCATCGACGCTGGTGCTCGGCGGTAGGGGAGTCTGCAGTCAGGGGTTTCGAGCATGAGCGCCTTCACCATCGCTCGCAGAAACACACCTCTCGTTATCGTGGCGCCAGAGTCTGCCGCAAGTGCGCTTTGACCGAGCGAGAGTGTGAGGAGGGCGGTGGCTGAGAGTACCGAAAAGCGCAGGCGCAGTGTCATAGTGGAATTCGCAAAAAAGAACGCTGTCATCCTACGTCCGTTCTCATTCAATAACAATCGCATTATCCATTACGAAATGTAGGCCTCCACATGCGCCTTAGCTCCGAAGTCCTTCATGTCCTCCTGCCGTTCAAGCAGCACCGAAAGCAGCCATACTCCTCCCACTGTATAGAGAAGCGCAGGCAGTAAAGTAATAGGAATCGAGTGCAGGAAGGTCTGACCTCCCGGGAACAAAAGTTCTCCCAGGGTCGATGGCTTTCCTGGAATGATGTCTTGCACAGAGACGACGAAATCAAAGATGCCATGCAGAATGATCGAAGACGCTATGCCGAGTGAGAGCATGAGGTTCGAATAGACTCGTTCAATGGGGATATCCAGCCACTCATGAATGCGCTTCACAATCGAATGGATCTTACCCCGACTCAGATGCGTGTTGAGCAGCGGATGAGCAAAATACGCAAGGCCAAAGAAGTATCCGAGTACTCCAGTTGAGAGGATATGTACCATATTTGTGAGAACAGACCGTCCGAAAACGTTTGCAAAAAACTGACCCCATTTTGGATCTGCGCTCTCGAGAATGTACATTTTCACAAATCCGACGAAGTAATTGGGATTGACGAGGTTTTCTGCAAACGCAAAGCCGATCGCCACTACAATTGCCAGTTGCATCGCATCATCAATCGACCGAAAGAACGTGCTACAGCCTTTCTTCAGCACCCAATACTTACTCCCTTCCTCTATGCAACCTACGATGAGGTATGTGACGAGGGTGGCTGCCACGCTGCCAGAGAGAGTCGTCATGCCCGGGAGCCCAAGGCTCGAGACAAAACTCGATGAAGAACCAGAAAACTGAACCGGAGTAACGGTGAAGAGGAAGAAATTGAGAGGCGAAGAAAGGCTCGTCAGCTTATCGTAAAACAGTATCGGAGCCGTGGAGAGCATACCGGCGAAGAATGCGAGTACGACGACTGATAGACGTTGAACGTGGTAACTTAAAAACAGCGCGCACCACAGAAAAACAGGAATGAGAGCCACGATAGCAGCAAGAGAAGTGGCGATGAGCTCTGCTTTCGTTTCATGACGGAGGATCGCATACGATACCCACAATAAGAACGTTCCGAGAACAGTCGCTTTTATACTGGCGCTCCACGGGCCGAAGAGAAATTTCCATCCGATGGCGATACACGTACATCCAAGGGCGAGAAGGAATGGGTCATCTTGAATGCCAGTTTCGAACATCGCTCTCTTAAACACGATGAGAATCCATGTCACTGCAGTGCCGAGGACGAATGCGAAGAAGTATCGATAGCGCTCTTTTGCACCTCGCCAGCGCCACTGTTCGTACGAACCGAGAGCGATCACGAGCGCAAATACAAGGAGGCTTCGAAGCACGGCATTCGAATAGCTTCCGAAGAGAGAGAATGCAGAACTGAGGGAGAGCTGAGACGAGAAGAGCAGAAGTAAGAATGTGCCAGCAAACGTAACGAGCACAGTCCATCCCTGCGGAATGAATGGGTGACTGCGTTCGAGTGTTGCAAGTGACTGCTTTTCTATGCTCTTTGCGTTCAGCATGCCAGTCCATACTCGTATGAGGAGGACTGTAAGCGCGGCGATTGCGGGAAACAGAATGAAATTCATAGCCCTAAGAGCATCTCTCTATAATAGCAGAAAGTGAGAAAATTGCCCATGATAATTTGTCTTTCATCCACTACACTTAATGCATGCCAGCTCCCACACTCGAACACATCGTCAATCTCTGTAAGCGCAGGGGATTCATTTTTCCCGGTTCACACATCTACGGAGGGCTCTCAAATTCTTGGGATTACGGCCCGCTTGGCACCGAAATGAAGAATGCCATTCGCGATTGGTGGTGGGATTATTTTGTTCGTAGCCGGCAAGATATGGTGGGATTGGACGCGGCTATTCTCATGAATCCCAAGGTGTGGGAGGCCAGCGGCCATGTGGCCAATTTTAGCGATGCGCTGGTGGATTGCACCCACTGCAAGGCACGTCTGCGCGCAGATCACCTCATCGAAGAGTGTGATTCTTCCATCAAGGTGGAAGGCCGCAGCCCATCTGAGCTCACCGCAATCATCCGCGAACGGAGTATTCCTTGTCCTACATGTGGCACAGTAGGAGCGTTTACCGATGCACGTCGGTTTAACCTCCTGTTCCGCACGCAGCTTGGCGTGGTGGAGAACGATGAGCACAATAAAGATGTCTATCTCCGTGGAGAAATTGCTCAGGCGATGTTTGTGAACTTCAAAAATGTGCACACCACAACCCGCAAACGACTTCCGTTTGGCATCGCATCTGTTGGGAAAGCGTTCAGAAATGAAATCACACCAGGCAATTTTACGTTCAGAACTCTCGAATTCGACCTCATGGAATTCGAGTATTTCATCCGAGAGTCTCAGTGGGAGGAGCAATTTTCATATTGGCTTTCCACGCAGCAGCAGTGGCTTTTGAGCATGGGATTCTCCGCAGATCGCCTCCGCGTTCGAGAGCACACAAACGATGAACTTTCACACTACTCCAAGCGCACGGCAGACATCGAGTATCATTCTCCGTTCGGCTGGAAAGAACTGTTCGGACTTGCCTATCGCACAGATTTTGACCTGAAGAATCACATGCAGCAGTCTGGTGAGGATTTGCAGTACACGGATCCTGATGATCCTACCCAAAAGTTTATCCCGCACGTCATAGAGCCCACGTTTGGCTTGAGCCGTCTCATGCTCATGTTGCTCATCGAAAGCTACGAAGAGCAGGTGTTGGGACAGGACGACTCGCGCACTGTACTACACCTTCATCCTCGTATTGCACCTGTGCAAGTCGCCATTCTCCCTCTCAGCAAAAAAGAACATCTGATCGCTCGGGCGCAGGAAGTGTATAGGGCGATGATAGATCAATCATCATTGAGAGTAGATTTTGATGTCACAGGGTCAATTGGCAAGCGCTATCGAAGGCAAGACGAAGTGGGCACGCCTTCCTGCGTGACTGTCGATTTTGGCACTCTTGGCGAAGATGATGCGCAAGGGCATAAAGATACTGTGACGATTCGTGACAGAGATTCGCTCTCGCAAGTGAGGATGTCTGTCTCCGCAGCAGTGGAAGAATTGAAAGTCAGATGTGCTCAGAAGAAATAATTGCGTAGAGTGCAGACTGTGCAAACGCTTGCATTTCTCGCGTCACTCCTCTATAAATAGGGTCATTCCGCTCCCGACTGATCGTCGCGGTCCTGCTCTTGAGATCTGTTCACGTACGAAACCCACAAGCTCTCAAGAGATCCTCCGCAACTGACACGAGAAGATGTCGGCGAGTTTGACCCCAAGGACTCCTCCACTATCGTTTGCGAGGCAGAGGCCACGCACTGCTCACAAAGAGTCGTAGTCGAGTCTGTCTGCTTCCTTCCTCTCCCTCTCCCATGGCTGTACCATCAGCGAAAGAACTCATTGCTCACGCCTGTCACTTCGGACATCGCAAAGAGAAATGGAATCCTAAGATGAAGCCGTATATCTACGGTATTCGCAAAGGAATTCATATTTTTGACATCGAAAAAACTCACGAGAGCCTCGTTTCCGTGTGTGAAGAGCTTCGCGCTCTCCAGAAGGCGGGCAAGACAATACTCTTCGTGTCCACAAAAATGCAGAGCCTCGCCGCAGTCGAAGCGCTCAGCAAGGCAGTGGGGCAGCCAGTTGTTACAAAGAAGTGGGTTCCAGGACTTCTCACCAATTGGACCACGATCAAGCATCGCATTCGATACTATCTCGATCTTCAGAATTCCTTTCGTACCGGAGAAATTGAAAAGTACACAAAAAAAGAGCAGACGAGACTCCGTAAAGAACTTGCAAAGCTCGATGCGGGGCTCTCAGGAGTGGCTGGCATGAAAGGCCTTCCAGATGCTGTTTTCGTTATTGATGCCATCCGAGATCATGTAGCTGTGCTTGAGGCGAAAAAGCTCGGCATCCCTGTCTATGGCATTTGCGATTCCAACGCTGATCCTGACAATTTCAAAATCTTCATCCCAGGAAACGACGATGCCATACAGTCTATAAAGATCATCCTCTCGGCCGTCCAGGATGCCATTTCACCTTCTTCCGCTTCTTAAGCGTACAGGAAAGCCGACGTTATTTTTTCCCCTCAATTACCATGTCTATCAAAGCCTCGGATGTAGCAGCACTTCGCGCCCTCACAGGCGCTGGTATTCTTGATGCCAAGCAGGCGCTGGAGGAAGCCAAAGGAAACCAAGAAGCAGCGATTGATATCCTCCGCAAGAAGGGCCGTTCACAAGCCGTAAAAAAGGCAGATCGCCTGCAGGGAGAGGGTGGTATTTTCATTGCGTCTGATGATTCGAAAGCAGCTCTCGTGGGGATTCGATGTGAAACCGACTTCGTGGCAAGGTCTGATGTATTTCGTGCACTCGGACAGGATCTGGCAAATACGCTCCTCACAAAGGGCCTTGAATCATTCACTTCAGTAGTTTCTGAAAAAATTCCTGCTGCCGTCCTTGAGTTAGGTGAAAATATTACCGTGGCCGAATCGAAGATCGTTTCTGCCCCTGTCATCGGAACCTATGTGCACAGCAATCGTAAAATTGGTGTCGTAGTGGGAATCAGCAAAGGGACGACGCTCCAAGCAACAGACGCGGCCATGCATGCAGCGGCCATGAATCCGCTGTACCGAACGCCTGCTGAAGTGCCCGCCGAGCTTGTCACACGCGAGCGTGAAATCTGGAACGAGCAGATGGCAAAAGATGCAGGTAAGAAGCCACCTGAAATACTAGAAAAAATTCTAGCCGGCAAAGAGAAGAAATTCAGAGAAGAGAATGCGCTCACCACCCAAGCCTTCGTGAAAGATCAAAACGTCACCGTCGGCGCCATGCTCGGCGGCGCGGAGGTCGTAGAGTACATTCGACTTGCTTTCTAAAGAGAAAAATTGTAAAATAGAAAATATGTTGAGACGTTCACTGTGTGCAGTGTTCAGCATCACTCTATGAATTTCGAGGAATCTGAATACGAAGGTTATGTTCCTGAAGAAGAGGATTTCATGACACAGCTCAGCAGTTTAGGTCTGATTACTTTTGCGTATACAGCTGTTCTAGTTGTATTTACAACGCCAACAGTATGGAGAATCATGGGAGAAACGTTTACGCTCATGCGTGAGAATCTT
The DNA here is from genome assembly GCA_964580035.1 of uncultured Candidatus Peribacteria bacterium. GTDB lineage: Bacteria > Patescibacteriota > Gracilibacteria > Peribacterales > Peribacteraceae > CAZOJC01. The sequence continues at coordinate 16,370 of CAZOJC010000011.1, forward strand.
TCGCAATAGACTGCATCTTGTGGTATACTGTGTCTTATGCAGAAGTCCTATCACTTCCTTATTGCAGAAGATGATCCTGTACTGCGAGATCTCTACGTCCGAAAATTTTCTCGCACAGAATTTTCAGTTTCCACTGCGGCGAATGGTCAAGAAGCGCTGCAGATGATTGAACGCGACCCTCCGGATCTGGTTATTCTCGATCTGAATATGCCAGTGATGGATGGCTTTTCAGTGCTTGAAAAGCTGCCAAAATCAAGGCGCACGTTTCCGGTCATTATCATCACAAACTTCGATGACGAGCAGAGCAGAACACGCGCTGAAAGCCTTTCGATTGACGGCTACTTTGTGAAGAAGGACATGACAATTCAGTCCCTTGTAGACATGGTGGATTCGTTGCTGAAATCTCACAAAACAGTGAAGAGAGATTCAAATAGCCAAGCACACTCGGAGTAATAGTGCAGTGCATGAGAGAATGAGTGGTCTTGCACTCGATTCTCTGTTACGGCAGCCCTTTGTATGGTATACTATTATGATACATTCGCCGTAACGTGTTCACCCTCCTCCGCTTCATCTTTTGGCCAATCATTCTGCTTCTGATACAGGTGGCAGGGTGGATTCTTAAGCGAAACATTTGGCTAGATCTGTGGCAGTGGTTCATCGCAGATCCGCTTGCCGGCTTTTTTTGGATGCTGCTTGGTGTATTGGTAATCAAGGAAGCCGTTCGCTCTCTGCGCTTTACCTACGCATGGATGGCGGCACAGTACCTCTCGTCGATGAAGGTCATTCTTCCACGCAACGACAGTAAAATCGATCAAGAAAAGCGCACAGAGAAAGACTTTAAAGAGAAAGTGGCCATCATGGAGCAGCTCTTTCGCGCGCTGTACGAAGTGAAAGATCTCACGTTTTGGCAGGTGCTTCACTTTTGGATTTTTCGCTTCATCACGATTAGCTTTGAGCTCTACCTCGAAGATGGACTCATCACATTCTATGTCCTTGCGCCGAAGTACTTGGAATCCATTGTTGAGAAACAGATTACATCGTTCTATCCCACGGCCGAAGTGACACACAAGCGCCCTCCTGAACTGTGGCAGAAAGGCATGAAGCTCGTGGGGTACAACATGATTGGCAAGAAGGCGTTCCCATACCCATTCCGATTTTTCGATCAAATGCAGGATGATCCGCTCAATGATATCGGTAACGCACTCTCAAAGCTTGAACCAGGAGAAACTGCAGGGCTTCAAGTGATCATCACACCCGTCTTCTCTGAACGCTGGGCGAGGAAAACTAAAAATTTTGCTTCCTCCAGCTTCAAAGGAAAAAAGCAGACGATTTTTGATCGCATTCCGGGGCTTAAGATGTTTGGAGGAATTTTTTCTTTCGTCACGGACTCAGGCCCCACCAATGCACCCGGAGCCAGCAGTGGAGACTCATTCGTTCGCATGATTCAGCCAGAGGAGGAACTCTATAAGCGCATGGGTGAGAAGGCCGGCATGAGCGGCTTCCACACCTCCATTCGCATGCTTGCCGCTGCTCACACGTGGCCAAGAGCCTTGGATATCACCAATAACATGCAGGTGGCATTCAATGTCTTTAAAGATCTCTACGGTAATTACTTTAAAAACCGGCGCATGTTCTTCGATTTCATGCCGCTAACATTTAACCAATATCTCATTTACCCTCTCTGGACACGACGCATCAACGGGTATTTTCATAGGAGAAATCTCATGGTCGAGAAGGAGCTGGCATCGGTGTATCACTTTCCCGATAGCCGCTACAACACCATCCCCATTATCGATTGGATTCGCTACAAAGTGCTGCCTCCCCCAGCTACTCTCCCCAAGAAAGGCATTCTCCTTGGAGTGAATCGCTATCGAGCAGTCGATACGAAGATTCTCTTCGATGAAGGAGATCGCACTCGTCATCAGTACATCATCGGTAAATCGGGATCAGGAAAATCTGCGCTCTTAAGCTGGATGGCGAGGCAGGATATTGCGAGCGGACAAGGCATTTGCATCGTCGACCCGCATGGAGATCTCATAGAGGATGCCCTCGCGCACACGCCAAAAGAGCGTGCGAAAGACGTGATCGTCTTCGATCCCGCAGATACGGAGAGGCCGATGGGGCTCAACTTACTTGAAGCAAACACAGCCGAGGAAAAGGATCGAGCATCGCTCGATGCGATGGAAATTTTCATTAAGTTATTCGGCAACGAAATATTTGGCCCTCGCATCCAGCATTACTTTAGAAACGGCTGCTTGACGCTGATGGACGACGAGGAAGAAGGCGCAACGCTCATCGATGTGCCAAGACTCTTCGTCGATGACGAATTTCAACGGTATAAAGTGAGCAAGTGCAAGAACTCTGTCGTGCGGAGCTTCTGGCAGAATGAAATCGCAAAGACAGGCGCGAGGGAAAAAGAGGAAATGATTCCGTACTTCTCGGCAAAATTTGGTCCGTTCGTCACCAATACGACGATGCGAAATATTATCGGCCAACCCAAGAGCGCATTTAACATCCGTGAGATTATGGACAGCGGCAAAGTGCTGCTTGTCAACTTGAGCAAAGGCCGCATAGGAGACGTGAATGCACAACTACTTGGACTTATTTTCGTCAACAAAGTGAACATGGCGGCTCTTTCACGCGCGGATGTTCCCATGCGCGATCGCAGACGCTTCTACCTCTACGTCGATGAATTTCAAAACTTCATCACCGATGCCTTCGCCACCATTCTTTCGGAAGCCAGAAAGTACGAGCTCGGTCTCATTATGGCGCACCAGTACATCGGTCAGCTGGTCGGAAAAACGGCCGCCTACGATCAGGCTTCCACCAAAATGCGAGATGCCGTTTTCGGTAACGTGGGTACAATCATGAGCTTTAAAATCGGCGCAGAAGATGCCGAGTACATGGCAAAAGAGTTTGCTCCAGTGCTCTCGGAGCAAGACGTGATCGGCATTCCGAACTTTAATTGTTACTGCAAGCTCAATATTAACAATGCCACTTCTCGACCGTTTTCCATGGCAACCATCTACGACGAGAGCGAACGGAATGAGAAGCTCGGAGCCCTCGTAAAAGAGTACAGTCGCATGAAGTATGGGAGGAAAAAGATATTTGTGGATCAGGAGATTGAAGATCGCATTGGCATCGTGAGTCATTAGTACGATGTGGGGATGCTAGACTGTAGTGTGTGAATGCTCGAAGTGCGTATCATCGCTTTGCAAATGACGTGTGGACATGGTTTTCCGCGCACAAGAGAACGTTGCCGTGGAGAGATCTCTCAGACTCAGATGACAGGTTGCGTGGATACAAAATCCTTGTTTCTGAAGTGATGCTGCAGCAAACGCAAGTGTCACGAGTAGTGCGAGCGTATGTTGAGTTTCTCTCAATATTTCCAACCGTTGATCATCTTGCTAGCGCATCTAATGCAGAAGTGATAATCGCTTGGAGCGGCATGGGATACAACAGTCGAGCACTACGATTGCGTGATGCGGCACGTGTGATCTCTCAGAGCGACGGATTTCCAAAGACGTACGAGTCTCTCATCACTATCAACGGCATTGGCCCCTACACAGCAGGAGCCATACTCAATTTTGCATTTCGAATCCCCACTCCGTGCATCGACACCAACATTCGAAAAATTCTCTGGAGTGCGTTTTATAGGAAAGAACCCGCTCCCCCGAAGGACAAAGCGCTCCTCACGCTCGCTTCCGAAGTGCTCTCAGCAGCGCTGGAAACAGGAGCGTCTCGTGGGTTCGACACCGCAGATTGGCATGCCGCACTCATGGATCTCGGTTCAATTGCCTTCAAAAAAACTACTGACCGCCAATCACTCACTGTGATGAAACAATGGTTTCCAGTACGTAATCTTACAATCGTTGCCACGGTTAAGAAACCTGAGCCCGGCAGGCGTGTGGGATCTTCATTTATCCCCCGCCGCATTTTTCGAGGCAGGATCGTGGAAGCATTACGCAAGCATCCCGCAGGACTATCGCATGCTTCCCTTGGCGAGCGCATCGCCTCCGACTGGCAACCCGATCGCCACGCAGAGTGGCTCACAGCACTCTGCGACACTCTCATACAAGAGGGAATAGTTGACCGTTCAGGCTCGGTGTACAGACTGCGCTCATAAACGAGCGCGACATATTCCCACGTGCTCGCTAATTTGGTATAGTGCAGCTATGTCGACATTCAAGAAGCTCAAAGATATGTACAGCCTGCAAAAGCAGGCCAAGCAAGCGAAGAAAGAACTGAAGCAGATACACGTCGAGGCGGAATCGTCCGGCGTGAAAGTGGTAGTGTCTGCTGAGATGGAAGTGATTGCCATTGAAATCCTCCCAACTGTTCCGTTATCGAGCGTTGCTGCGTTGCTGAAAGACGCTCTCAATCGAGCGCTCAAGAAGGCTCAGATTGTTTCAGCAGAGAAAATGAAGGGAATTATGGATGACATGGGCCTCGGAGGCATTGCGCCAAAATAAACTCTGACGCCAGCTAACATCTCTTTCGTGCGCTTCATGATTAAAAATGTGTTCGTCGGCTTTCTCGTTATAGCCGTATCATGTGTCGTGTGGTTTGAGTGGAATCTTAGACCAGTGTCGCGAACTGAAGGTGACAAGAGGTTGGTGATAATCGAGCAGGGAGGATCTATGAAGAGCGTGGCTTCAGCATTGAAGCGAGAAGGCCTCGTTCGATCTCAGTTAGCAGTGCTTTTGTATGGTAAGCAGGCAGGTGTGGAAGCCAAAATAAAAGCGGGCCGATACGCCCTCGCTCCCTCTCTTTCCGTACGAGAGATAGTCGCAATTCTCGTCTCTGGATCAGTAGATCAGCAATCTGTCACTATTCCTGAAGGATTCACAGTGACGCAGATAGACGCACTGCTCGCGCGCAGTGGTATAGGAAAGCCAGGTGATTTCATCCGATGCGCATTTTCCTGTGATGTGAGCACATTCGCTTTCATTCCAAACAAAAATCCCGGCGGGGACAACAGTGAATTTGGGTCGAAAGTGGAAGGATATCTTTTCCCAGAAACGTATTTCATCAATCCCTCATCGTACAATCCTGAGCAACTGCTGCAGCGCATGATTCTCACATTCGATCAGCGCATTCGCAGTACCTACGCGCAAGAAATACGTGGGAGCACGAGGTCACTCGAAGATATCATCACAATGGCTTCCTTGGTGGAAGAGGAGTCTCGTCATGACGAAGAGCGAGCGGTGATAGCAGGCATCCTCTGGAAGCGCCTTGATGAAGGCATTGCACTTGGCGTGGATGCCTCTGTGCGTTACTTGACATCGAAGCAATCTCAAAGCCTCACAAAAAATGATCTGGCAGAGGATTCTCCCTATAACACGCGCAAATTTAAAGGTTTGCCACCCGGACCGATCACGAACCCAGGCGAATCGTCCATCGTGGCCACACTCAATCCCACTGTCTCAGATTATTACTATTATTTGCATGATTCAGCCGGGAATATTCATTACGCAAAGACGAACGACGAGCATAACGCCAATAAAGTACGTTACTTGCGGAGATGATCGGAGCATGAAAGCTATTTTTTAAGCACCTCTAATGCCGCTTTAATAACTTCTTCATACTCTTCCTCTTCTCCGGTAGGAGCAGGCTTGACCACCACCAAGCCATTGGAATCTAACACAGCGACTGGTTTGTCATCGTGACCATTTCGTTCTGGACCAGGGACGTATATGGTGATTACTTTCGAGTCTTCGGGGCTGAGAGGCCCGTAACGAGCGGCAGCTTTTAGACCTGTACCTTGATTTGCAAATATTCTATTCAATTCCTCTGCCTGCTCTCTCAAACCTTGATGTGTGTCGCAGCCAGAACCAAGTAGTGCTGCTAGAGCAACAGCAACATACCCTAGTCTTTGACGTAAGAATTTTGTAAAATTTGGAGAATTTGATGGCCTTTCAGGGACAAAATCTGTTTCAATACTCATGAGTACAATTCTATTCAACTATTTTGTCAATTCAATTGCAAAAAGTAAAAAATTATAGTATAATAACCTGATACAAACAATTCAGCAACTACAGAAAATGATCTCTGATATTATTTAGCTACCAGTATGCGAAAGAGAAAACTCAAATTCGGCATTATGGGATCAGCAAGCGGTCCTCAAATCAGTAATCCCATCGCACGGGAGAAAGCGAAGGCGATTGGCACAGAGCTTGCACGCAGAGGCTACATTCTCATAAACGGTGCGTGCCCGGGCTTGCCCAATGACGCAATGCTTGCATGTAAAGAGGCAGGGGGCCTCACCATAGGCATTTCTCCTGCTTTTTCTGAGTACGAACACATCAATGAGTACCTGTCGCCACACGAGCACGACATTATCATGTTCACAGGGCTTGGGTTCATGGAGAGAGACATCATCAACATTCGCTCCAGCGATGCCATCATCATCATCGGAGGAGGTATCGGCACGCTCAACGAATTCACCATTGCATACGACGAGGGTCGTCCGACAGGCATCGTCACCGACTCAGGAGGCATCAGCAATTCCATTCCTCACATCGTCGAGGAGTTGTGCCACAGGACAATTCCCCCCAATATGGTGTTCGATAGCGATCCTATCCTCTTGCTCAATAAACTTGAAAAAGTGATTGACGCATTTCCTCTCCCTATTCACGAAGATGGTAGGGTGACAGACGGTATAGACACGGATCTGCGTGGGTAATCGATTCTGCGCTTCCACGCTACTCAGTCTGCCGTCCTTCTCCCACTCTCACTACGTATGCGCACCATAGCAATGACTGCTCCATGGCGAATGATGCTCAGCAGTATTGCATGTTTTGCAAGTAAGATTTTTATGGCGGATGACGTTATGCGGAGTGGCACCACGCAACCCGTTTCCAGCACCCATTCTTCCATGACAGATAATGAGCTTGCGAGGCGCGCAAAAAAAGATGTGGAATCATTCTCAGAACTCTTCGATCGTTTCTTCACCCCCGTGTATCGTTTCTTCTTCATCCGACTCAGGCACGCAGCTGATAGCGAAGACTTAACGTCCGAAACGTTTGAGAAAATTTTTACGAAACTTCATACGTTTGAGGAGAGGGGACTGCCATTTTCCGCTTGGGTGTTTAGAATCGCTCGCAATAACCTCAACGATCATTTGCGTCGCAAGCGCATGGAGGTGGTGTCGCTCCAAGATCTGAGTGAAGCCAGCGAACCCTCTCTCGATTTTGACACCGAACAATTTGATGACAACATTCTTTCAGAAAAGCTCTGGGAGGCAGTGGCTTTACTCCCAGAAAAGCAGCAGCAAATCTGGGCACTCAAGCTCTCTGCAGACCTGCCGCATAAAGAAATTGCCGAGGTACTCGGTATGACGGAAAATAGCGTCAATGTGAGCATTCACCGATCTTTCTCCACTCTTAAATCTTACGTTACTCTTCTTAGAAGAACATGAAGAAGCACTCTCAACCATCGGCCGAGTTGCAAGAGCGCATGGAGAGGCTCTTATATGAGAAGGCTGCTACGATTCGCAGCCGCAGCGCGTTTAAGCACCAGCTCTACGCAAAATTATCTCGCACTGTTCACCCTCAGAAGCATGAACGTGCACACGTGCTAGACTCAATACTCCCTGCAATCGGATGGTTCATGCGCACACAACGCCCTCTCTTTGCGCTGTTTGTCGTGGGTATTCTTGGTGCTTCGGGTGTGCTCACAAGCTATGCCTCTGCCTCTCCCCAAGTAACGCGTGAAAGCACGCTGTATCCTCTCAAGCAGGCCGTTGAATACTTGCAGTTTTCTCTTGCAATAGATCCGGAAGACAAGGCAGACATACTCCTCGACTTTGCAAAAAAGCGAGGCGATGAAGCAGAGTATCTGTTCCAGAAAGGCATCATCGATGCTGAAACAGTTGAGAGTATTACAAAAACCATGAGAAACGCTGTTTCGATTGCAGGGCAAGTGTCTGATTCGCAGTCTCGAGAGAGATTGCGAGACGATATTAATAAAACCTCCGCAGAAGAGAGAGAATCACTTCTCGCCATTCTTTCGAGCGTAGAACACGATCAGCCGCCAGTTCAGGTTTTCTACGGTCCCACGCTCGCGCCTGCTTTAGACAATGTCGAACCCCCCTCTTCATCGCCGAGCGTGGCTACCCCTCCTCCCCAGGCTCTATCGTTACAATCGCTCAAAGATACGGCGCAAGAATTGACACGAATAGAATCCATCACCAGCACACCCATGGACACAGTGCAATCAGAGAATGTTGTCGATCAATCTTCTTCGTACTCTTCCTCTCGTCAACGAATGGCAGTATCCAGTGAGAGAGCGATAGAGCCTGCGTCAGCTCCTGCATCGATGAGTCCTGCTCGCAGCATTCGGCAGTTGCCAGACATCGTTCTTTCCGCGGCAGACTCTGAAACCTTTGTAGAAGGAAAAGAGGGGAGTGTGATTGTGCTACTTGTAAACGAAGGCGGAGGAGGCGCAGGTTCATTTACCGTGAAGTACGACTGGGGAGACGGAACGACAGGACAGGCATCGATCCCGGAGATGAACATAGGAGAAGAACGCCATCTCACTCTCACGCACACTTTCGAGAGGAAAGGGCAGTACTTCCTTCAATTGGTAGCCAATAGCGCTCGATCGATAGTAGAGTCAAGCGAGACGAATAATGCGTCGCGCGTGTTCGTCGACGTGCAAGCGTCGCAAAGCCCAAAAGCATCACCCTCGTCATCCTCCTCCGTGACCATTTCTTCAGCTCCTTCAGTTCAGAGCACAGGCAACAATACCTGCGTCGATTCAGATGGAGGATTGCAACTCTTCACTCGAGGAGTGGCAAGTAAAAATGGTGTGGAAGTGCAGGATCGTTGCCAAGGAAGTGCGATCGTCGAGTCGTACTGCGATGAATCAGGCGTGTTAACTACGCTTGAACTCGAGTGTGCATACGGATGCTCCAGTGGAGCCTGTACGCTTGCCCAGTAACCTTTTTGTAAGATTTCTCCCTCTCAATAAGTTATACATCACGATTTCCCATTTTCTCACATGCTTTGCCTTCGCACTCTCCGATCAGCTCTCGTTGCGCTCAGTATTTCATCTGTTCTCGCGAGTGCGCCTATCGCACTCATTCCGTCTGCCGCCGCAAGAAATGTCACAACGGATCTTCGTGTCTCAGTCGAGGTGGACAGAGGCGGATACGAGCCCGGTGAGATTGGTGACATAGAAGTGACAGTGACAAACAGCGGCGTGCAAGCGGCTCGTAGAGTGAGCACTGTTATTTCGCTTCCGAAAGGATTTCAATATGTGGCTCGTGCTTCGTCTGAAGAGTGCGATCTGCTCGGGAGGAGTATAATTTGCTTTACGCCTGAAGTTTCAGATGATGTTTCGTATGTCATTACGTTCGTGACTCCCTCGTCATTTACGACCGGACCATTCACCGCCCGTACACGCACGACCACGCGCGAGACATCGCTCGCCAATAATATGGTTTTATTCTCACTCAGCGCTCAGTCGAATAGCTCTTCTCATTCTTCATCCTCGAGCGCTAGCACAAGCTCTAGCTCATCCTCTGCGACTGCCAATGCAGGCACTGCAAACCTCTCGATTGTAAAAGCCGCTTCTCCGAGCATTAGCTTCAACCAAAATATTGAATTCAAATTATATGTGACCAATTTTGGACCAGGTATCGCCCGAGAAGTGAATATTACTGATTCTCACAATGGTTTCCTCTCTCTCCAGAGCGGACCACTCACAGATGCTCGGTGCAGATCTACTACAAATGGTACTACCGTATGCGCTATCGATGACCTTAGACCAGGACAGACGCAGCAGCTCTCGCTTCTCTACAGACAAGTACCTGGTTTTCAATCCTACTGCGGTACGAGTGTTGCCTTTCCAGCTTTGGTTACTTCTCAGAATGATCCATTGACTGGCAATAATCTTTCTTCGCCTATCATCAAGTTTAATTGCGAGAACAAGAACGTGGGAGCAGATTTGGAGCTGAAAAAAACATTGGAGTACCCGCTGGGACCATTAGTCAGCGGAGGAAAATTATCATACAATTTTTCTATCACTAACAATGGACCAGAAATTGCCACTTCGATCGAACTGCGTGATCCGGTGCCGCAAGGATTTTCTTTTGTTCCTCAAGGGTCAAGTCAAAACTGTGCTGAAGTGAACGGGTTTGTCGTGTGCAAATTGGCGAGCCTCTCGCAACACGCTCAAAGAGGGGGCATCGGCATTCTGTACCAATTACCTGCCTTGCCCTGCGACAGCCGTTTGGTAGACACGCAAGCGAAAGTTACTGCGGCGCAGGCAGATCCGTATTTGGACAACAATGTCTCGAGGACGGGGCTGTCTCAGCAAATTGAATGCCCAGTTCCATCTAAACAGGCAGACCTCTCAGTGCAACAGGCAAAAGTAGTGTATGAGCCAGTTGGTTACAATGTGAAGACAAGCGTATCAGTCGTCTATAAAAATAACGGCCCTGATTCTGTGTCTGGCACTATTACTTTTATGCTGCCGCAAGGCATCTCTCTCTACACAATACCCGGAGAACCATCGTGTACTATGGGCGCAAATAGACTCGTTACGTGTCCATTTTCATCCATTGCAAGTGGCGCGAGTGCTGTGTTGAGATACGGCATTCAGCTCCCGACTCTCGCGTGCACTCCCACAAATCTCAATACACGGTACTCGATCGAGTCCTCCGTATTCGATCCCAATACGAGCAATAATGCCCTCCAGTCTTCGCTTCTCCTCGACTGCTTTGATGGCACAACACTCGATGTTCAAACGGCATACTCTCAACAAACACTGGAGCCAGATCAGGTGCTGAAGCTTACTATTACAGCTAGAAATCCAAACGATTCTCCAGCTCGGCCGCTCTCATTGATACAAAGTGTCATACCTGATGGGCTGGGATTTAATCAGAAAGAGTCTACGCAAGGGTGCAGAATTGTGAAAGGATATTCATCGCTTCCCCAAGTTGCGTGTGATCGCCCCGCAGGAGTGGGGCCAAACAGCACCGATACAATCGTTATTGCCTACGATGTTCAGTCCGGCCAAGCATGCAGGAGTCAAATACAATTACCAGGTTTCTCATTGAATGCGACTACTCCGAGAATGTCTGGCGGGAGTAGCATGACAAATGCAATCGTGAGGGTGAATTGTCCTCCCGTTTCATCCGACACTCTTCGTCAAACCAAACTGAATAGTGCTGTATCTCAACAGCTTCTGTATGGGGTAAGCAGTGATCCAATTGCCGTTGTTTCTGCTGTGCCCTCTTCATCCGATTTGGAGGTAAAGACAGCAGCGGTTGTCTTTTACAACTCTTCAAAAATTCATTCATATCTCGAGTCGGTCTCTCTCGCCATCACTGGTTCAGATTCTGTTCCGCCAACACTCACGCTTACAAAGGATGCCTGCACAGGAACTGTCTACGAAAATTCGCAAGCATTTTGTACATCCGTCACAGGCTCTCCCCTCATCATGAAGAGCGGACAAGAGAGAACATTTGTAGTGAGAGCGAATCTGAGGGCGAATGTGCCGGAAACTGGATATCAACATATCTTCGTGAAGAGCATAAATATCGGTACGAGAGGATCAAGCCAAAATCAGAGTATTCAGCAAAATCAACTTGAGGTAGCTAGCCCGTATCACATCATTGTATTGTCAAAAATTAGTTCAATTTTCAATGCTCATCCCTCTGCTGACGGAACTGCTATTCCGTTAGGCGCAAGTCGCAATATTGCTCAGTTTCAATTCAATACTCACGCAAATTCAAATTCAGCTGTGGGACCAGCCACATGGAACTTGGATGGAATAATTTTCAATATCGAGTCAAATAATATCGCTATTCGTTCTACATCCTTCCGTCTCTACAATAAAAATTCCCCAGGAACAGTTGCTGCGTGTACTCCGTTTGATTACTTGAATGCACGGATTACGTCTGAGCAGATATTAGGCGCATATTTTGTGCGATGCAGCAATCTTGGCAATCTCTCTCTAAACATTGGTTCTTCCCAGTCTTTGACACTGGTGCTCGAAGCTGACGTAACGAATGTGAAATTGAATCCTTCACTCGCATCGTACCTCCAGGTGAGTCTCGAGCAATTTAACAATCCATTCTCAAATGAAATGAGCGTAGTCGATAGCCACATAACATGGATTGACTCGGTAACGCGTTCCATAAGTAACTGGATTCAATCATCAGCAAACGTTATTCGATCGACTCGATTCCAAGACTACTAGTCAAGCCTCATGCAGTTTCCCTCTCAACACTTTTCGTAATCCATCGAATGGGGGTGCCTTCGAATCCGAAGGTCTCGCGGATGCGGTTCTCCATGAATCGTAACTGTGTCACCCCCACTCGCGAAGGATTCTTAACAAACAGGACGAACGTAGGGGGAATTTCATCAGCTTGCGTAATAAATTTGCACCGCGCGATTTCTCCCATTGGCTGACCGTGCACCACTCGCTGGAACCAGCGTCTGAGCTCTGGCGTGGATATGCGCCGTAGGCGGTTTCTCTGCACTTTTTCAATCAATTCAAACATCGAAAGGAGTCCTGTCTTTGTCTTTGCTGATACCGCAAGTACTGACGCAAATTTGCAAAATGGCATGAGCAGGGGAAGCTCCTCCACTACCTTCTTTCGTTCTGCCGTTGTCATCGCATCTGATTTATTCACAAGCAATATAAGACCTTTGCCTGCCTCGATCACCATGCCTGCGATTCTCTTGTCTTGCTGACTGAGAGGCGCTGTACCGTCGAGCACGAGGAGTGCAATATCGCATTCTGCGATTGCCTGAATCGTCCTCATGGTGGCGTACTGCTCCACTTCACGCGTCGTTCTCGCATGTTTTTTGAGTCCTGCTGTATCGACGAGAACGTATGGTTTTCCCTGATAGTGAATGGTGGTATCAACGGCATCTCGCGTGGTGCCGGCGATGGGGGATACCAAGAGTGGCGACCGTTCTCTGTCTGGTTCTGCCATCATGGCGTTCACAATGGAGCTTTTGCCTACATTGGGTTTCCCTACGATTGCAATGCGCGGCGTTCGATCTGCTGCATTTCCCTCCGGGAGGGACTTTCCGAAGTGCATAGAGAGCAGGGTTCGTTCAATCGTGGCTTCAAGTTCGTCTGTTCCATGCAGGTGAACGGCGCTCACGGGAATAATGTCTTGAGCAATGCCGAGTGAGAAATATTGCCCTTGCAATGTGTCGAGTAGGCTGCGGTCATCAGCTTTGGAAATAACAAGGATGACAGGCACATGTTTTCTGCGTTTTTTGCGAAGAATATCAATAATTTTGTGGTCATCTGCCGTTAATTCTTCCCGAGAACTCACGAGGAAAACGATAACGTCGGCGTGAGCAATCGCGAGCATGGACTGGGCGAATACGTCTTCTTCAAACGCCGTATCGTCTGTCCCTGTTCCCATGCCGCCCGTGTCTATGAGGAGGTAGTCCACTTTCTCGGAGTGCATTCTATGCGAGACGTGATCGCGCGTGGTGCCCGGAATATCGCATTCAATCGCCTTTCGCGTTCGTGCAAGCCGGTTAAACAAGGTCGATTTGCCCGTATTCGGGCGGCCGATAATCGCAACGACAGGGAGTGATGCCATACGTGAGCGTGAGTATGGCAGCTTCTCTCATCTTTTGCGATGTTGTTTCATGCAGTATGCTTTCCACATGTCGACGAATTACTCTCCCGCAGCAATCGAAGCGAAGTGGCAGAAGCTCTGGAACGATGCCGAGGCATATCGCACGAACCTCGACAGCGCAAAAAAACCATACTACTCACTCGTCATGTTTCCCTATCCGAGCGGAGACAAGTTGCACGTCGGCCACTGGTACAATTTCGCTCCGGCCGACAGCTACGCCCGCTTCATGCGATTGAAGGGACATACCGTTTTTTCACCCATGGGATTCGATGCCTTTGGGCTTCCTGCTGAAAATTACGCGATTAAAACTGGCATTCATCCGAGTCAGTCTATTCACGCCAACGTTGAGACGATGATTGCGCAGCTCAAGAGAATCGGATGCATGTACGACTGGAGTCGAATGGTGAACACCTCTCAGCCAGACTATTACAAGTGGACCCAGTGGCTCTTTCTCAAAATGTACGAGCATGGACTGTGTTACAAGAAGAAAGCCGATGTGAATTGGTGCGTGAGCTGCCAGACTGTGCTTGCCAACGAACAAGCCCAAGATGGCCATTGTGAACGTTGCGGAACAGCCATAGAGAAGAGGCCGCTCGAACAGTGGTTTTGGCGCATTAAAGATTACGCTCAGACGCTCCTCGATGGCCTACATCACGTAGATTGGCCGGAGAAAACGAAGCTCATGCAAACGAATTGGATCGGCAGGAGCGAGGGCACTGAAGTCACATTTTCCGTTGAAGGAGATCCATCACGCTCTATCACGGTTTTCACCACTCGAGTCGACACCCTATTCAGCGCTGCATTCCTCGTGCTCGCACCCGAACATCCGCTTGCCCAAGAGATAACGACACCAGAGATGCAATCTGCGGTAGAGGCGTATCGTTCTGAAAGTGTGAAAAAGGCAGATTATCAAAGGACGGACATATCGAGGGAGAAAACCGGTGTATTCACAGGCGCGTACGTAGTAAATCCTATCAACGGCGAAAGAATACCTGTGTGGGTGGGTGATTTTGTATTGGCGCACTATGGCTTTGGCGCGGTATTCGGAGACGCTCATGACGAGCGGGATTTTGTGTTTGCGAAGAAGTATGACATCCCCCTCAAGACGACCGTGCGCCCTGCAGATGGATCGGACGACTCGGCAATTCGTTCCTTGCACGTATGCTTTACAGACGACGGCATATTGTATGATTCTGAAGAATTCAGCGGCCTTACGTCATCCGAAGCGAGGAAGCGAATCACGGCGCGACTGGAGGAAATGAAGAAGGGCAAAGGCGTTGTCACCTATCGCCTGCGGGATTGGCTCATTTCACGTCAGCGCTACTGGGGAGCCCCTATTCCTATTGTGTATGATCCATCAGGAAATCCGCATCCGATTCCGCGTGAGCATCTGCCGTGGGTACTTCCAACAGATGTAGAATTCAAGCCTACAGGTCACTCTCCGCTCCGAGATTCGAAGGAATTTATTGCGAGAACCGAGAGCATATTCGGCAAGGGCTGGCGCCCCGAGTACGATACGATGGATACATTTGTCTGCTCCAGTTTTTACTATCTTCGATACATTACAGATGCAAATGCCGATGTCTTTGTGGATGAAACGCGTGAACAGAAGTGGATGCCGGTACACATGTACATCGGAGGACCAGAGCATGCCTGCATGCACCTCATCTACTCCCGATTTGTGATGCATGCACTCAAAGATGCAGGCATCGTGAGCAACGCAGAACCGTTTCAGCGACTCGTTCATCAAGGGCTCATTACCAACAAGGGCGCAAAAATGAGCAAGAGCAAAGGAAACGTGGTCAGTCCAGATCAGTTTGTGGATACCTACGGAGCGGATGTATTTCGTCTGTTTCTCATGTTCATGGGCCCGTTTACAGAGGGCGGCGATTGGAGCGACACCGGCATTAGGGGGGTAGATCGTTTTGCAAAGAGACTGTGGCGTTTATATGCGCACAAAGTGAATGCTTCTAAGAAAGAGATATCAGTGGAAGTTGATCACAAGCAGCTTGTTGCGCTTCACACGGCTATCAAGAGAGTGACTGAATCACTTGAATCGCTGCATTTCAACACTGCGATTAGTGCATTGATGACGTTACTGAATGCTCTCGAAGATTCTGAATCAATCGATACGGACACTGCTCAAACTGTCGCTATTCTCCTGTCTCCTCTCGCTCCGCATCTTGCAGAAGAGCTCTTTGAAATGGCAGGCGGCAAGCCGTTTGTCATCGATCAAGAGTGGCCTACGCATAACCCCGCACTGCTCACAACAGATTCAGT
This sequence comes from uncultured Candidatus Peribacteria bacterium, assembly GCA_964580035.1. Taxonomy (GTDB): domain Bacteria; phylum Patescibacteriota; class Gracilibacteria; order Peribacterales; family Peribacteraceae; genus CAZOJC01. The sequence goes on from CAZOJC010000011.1 coordinate 32,268, forward strand.
GACAGTCGTCGTTCAGGTGAATGGGAAAGTGAGGGGAAGTATGACGATTCCGTCAGACGCAGCCCAGGAAGAAGTCGTTGCTTTGGCTCTAAGTCAAGAGAATGTCAGGAAGTATATTCCAGAAACAGGAGCCAAGAAAACTATCTACATTCCTAAAAAGCTTGTCAGTATCGTTGTGTGACGTATGCTGCATTCATGGAATTGAGAGAGAGAGAGGCTGATGAAACTGTGGCAGAGTATTGTGCAAAATGCGGCATGCCTCTCGAGATTTTTTTTAAAGAATTAAACGAATTACTACCCCCAAATTTATGGATGTATCCGCAACCTGATGCGAGAGTGTCTTCAGTCATTAATTATCTGAAAGCACAGTTACAACAAATCTGATTATATAGTGTAGAGTCTAAGACTGAGTCTTATGCCTCCTCACCCCTTCGATCGTTACAGAGCGATAACAGACGTGCACGCACTTCGCGCGTCGAGCGCACGGCCACTCAGGAAGAGCATGCGTGTCAATTTCCTCAAGAGCGATTGTCATGAATTTGTTTCTTGGGCAAATCACCAGCACTGGAAGATAGAGCCTATTCCATGGTGTGCTGAAGGTTTTTTTGTCGATCGAGACAATCGTGATGTCGCGTTAGGCAAAGATCTCCTCCACATAGTAGGGCACACCTACATGCAAGAAGCGGCAAGCATGCTGCCCGTTACCCTCCTCGATCCTCAGCCCGGAGATGCCGTACTCGATATGAGTGCAGCACCAGGAAGCAAGACAACACACATTCTTTCGAGAATGAGGGCGAAGGGCGTGGTCGTCGCGAACGATGTGCAGGAAAAGCGTCTGTGGGCTCTGCTGAGCAATCTTCAGCGATCATCTGCCAAAAATGTGCTCGTCACGAGAAAAGTTGGGCAATGGTTCGCTCGTCATACGACAGAGCGTTTTGACAGAGTGCTCTGTGATGCGCCGTGCACAGCGCAAGGGATAGTGCGCAAAGACGCAACTGCGCTGCAGTACTGCTCAAGTGATAATGTCGGGAAAATGGCGAAGCTTCAAAGAGAGCTTTTAGAGGCTGCCATTCACGCTGCGAACGTCGGAGGACGCATCGTGTATTCCACCTGCACGCTCACACCAGAAGAGAATGAAGAAGTGGTGTCGTCGATGCTCAAAAAGTTTCCGAATCACATCGAGGCGATCATGCCATCCTCGTTTCCTGGCATAGAAAAGGCACTCAACGATTCTCGCATCGTTCAAACGCAGCTTGGCATTGCAGAAGCCGAACAATTTCCCGCTCTTCGACTCTGGCCGCACACGTACGATACGGAAGGATTTTTTTGTGCAGTGTTCACAAAACAGGCTCCCACTCTCTCACCGCAAGACTTCCACTCTTCTCAGTTCTTTCGAGATGCTGTCATGCCAGATGCGAAGGTGCGTGGCATTGGAAGTGCACTCGCAGACTGGTACGGGACTTCATTTCTCGATAGCGAAGATTGCCTCTTTTCGATGAAGGAACAATTGCTGGTCACTACTCGCGATACTATGGCCTTTCCTCTTCCAATCGCACCGTACTTTGCCGGCATGCCATTCGGAAGGCCCGTGAAGGAGAGCGGCATACGCCTCTCACAGGAGGTGATGACTCTCAGTGGTGCGGAGGCCACACGTCAGCGCGTGGTGTTGTCTCTGCCTCAGATGAATAGTCTTTTGCGCGGGGAGAATATCAAGGTTGATCAGCACACAGAAGGCGACGAACGGCTAAAAAATGGAGATGTAGCCCTGCTGCTGAACGCAGATACCATGGGTGAAAGCTCCCCGCCTCGACTTCTCTGTATCTGCCGAGGCTTGCATAGAGACGGATCAATTCTCAATAGGCTGCCTCGAGAAATCGTGCATATGTACGCATAACGAGTGCAATCATCGTCTGCGAACGCTATACTGCCTCTCCCATGGACGTTCGAGATGAGATCAAAGCGCGGCTCCCCATCGAACAGCTCGTTGGTCAGTACTGTCAATTGCAGAAGAAAGGAAGAAATTTCGTCTGCCTCTGCCCGTTTCACAATGATTCCCGACCGAGCTTTACAGTGTCACCAGAGAAAGGAATAGGATACTGTTTTGCCTGCAATACAGGCGGGGATATTTTCAGCTTTTATCAAAAAATTGAAAATGTGGATTTTGTGACAGCCTTAAAGCAGTTGGGGGAGAAAGCAGGTGTTCACGTTGCTACGGCAAAACTAGGCAATGTCAAAGAATCGAAGGATGAAAAAGAACGCTTCATGCGCTGCCTCGAGAGTGCTCTCTCATTGTATCAGTCATTTCTCAGGGCAAGTGACGAAGCTATGGCGTACCTTACGGGTCGTGGTGTCAGCCAGGACTTAGTTCAGGCGTTTGGCATCGGCTACGCCCCTGATTCGTATTCAGCCACGTATGACTCTCTTCTCAAGGCTGGCTTCAGCAAGTCTGAAATTATTGGCTGCGGTCTTGCCATTCAACGAGAGATTGGAGATGGAGGTGCGTACGACCGTTTCAGAGGTCGAATCATGTTTCCGATTTACGATGCGCAAGGCAACATCGCGGGGTTTGGTGGTCGTACTCTCAAAGGTGACGATGCCAAGTATGTCAATACCCCAGAAGGGATGCTCTATCACAAGTCCTCTCTTCTGTATGGGCTTCCTCTTGCTAAAGAACAGCTGAGAACCACACGTTCTGCGCTGCTCGTGGAAGGATACTTCGACGTTGTCGCGGCTCATCGAGCAGGAGTCAAAAACGTGCTTGGCGTCTGTGGCACTGCACTCACAGATATTCATGCAAAGCTCCTCAAGCGCTATGTGGATCGCGTCGTGCTTTGCATGGATCAAGATAAAGCAGGAAGAGCCGCAGCTGAGAAAGCATTTCAGATACTCTCTCGCTGCGGGCTTCAAGTTTCATTTTTAGCTCTTCCAGCCAAAGACCCCGATGAATTTGTGCAGAAGGATCCGTCCGCTCTCTTGCCGCTCTATACGTCAGCGCCAAAGCCCTACATTGATTTTGTCATCGATGAGTACGCATTGCGAGAAGACAGGCATACGCCGCAAGGTCGAAAGAGCGCATGCGAAGCCCTGTTTCCTCTTTTCGATGCTCTGCCAACTTCCATAGAGCTTCGTTCCTACATAGAGAAAACCACTCAGGCCCTCGGCATTGTGGAGAGTGAGCTTATGAATGATTTTTACCGATTCCGTCACAGCGTGCGATTGTCTGTTTCTCGACCAGCAGAAGCGATCATCGATTCAGCGCCGTTCACACGATTCGAGCTGTGCCTCGGCATCGCCTTGCTCTACCCCATGGAACGCCAGCAATTACGAGAGCTGATACCGCAGGAGAGCGAGGAATGGAACGCGGTTTCATTGGCAATCGCCTCTCTCTCGCCCGAAGATGACGGACACGCATTGCTCTCGTCACTGGACTGCAGCGAAGAGATGAAAAACAGACTCCTTGCTCTCTCGCTCTATTGCGAAGAAAATTTCGTCGCTTGGTCTCGCCAAGTTGCATCGAGAAACCTCAAAAAACTCTGTCAATCTGCCAATAAAGACGTCATTCTCAGAAAGCAAGCAACGCTCATAGAGGCGTTAAAAAAGGCAAAGCAGGATGGTGACACCGAAGATGAGAAGAGAATACTCAGCCAGTATCAGCAAGTGATTAAGCTCAGTAGAATGGCCACAAGCCAGCACGCTTCGTAAGCGTTATCATTGCAGCTGTTCAATCGCTTTACGATGCGTCCCACGGCTTGCCTTCCGACTCTTTTCACCCTATAGTCCCGTAGCTCTATGGCTTCCCATCCGCGTAGTTTCATTCATCAGCCGACAGATGATGATCTGAAGGCGTTTCCTGCTGAGATACGACACCTCGTCAAAAAAGGCCGAGAACAGCGCTATGTGACCCATCAGGAGCTGCTTAAGGCCATTCCGAATGCAGAAGAAGACGTTGATCTTCTCGATGAGGTGTACACGTTGTTTGTGGATTTGGGCATCGATGTCATAGACGTAAAAGATACGCTTATTTGGCAGAGGAAAGGAACAACGACGCCCACCACTGAAGAAATAGACGCAGCTTCCACAGGCGCGATCACAGCGGCAGACAGCGACGATGAATCTCTCGAAGTGATAGCGACGGCAGGTATCGGCATCAAAGAGAAGCCGACAGCTGACAAGAAGAAACGAAAAGAGCGAGAGGTCGATCTGCTGGAAATCAGCAACGATTCCGTTCGCATGTATCTTTCAGAAATAGGGAGAGTGCCGCTCATCGATGCGAGGAAAGAAGTGGAACTCGCAAGACGCATTCGTAAGGGCGACGCATCGGCAAAGCAGCAGCTAGCGGAGGCGAATCTTCGTCTCGTCGTTAGCATAGCCAAGAAGTACATTGGCAGAGGACTCTCCTTTCTCGATCTCATCCAAGAGGGAAACATCGGTCTCTTTAGAGCAGTTGAAAAGTTCGACCCCGAGCGCGGATTTAAGTTCAGCACCTATGCCACGTGGTGGATTCGGCAAGCTATCACACGAGCGATTGCAGATCAGGCTCGAACGATTCGTATTCCCGTGCACATGGTAGAGACGATCAACAAGCTCACTCACACGCAGAGAAGGCTCGTGCAAGAGCTGGGACGCGAACCAACCGTGGAGGAGCTGTCTGTCGAAATGGAAATGGACGTAAAAAAAGTCAGGCACATTCAGAAAATCAGCCAAGACATTATCTCCCTTGAAGCGCCGGTAGGATCGGAAGAAGACAGTAAACTTGGAGATTTCATTGAAGATGAAGAGGCAATCAATCCGTTCGATGCCACCAATCGACAGCTTCGAAAAGAGAATGTTCACGCCATGCTTGAGTATCTTACCCCTCGAGAGCGAAAAATCGTTGAGATGCGCTTTGGGCTCAAAGATGGCATTGGTCATACGCTGGAGGAAGTCGGAAAAGAATTTAATGTCACGCGCGAGCGCATTCGACAGATTGAAGCGAAAGTCCTCCAGAAGCTGAGAGATCACCCGCGTTCTGCCTGTATCAGAGAGCACGGGAATGCAAAGGCTTCTGTATTCACTCCTTCTTTTGCCTCAGGGAATCTTTGCCCAGAATGCCGCAGTGGCACGCTTGTCGAAATTCATCAGAGCGGAAAGTCGCTCCATAAATGCGATCACTGCGCCTATACGACAGGGGATGGCAAGTAAAGAAAGCCTTCATGCTATCATGCGGCTATGTCCGTGTACGATACGCAGTATTCAAAGCTCAATGCAGCGCAAAAAGCTGTAGTGGATACCATCGAAGGACCGATGCTGGTGGTGGCAGGCCCTGGCACGGGTAAAACGCAAGTGGTCGCCATGCGTGTGGCTGCCATTCTCAAGCGAACTCAGATGAAGCCGTACAATATTCTCTGCTTGACGTACTCTGTCAGCGGTGCGACTGCTATGCGTGAACGGCTGAGGACAATCATTGGCCCCGATGCCTACGGCATTACCGTGACGACTATTCACGGATTTTGCAATACCAACGTCATTCAAGCATTTCCTGAGGTGTTTCATGACCAGTCGCTTTCTGAGCACTGTAGCGATATTGAACGATTCGAGATCCTCAATGAATGCATAGACGAGCTGCCTGTGGACGCTGTTATCGTACGATCCAAAGATCGATACGGAAAAACAGATCTCATCCTCAAGCGAATCAGTCAGATGAAGAGGGAAGGAAAAACGCCTGCATCTCTGCACAGCATAGCACGCACATTCCGAGAGGAAATGTCAGGGAAAAGTCGTGAGGGTACTAAAGCCCACGAGAAAAACCTCCGTCTTTCTGCACAGTTCGACGAATTTATCACTCTCTTCGAATCGTACGAACGCACGCTGCGCGAACGCGAACTCTACGACTACGACGACATGATTCTCTTCGTCACCCGCGCACTCCACGAAGAGCAGTGGCTACTCTCTGCCTTGCAAGAGCGTTTTCAGTATATGCTCATAGACGAGTACCAAGATACCAACGGCGCTCAGAATGCACTCATCAACGCACTGTCTACTATACCTCACCAACTCCCAAATCTCTGTGCAGTTGGAGACGACGATCAGGCAATTTATCGCTTTCAAGGAGCGAGTGTGCGAACGATGACGGATTTCATCAGCCGTTTTCCTATGGCTCCTATCGTCACTCTCACAGAAAGTTACCGTTCGACCCAGCAAATTCTCGATGCTGCCGGACTGCTCATTTCTTGCAACACAGACAGGCTTGCAGGTTCTGTGCCAAGCGTCATCAAAACACTGTCTTCTCGTGCTGCAGTGCCGACTGGCAGCCAGCCGTCAATGATGCGTCCTGCATCGGACGCAGTGGAAGGGCCCGCAATTGTAGAGCACATCGAAGGTGTCCTGTCATCGGGAGTCCCTCCCAAAGAAATTGCTGTGCTCACTCGCACAAATCATGAGCTCGTCGATCTCTACGATACGCTCAAGAAATGCGGCATTCCCGCTCAAATGAGCGGTAAGTTGGACTTACTCCATCAGCCTTCGGTGCGAGAGTGCATCACGATGTTACAAGCGATTGACAATCTTCGGTCAGATGCAACGCTTGCCTCTGCCCTCGCAGTACCTTGCTTTACGTGTCATCCCGCTGATCTTGGGCAAGTGTGGATGAGTCATCGAGAACATACCGTCTCCCGTCATGCCGCCAAGCAATCATATGTGCCGCTGTGCGATTTCCTGCTCTCGATAGATGCGCCTCATGATCAGTCACTTCGTTCACTGCTCAGGGCCCCAGATGCGCTTCTCCATGCGAGAGATGTGCTTCTCACGCTCTCACAAAACCGTGAGACGCTCACACTGCCTGCGCTCATAGAAAAGCTTATGAAGCAGTCTGGTTTACTTCCAGTTTCCATAGAAGATATTCGTCCGATTGAGTACGCGGCTATCCAAGAATTCTATGAACACGTGAAGCATCGTTGCCTGTCTTCACCTTCATTCTCTCTCAGTGATCTTATCCGCGAGATCGATTGCCGCGAGCGGTATAATCTTCGTTTAGTGTTCAGCGTACCCCATCTCATGACAGATGCAGTGCAACTCATGACAGCTCATGGGTCAAAGGGACTCGAATTCGACGCAGTTATTCTCGCTTCATTCAGAGAGAAGCATTGGGATCACAAGAGGCCATCAAGCGATGTATCATTGCCCGATCATTTACTCTTCTCAGAGACAGATGATCTTTCGTTGGAAGACGAACGTCGTCTAACGTATGTCGCATGGACGAGAGCCCGCAAACACTTAACGTTCAGTTGTCCCCTGCAAATAACCAGAGGCGACAGGCAGCAGGATTGTTCACCCTCTCAATTCTTCTCAGAAGGCGGAAACTTACAAGAGGCAATTTATGATTTGCGAGATCAACGCAAGGCGATGACCTTACTGCGATCTCCTTCGACACTTCAGTTTGATGACGAGCTCAAAACATTTCTACGAAAGAAGCTTGAAGGATTTGAGCTATCCGTCACGTCTCTCAATAACTTTTTGAATAATCCCGAAAAGTTCCTCTGGGAAGATCTCCTCTCAGTTCCTCGCGCAAAGGAACCTCACTTTGCCTATGGTTCTGCGGTCCACGCCGCCCTCCTCGAGTGGGGACGACAGATGAAGAGCGGCGCGCTGCTCACTCTCGATGCGCTCATAGAAACATTTTCAACTGCGCTTTCGACACATGAAGTGATTACGGACAAAGATCGCAAACACTGGCTTCACATCGGCACTCAATCGTTGCCCAGGTACTATCGCGAACGACTTGCCTCTCCGCACCTCATCGGAGGACTGGAGAAACGACTCTCGGCGAGAATGGGAGAGGTGAGGCTCAAAGGATTTCTCGATCGTTTCGATCTCTATCATGAATCAGGAAGAAACGTGCACGTCATAGACTATAAAACCGGCACGCCAAAGACAGACAAACAAGTGAAAGAAGAGTACAACGGATCGACGTTTCGTCAGCTTGTGTTCTATAAACTTCTTACAGATCTGTCGTCGGACTTCGGCGGATACGAAGCGACTGAGTTTTCATTTGATTTCATTGGCGAAGGTGAGCATGAGCCGCGGCGCATCACATTCGAAATTACTCAAAATGAAGTAACTGCTCTGAAAGAACTCATACGAGAAGTGTGGGACAAAATTCACGCTCTCGATTTTATAGCGACAGCTCCTGTAGCTAGTGAATCAATGACTGATCCTGCAAAAACGCAATGAAACTCTTCATGGCTCTGCCGCGATGACTCACCCGATTCTTCTCCTCTCCGCTCAAGGAAGAGAACACACGATCGCAACCCTGTGGCTTAAAACAAGCTGAGATAGGCAGCCCAGACAAGTACTCAGATTCAAGCGAGTCTGTGATCTCGCCTTCGCACTTCCCCTCAAATGAGTGCGCCTCACCCTCAGCATCGATGAACACGATGGAGCAGACGAACGTCGCCAGTCTGTTTGTTTCATTCTTCATGCGAGAGAGAAAGTGATGAATCCACTCTTGATCAGAGGCGAGCGGTCCTGCTCCCCATCGCCGGGTATGAATGCCAAGCTCTCCTTCTAGCGCTGCAACGTGTATTCCTGAGTCTTCTCCAATTGTCGGCAGATGGGTCAGATCATGATAGTGCCTTGCTTTCTGCATCGCATTTATGAGGAATGTCGTCCCAGTTTCGATCGGCGCAGGCAGGTGAGACTTCCAATCGGACGGCGTTCTCAGTGAAACAGGAACGCCACGAAGTGCTTCCTGTATTTCATGAATTTTTCCACTATTACTCGTTCCGATGAATAGCTCAAGCGCCATAGTACGATCTGAGTATAGCATTCCTACGCAGATCCTCCCTCATCGTTTGCCATTTTTTCGATGAACACCTTCCGAGGCTTTGCGCCATCTGCAGGGCCCACCACACCCTTTTCCTCCATGATATCGAGGAGCCGTGCAGCTCTCGCATAACCGACCTTCAATTGTCGCTGTAGCAAACTTGCAGATGCCTTACCCGTTTCCTGTACTACGCGTACGGCTTCAAAGAACAGGTCGTCGCCTCCGTTGTCATCCGCTTCCAAATCGATCATGCCCGTCGGCATTCCTCCGTTTTGCCCAGGAGCATCACCTTCCCCGAGAGTAATTTCTTCTGTCAGCATTCCGCCACCCGCTACTTTTACTGCATTGATCACTCGTTCAGCTTCTTTTGTTGAGAGGTAAATGCCCTGTATTCTCACGGGTTTTGCCGTTGATGCGGTCATGTAGAGCATGTCTCCCTTGCCGAGCAGGTCTTCTGCACCGATGCTATCGAGGATGGTGCGAGAATCCACAGCGCTCACCACGCGAAAGGCAATGCGTGTGGGAATATTTGCTTTAATGAGGCCTGTTACTACATCGACGCTCGGACGTTGAGTGGCGATGATGAGGTGCATTCCCACGGCTCTCGCCATTTGAGCGATGCGAGCGATCATTGTTTCTGTATCTTTCCTGTGTTGGCGCATCATGAGATCTGCAAGTTCATCGACGACAATCACAATGCGAGGCAGTAGTTGCTCCTCGGACTCCTGCTTGTCATTGAATTCTGCGATGTTACGTACTCCAGCCTCCGAGAATCTGTGGAGCCTTCTACCCATTTCTGCAAGGGCCCACCGCAACGCTTGCAGGGCCTTGTCGGACTCTGTAATCACGGGCGTAAGTAGGTGAGGAATGCCATTATACGGCATAAGCTCGACTCTCTTTGGGTCGATGAGAATAAATTTCAGTTCATGAGGAGCATTCTGAAACAGTAGCGAAATGAGAAACGCGTTCATGCAGACTGATTTTCCAGAGCCCGTGGCTCCTGCAATGAGTAGATGGGGCATATCTTGAATATCTGCCACGAATGCATCTCCAGAGACACCGCGTCCAAGCGGAATAGTGAGAGGGGACTCAGATTTTCTAAATGAATGAGATTCAAGAAGCTCTCGTAAAAAGACTGTCGTACGCTTGGCATTGGGCATTTCAATGCCGACGAGGGCTTTTCCGGGAATCGGTGCCTCTATGCGCAGGCTCTGAGCTGCAAGAGCAAGAGCAAGATCGTCTTTGAGGCTCTCAATTTTACTCAGCTTCACGCCCTCTGCGGGTTCGAGAGTGAATTGGGTGACAGTGGGGCCGGGATGCGCGTCTCGCATCGTCACGGCGATGTCAAATTCTTGCAATTTCTCTTTAATCCTGGCGGCCTGCTCTTTCAATTCCTCATCGTTGACAGTGAGTATGCTGTGCTCAGCCGTGAGCAAATCGAGCTCTGGAAATTTCCACTCCTGAAAGCGGGTATCCGTCATCTTCAGCAGTGTGCTAGCGGTTGGTTTTGGCGTCGTGAGTGCGGGCTTCTCATCGTCAGATTCCGAGATTTTTCGATCTGCGAATGCAGGTCGTACGATATTGAGATCAGGCGGCTCGTTGTCCTGTTCGAGGTAATCTTGAAGATTCTTAAGCGAGAGTTGTTCTGGATTGAGAGCGGGCTTCACTTCTTTCTCTCCTGTCTTCTTTTTCGGCGTTTGCTGCGCATCAGGAGTAAAAATGGAGAGAATCGCTGGAATATTTGGCTCGAAGAGTATGAAAATGCCCACCAGCAGGCCGGAAATGAGCACAATGTAGCCAACAGGCTTGCTTAAGAGCATGATGAATGGAAATGAGACCATGAAGCCGATAGCTCCAGCGAGACTGTCTTTCTCTGTTGCAATGACTTCCATAGGCGCTTGCAAATGCACAAGTCCAAGGAATGAGAGGAGGACTAAGAGAAGCCCAAGCGTCCTTCTGTGCTCCATACTGGGGCTTTTTGCCAGCAACTGAAGACATCCAACTATCAGGAGAAACAGCGGAAGCAAAATCCCCCAACTTCCAAGAAGAAATGTAAGCCCTCGCGAGAGAGAGTCGCCGAGAGTGCCTGCATTTCCACCAAGGGCGAGGAGGAGCACTAGTCCTACGGCAATGTGAACTATGGCGCTCACCTGCCTGCGCGTGTGATCTTGAAGCTCGAGTGAAGTGGCATTCTTTTTCCGTCGCTTGATTGAGGCTTTCCTTCGTACTTTAGGCATGGCAACAATTCTACCGAGGTTCTTGAATAGCCGCAAATGAATGCTATGATCTCTTCATATGAAGATGATGATGTTTGGAGGAAGAGGGTTTATCGCAGGCCACGTGAAGACACTGTACCCAGATGCTCTCACCCCCTCGACCGATATTGCTCAGAGAGAAGCGATTTCGACGCTGATAGAGGCAGAAAAGCCAGATGTCATCATAAACGCAGCAGGCAAAACTGGCTCTCCAAACGTAGATTGGTGCGAGAGTCACAGAGCGGAGACGCTTCATAGCAATGTCCTCGGCCCGCTTGTGCTGCTTGAAGAGTGCATGAAGCGGAATGTGTACATGGTTCACATTGGCTCAGGATGCATTTACCAAGGCGATAATGACGGCCGGGGATATTCTGAAGATGACCCGCCGAATTTCTACGGAAGTTACTATTCTCGCTCAAAGGCTTGGAGCGATCAGATGCTGAAAGATTTTCCAGTCTTGCAACTTCGAATTCGCATGCCATTCCACTCCACAAACGAGCCGCGAAATCTCATCACGAAGCTCAAAGGGTATCCCCGCGTGCTCGATTGCCAAAACTCTGTCACGTATATTCCAGACTTTCTTCGTGCGCTAGAGACACTCCTCAATCTGCGAGCTACAGGAATCTACAATGTGGTCAACCCAAGCACGATTTCTCCCTATGAAATCATGATGCTCTACAGAGAGATTGTCGATCCGCAGCACACGTGCGTTCGTCTCACTCTCGATGATTTGAGCAGTGTTGTGAAGGCTGGGAGAAGTAACTGTATCCTCAGTACCGATAAGATTCATGCGGAGGGTGTGAAGATGCTGCCCGTGAAAGAAGCTGTAACCGCTGCGCTTATTGGCATGAAGGAGGAGAGGATGAAGTGCTAGTATTTGATCTAACGACATCATTTACCGAAGGGAATGAAACGACGGAATAGACGACCAAGAAAGTGCCAACAGTTCCTCATGCCACAGTAAGCCTTGCTTCCTACCTTGAACAAGTTACGGAACATCGTGTGCATTGATCCTTTCCGCTTTTACCCCTTCGA
>CAZOJC010000012.1:0-42667 GCA_964580035.1 uncultured Candidatus Peribacteria bacterium
AACCCGCGACCAATGCCTTAAAAGGGCACTGCTCTACCAACTGAGCTACCGACCCATGCATGTTCTGAGAAAGAGCGGCAGTATCACTACTGCGAGTACGAGTATACCATTGTCTTCTGCCTGCGACAGTCTTTCTAGTACACTGGCCCTATGATCGATTCTCACTGTCATTTGGCTGATGCATCGTTTGCGCAAGATCTCCCAGCCGTTCTCGCCAGAGCCAGAGATGCGGGAGTGCGGCACATGATTTGTATTGCAGACGACATCAGCGAAGCGAAACGGTGCCTTCAGATCGCGAGAGAACATGAGAATATTTCAGCAACAGTAGGCATTCATCCTCACAACGCCTCTGGCTTTGAACTGAGTCGAGATATTCCCATTCTCCAAGCATTGGCACACGAACCCTCTTGTGTTGCCATTGGTGAAATTGGGCTGGATTATCATTACATGAGAAGCGTGAAGAGCATTCAGCAGCAAGCCTTTGAGGCTCAACTTTCGCTTTCGAGAGATATGCATCTTCCGGCAGTCATTCACTGTAGGGAAGCCGTGGAAGACGTATGGGCGATCGTGAACCATGTGAGGCCTAAGAAGGCCGTTATTCACTGTTGCACCGAAGCATGGTCGGATGTGGAGAGGTTTGTTGAAGCGGGATACTATCTCTCTTTCACAGGCATCGCGACATTTCCTCAGTCGCACGTTATACGCGAGACGATTCATCGATGTCCTCTCGAGCGCCTGATGATCGAGACAGACAGTCCGTACCTTGCGCCAGTCCCTCACAGGGGAATGCGTAACGAGCCGGCATACGTTGCTTTGGTAGCCGCGTGTATTGCTCACGTAAAGAGTCTTTCATATGAAGAGGTGATGAGTGTTACAACAATGAATGCGCAGGCGTTCTTCAGTCTTTCTGCTACGATGCCTTCATCGCGCTCGTAGCTCAGCTGGATAGAGCGTCAGCCTCCGAAGCTGAAGGTCGTGGGTTCGAATCCCGCCGAGCGCACCAGTGTATGCCTCATTACTTCTACCTCGCGCGATGCTCGGATGGGTCCCTGTACGCAGGGACGTGTCTTGATTTACAGAAGAGAGAAGCGCTGCACAATGCCGGCAGGGGCGCCAAATACACTCGAAGTCGTGTACCTGTACGCTTTGTGTACCATGAAGAATTTCTCTCATTGCAGGATGCGCGGAGGCGAGAGGCGGCGGTGAAGCAGTTGTCTAAGTCAGAGAAAGAGGCACTGATTATCAACAATACACATTCTCTATCCTCATGATGTCAGAGCGCCGTGTAAGAGTGGCGCGGAGGAGAGAGCGATCATGAGGAGATACAGAGCGACGCTCGGAAGAACAATCGAGAGCAGAGTACGGAACGTGGGTGAACGCTCTGCGGGTGTTTCTCTCCGCCGACGTGATGCGTGGTCTGCAAGTGTTATAGCACTGAGGAGAATGATGCCACCCGCAAGGCCGCCGACAAACACATCAGTCGCAAAATGCACTCCAAGATACACTCTGCTGAATCCGACGAGTGCAATGATGCAACTAAACATACACAGAAAGAAAAGCTTCATACAGCGTGACATGCGGCACTTCATTGTCACGTACGCTAAGGTTCCGTAGAGCGTCACCGCAAACATGGTGTGACCGCTCGGAAGAGAGAAGAACGGCTCATACACGGCTGCGAAACTCTCTCCCGGTCGGGGGCGTGCGAAAGACAGCTTTCCGACCCACGTGATGATGCTCGTCGCTACAATTGACATCCATAGAATATGGCTGAACAAGATGTTTTTCTGCCGCAAAAAGATCACGCTTGCGAGTAGCGCGATTGTTACCACAATGCGGACGTCTCCCAGAAGCGTGATGGCATAGAATACTTTGAGTAGCGGTATCGTTCGATTGTCGAGGATCGTGGTAGCAACCTGCATATCGAACGCGTCAACAAAATCGTTCTGTATCGACAGCAGTATCCACAGAAGCATGAAAGAGAGCACTGCGATCATTGAGATGCTGACTGTGTATGATCGCTCTTCATAGGGCTCTGATTGCAGCCGTTTCTTGAGCCAAGCTTTCATTCTTTTCATATGATACCAGAAGAATCGAATGCGGCGTGCAGCTCTGGCGCTTTCACCGCAAAGTTCCTATACTTCCGAGCCTCTTGATTTCTCACTTCTCTCTTTCATGGATCACGGCGACGTCATTCTCCGCTTTTCGGACGTTTCGTTCAGCTATACGCATAACAAGCCAATACTCAAAGAGGCTAATTTTTCCATCCGAGAGAAAGCCAAACTGACGCTTATCGGTCAGAACGGTGCCGGCAAGAGTACGATCTTTAAGCTCATCACTGGCGTTCTCTCACCGCAGAGCGGCAGCATTCACAAGCGTCACGGTGCGACGATTGGCATCGCAAAGCAGGTGATTCCTCATCATGAGCTCGATTGTTCGGTACATCAGTTCTTTCAGTCTTCTTTTACAGAAAAAAAGTACGATCTCACACGGGATATTGATCGTGTGTTGGATGCGGTCAATCTCTCTGTACCGCACGATAAATTACTCAACGATCTCTCCGGTGGTCAAAAAGCAAGAATCCTCCTCGCGAATGCTCTCATCACAGAGCCAGATATTCTGCTCCTCGATGAGCCTACGAATAATCTCGATCAGCAGGGGATTGATCACCTCACCTCATTCCTCATGGGCTACGAGAAGACGTGCATAGTTATTTCGCACGACAGCGCATTCCTCAATTGCTTTACGCATGGCGTTCTCAATCTCGATGCATTCACGCATACCATTCAACAGTACGTAGGAGATTATTATGATGTGGTTGCTGAAATTGCAGCGCAAATCGAACGAGAGCAACAGCAGAATGCCCGCATGGAGAAGAGCATTCAAGATAGGAAAGACAAGATAAACTTCTTCTCTCACAAGGGTGGAAAAATGCGTAAGCTTGCGAGCAAAATGCGAGACGATGTCGCTGAGGCAGAAGAGAACATGGTCGATGTTCGAAAAGAAGACAAAACTATCCCGCCTTTCACAATTGCAGCACGAGAATTTCCAAAGCCTCTGATGAAGATTTCATCAGTCACGATTATGCAAGGTCACAAGCCAGTAAAAAAGAAGGTGGAGCTCACGCTCCGCCGCAGACACCGCGTACGGATCACAGGGCCTAACGGCATCGGCAAAACTTCCTTGCTTGAGGCAATGGTGAATGGATCTGAGAAGGGAGCCGTGATAGAGCCGGGGGTGACCGTCGGATACTATCGCCAGGATTTTTCAGGGCTTCCCCACCATACGACGGTCTATGAGATTCTCGCAGCCGAGATGGATCCTCCTGTTCATCAAGACATCTATGCGACCGCAGCGCGCTTTCTTCTCCCTGGAGACAAAGTGCAGACGAAAGTAGAAGCGCTTTCGGAAGGGCAGAAGGGACTCCTATGTTTTGCCCGTTTCATGCTCCAGAAGCCAACGATGCTCATTCTCGATGAACCGACCAATCACATCAATTTCCGTCACCTTCCGATCATCGCGCAGGCTCTCAACGAGTATGAAGGAGGGATGATCATCGTCAGTCATGACCAGGAATTCATCGGTCAACTCTCCATTGACGAAGAGCTAGATCTTGGCTCTCTGTAACACAGATTGACTTGCAAGATATTTCCTACAGCGGCTACACTGTTGAATGATTTTCTCCACCAATCGTATGTTCAAAGATTTCAGGGAATTCGCGATGAAGGGTAACGTTCTCGACCTTGCTGTCGGCGTCATTATCGGTGGTGCCTTCGGCAAAATCGTTTCTTCACTCGTCGCAGATGTCATCATGCCGATTGTCGGCCTCCTCATGGGTCATATTGATTTTTCAGCTCTCAGCTTTACGCTTGGAAGCGCGACCGTGAAATACGGCATGTTCATACAGTCCGTCGTGGATTTCGTGATTGTCGCCTTCTGCATCTTTATCTGCATTCGCCAGTTACAACGCTTCAAGAGAGAGGCACCTCCAGCACCCGCTCAAACGCCAGCAGAGATCGCGCTTCTCACTGAGATTCGGGATTTGCTAAAAAAGCGAGGATAGTGTTGGAGCGGGATACGAGAATCGAACTCGCGTCTCAAGCTTGGGAAGCTTGCGTACTACCATTGTACGAATCCCGCAGGACTGTGCGATGCCATTCTATGCGACTACCCTGAGAGTTTCCAATCTATGTAAGGACTTTTCCTCATTGTTTTCAGAATACCCAGCGATAGATCAATGATGTTATCGGATCTGCATCTGGACCATATACCAGTATCCCACCGAGAGCTCCGACCATCAGAAGGCAGAGGAGGCCAAGGGCAGCAAGCATGGGCGCAACGAGAGGGCCAGTCACAGTCGAGGCGATTGGCATGAAGGCGGAACGAGATTTTTTCAAAATTTGTGGCCAAGACTCGAGGAGAACCTTCTCCAGCCAAGTTATCAGATACGCAACTGCAAGAACCGCATATATCCAGGTGGTAATATTTGCAAGGAGGGAGTGCATCTCTAGGACAGAATGTAATTCAGTCTTTTCAAAAAGGTGTTCAGCATTTTCACCAGTTGCAAGACTCATGAATGCTCCGAGAACACCGGTGATGACAAGAACGGCTCTTGTATGCACCCATCTTTTTCCCGCTGCAAAGTATCTGATCATTTCCAAGAAGCTGTACACTGTTAACAGTGCAATAGGAAAGTGAATGAAGAGAGGATGGAAATCCATATTTTCTTACCGTAGTGTATGGCATTGGTAACAGTTTTGCCACTCCCAAAAACTCCTCACTCTCCGTATCGTTCTGCCATGCTATACTGATGCCATGATTGTCGACTCCGAAGATCTGCTGATGCTCAGCATTGCCGCAGCTCCACTCGTACTTCTTTTCGTGTGGTTGGTGAAACCGAAAAGTATGTTCCGTACGGGGCTTCTCATCACATCCCTCGCATTGTTTGTACTCTTCCTGCCGTACACTACGTTGTACCTTGGCGTGCCGCTCGCAGCGTTCGCGCCGTGGCTTGCCACTTCCCCTCAAGCGAGAGATGCAGCGCCCCTCATTCTCGTAGGAGCAGTGGCACTCATCATTATTCTCATCGGCATCCAACTTCGAAAATCACTTTTAAGGAGATGAAAACAAGAGAACAACATGAAACGCTTGCAAAAGTATGGAGCGGGTTACTGGAGATTATTACAACTATGATGTTTGCTTCTAGGTGTTTGTGTCCTTAATGATGTCCATAGATGGATTCTCAAAATCAGAGTTATCAATGACGATATCGGCCTGATCTATTGGCTTTGCTTCTTTTAGATAAAGTTTCTGACCAGCAGTATATCGTTTTTCATACAGATCCTTCGCATCAGTATCTCCGTCTCTTTCCATGCTCCTCACCAATGCAACTTCAAATGGAACATCAATGAATATTTTAATGTCCCAGTACGATTTCAATTCAGGCCGGAAAAGGAAAATTCCATCAATGAGAAAGATATCATCGGCCGATGCTTTTTTGTGGGAATTTGAACAACACTATCTTTTTTATGATCGAATGCAGCTGTTTGATATGTCATATTGTCCGGCATGCCGAGTGGCTTTAACAGTGCATCGATAAATTTTTCATTGTCGAAAGAATCGTAATAATAACCTTCCGCTGACCACCGGCCACGTGCGTAGCGAATGGCTTTGGGATTATGAAAGCCATCAATAGAAGCACGTATGACATTTCTATCCGTAATGACTTTCGTCAGTTGATCGGCAAGATGGGTTTTACCGGCACCATCAATACCATTGATACCGACTCGTAAAGGATGTGAACATCGTTGAGACGTGACGAAATCTGCCAATTGCCGAAGCATTTCTTGTTTCTGCATGAGGCATCTAGTGTATCAGTTGTATTTCCACTTACGCGTACAAATAAAAATGGCTTCTATAAGCCATTATTCAGATGGAGCGGGTTACCCCCGCATACTCGCTGCGCTCGTTGCGGGATTGCCGTCCAAGCCTTTCGCTGTGCACATAACGTGCTAGCTCAAGAGCTTGGAGCGGGTAACGGGAATCGAACCCGTCTCTACGCCATGGCAAGGCGTCGTACTACCAATGTACTATACCCGCTCGGTACCGTGTCATCCTACGAAAAATGAGCGATAGTTGCAAGGGATGCCCTCTGTTCAGTGTCTCACTTCGTGCTCTGCGCATTGAGAGCGAGCACTGATCGAACTCCTCGCAGCTCATGAAACCGCCAAGCAGCCACTCCCGTCACAGCGACCGTGGCAATGCCACCCAGTACCACTGTCAACGGTCCTCCGATGAATGCTGATACCATGCCGGATTCAAAATCCCCAAGCTCGTTTGATGTGTTTATAAATAGTACATTGAGGCCATACATTCTTCCTCGGATAGTTGCGGGTACCATCGCTTGAATAATCGCACTGCGAATGGTGATGCTTATTGCATCAAATGCTCCCATGAGCATGAGGGCTCCTACAGAGATGAAGAATGAGTGCGAGAGTCCAAAAATGATGATCATGAGTCCGTACAACCCCACTACGGAGAACATTGTCATTCCGGCAGAGCGAACGGGAGGACGATGAGTCATAACGAATGTTGCAAGACTCGCGCCGATTGCAGGGGCTGCGCGGAGCCAGCCTAAGCCGTCTGCGCCCACGTGCAGAATATCTTCCGCGAACAGAGGGAGTAATCCTGCACATCCGCCGAAGAAGGATGCTACAAGATCGAGAATCATTGCCGATCGTACTACTGGCGATCGAGCAAAGTATCGAATTCCTCTTGTGAGTTCGTGCCAAGAGCGCACCGCGCCAGATGCTTTCTGCCGCCTTGGCATGCGGGCAATTGATGTAAGAAACACATTGAATGACTGAAGTAAGACCGATAAGAGGAGCGCAGATAGAGCTCCCCACTCCGATGCCAGCAATACGCCGCCTACGATTGATCCGACTATGATTGCAATTCTTCGTGTCAGACTAGACCAATTCGCATTATTTTCTACATGAGCATTGTCTATAGATTCTCGCAGAATGACCGGTGTGCATACAGAGAGAAACACATTGCCGATGCCGCCTGCAATTATCCATGGGAACATCCACTGCACGTCAAATGAGAGCCACACACACATGGCAATGCCGAGACCCGCTAGGCATTTAAAGACGAATCCAATAGTACTGAGTAGCTTAAGCGATCTATGATCGACCCAGTGCCCGACGGGCAGGGCGAGTAAGAGATGGGGGAGAAATACTGCGAGTCCATTCAATCCCAGCATCGCGGCTGAGTGCGTTTTTTGGTAGATGAGCCATCCTACAGTGATTGTGAAAATATTCGTCGCACACACCTGAGACATGTGAATCGTGAGCATTTTCCTATAGTGCGACTGTCTGAGGACCGCGTATGCGTCATGTTTTTCTTTATTCATACCACTGTCATAGTACTGTTTTAATGCTTTCTTGAGAAATGAATTTCTGCTATAATAAAGAGAAAATGTATGTCAGATACACAAAAAAACACCCTTGTGCCCATTAAGCCGCGTAACAGCTTGCAATTTCTCGCGATTTTCGATGAATTACTGGGACTGAATAAGAATGTGGATGATTTTCTCGAGAGAACAGACGTCGATGAAAAACTGAGCAAAGAAGATCTCACAGTGCTTCGACGCTATGAAGAGGGCATGCAGAGGCTCATCGATGTCATAGCTCCCGCTGCGGTTAAATTTGAGAGGAACATGGTTGTTTTGAACGACCAACTCGTCGCGCGCACGTTTTACGCCTACAACTGGCCAAGCCAGATCTATCCCAATTGGATGTCTCAGATCATTAATTTCGATCTGCAGATGGATATTTCGACATTCATCTATCCTGCATCTAACAAAATCATCTTAAACCGACTTCGCAAGAAAGTGACTGAAATGAGGAGTAGCATTCGCATGCTTCAGCAGCGCGGCATCGTGAGAGATCCTCTTCTTGAGGCTGCGCTTCAGGATGCTGAAGAGCTACGAGATTTGCTCGCTCGTGGTAGTGAAAAGCTCTTTCAGATCGGATTTTATTTTACAATTTATGCAGAAAATGAATCGAAACTTAAGAAAGCGCAAACAGATATCGAAGCAATTCTCGGAGGGAAACTGATTCTCACCAAGCCTTCCGTCTTTCAAATGGAACATGGGTGGAATTCAACACTGCCGTACGGCCTCGATGAGCTTGATATTAATCGTAATATGAACACGCAGGCTGTCGCCACGACTTTCCCTTTTTCGAGCTCCGATCTCACAGACGATCACGGGATTTTGTATGGTATCAATCGTCACAATGATTCACTGATCATCTTTGATCGCTTCGATTTGCCGAATGCCAATGCAAACGTTTTTGCTACTTCAGGTGCAGGAAAGTCGTACGTTGTAAAGCTTGAAATTCTTAGGTCTCTCATTCAGGGAGTGCAAGCATTTGTGATCGATCCTGAGAATGAGTACCTCGACCTGTGCAAGACAGTGGGAGGTTCCATTATCCCTGTGTCCCTTCAAAGTTCCTTTCGCATCAATCCTTTCGACCTCCCGAAGGCCGTTCGAGGGGATGAAGCTGAGGTAGGTGAAGTGTTGCGTACTGCTGTGATCAATCTGCACGGACTCTTCAAGCTCATGCTAGGAAGCATCACACCTGCAGAAGAGGGTGTGCTCGATAAGGCCATTCTCGATACGTATGCCTTGAAGGGGATTACGCTCCAGACTGTTGACCCCAGCACACTCGAGCCGCCGACGTTACCAGACTTGATCGATGTGCTTCGCACGACCGAGGGAGGGGAGAGTATGGCTCAAACTCTGCAGAAGTTTACCGAGGGCAGCTTCTCAGGGCTTTTCGATCGAAAGACAAATGTTGAACTTGAGAATGAAATGATTGTCTTTCAAATCCGCGATCTTGAAGACATTCTCCGTCCCATTGCCATCTATGTCGTGCTGAATTTTATCTGGAATCGTGTGAGAGCCGATATGCGCAGGCGCTTCCTCGTGATCGATGAGGCGTGGAATCTCATGCAGTATGAGGATAGCGCTCAGTTCCTGTACGGTCTTATCAAGAGAGCTCGTAAGTATTATCTGGGTGTCACGACGATTACTCAGGACATCGATGACTTTATCAATTCTCCGTATGGAAAGCCGATTATTTCAAACACGTCACTGCAACTTCTCCTCAAGCAATCACCAGCGAGTGTAGATAATATGGCAAAGCTCTTCTACCTCACGGAAGGGGAGAAGTATCTTCTCTTGAGCTCAGGCGTGGGTCAGGGCGTGCTCTTCGCTGGCAACACTCACGTAGCGATTCAAATCGTCGCAAGCCCCAATGAACACAAGATCATCACAACAAAGCCGGAAGAAGTGATGAAGAGGAAAGAGGATGATCAAGCCATGAAGCAGCAGCAATCAGACGCTGAAGAGAACGTGCAATAGTTGGTTTCATTATTTTATTCATTTTTTTAAATTTATGAGTCTTGAAAGCCTTCCAGAGTCACCCACCATTACGCCTCGTAGAGTAAAACTCAAGCTAAATGAGTCGCCCAGTCAAGCTGCTCTGCGTGAGCTTACAAGTATGGGATTGATAGACGGTGGAGATCTTCGTATTCCTATTAGTGTACGTTCAATACCAACTCGTGGAACTGGTATACCAGCATCCAATGTAGATAAAATTTGGGGGGGGGGACAGACAGTGAAAATAATGAATCGTTTTTCTATCCCTATTCACTTCAATGGAATCAGGATGTGCCAGCGCAAGGAAGAAGTTATTATTTTGTACTAACAGATGCACTTACTGCTATTTCACCACAATCAGATTGGCAGTCTGGCAGAGTGAGATTCAATATTCCATATCGGAAAGCTCTCGTGCTACTTCTCGAGGGATCTCAGTAGCAATACAGATATTCATCTGATTTTACTTGTCACTACTCACTTTCCATCTCACTTCGGAAGTCAGTTTGCCAGGAAGCGAGAATCCCGCTGCTTTCTTGTGGCCACCGCCAGAAAACTTCTGCGCCATTTCCGCCACATTCACGTCGTCACGTAGCGTCCTGAGAGAACCTTTCACTTTGCCGCCACGCTCAGAGAGAATGAGTGAAAACTTCATTCCAGGGATAGCGTTCACGTAGTCTATGGCTCCAGTGAGCTCGCTGTAGTCTGCTCCCGTCGCTCGAAAATCACCTTCCGTGAGAGCCGAAATCGCAGCGCCTTCCTCCGTGAGCGTAATTTTTTCCAGCACTCTGCCCCACAGCCGCAGTGTGGAAGGCTTGGCTGTGCGAAACACATGTCGCACGATGGTCTGTTGGCGTGCGCCTAAGCGGAGGAGTTTGGCGACAGTTTTGTATACGATACTGGTCGTATTGCTGTGGAGTAGCCCTCCCGTATCGGTGTAGACACCGGTGAGCAAGCACGTCGCTGCGTCTGCATTCATTTGCCAGTGGAGGTGTTCTGCGAGGGCAACGATAATTTCACACGTCGAGGATGCTTCGGGAAAAATAATGTTCACTGTTCCAAAGCCGGGATTGGCCATGTGATGATCGATATTGATAGTCGGAAATGAGCCGTCAAAGAGAGCAGGGATGCGTTCGTGGAAATCAGTTAAATGCGCTTCGGCACAATCGAGGAAAACAAAAGCATCTCCGGGGGCGGGGGAGAGGTCTTCTCGGATGCGCGCACACGCAGGAAGGAAGGAGAATGTGTCTGGTGCAGGATCGGCACAATACAAGGCTACGGGTATGTCTTTCAGGTGTTCTTCTATCAGCAAGGAACATCCAGTGAGAGCGCCAATAGCATCACCATCGGGATTTTTGTGACAGATGCAGCACACGCGCTTGGCTTGACTGAGAATTGAGAGCGCGCGAGAAGCGAGTGTAGCATCGATCATCATAAAGGAACCGAGTGTACGGATGCAGTAATCGAGTCACAAACCAAAGCAGTTGCAATTGTTTCTTACTGGTACACCATTCTTAAATGTATAGTTTAATTATCACTTCATGATTCTCCTTGCAGCAGGCGATCGATCCTCGCGCTCTTCTCTGACGAGTGATCTGATCTAAAGCGAAGGGATGGCACTCTGAATGCTTTCACGGTGTTACTAATCGCTGCACGAATCGAGGGTTCGCGTTTTTTTAAATATTTCACGGCTTCATCGGTGCCTTGTAGTGCGCTCACAGACACAATAGCTTCAGAAAGGTCTGGCGCGAGAGACACACCTGTAATGCTCACGACAGACGCTGCATCAGGAGGAATGGCGCGCGCGTGTTCTGCAATCACTTTTCGGATGATAGAAGCGATGGCGAGAGTGCGGTGCTGCATGGACTGAGAGAGTATACAGTATGACGCAGACTGCATTTCGTTTACACTGCTTTTCATGTCGGTTGCCCGTCCTTCAATCATCTTCTGTGGCACACCTGCATTCGCAGTGCCAAGCCTGCGCGCGCTCTTACAGAGCGGTACACTCGATGTTTGCCTCGCAATCACACAGCCAGATCGGCCGGCAGGACGCGGCTACACGCTGCAATCACCCCCCATCAAAGATGTCGCGTTACGTGCTGGTATTCCTGTCTTACAGCCAGAATCGTTGAATGCCGTAGTGTCACAGCTACCGTACTGCGATTTTCTCGTTACCGTTGCGTACGGACAACTACTTTCTCGGCAAGTACTTGCGCATCCACGCGTTGCCCCCGTCAATGTGCACGCGTCACTGCTTCCCACGCTCAGAGGGGCCTCTCCCATTCAGCACGCCATTCTCTTGGGCCACGCGCAGTCAGGAGTGACTGTGCAGCGTATGGAGGCATCTCTCGACACTGGTCCAATTCTTTCTCAAGCTTCACACGTTCTTTCACCGCGAGAGACAGCGAGCACGCTCCATGATGCCCTTTCTGTTCTCGGAGCACAGTTGCTTGTGGACACGCTGAGCAAGCCCTTGCATGAGCAGGCTCAGGATCACTCGAAAGCAACGTACTGTCGCAAGCTCTCTAAATCTGATGGAGTTCTTCAGCTTGCATCGATGGATGCAATGACCATAGACCGCATGGTGCGAGCGCTCACTCCATGGCCAGGCGTGCGTTTGGATGATCTGAAAATTCTTGCCACATCGCTTACGCCTCTCACCACTTCTACTCCTATTCTCTGCGCGGGAAACACGACACTTCACCTTGTGGAGGTTCAGCCTGCTGGACGCACGCCTATGTCAGGCGCGGAATGGTCACGAGGCTACTCTGCTAGAAAACCTATGAAGGGCAACTAGAGCTTCTGCTCCATCTCATGAAGCGCTTGAATAAATTGCGGGAGATCTTCGGCATCAAAGATGATCGTTGTCTTTTGGCCCCCGCGAGATTTCTCAGAGAGTTTGAGAAACTTACCTTTGGCGGATTGCTTTAAGTCTATGTAAAACGTTCGTTGCTTCGCTCTGATCGTCACTGAATGAAGCTCTTCGCCGTAGTGCCCTGCACTGCCTCCAGACATTCCGCTTCCCCTGGGAGGACGAGCGGCTGTTGGGCGATCAGAAAAGTGAGAAGAGGGCGCGAGTGGATCTTCGCTGCCTGCAGTTCCTGCGAGGTCTGCCATTGGATCAAACATACATGTGGGGTGAAAGAAATACGTCGCCCTAGAGAACCGAGCGCAGATTCTATATTACCGTAATTGGAAGGAAAACGAAAGATGCTAGAAGCGCTAAGAACCTTCGAGAGGCGCGAAGAGAATCGCTGGCGACCCCACTTCTTTCCACGTTTTCTGCGATCCCCACTGCGAGAGTTCTTGGGTGATGACAAAGCGTTTGTCCGTTACTTTCTCAGCATAGGGAACATTCAGTTGCATGGAGATCTGTAGGGCTGTTTTTGGCATGAACGGCAGAAGCATGAGAGCGCTGTGACGCAGGAGTTCTGCAAGTCCGCTGAGAGCTTTCTTTTGATCGTCTCCTTTGAGGCTCCATGCCTTTGTTGAATCGATGTATTCATTTCCTTTGGCAATGAGATTGAACGCACACTGAATGCCTCTCTGAACCTGATCGAGAGACGTCATCGCGTGACGGTATTCCTGCCAACTCTTTTCGGTTTCCGCCTGCAAGGGGTGATGTGAAAGGTCTCCGAGTGTGGGGTCTGTCTTTCGTAGCAAGACGAGTACTCTATTGAGGAGGTTGCCGAGCTGATTGCGGAGTTTTGCATTGTAGAGCTCTTCGATTCTCTTCCAAGAAAAATCTCCGTCGTTGCCCACAGGTATTTCGTGCAGAAGATAGAATCGCAGAGGATCAGGGTCTCCGCCAAAGCGTGCGAGCACTTCCTCTGGCTTCACCACATTGCCAAGCGACTTGCTCATTTTCTGTCCTTCGCTCGTGAGGAAGCCATGAATGAGCAGCCTATCTGGCGGCCGCACACCTGCGTGGGAGAGCATGGCAGGCCAGATAATCGCGTGAAAACGAGCGATATCTTTGCCTATCACATGCGTCACTTTTGCCGTATCCCACCATTCCTTTTCTGCATGATCGGTGAAGTAGCCAAGCCCCGAGAGGTAGTTGGTGAGCGCGTCGCACCATACGTACATCACTTGTCCTACATCATTGGGTACTGGAATGCCCCAAGTAAAGCTGGAAGTGGGACGAGAGAATGACACGTCTTCGAGGCCTTGCTCGATGAGCGCAAGTGTTTCGGGAGCGCGAAAGGGAGGGATAATACTGTAGGTACCGTTTGTCAGTATGTCTTTGAGGTACGATTCTTTCCCCTTAAGAAGGAAGAACCAATTTTCTTCCGTCACTTCCTCTGGTGCACGTTGGTGTATGGCACACATGCCCTCCACGAGATCGCGCTTCAAGAGAAATTGTTCACAGCCACTGCAGTAGAGCCCGGTGTACGGGCGTTTCACCAGCGCTCCTGCCTCCATGAGCTTGTTCCAGAGCGCTGTGACGGTGGGCCAATGAAGGGATTGATTGGATGTCCGCATGAACGGATCGTCAAACGAGATCCACAGTCGCGTGTAGAGAGATTGGAAGAGCGGGACATTTCGGTCCACCAGCTGCTGCGGCGTGAGATGTTCTTTCTCGGCAGTTCGCTGAATCTTAATGCCGTGTTCATCCGTGCCTGTCTGAAAGCGCACGCTGTGACCTGAGAG
This sequence comes from uncultured Candidatus Peribacteria bacterium, assembly GCA_964580035.1. GTDB lineage: Bacteria > Patescibacteriota > Gracilibacteria > Peribacterales > Peribacteraceae > CAZOJC01. Next base: position 14,096 of record CAZOJC010000012.1, read on the forward strand.
GCGTAGCCACCTCGCACACACATCGGCGAGGACTTTCTCAAGCACGTGTCCCATGTGTGGGGGGGCGTTTGGATAGTCGATGGCTGTGGTGATGAAGTGACGCTGCATATCCGTATCATACGTTAGGTACGATACGCGTGGAATGCATTACGTATTTCCCCTTCACGCGATTAACCCAATTAGCGAAGCGACGTATGCGAGGATGGGCACGGCAAGGTAGGCGAATATGAGCCCTAAGGCCGCGTAGGTGATGGCCTTTTTCCCTGTCTCTTTCCCTTCCGATCCTTGTGAAATGGCCATGCGGAATCCTCCGTAGATAATTGCGATGATGGCTGCGGGAACGATAGCCATTTGCACGAATCCTACAATACTGCTTGTGAGCAGTATTGGCGCAGTTGCGGCTTTTCCGCAGAAGGGGACACCCGTGCAATCCCAATATTCTGTGATGCTCTTAGCAGCTGCCACTGCAGGCAGCGTTATGCCGAGTGTGAAGAGTGTCAGTCGTATCATAGTCCGAGGACGGCAACGATCAGTCGTTCTGCGATGTTCACGACTATTGCACCTACAGTAGCGTACACCAGTCCTGAGCGACCCTTTGTAAATTCATCTTCTTTACCTGCCGCCAGCACCATGCGCATGCCACTCAGGAGCGCTACGCCAAGGATGGCAATATCCATGAGGTCAAAGATGGTAGAGCGAGCTACGTTGACGATCTTCAGCACAATATCACCCCCTGGGGCGTAGGCTGTGGACGTTACTTCAGCACTGAGGAACGATATGGCAGTTCCGGCAACATTTGCTACAGCGATTCCTACCAGTGCCCAGATGATCGTATTTTTCCCCGATGTCATTCGTTCATCACTGCCTGCGCTTAGGAGCATTTTCGCTCCTCCGATCATGACAAAGAGAGCACCGATGACGACAAGGTACGTGGGAAGGAGCGTGAAGACCACTTGCAGAATGTTTGTTACGACCCCGCCTGCGCTCTGTCCGCATCCAGGGAGAGCGCCGCAGTACACGCTGAGATAGTTTGCTGCCTGCACAACATCTGCCGAGACGATCAGCCAGCATGCGACAAGCGAGAGCGTGAATCGATATCTCATAGGGTGCTTGAGAAGCCGATTGGATTTATGAAGGTGAGCAGTACGCCAGAAAGCATCAGCATAAGGAGGCCAATGACAGCCCATGTAAAACGTGATTTCGCTTGATCCAAACTCGCTTGCCCTCCATAGGCAATTTGGAAGCCGGCAACAATTCCTTGCAGGACAGCGAGAGCCGCCCCCATGCTCAAAATAATTTTCCACAGTCCATTGCCTGCATTGATGTAGTATCTGATCGCTCCAAGATTCATCGTCTGATCTGCCGGAATGGAAATAGGAGCGCCGTCACCGAGAGGTTCTAAGAGACAGAGATCCTTTTCAGGAATGCAAGCATCATGGCATTTATACTTTCCAGCGTCACATGTGTCTTCTGCGCGCGCATTCGGCACGGCACTGATGCCACACAGGACGACCGCGAGGATCGAAAGGGAGTAGACAGTGAGGAGAGACGACCGCATCATCCTATTATAGCGGAAAAGAGCCTTCTTCTCCAGAGGCTTCACTCCGATGATTACAGCCCGTTGATGCTTCTATACAATTCTGTGAAGGCGCTTTCGCCGCCGCCACTGACCCGATTTCGCACTGAAGATCCGCGCGTTCTCTTTTCTCTTTGTAGTACTTGTATTTCTTCAGCGCCCGGCACATCGATCACGGTGAGCCCTGCGATGAGTACTTCTCTATTTTTCTGGATGGCGAGTATCCTCTCTGTGAGAACGTCGAGCATATCTTCAATTTCAGCAAGAATTGTTCGCGTTTCTTTGAGTTCTGCTTCCATAGTCGCAACCGCCTTTTCACTCTCGCTTACGGCACTCTGCTTCTCACCTGCAAGAGAATAATTCTTATCGTCAATTGCCTGCTTTAGCTCTTTTACGATTGCATTCTTTTGCTTTTGAGCTGCTCGTAGAGCCTCTTCTTTTTCTTTCTCTATTGCTGTGAGGGCTTGCCTCCTCTCTTCTGCACTCTTTCCAATGTCTCCAAGAGACGTTAGGTACGAATCGAGTTCCGCACGTCTGTCTGTGCTGCGATTGAGCATCTCACTTACGTTGACTGAAATGACATTCTCCAATTGCTGCAGCAACGTGTAGTCCTCCTCTTGGCTAGAGAGAGTTTTTGCGATCACCGAATGGACACGCACACCTTCGAGAGCGCCGCGTACGGGAGTCATGACAACATGCGAGAGGTATTCCGCCACCCGAATGCCAATGAGGGAGGCATTTCTCGGGCGTGCTGAATCAGCATTCTGTTTCGATAAAGATTCTGAAGCCAGAATGCCGCTTACGCCTCCAGTCGTCTTGAACACTTCAGAACTATCGGTGCGTTTGCCGAAGAATCCGAGGCTACAACTTGAGAGTATGAGTGCAGCGCCAATGACAACGAGTAACGACACCTCGCGCCCCACCTTGACAGTATTTCTTTTCATACAGATATTATACACTATTTCTTGTATTTGAAAAGTGTTCAAAGAATGATATCATTTTTATGGCTTGTAGATACAGATTCCGTGCATCGGTATTGTTCAATATGCTCACGTATGAACACAAAATTGGGTGTACGATTGTGCATACATTTTTTGTACAAAGTTTACGTAAAACATGAAGAAAAAGTGTGATCAAGATCAAATATCTATTTCACCTATACATTCAATAATTTGCCTATAGAGTAGCGCTCGTTTCCGTTCACTTACTTTGTTCGTACTCCAGAAAAAATTGGCCGATATTTCTTCTTCTGCACTCCAGAAGAAGTATGGCATTTCACAGACAGTGATTGTTGATGTGCCGAGAGAGGCGGGTAAGGGAGATTTCACCACATCTATCTCTCTTTCACTTGCAAAAAAGCTCGCTTGCGCACCCACTGATATTGCAGGAGTTCTCGCAGAGGCACTGCGGGCTCTAAAGGATGTGGAGAGAGTTGATATTGCAGGACCGGGTTACGTGAACGTGTATCTCACGAATGATGCGCTCTTACATTGCCTCGCGGAGAGTGCCGCTCTTCTCACTCCCATTCCGCAGAACCCAGGAGATCCACCAGTCATCGTCGAATATTCTTCGCCGAATATCGCAAAACCTCTCGGTATTCATCACATTCTCACCACGATGATCGGACAATCGCTAGCGAATGTGTATCGACATCTTGGCTACACGACACTTTCAATCAATCATATTGGAGACTGGGGAACACAGTATGGGAAGCTTGCTGTTGCTCATCAAAAATGGGGTACCAAGCCTATTACTGAGTATAGTATTGATGAGCAGCTTGCTCTCTACGTGCGTTTTCATGACGAAGCCGAAACGCAGCCTTCGCTTGAGGATGAGGCACGAGCTGCGTTTAAGCGACTAGAAGACGGAGATACCGATATGAGGAATTTTTGGCGAGCAGTGGTCGACATCACCCTTCATGAGATCGCAGCGCAGTATAAGACACTCAACGTTTCTTTTGATTTTGTGCAGGGTGAGAGTTTCTACGAAGACAAGATGCAGCCAGTGATCGAAGAGGGGAAGAAAAAGGGAGTATTCAAGTCAGGAAACGAGGGAGCGCTCATTGCTGAATTTCCTGAGGAGTCAAAGCTTCCGCCGGCGATCGTTCTCAAAGCCGATGGTTCCACCATTTACCTCACGCGAGACTTGGCGACTGCACGCTACCGCATAGATACTTGGCATCCTACAGAGATACTCTACGTCGTCGATATCGCTCAGCAACTTTTTTTCCAGCAGCTTTTTTCGGTTATTGGACAATTGCAATGGGAGACACCAGTGATGGAACACGTCTTTTTCGGCCGTATGAGCTTTGCAGATCGCAAGATGAGCACTCGCAAAGGGACCATACTCAAGCTTAGTGATGTTCTCGAAGAGGGCATTAAGCGCGCATCTGTCATTGTTGAAGAGAAGGGATCGGATCTCACACAGGCAGAGAAGGACGAATTGGCGGAAATGATGGGTATCGGAGCCATTGTCTACGGCGTTCTGAGTCAGAATAGAAAGATGGACATGATCTTCGATTGGGATAGGTTTCTTTCTTTTGAAGGTAATAGCGCTCCCTACGTGCAGTACACCCATGCACGCGCGCGGTCGGTGCTTCGGAAAGCTGGTAGAGAATCCTGTGACATTCCTCATGAGATTGATAGTCTTGCCCCCTCTGATCGCACTGTGATTCGACTGTTGTTGCAGTGGCCGTTTGTGCTCGAGTCCATGAGATCAGAGCGCATGCCACACCGATTGAGCAACTATCTGTTCGAGCTGTGCCAAGCATTCAATGCGTTCTACAACGCAGAACCCATTCTCCAGGCGGAATCTTCGGCACGGACCCTCCGTCTGGCAATCACTTCACTCACGGCTTCATTTCTAAAAACCGGCGCATCGATCCTCGCATTCCGCGTCCCTGATCGTATGTAGCCTTTTCTCTCCTCTTTTTATGTCCAACTTGCCTCGTTCGTTCATCTTTTTCCTCCTTATTGCGTCGTTTGGCGTTCTCTTTGTTGGTTGTAGCTCTCAGCCAGATGCCACGTTTGAGGAGTTTACATTTAACAATGATGATCTTGAGCGAGTGCATACCATCACTGCGAGCAGCGCCGTGAGTGATGATGGGGTAACCGTTCTCCTGGAGAGTAGTGATAGCACTGTCGATCTGACAGTTGATTCATCATCACCACCTACACTCTCTTCGTCACTCAGCTCTTCTTCCGTGTCTTCCGCCGTAGCCCCCGTCATTGCCGGAGCCGGACTCTCCGCAGATACTGCCAAGCGCAAACAGTACGATGCCATCCGCGCGAGCAGCACAGATGCTGACATGAATCTCTACCGCGTGAATAACGCCTTTCTGAATGTACGGAGCGCAATGTCGGTGAATGCTGATCAAGTGGCGCGTCTCTTGCAAGGAGAGATGGTCACCCTCATCGATCTTCCGAGCGCTCAGTGGGCCAAGGTTCGTCTTGCCGATAAGAGGGAAGGGTACGTAGCATTTCGTTACATAGCGAAACTCACTACAGAAGCCAAGCTCGCTTCCGAAAAGAAAAAATATGAAGGGAAATACTTTGTGAATTTTGCGTTTCTCAATGTTCGAAAAGAGCCCTCGGCGCAATCTGAGAAGATTGCAGAAATTCCAGGTCAAACGATTCTCAGTCCTCTCTCGATTAATGGTGAGTGGGCGAAGGTATCGTATCAGGGGAAAGAAGGGTATGCCTCTTCTAAGTATTTAGAGCCATTTCTACCGTCTTTTCTCGTAAGACAAGAGGAGTATCTCGTGCCTATTTTGCAGTATCGAGCCAATGAGAAAGGATCTCTCGAGGCACTGAAGAGTCATAGCGATGCACTGAAGAAGGCGGGCAGAAAATTGGTGACGCTCGCGTCTCTCAAAGAGACGATTCTCGCCCAAGAACAGCGCGATGCCCGCATGAGTCCGGGGACAGTGGTTATCACGATCGCCGGTGTCACGTCAGCGAACGTGAAAGAAGTGGGTGACGCTCTCAAACGAGCGCAAGTGCCCGCAACGCTCTTTATCGTCGGCAAGCAGGCTGGAATCTCTGGCATTACTGAGAAAACAGCTCTCAATCTTCAGGCCAACGGTAACGACTTGCAGTCTGGAGGCTTTTCCGGAGACGATCTTCGTTCGCTTACCGATCAGCAGCTGACCACAGAATTGCTCGCGAGCAAGAAAGCCATTGAAGACATCTCACACCGAGAGGTGTATGCCATCGCCTATCCTCAGGGAGGAGTGAATGATCGTGTCATGGGGAGTGTAGCTGCTTCAGGTTATCTCTTTGGCATCGGCCAAGCACCGGACACACGCTTCTCTCGCAGTCAATTCCTTCGCTTGCCGAGTATGTATGTGGGTGCGAATACCACGTCTGAAGAAGTGGTTGCTGCCACGAAGTAAGACTGAAACGTCCAAGCATCCTCTCACCGAGGCTTTGTGTACTGCTCCATCATGCGCTGAATGCTCGCTGGCTCAATGTTTCTGGCTGAGTCCATTGTGGCTTGTGCGCTCATCTTGATGATATCTCTGAAGATTTCGTCTTTGTGTACGATGAAGTACCACGTGCTCCAGACAAGGATAATGATAGGAATGAGACTGATGATGGACCTGAAAAACCCTCCGAATGTTCGCCATCGATCTCGACGGTCCATTCGTTCCATATGGAAAAGAATGGCGTCCAGCTTTTTTTCAATGTTCTCTTGTGGGGGAATAGGCATAGAGGGAGGGAGGATTAGAATCCTCGACGATACTTTCGAGCGACTTCGAGGAGCCGTGTGAGAGTATACAGAGGCGAGAGGGGGACATCCATACAGTGGGCGAGCGGCGCCATGCTTCCGCCAAATCCTGTTTTAAAGAGTGTGACTCCGGCAAACGGATGGGATTCGTTTAGCATTTTCCATTCCTCGGGTGCTTCTTGTATCATCGGCGCAATGCCCCAAAAATTGTAGGTGCTATCACCGCGAGTGAGGGCATCGGTGATCGCGTGCCATTGCAATAGATAGCTTGCAGGCACTTTGAAACGCTGCGTACTTGCGCCATGGTGGTAACTGGTCTCTGTTCCGTAGTGCATGTGAATCGACGATGACACCACGTTCCCATTGTACTCTGCGAGGTATAGAGTGCACGCGTTTTCTGCGCTAAATCGCTTCACTTGCGCGATGAAGAATGCATCCGAGTACGGAGTGAAGCCGTGGCGATTTTTCGTTTCTCCGTGCAGAGAGAGAAAGTGCGTGAGGTCTTCAGAAGGATTTTTTGATGCCCGCACAGTGACTCCCTCTTTTTGTGCTCGACGGATAAGATTTCGCGTCGTCTTCCTCATTCCAGCAAGCAGCATCTCTTCCGTTTTGCCTTTAAGTGGCAACATCCACACGTATTCGGCAAGTAGGTGCAGAGGCGAAGGGACAATCCTGTGCGATCCGACGCGTTTTTCTGTTACCCAGTGCTCGTAGACAGTTTTTTCGTTCGATGCACAGTCAAGCCTCCAGTACGGGCTCACACGTATGAAGAGACATTTTTTCTCTCTGGCTATGCGCGACAATTCGTCCATCAATCGTGAGAGAACTGCTGCTGTTTGTTCTTGGTCTAACGCTTCGATCACCGGTCCATAGGGAATAGACAGATGTCGGCCGCGTCTTGCATTCACGATGTGTCCAAAGCATATCCCTACAAGACGATCATCAATGCGTATTTCCAATCTCACCGCAGGCTGCGAAAGATCCGCGTAGACATCGCCCATCGTCCAGCTCTGTAAGAATGGGGTACTTGGCTGAGAGGTGAGAAAGCGTTCCCATTCATCTCTGTTCTCTGCGGGTAAGACAGCAATGTGTCTCATCGGTTGAGGAGGGGATCGAGTAGAGTAAGGAGAGCTCGCGCTTGGCGCAGGGACATGGTCGGATGTGTGGGGAGCGAGAGTATTTGCGCTCCTGCCATTTCCGCGCAGGGGCTCTCTCCTGAACGATAATTGACGTTATCATTTTCCACGCACGAGGGGCATACCGTGCACCCAGTCCAGCCGTCATCGAGGTGAATATTCTTCGTTTTGAGCAGATGACGAATGCCTTCAGCTCCGCTGACGAAGAGCGGAAATTTTTGAAGCGCGAGTGAGGGGAGTACATGAGAAAGTACCGGCCAACCATGCTTTCGAGCGTGCTGGAAATAGTAGGCCGTGAGAGAGCGTCTATGAGCATTGATGAAAGACAGTCGACGCCACTGTTGCAGCGCCAGAAACGCACACACATTCGGCATACGCCTGAGGACGGGCGACATACTCCCGTTTTTCTCTCTCTCCGTTAGTATGGCGGGCATGATGCCTGTCATCCTTGCGAGGGAAAGCACGCCTTTACCAATACCAAGCCCGATCATCGGCCGAGAGAGCGCGTACAGAATGGGATAGCAGAGGAGTTGGATGCATTCAAAAAATGAACAGTCATCACTCGCCTCAGAGAGGGCATGCATCGCGGCATCCATAGCGGATTTTCTGCAGATAACCGCTCCTCCCGCTATTCCAGAGAGTGCTTTATCCCTGCCGAAACTGAGGAGCACCGCATCGCCGTAACGCCCCACCTGTTGCTGACCATCACATGTTTCTGGAATGAAGTGTGCGAGATCTTCAATCAGGAGAATGCCGTATTCATCGCAGAGAGAGCGTAGTGAGAGCACTTCCGCTGGAATGCCGAAGGTATGCTGGCAAATGATGACGCGCGTCCTCGGGCTTATCGCCGCTCGTACTGAGGAGAGGTCGAGATTGAGTGTCTCCGGATCAATATCAGCGTATATTGGCACCCCTCCTGCCGCATGAATCGCATTTGGAATCACAACGCATGTGTATCCTTGTACGATAACTTCTTCTCCGGGTTTAAGCCCCACAGATTTCAGGTACGCGAGCAAGGCTTCTCGCCCCGATGAGAAGAGGAAGCATTCACCTTGAAAATGATGTGCCAGAGCATGTGAGAGATGAGATACACTCTTTCCTCTTCTGTATGCCCAAGGAACAAGGGCGATTCCTAACGACTGCACAAGAAAGCGAGCCGTGACATGCGGTCCAAATGTGTGATGAATGGGGGAGAACAGTCTCATGGCAGGAGAGAACGTATGGTAGCAGAGGAGACGCGGCCGATGCAGATGAGCAGTGAGCCCTCTAATAATTTTTCCGGATTTCTTCCAATGACTGACACGCGTGCTCCGAATCCTCCCTCCGCAATCGGCTTTCGAAATCGTTCCGAGAGAACGTACGCTCGAGAGAAGATATGACACGCTTGTCTTGCAAGCATCGTGTGAATGGCATATTCCTCAGCTCCGAGCTCTATAATGCCACTCATGAGGAGCACCTTGTTTTTGTGGGGCTGCGCGTGTGCCCACGTGATGGCGGCTTCAACGCTCTGGGGACTGGAATTATACGTTGCATCGAGCAGCGTGATACCACGCTCCTCTCGGACATTGAACGTGTTCGCTTGCAGCGTGAATGAAGGTAGCCTTTGCGCTATTTGTCTCAGGCTCATGCCCAGATGATGTGCACAGGCAATCGCAAGCAGTGCATTGCTGATGTTGTGAGTCCCGGGAATGGATAATTTCATGACGTGCCCTTCGACGGTGAAGTGAACGCCTCCGTCTCGTTCTTCTATGTTGATCGCTCGTATGTCTCCATCAGATCCAGTACTCACACGTACGGTTTCACACGTGCAGTATGATGCCAAAGTGCGAGAGGCCTCATCATCGGCATTGAGAAAGGCACAACCACTCTGCGGGAGAGAGACAAAGAGCTCACCTTTCGCTTTCGTAATAGCTTCTCTACTACCGAAGAGTCCGAGATGCTCTTCGCCAATTCGCGTGATGATGCCGATGGATGGTTGTGCGATTGATGCGAGGAGAGCGATTTCACCCATTCGATACGCTCCCATTTCTACGATCATGATTCTTTTTTCGTCATGAGGAATGGAGCGCAGCGCATGCAAGAGCCATTGAGAGACGCCGGTATCCGTGTTTACGTGAGCAGGCGTTACCATCGGATGACGTTCGTAGAGGATGTGCGCGAGCAATTCTTTCGTCGTTGTTTTCCCCACACTCCCCGTGATGCCAATGACAGTCATGTGCGGATGCAGGGATCGTACGAGTGTTGCCGAAGAGAACAGTCGTTTCTTCATCCAGCGATCGACAGGGAGGAATGTGAGCCACGCGAGAGCGAGATAGAGAGGCGTGAAGAACGGAAGCAGGGGAGCGACCAGCATGACTTGATGCACTTCTTTTGCCGCAGAGAATAAGACAAAGAGAGAGAATGCGCAGGAACAGAATGCAAGAGAAACGATGATGATCACTTTTGCTGTCCATCGCGGAGATCTCTGCTTCTTTACTATCCACTGTCCGCATCCGATACATGCAAGAGCAGTGAGAGTTCCCATTGCAATTGTTGATGCCAATGACAGCACACTGTTCGTTGACACAACGAGTGCGACACTCAGGATCAGCGTGTACGCACACAGCACTCCTGCTCGCGATGTGCCGATGAGCTGTGAGAATACTCCTTCTTTAGCGATGTGTTCTCGCAGACGGTCCCACCTCCATTCTTTCAATTGCCAGAGCCATGTGAGAGTGAGCATTGGCGAGAGTGTCGCCAGCATTGTGAGTGTCGATACTGCGAGGATCTCTTTCACGTCATGAGCGTATCGTACGCATGATGACCTGCGCAATCTCACCTGCGCGTTCTCGGTGTACAGCGTGCTTTACGCCTGGATACGTGTGCAGTGTGTTTTTTGGAATGAGTTTGTTCATTGTCAGGCCGTCTGTGTACGGTGTCATGCCATCGAGAGTGCCCCAGAAGAGATCTGTTGGGACATCAATCAGCGTGAGTGTAGGTGTGAGATCTTCTCGGGAAACATTGATGAGTGTCTGGCGCATGACGGAGCTCGCACGTTCGTAATCGTGCACTCGCACTAGTTTGTACAGCCAGCGCTTTGCCAGTGGTCGAAGAGCAGAGATTCCCGGCAGAGAGAGCAGAAGAGATCCTGTCTTTGCGAGTGTGAGTCCGACCATTCTTTTCACATGACGAGGATGACGAATACCTGCAGCGGCACAGAGATAGAGGTGATCTATGCGCACGTTTTTGCGGTGTGCAAGTTTTATCGCGATGCGCCCACCGTGAGAATGGCCGAGTAGCAGAACAGTGATCTTTTCGTGATGTGAGATTTTCTTGAGTGATGCCTCGATATACGCTTCAACCCACGTGGCATAGTCATCGACTGTCCACGCGCGCGTTGGCTCTGGCTCTGTGCCAAATCCGGGTAGATCGGGAGTGAACAGTGTGATATCTGCTTGAGCGAGCGCCTGTCTCAATTCTTGAAATGATGCAGACGATCCCCCCCAGCCGTGAAGGCAGAATAAAACGACCATACGTTACGGATGGTAGAGAAGCCAGTTGTCTTGCACAATCAAAACGAATCATTGCTTTCGTATTCTTTTTTCACTGTTCTTACGTAGAATGCACTGCATGCTTACAGTACTACGGAGCTCTGGCACACACCTCATTGTCGCGTACACACTACTTTCTATCGGCGCTGCTGTGAGTTATGGCATCTATTCATCGCTTGCACTGCTTTTCGTTTGCGCTGCATTCCTCTTTCTCTGTCTCTCGCTTGCTCGAGATCGTAGGAATGAGCCATTCATCTTTTCTACCACGGTTCTCACCCTGTGCCTTGCGTCGCTCCTCTTCACCTCCCTTCACCATGCCCCTTTGCTGTATGCCAAGCATCTATGGTTTATCGCATTGTACCGCCTCACAGCTACACTGCTTCTCATTTTGTTTCCATTCGCTCATCTGCTGCCGTTTCATTGCATGAGAGCGCTTCAGCTTCCGCTGACTATCGCGGGGATAACTGTTGCACTGTTTCTTCGTTTTGCCGTGCCGATAGCATCTCCGTCTCCTATTATTGACGTATTTGCCATGAGCCAAGAGTCTTCTCAGCACTTTCTTGAGGGAAGAAATCCGTACAGGACTCCCATCACTGATGTGTACCAAGGAGGTGAAAATTTCGGCTATGACAGTCAAGCATACATCTATCCTCCGGCATCACTATTCCTTCGAGCTCTCGGCGTACTTCTCACTGGTGATGCGCGATATGTCTCAGCTCTCGCAGAAACGATCTTCTGTGTAGTGCTTTGGTACCTGCTCCGTCGTGAGAGTAGCCAAAAGAGAGAGCTTCTCCTTCTCATGTTCGTATGGCATCCGGCCAGCCTCTTTGTCATAGAGCAGGCATGGATGGAGCCTCTGCTTCTCATGCTGCTTGCGGCGGCAATAGTGGCATATATCAAGCATCGATCGTACATTTCATCGGCACTCCTTGGCTATATGATAAGCGCCAAGCAGAGCCTCGTATTTTTTCTCGTACACTGGCTCCTCCTTGAGAGGAGGGTAAGCCGCCTGTTGCTCGGTGTGTGCGTTGGTTTTTTCACTATTCTTCCTTTTGTCGTATGGGATACGCAGAGCCTCATTGAGAGAGGATTTCTCTTCACCCTTTTGACACCGTTTCGTACAGATGCGCTCACTCTCTCCTCGTTTGTCTTTCGACAGTTTGCTATCAAGACATCGGTGTTATGGACGCTTGGCATTGGTGTTGGAATGACAGTGTTCACGTCGTGGTACTTCTGGAAACGACAGGGGACCGTCTCTTACCTTTCTGCAGGAGCACTAACCACTTTCGCATTGTTTCTCTTTGGTAGTCAGGCATTTTGTAATTACTACTATTTCGTCGGAGGGATGTTACTTCTGCTTATCGCACTACGAGCCGGAAAGAGCGAAGAAATGGCGGTATCGGTGATGGAGCGTTCATGAAGAGTGCTACTTGCGAATGATACGCAAACAAGGCACTCTAGGAGCCGATCTTTTCATTGTCTTTTTCTCTTTGCCACGGTAGCTCAGTTGGTAGAGCACAGGACTCATAAGCCTGGGGTCGCCGGTTCAATCCCGGCCCGTGGCACCACGTAAAGCGCCTTCGGCGCCACGTGGCGCGTAAGCGAGGATTCTGGTCCGTGACACCATACATACGTTTGACTTAGTTTATGAGAGAAAGAATACAAGAACTAAAAACTGTAGGAATTCATGCTCTTACTGAAGGCAATGGAGGATTATGTTAAGAAATTTGATGAACTTCCTCACATGACTAATGACGTATGAAAAGGTACTATACGAACTGATTCCTTGAATTGCTATGAATGACTCATTATCAAGAATTGTTCGGAAAACCCCTATGTTCATTATTTTCAAAATTGTTTTCCTATTTTTTTCCTTTCCCTTATTTACAGCATTTTTATTTATGCAACGAATCTTGACTCTTATCTCAATGGAGCACTCCCATTTTTTCAAGTGATTGAGGTAGGACTTTTCTTAATCATACTTATTCTAATAATAGAGATAGCCTACGCAATCATAAAGACACTCCATTGGACACATGAAACCTTCAAGATTCGTTACGATGAAATTATTCATCAACGGGGTCTATTCTCAATCAACAAACAACATTACGCACTGAAAAATATGGAACACATATTTTGCAAACAAACAGTTTTCGGACGCATCTTTGACTACGGAGATATCGTTCTGCAGGGAAGATTTTTAAAAGAGCCTGTCATCTTGAAAGGCATATTAGACCCCTTTGAATGTGCAGAATTCATTAAAAAATCGACTGTTTTGTCCCACATCACTCACTAAATCGTATAGTATTTCGCTTTACAAGGAGCGTCTCTACGTTACTGACATTACTTTTGCTGAAGCCATATCTATCTCCATCACGACGAGATAAGCAGAATGAAGACGTGTTGCACCAAATTCAATGACTCATTTCGAGTATTTTTGATACACTGGCAATATGAAGATCTCCCTGAAGCAAGAATGGAAATTTGCGCACATCATGGCATTGGCTTTCATTTTCATGGTCATATTTTTTGCCACCCTAATTTTTTTGCCATCTCACATCTCTTTTTTTGAGATCATGCTCTATTACTTTGTCATTGTTCCTTATGGTCTAGCGGTTTTGCCATTCGAACCAGCAACCCAAGATTTCCGAGCGTTGCCATCGTACGATACCGCCTTTTTTATTACTTTGGGTTTCTGTGCACTGATCATCTACTCATTCTTCCTTGCGCTAGTGACGGCCTTGGTTCGTAAAAAGAAAGTCATCCCGTTGGCATATGTGGGATTGTACATAGTGCTAGCTATCGTTTTTGATAGTATGTTTGGGTATCTATTGTAGCCCAGCTCATCTCTACTCTTTGTGGTCCGTCATGATAACTTGCAGATAGAACCGCAAACTTGGACTGATGTTTTTCATAGTTGGGAGAAGCATACTGTCTCCATTCGTCTCGAGATCGACGTACTCTACCCGCTCCACTTCGCTTGCTTGAATGACGGGTACTGCCTCGGAAACACATCGGAAGAATTCCCACCACCTCTGTACACCGTCGTAGGAGAGTAGTTCCTTGCGCATGAAAATGAGGTTGTCGCTGAGGATACCCACTTCCTCTTCTAGTTCTCTCTTCGCAGCATCGTGGTATCCCTCGCCTGACTGTACATGTCCTGTCGCTGAAAGCGTCCAATGGCTTGGGTAGAGTTCCTTTCTTCTATGGCGCAATTGGAGGAGTGCTTTGCCGTCTTCCGGTCGAGTGACCAGAACGCCCACCATGCGCACAATGGCACGAGGGTCCCTCGATAATTCTTGTCTGCTTATCTGGCCAATGATTTCATCTTTTTCGTTGACGGTATCAAGCAATTCCTGCATAGAAAGTTTGGAGATAGGGTATCCAGAAGTCATTTGTCGCTCGATAGTATCATGCCTACTGTATCTGCGTTTCTACGACCTTTCTCAACGAGCTTACAATGTTGAATGCGAGACTTCTAGCTTTGGATCGTGAATAGAGGAGAGTATGCGATCGGTGTTTTCGTTTATGAATGGTCATGGTCGGAGGAGATGAAATCAATTAACATGAGCGTACTATGAATATTCTCATTCTTAGAGCTGGCATGAGTGACCCCAGTAATAGCGCAACCTTGGCTCATGCATTTGCGGCAGGACTGCAATCGTCAGGCGCGCATGTGGAGACACTGCATCTCAAAGATCTCCATCTCGATCACTTCGATGCTGCGATACACTACGATCACCCCGATCAATGCAGAGATGATTTCAGTACGCTCGCGCAGGCGGTGACATCTGCCGATGGCATCGTGATTGCGACGCCTATCTGGAATTTTAGTGTTCCTGCCCATCTCAAAAATGTGATTGATCGCCTAGGAGCTATCGCTCTCGATACAGAAACTCATTCGCAGGGAATGCTTAAGGGGAAGCCATTTTTTTTAATTTTTTCTGGTGGTATGCCGTCTCCTGGTTGGAAAGGAATGCTTTCGCTCACTACGTCTCATGTGCAGGAGGCTATTCGTTATTTCGGCGGATCGACCGTCGGAGTTCACTATGAAGGTCGCACCACACCTGCGCGCGGCAAATTTGGCCTGGTGGTAGATAAGCGGCCCGCATCGCTCCTCGAGCTCGAGCAAAAGGGGAGAGCGTTTGCCGAGATCATCGATCGTTTCGTTCGCACGGGCAGCCTTCCTCTCAAGCAGGCGATTGCCCATCGTGTGCTTACGTTTGGATATGCGCTTGTGCAGAAGTTGGTGTACACCTTTTCGTAAGGCTTCTTCAGCTTCGCACGCGTACGTTCGCCTTCCACCTGCCAATAGAACAAGCCAACACGAAGTCTTTCGTCGGATTGTTGATGGGGCCAAGCCATGTATAGCCCTGCATAATAGGTGTTTGCATGCCGTAGGCAGGCGCGGTGAGGAGTGAAGTGCAACCAACTGGATTTTTGTCCGCGTAGGCGTAGATCCATGTTGGTTTGTGAGCAGCGATAGTGAACTCAGATGGCGAGTAGCCATGATCGGTTACCGTGAGGTGCAAAATTTGTTGCCCGCTTGCATCTATTGTGACATGTGGATCGGATGATAAAAGCGCACGCGAGCGAACACGTAACATATCACTTTTGGTTACTCCTGCGAGGGTGAGGCCGTTATTCAACGTGAAGATGCCGAGCATAATCACGAGTACTCCTGAGAAGCGAACGATGCGTCTTCCACATGTTCCACTGCCGAGAGAACTCACCATGCCGATACCGAGAAGGGCGGGAAGGGAACCAAGTGCGAAGGTTGCCATTATCATGGCTCCGCTCATGAAACTTCCGGATCCTAACGCGAGCAGTTGTACACTCTGCGTAAACCCACAGGGAATAAAAAAAGTAAGCGCTCCGAGCAGAGTGGTGGCTATGGGATGACGAGAAGTGCTGAGTGAGCGGAGGAATCGCGTGAGGCGACTCTCAACTGGAATCCTGCAAAAGCACGGTCCTCTAATGTGTAAAATTTTGAGTCCGAGCGTAATCATGATGAGCGAGAGAGCAATCGTGAGAATGCCACTACCCTGCAAAGTGAGCGACAGTCGTTGACCGAGAAGGCCCACGAATCCTCCGAAGACGAAGTAGCCGCACACTCGTCCGATAACGAAGAGAATGAATGGCTGCATCCGCCACAGGGGAGTGTGTGCATCTGCTTGCTCTTCCCTCCATGCTGCGGTCATTGAGAGCAAGAATCCGCCCACGAGCGCAAAGCACCCAGCGAACGAAGCGATGACGCCAAGCAAGAACACTCCTCCCAGATGCGCTCCTTGCACCGTCGTGTTTTGCCAAGAACTGAACTGTGATTCTAAGGCAAGAAAGAGGGGTGTAAGGATGATGATCAGTGCGATACTTACGACAATTTCTAACCATTTCCAATCGTCATTTCCCTGCGCAGCAATCGCAGGTGGTGTCGGCTGTTTTGATCGTTTGCGAGCAGCGGGAGTCATGGGTGCGAATATCGATTGTTATGATAGCATCATATCGCTCTATCAGATACGCTCTCCCTTGCGTGACACGGAATCCTCCCATCACCATGGCCACTCAGCATCCGGATAATGCTTGCGTACCGTGGTGGCATGATTCTGCCTTCATTGAGACGCAAGATGAAATTGAAGAACTGCAAATACTCTTTCAGGAGCTTCCTATCGACGAGTACATGTGGGATTGGGAGGGGAAATACGTCGATGAAGCCGTTGGAGAGAAGCTGTTTTCGCGCGCTCACGCACTCTTTGCTAAGCGACCTCTGGGCGAAGAATTGCATCTTACGTATCGCATTCCTGCTTTTGACGGACATAAAATGCATCGCATGGCTCGCGCATTTATGAATGTTCTCTCACTGGCTGATTTAGCAGACGATCTTCACCTCCATCATCCTCCCGTTACAGAGCTCTTTTTGCCGCTTACGACCAGCGCTGATCAGCCGATAAAAGTCCGTGAAACATTCCGCAAAGTGAGCGAGTATCATCGTTCAATTTTTCACGCTCACTCCTCTCGAACGTCTCTCTTACCCATGGAAGCTCTCGAGGTGACACCTCTCGTTGAGGATGTGCCCTCACTGATTGCGATTGAAAGCATTCTCCGTCCGTACTGGTTCGAACTACAGAAGGAGAAGCCGAACCTTGCGGACACGGGTCAACGAGTCTTTCTTGCAAGATCTGATCCTGCCATGAATGCAGGGCTCATCCCCGCCGTGCTCGCAGTGAAAGTGGCCCTCTCTGAGAGCGCTCGAGTGGCAGAGGAATTTTCAATGCCTGTGTACCCCATTCTCGGCACTGGCTCGCTCCCGTTTCGCGGTAGTGTGAACCCCAGCTACACTCATACGTTCCTTGATCAGTATGCTGGTACCCGTACGTATTCCATTCAATCTGCTTTTCGATACGATTATCCACTCGAGGATGTGAAGTCCGCGCTTGCGACGATTCGTCGCGAAGCACCCACTCGTGAAGTGCTCCGTATTCCTCTTCACGATCGAGAGAGAATTGCCACTCTCGCAACGCAGTGTACCGCTCTCTGGCAACCTACTATTGAGTCACTTGCAACCATTATCAATGCAATCGCTCGATTCATTCCGAAGCGCCGCGAGCGCTTGCAGCACATAGGTCTTTTCGGCTACAGCCGCGGAGTGGGAACGGTCACATTGCCTCGAGCAATCGGCTTTACAGCAGCACTCTACTCTCTCGGTATTCCGCCGGAACTCATCGGCACAGGCAGGGGACTGCGCATCGCCAAGCAAGAACAAGCATTCGATCTCATAGAGACGTATTATCCTGCACTCAGAGCGGATCTTCTCCATGCAGGCAAGTATCTCAATCGAGAAAATCTTTCATTGCTCGCACGTAGTAGCCCTGTCTTTGAGTCTATAGAAACAGATATTGCAGAGCTTGAGTCGATCCTCGGCATCACGTTGTCCCACGATAAACCTCACCACATCATGCATCGCAATATTACTTCGACCATTCTTCATCGGTACCTCTGCAATCCTGATGATGCTGTGATCGCTTCTGATATTGTGCAAGCAGGCATGATCAGGCGTAGCCTTGGCTGAAAAGCGATATTCCGACTCTTCGTTGCAGACATTGCCTCTTTTTTCTATCATCTCCCCATGTCCGATGATTCACGTGACCCTCTCAGCGACAGCCTGAACGCTGCCATTGAGCAAGAGAATGAAAAGAAGATCCTCACAGATCGTGTTGAAGAACTGACGCAGCAAATGCAGTCCTTCAAGGAAGCAGCATCACGAGCACAGGCAGAGCTGCAGAATGCGAAAATTCGCATGGAGCGAGAACTCAGTAGCACTCGGCAGTATGCCACACAGCACGTTCTCCTGAGCCTCCTTCCCATCATCGATAATTTCAGTCGCGCAACCAAGCACTTACCAGAAAGTCTTACGAGCAATGAGTGGGCGAAAGGTATGCTCGGCATTTTTTCTCAGCTACAAAAGGCGCTGACGGATGCTGGCGTCGCCTCAATTCCGTCCCTTGGAGAGAGCGTGGATGCGAATCTGCACGAAGTGATTCTTGAAGGACCGGGGAAAAAGGGAGTCATCACGGACGTCTTTGAAGAGGGATATCTCCTCCATGGCAAGATTCTGAGGCCCGCCAAGGTGAAGGTGGGAAACGGCGAGAGTACTGCACAGGAAACAAAGACGGCTGCATGACAGGCTATCTTTTTTGAAGTTTTTTCAGACTCTGACGAGCGATTTCGAACGCCCCCGGAAGCAGCGAAACAGCAATGATGCCGAGGATAACGAGTCCAAAGTTTTCTCTGATAACAGGAATTTGTCCGAAGAGATATCCCGCCCACACAAAGAGCATCGTCCATAGGAATGCCCCAATAATCGTGTACACCAAGAACGTAGCGTAGGGCATCATCGCCACGCCAGCGATGAAGGGCGCCACTGTGCGAAAGATGGGGAGGAATCGAGACAGGATGATCGCTTTTGTGCCGTACTTTTCATAAAATCTCTGAGTTTGTTCAAGGTACGATCGCTTCAGAATGTATGCGTTCTCTCGAAAGATTCGTGGACCGAGTGACCGTCCTATCGAGTAATTTGTGATATTGCCGAGTGTCGCTGCAAGCCACAGGAGAGAGGCGAGTATCCACACATTGAGGGTGTTGGTCCCTGCGATGGATCCTGCAGCAAAGAGTAATGAGTCTCCTGGGAGAAAGGGGGTAATGACGAGTCCCGTCTCAGAGAACACCGTTACGAAGAGGATCGCATACGTCCATTGTCCGTATTCTGCAATAATCGACAAGAGTTTCGTGTCGAGGTGTAGCATCAGTTCAATAGCGTGTTGCATGAACGAGGGTGATGAAATCCGATGCATCGTATCATTTCTCGCTTCCCCATGCGAGGCTCATACCCTATCTGTCAATTGCGCAGACATGCTTGAAAAGCATCTCCTTTCTCTTCAAAATTCTTAAACATGCCATAGCTTGGCGATGCCGTGGAAAGTAGGCATATCATCCCTCTTGTTGTTTCTCTCTTTGCGATTGCCACGGCGGCGTTCATGCTCTCTGCCTCGAAAAATCGGGCGCTTGTGTGCCCACTCTCTTCAATGGCTTTGCGAATGCGAGGGCCACTCCCGGGAAAGAGTATGATGATAACAAGAGGGGAGTACTGCTTAAGTTCGTTTGCCAGTACAGTGAAATCCACCCCTCTATCCTGTCCGCCGAGGATGATCGTACCCACATTCGTTCCGAGAGCTTTCAGTGCTGCCACAGTCGATTCCGGTGTTGTGGAAATCGCGTCGTCTACCCACTGTATGTCGTGATATGTGCCGAGAGCTTGCAGGCGGTGAGGGAGGCCTCGAAACGCTTTGAGTGCTCTGACACATGCCTCTTCCTCGATGCCGATAGAACGCGCAACACGGAATGCTCCGGCGATGTTGCTGAGATTATGCTCTCCCAGCAGCGCCGTATCTTCTATTGCGACAGGCGAGTCGGCTGGGCGAAAGGAGTATTTTTTTCCTGCGCTCGCTCGTGCAATGTCTTCGCAGGCTTTCGAGCCGTACGGGTAGAAGACACAGTCTTCTTCAGACTGGAAGCGCGTGATGTTTTTTTTAGCATCTTTGTAGGCTTCCAGCGATCCGTGATAATCCAGATGTTCTGGAAAAAATGAGGTGATTACGGCGATGCGAGGGCTCACGCAAAGATTCATCAGTTGGTAACTGCTCAACTCCAGTACGAATATCGTCTCTGCATTGGCTTTGTCAACATACTGAATTGCCGGTTCACCGATATTGCCTGCAAGAATGCTCTTCCTCCCTCCTTGAGTGAGCATGGCATGGATGAGGCTGGTTGTCGTACTCTTCCCTTTGGAGCCTGTCACGCCGATCGTCAGCGCTCCTGTGTGTGTAATAGAATCGAAGAAGATTTGCGTGCTATTTGTGATGGTTGGTCCGAGAGAGCACAGAGCTTCATGAGGAAAAATGCCGGGGGATTTCACGACGACATCGTATTCATCCAGTCCCTCAAGGTACTGAGGGCCCGCCCGCACGCGATGCCGCTCGTGCGTGAGTGACGCATTCGCATCGGCAATCGTGATGATTGCCTGAGGCGCGTACGCCTCCAGTGCCTCGAGCATGGCTTTCCCTTCTCTTCCAAAGCCGAGAATGCACACAGTTTTGCCGTTGAGAGATGCAATAGTCATTGATTCAGAGAGAGGATGGACTGAAATTCAGTGGGAATGAGGTGATCGCGAGACGGAGTGAATTGGGTAATGATCAATTCGTGCAGATCCTCAGGGAGGCGCGCTTCTTCCATAGCCATACGCATGACGGGTGTCTCTTGTAGCTCTCCTCTTTCGTGAGCCAGTACGAGTGCGGCGAGCGTTTCTTGCGGTGTACCCACACATTCAAATGGTTTGAAACCCTCAATATTCAGTAATTCACGGTAGAGTGGTATGAGTGACGAATCGTCAAAGAGAATGCCTCCAAACATCTCTTGCAGAGCGCTTTTCGGGAGAAAGGCGGCCATGACCGCGAAGACGAATGCGCATTTCGGGCAGTGCCTGCACCATCGCTCTGTCGAGGCATCAGTCTTGAGAATTTTCCAATTCGTATTGCAACTTGTTGCGAAAGGAAAATACTGCGGGAAGAGCGAGAACATTCTCCCGATGTGCAGCTCTGAGAGGGGTCGTAGCAAGCTAAAATGTTTCAAAGATTTCGTGATGAATTGCGAGCAATACTGCTGAAACAGAGACTCAAATTCGAGGCTCTTGCTCCACTGATGATTGATAGTACTTCCTAAGTATTCTACGTTTCCGGCATTTGCGCTCCGTTCGTTGCTCATGACCACTGCGTCAAATCCGTGGAGTATCGATAGTGTGACAGTTACGAGTGAAAGATACGCAGATATCGGTATATGGCCGTTGTAAGCTCCGTCTGCATTGAGCTGAAAGAGGAGGGGATCGAGAGTGCGCTTCGCTGTGAGCATGGGTAGCTCAGCGACAGTTGCGAGTGCATCGATGATGGGATGAGGCTCCATGCGAAAGAGCGTGACGGGAAATCCTGCTTTCTTGAGGAGCTCAACGGTGACGATGGAATCTTTGCCGCCGCCGATTGGCGCGAGACATCGCGACGTATGATGTTTCGGTGATTGCTTGGAGGTACACGTATCTTTCGTTTCTTTGCTTCCTTCCACCCAAGGAAACGAGATGAGATTCCTGCTATCGATCTTGTTTCTGAAGAAAAATTCCCCCAGTCCGTTGGTGTACACAGTATTCCACCACTCTGCCTGATCGCGACTGAGCGTGCCCGAGCGAACGATAATAGTGTTTGGCAGGCATGTTTTGTAGTAACTGATGCCGCCGATGAGATGCAGTGCGAAGAGAGACGCTTCGAGCGCGGCGTGATTGAAGGCGATGGGGGATGGTGGCAGAGGAAGTGTGAGACGCTCTGCAAATGTTACTTCGTCATCGAGGCTGTAGCGGAGAGTCACTTCTCCGGTGGTTGGATCGAAGTGGTAGGAGTCGAATATGAATGAGCGATATGATTTCATGCTTTCCGATTGTAGCTTGAATTATCTTTCTTTGAAGCGAGCGAAGTGTGGTGACGAAGGTATCGGAGGTGCGAGATTCATCTACGGTATAAGCAAGTTGCCACTTACACATGAACTGGCTTGCAAGCCAGAGCACTTCTGCGGAAGTGCGTAGGCACAGATCATGGTGCCGAGAGAGGGAATCGAACCCTCACACCTTGCGGTACACGATTTTGAGTCGTGCGCGTCTACCAATTCCGCCATCTCGGCTCAGACACACACTACCGTGTTCTGGGTGTCTCTGACAATCGGCAGTGCTGGCAGGGGGATTCTCTTTCGGAGTACAAAGCATGTATTGTAGGTATGCAGACTATGCGTGTTATTTCTCTCTCTCCTGCGGTTACCGAAATTCTCTACGCTATCGGTGCTGGCTCATCTATTATTGCTCGAGATCAGTGGAGTAATTGGCCTTCTGAAGCGAAGAACATTCCTTGTCTCACAGGCCATCAGTCAGTCGATGTCTCTGCGGTGGCTGCACTAAAACCAGATCTTGTGTTCACATCGACGCTCGTTCAACGAGAGCTCGCTGCAGTCCTGAAGGACATGGACATCCCCGTCATTCATCAAGATCCGAGGAGCATTGCGGACATCTATGATTCCATTGTCCAAATAGGCATTCTGATGCATGCGGAAGAACGTGGGAATGCTCTCATCTCTGACATGAGATCTGGTTTTTTGCAGGTGAAACGACGATCGGGTTTGTTTCAGAGAAAACTTCGGTTGTACATCGAGGAGTGGCATAATCCACCCATGGTCAGCGGCAATTGGGTGCCAGACATTGCCGCACTCGCTGGAGCGATTCCCTTTCCTCTTCCCCAGAGAGCCGAAAGCAGTACGGTGACCTTGCAGGAAGTGGAGAGGTTTAACCCAGAAATTATTGTACTTTCGATCTGCGGCGCAGGTGCTCTGGCAGATAAAACACTCATCTCGGATCGCATTGGCTGGTCTGATCTTTCGGCAGTAGTAAAGAATCGGGTATTCGTGATTGATGATTCTCTGCTCAATCGTCCAGGTCCACGATTGGTGGAAGGGGCAAGCAGGCTCTACGGATGGCTATTTCAAGTGATGCACCAGGCCTAAGGCAGCTCAGTCTTTACTTCACTGCATACTCTCGGCATCATGGCAGCATGTTTGATACTGCTGTTATCGGCATAGGTGCCGCTGGCTACACTGCTGCCATTTATGCTGCGAGATACAAGCTCACAACGTTTCTCGTGGGCGCAGAGGAAGGGGGCATGGGCCAGACTGCCGCCGAAGTGGGCAATTGGCCTGGCAACATCGAGATTCGCGGGCCAGACCTCATGGAAAATTTTAAAAAACATGCGCTCAGCTTTCAGGAAGTCACGCATCGCGTGGGTCGTGTTGTCTCTGTTATAAAAAAGAACCAATCCTTCACACTCACCCTTGGTGATGGATCTGTGCACGAAGCACAATCTATCATTTTAGCAACGGGCTCGAATAAGCGTCACTTGGGCGTGCCAGGTGAAGCTGAATTTTCCGGCAAAGGTGTCACGTACTGTGCGACGTGCGATGCGTTCTTCTACCGCAATAAGACAGTGGCCGTCATTGGAGGGGGGGATAGTGCCGTTGAGGGAGCTGCCATTGCAGCGCAAGTGGCGAAGACGGTGTACCTCATACATCGACGCGACGAATTTCGTGCGGAACCGTACTGGGTGGAGAAGGTGAAGTCGAAAGAAAACGTAGTGTTCGTTCTCAATAATAGTATTCTGAGCATTCAGGGAGATGCGAGAGTGCGCAGTGTACTTCTCAGAGAGCCATTTCAGGGCAGTGCAGAGCTTCCCCTTGATGGAGTATTCATCGAAGTGGGATCCGTTCCATCCGTCGATCTAGCCGTTTCACTCGGTTGCACTCTCGATGATAAGGGATTCATGCAAGTGGATGCCGCAATGCGATCTTCAGTAGCAGGGGTATTTGGTGCGGGTGACACCACGAGCGGGAGCAATCATTTCGCGCAGTTCACCACTGCGGCAGGGGAGGGGGCTATCGCGGCCAATAGTGTCTTTACCTACCTTCAAGGCATCAACACTCATTCATGATGATGATGAAAAAGTTGGTCTTGCGCCTCGTCACGCCTGCTTGTAGAGTAGTCCGGCTATGCCTCGAGGAAAGAAAACAGTCTACACTGGCTCGTGCACGGAGTGCGGTTCTCGCATTGCCACTGTTCGTATTCTTAAGGCCAAGAAGTCTGATTTTCGTAAGCTTGTGAAGTTTTGTTCTCGCTGCCGCGCTAAGAAAGAGGTCAAACTTAAGGAGGAAAAGCACTCGAGTTAGTGATTCTTCACGAAGGTGTACACTGTGTTCATGGAGAAAAAGTATCGACATGCCGTTTCAATTCTTGTCCTCAGGCCTTCTCAGGCGTGTGTTCCGGGCGGTTCGTGCAACACGCTGTATGAGATCTTGCTCGTGCACAAACCTCGTATCCATGATGCTTGGCAGTTGCCTCAGGGCGGCGTGGAGCTGGGGGAAACCATTGAGCAGGCAGCCATTCGAGAGTTGCATGAGGAGACCGGCCTTGTGTTTTCTCACGTTGATCACGTATGCGAATGCGAATACACCTACGATTTCCCTCGTCAATTCGTACAGAAGCATAATCCACTCAATGATGGACAGAGGCTTTCTTTCGTGATGTGCAAAGCACAGTCAGATGTTGTGATTACAGTCGATAATCGAGAAATTGACGGATATCAATGGGTGTTACTAGAAAACATTCCGGCAATTATTACTCGCAAGCAGTACGCAGACGTTATCATGCAAGTGTGGCGAGAGTGCGCTCCTCATTTCTGATGCATGCGTATCCATTCGTTGCATCTCGAGCATTTCCGATCGTACGATGCGTGTACAATCCCGTTGTCTGAACCTGGCATTCACATTTTCATCGGAGAAAATGGCAGCGGAAAGACGAATATACTCGAGGCACTCTCTCTCCTCTCCACAGGGCAATCGTTCCTGTCTGCAGACGCAGAAGACATCATTCGATGGGATCGGGATTACTGCCGCGTGAAGGCGTCGGTACAGGCTGACAGTGGCGAAGAAGCGCTGATGGAAGCGTTCTTTCAAACGAAACCAAGAGCCCAAAAAGCGTTTTTTCGGAGAGACGTGCGCGTTCCCTTGGCTCGCTTTGTCGGTGTGCTGCCGAGCGTCGCATTTCTTCCGTCGGATCTCGATCTGTTCACTGGCAGCCCTAGTGGTCGTCGATCGTTTCTCGATGCCTACATTTCTCAATTACATCCTGAGTACACACGTTTGCGCATTGAGTATGAACGCGTGCTTAAGCAGCGCAATGCACTCTTGCGTTCGATTGCAGATTCTCTCGTGCCAGAATCTCAGTTGGATCACTGGGATCGAGTGCTCACTCACGCAGCACTCCCCATCGTTGATTGGCGGATGAAGCATGTCGATTCGCTCAATCAGTCTCTCATGTCCATGCTGCTTTTTCTTGGCGAAGCGTGGTCACACGTCGAGATGATCATACAGCGTGCGTCTCAACATACGCAGGAAGTGTCGTCGGGTGCATTCGTAGAATCACTCAAGCGAGCTCGAAAGCGAGATATCCTCTTGCAGAACACCTCTGTCGGGCCGCATCGAGATGACTGGCATATTCTTGCCGACGGCAGAGATATCGCTTCATTTGCTTCACGCGGGCAACAACGAACCGTTCTGCTTTCTATGCTCCTCATCACAACCGATCTCTTTCGTACTCAAAGGGGAGAGCGCCCGCTCATTTTGCTCGATGACGTGTTCTCAGAGCTGGACGATGCACATCAAAGACACCTGCTCTCGTCTATTGGTGATTGCCAAGTGTTTCTTACATCCACGCATGTGCCCGCATGGGTTCCGGATACTGCCACGCTTTGGGAGGCTCGCGGTGGAAAGGTTCTTTCTCGAACATCTGCAGCATCAACTCATGGAGTGTTAGCTGTTGCTCCGTAGAGCGCGAGAGCGAGCGCATCGGCTGCATCGTCCGGCTCCGGCCGAGAGGAGAGAGTGAGTATCCTCATGAGCATGTCCTGCAGCTGCCGCTTGTCGGCTCGTCCATCACCTGTGATGCCCGATTTGAGCTGGAGGGGTGTCGCTTCGATGAGCGGAATACTACAACGCGCTACCGTCAGTACCATGGCACCTCTCGCTTGTGCTACGTCGATTGCTGTCTTCTTGTTCGTCGAAAAAAACAGTTTTTCGATCACCACCAGATCAGGTGCATACTTGCGTATGCTGGCTTCTAGATCCGTCGCAATTTCCATCAGTCTCTCTGGTAGGCCAAGCGTTGGCGGAGTGGTGATGACGAACCAGTCGAGCGCGATGCAGGCACCTCGCCCATTTTTTTCAATGAGCCCGATGCCAGTCGTGGCAAGACCTGGATCAATACCGAGTACGCGCATGGGGAGGAGTATACCATCTGGAAGAATTCTTCCTTTTCGGCTATAATGAGAGGAAATGAAAGAAAAACAAACACATCGTCACTTCATAGCAGTACCGCTCTTTCTCTCGGCACTTACTTTGATCGCAGCCATTCATGTCTCTTTTTTTAATCCTACAGACCAGGCCCGCACTTTCGCTTCAATCATTCATGCCAATACAGAACAAGCTATTCAGCTTTCTCTCGGCGCATCGATACTCGCGCGCCCTGGGACGGCTTTGCGTCAGTCTGAGTCTGAATTTATACAAGGTGAGGGGGTCATCGTATCTGACACACTTACACGTTTTTCTCTGCCAGCCAGAAGAAGCCTATTTCTTCTTTCTGGAGCCGCATGGGTGAGGGTGCTTGATGATTCGACCATGATTGTTGCTCTCGATTCCCCTGTGCTTACATGCAGCGATGTAGGCACACAATGTACGATCGTACCGCGTGGGTACCAAGGAGTATTTCGCCCTGACACAGTCGTAGGTTCACTGAAGCCTGTTCCTGATTTTTGGCTACTTGAACAGCTATCCAAATTATCCGATGAGAAGGTACAAAGCGACGTGCAAGCAGCCTTTCATAGCTTGCCGAAAGACATACAGCTGGCCTTTAACACGCAGGATGACGCGCAGCTCTTCTCAGCATGGAATGCCGTTCAGTCGCACTTCGATGCCGATGGCCATCGGGCATTACTCTCCCTTGCGTTAGCGCGCCCATCGACTGCTCCAGATCATACGAGGCTCATCGCTTCGCTCGCGAGGACGATCGAACCTCATGCTCCTATCGACATACTCACGATTCTTGCACTCGCGAGGAATCGTAGCCTCCGATCAGGTGATCCGATTCTTACAAGAATTGACACGAACGGCATTGCTTCAGATTCTCTCTCTCTTGCCGTTTCAGCAGAGGCAGCAAACGAGCCTGGTCGTTTACCAGACGAGCTCATTCGATTCTGGGAGAATCAGACAAAATTTGCCCTCTCGACGACAAATGCTGATGTCACTTTCCTCCTCTCTCCTGTCGTGAAGCTCGTTTCACTCCTCGGAGAAAAAGGATTTCCCGCATCTTCCGATCTCTGGAACGCCGCGCTACACAATACTCGGCAATTTGCTTCTGCCGTGCTTCCGCAAGACAAGCGCTCTGCGTTGGCCTCGCTCTTCTCTTCTCACAACGCTGATCCTCAGAGTAATACTTCATCCTCTTCAATCGTCTACAACGACCAATCACAAGTCTCTACAGCGAAATCACTGGTTGAGGATGCAGGGTTACTTTTTACGGTGAATTCTTCTTTTACGCAGGTTTCTCCAACAACGGTTCGCGTCTCTGACATGTTTTTCAATAATACAATCTTCAATTTCGACCTTAACGTATTAACGAGCATTGCTTCTTCTATTTCCGTCAATGGAGTTCCTGCGCCGAATGAAGTGCCTCTTTCGAGGCTGACTCAATAAAAAACCCCTCACGTGAAGGAGGGGCTTTTACATGTTTCTCATGCGTTCTTATTTCGCGCACTTGTGGCAGGCGCACGTTCCGTCGCACTTGCCATTGCAGCCTGCACAACACTTGTCACTGCAGCAGCTCTTGCTGCCACAGCAGCCTGAACCGCAGCATTTGAAGAGGCAGACGAGCTTGAGCACTCCTGCGATACCCACGAGGAGGTACACGACAGCTTCCACCATTGGCCATTGCCCGACGAGCATGGTGACGAGATTCCAATCAGCAGGCGCTTCGAGGAGCATGCTGAGGCCCACAAGACCCCAATTGAGCGCGCCGACAACGACGAGGACACACACGACTTTTTTCAGAACAGAGTATGATGTACCTGTACACATACAGAAAAATGGGAGAAGAAATAATAAACAATTCATAGTAAAGTACCGATTACTAAAGACTGCAAGTGTCTCAAATGCCAGAGTGTGGTGTAGTAACGAATGGTAGACAAATGGCTTCCCCCCATTTATCATCCCTACACTGTTCCTTTGATGATATCGGATGCACGAGGGCGATTAGCTCAGCTGGTTAGAGCGCGACACTGATAATGTCGAGGTCAGAAGTTCAAGTCTTCTATCGCCCACCACATTCAAAATCTTTACGAGAAGAGATCACTACGCACGAGCAACC
>CAZOJC010000013.1:0-36845 GCA_964580035.1 uncultured Candidatus Peribacteria bacterium
TGCTACTGCTTCTCCTGCTACTGCTTCTCCTGCTACTGCTTCTCCTGCTCCTGCTCCTGCTGCTGCTCCTGCATCGTGATATCATTTGATCCAAATTTTACTGGATTGGTAATGCCTTCTTGTTCTTTATCGGAGACGGTTGCAGAAATTGATTGTACTTTCTGCCCTGTCAGTGACACTTTATTTAATGCAAATATCTCTGATAGAGCAATCACGTTACCGCCTTCAGCTAGGTTAACAGTTATT
The DNA here is from genome assembly GCA_964580035.1 of uncultured Candidatus Peribacteria bacterium. GTDB lineage: Bacteria > Patescibacteriota > Gracilibacteria > Peribacterales > Peribacteraceae > CAZOJC01. Next base: position 247 of record CAZOJC010000013.1, read on the forward strand.
AATTTAACTTCTTCTTTTTCTTTATATTGTACATGCACAGAAAGTCTTAGACCAGCATTATCTAATGCTGCTTTAAATTGACGATCAAAAGTGAGTGTATTATTTTCAAATTTTGTTGCAGCAATTCCTTTCCTTATCAAATCATCATCATTAATTGAAACAATGGGCACAATATTTGGGTCAATCATTGTATTTGCAATGCTTGCTGCAACTCGACTTGTGACTCGATTTACGCCACCTTCTTCAGCTAATCTTGGGCCTAGGTGTCCAGCAGCAGCACTGCTAATCGCTAATAAAATAGGAAATGCTCCACGTCTTAGAAATGATGGATTACTATTAGAACTCATAATTATTTGGGAAATTATATTAATGCCATAATACTATGATATAAAGAAAAGTCAATATCAAATAAAAACACAATGCAATCTGAAGAATTACTTTTGTAGAAATCTCTGCTATAATACTCAGAAACCATGACACAAATACCCACCACCGAACCAACGGCGCAGAACCAGCAGTCTGCAGTAGATGTGTACGACATTCTCATGGGGCTCATAGAAGTCGATCTTGTGAGCGTGAACGTCGAGCGGCTCGATGAGATCTACGAATACGAAACAGAAGAGCAGCACACAGAGCGCATGGAGCGTTACCGGCTTGCCTACCAGAAATTTGATGAGCTCTTCGCGCGCTTTCAGCTCGCTCTCTCCGCGGAGGAGAAAAAATTCAAGCGCATGGCCCTCAATGAGAAGGAGGCTATAGATCGAGCAGCCGAGCAGGATACTGTGAATACCCTCATCGATTCTTTCTCTCTTCCTCCCCATGCGTAGGCTGCGCTTCAGCATTGGCAAGGAGTGGACGCTGTGTGAGAGGCGGCTGATTTTTGATACTGAATTTGAAGATGGATCAGATAGTGAACCTTCTTCTTCACAAGCTCTAGACGATTCTTCAGTGCAACCGACGCGAGATCCATCGATACAATTGCAGATGGTGGCAGACCGAATTGCGGAAAGCAGTTCCCCGGCAGTCGTAGATCGAGCGCTAAGGTTGTATCTGACAGATGTAGGAAAATTGGGGCCAAATGAAACTGTGAGTACATTTCTTGATAATCAGCGTCAACAGGCTCTTTTGGCTGGCTTTCGTACGGAGCTTTTGAGAGTAGAGGATCACATAAAGAATTTCGCATGTTATTGGGAAGGAAGATATAAGAGTGCGTATTGCTATTGGGGACGCAATCTTCGCTACCAACAGATACGTGGCAGCCTAGGAAATAGAAAACTTGCGCATTGGAATTACCTCATGCACAGAAAGAAGCAGCTCGAAGTCGCGATACGTAGCTTTGAACCAGGCTACAAATCTCCTGCAACTATAGAGAACAATGCCAAGCTTCCTAGTGGCCACACAATACATAAATTACTTTTAGACGGCAGCGGTAAAGTACGCAGGATTCAATTGATAAAGGAAACTGGCTGGCACGATGCCTACAATAGCGGGATGTTCACTCTTGAACAGCTGAGAACAGGGAGGATTGGTACAGACAATGGTACATGGAAATTCCTCGATCGTGCTCCGAGCAGAAACCCTCAATTGAAATGGAAGTATGACCGCGATGCAGCCGAGCAGAGATTGGCGCAGGAAAGGGCAAGGCAAGCGCAATTCGAGCAGCCAGGATTCAAGCCGATTGATCTAGCGCTCAACGGCGCACCTGACGGAACATCTTCGGATCCTGCCGGAACATTTTCGGGTGTTAATATGGCAGCGCATCTCGAACGCAAAATCGGCGGCATTGCATTAGCAGGACAGCCTCAGCCGCGGTATGAGCCGCCTGAACAAAGAAGGAAGCGCCAAGCATCAGTTGGACCTTCTGCGCCAGATCTTCCACGAGTCTATGGCGCTCAGCCGAGGACGCAGAGGGAGTATGAGGGTATGCAGAGAGATCTCGCCACGTTTCATCGTCAGCAGAATGAAGCACAAGCGAGGGTGCAGCAGCGCAGAGAGGCGATGAATGCAGATTTTGAAAAGTCGAAATGGTGGGGTATGGATACGCAAATCCTCAATACGACGGATCTTACTAACTATGATATCGCTGTAGAGAATAATAGTGGCAGTACGGAACGATTCCGCCTGCTCTACACCAATAACTCAGGTCAGCCTGTGTGGAATATGGAGGAAGTGAAGAGGATGTGTGATACGCATGGAATGCAAGTGAATATCGATCCGAACAAGGCTACATCACTATACAAAACGACTGAAATATTTGTCCGTGCACCTAAGGATCTGAAGTGGAATCTGGTCGCGAAAAATAGTGATTACGTTTATCCGATTCACGAAACATTTGCAGAATTGCATAAAAAAGCTGCAAGTAATGCAAATTTTAAAGTACTTGGTTTTGAGTCTGGGTATGGAACCACGAAAATGAGATTGCAAGTGAACGGCTCAAAAAGGAAGTATGAGGTGAGTGGTATTACGAAAGACAATATTCAAAAGAACTTAGAAACAATCGGGAAACTAGAAAGTAAATTGACAGAAAGCATTGCTCAATTGGACAATAGAGAAGGAGCAAGGAACTATCATTTTCTCTGGCAGACAGTAGGACCTGTAGTCATTAGTGGTAATTCTGCAAGATTTACGCTTCAGAGAACAGGTATATTCGAAGGAAAACAAGTTGATCAGCGCTATCCTATCGTGGTGAATCTAAATACAATACCGAATACATTTCTTGCTGAATTAGATAAAAGTATTCGAAAGCATACAGCGTAATTTTCCTTTATACTGTGGTCACTCCTATGGCCACACTCATTCTTTCAGACGGTACCACATTCACAGGGCAGCCGTTTGGCGCAGAGGTCGATACGGACGGCGAAGTCGTCTTTAACACCGGCATGGTGGGATACCCAGAATCCATGACAGACCCTAGTTACAGAGGGCAGATCCTCGTGTTCACGTACCCTCTCATCGGCAACTACGGCGTGCCGAGCGAGGAGCTGAATGAGTGGGGATTTTCAAAGAATTTCGAGAGCGAGGCCATCCACGTCCGTGCCATCATTGTGGCACAGGAAAGCAGAGACTTCAGCCACTTTACGGCGGTGAGCTCCCTGCATGAATGGATGAAGAAGCACGGCATTCCTGGCATCACGGGCATTGATACGAGAGCACTGACCAAGAAGCTGCGCGAGAGGGGAGTGATGCTCGGCAGAGTGACTCAGGATGATACAAACGATCCGTCCAAGAGTGAACATATTCCAGACCCCAATGCTGATAATTTGGTGGCGGAAGTGTCTGTCACTTCACCTGTCACGTATGAACCACAGCTTGCTGATGGCACACATCCCGTCGCGACCATTCTTGCATATGACTGTGGTATGAAGCGAAATATAATAAGAAGTTGGCTCAAGAGGGGAGTGCGCGTGCACCGCGTGCCGTGGGATTACGATCTTGCCACGAGTTCTCTTAAGTACGATGGAGTGTTTGTAAGTAATGGTCCGGGTGACCCCAAGCAGTGCAGACAGACGATTGCGCAGATTCAGTGGGTGCTTGAAAGAAAGATTCCCTTCTTTGGCATTTGTCTCGGCAATCAGCTGCTCGCACTCGCGATCGGCGGCGACACATATAAGCTCAAGTACGGACACCGCGGAGCCAATCAGCCGTGCGTAGAAGAGGGGACATCTCGCTGCATCATCACGAGCCAGAATCACGGCTTTGCAGTAGACGAAACACTTCCCTCGGGATGGCGTGTGTGGTGGCGAAATGCCAATGACGGCACAGTGGAGGGGATCCGCCACGAGAGTGGACAATTCTTCTCAGTGCAATTTCACCCAGAGGCGGCCCCTGGCCCCGAGGATGCCAATTACCTGTTTGATGAATGTTTGAGAGTGGTGACAGGGGCGAGGTGAGGTGTTGGAGTATACGACATTATATGAAATATATATTGAATAATTCATGAAATACATATAGAATATTTCTCAGTACTTCCCTTCTTATGCTCTCAGCATTCATCTCCATTACGAATTTGCAGCGACAATTGAAAAAAGTGTTCTACTCCAAGCAGCCAGTTCACATTGTACTCAGCAATAATCAAGTGAGTGGTCTTGTATTCTCAAAAGAGGCGGCTGAAATACTCTTGCAGTCTTCTGTCTTAGAGCAATTGCGTGAAGAGCTATGGGAATTGAATGATGCAGAGACGCGTACCCTTGTCTCTCACAGTCGCAGAGGAAAAACAACACCATTGTCATTTAATGAATTTGCCAGAGAGTATGGTGTATGAGATCCTCATCGAGGACGAGCGTCTGTGGCGTAAAGACTGTGCAAACATTCCACGCAAAACACTCGTGAACATTCTTAAAAAAATTCGTTCTCTCGCAAAGGATCCTTGGCTTGAAAATGTACATATAAAAAAGCTCAATAATTCTCACCTAGCCGACTTTCGGCTACGCGTGGGAGAGTACCGTGTCCTGTTCAATAGGAGCGATGATCGCAAAGTACTCCATGTACTCCGAGTACTGCATCGATCAAAGTTGTACTAGGACACTGCGTTGTTTCTCAATAGCACAATAGAATGTCTGCATTGAGCTTGACGGAAATATCCGATATTTTTATTCTGAATAGAATTTTCGTCTTCAAACGTGAAGGCTACTCACCAGTCTCAATGTTTTTCAGGGTAGAAAAATGGGAAGTGAAAGAGTTGTTTGAGATTATGAAAGAAGTGGCGGAGACGAGCATTCGATACTACATTTTTTAGTCATTTACACGTCACTCTCCCCCAAACAAATCCTCTTCTCGCTCCACTCCTTGTACCCATCCTTCGTAATCGCCCAGGGCGATCCCATGATCTCGAATAATGCATGCTGGTACAGACTGTCCTGCATTGCCCATGAGCATGTTTGCGGCTGTGGCGAGCTGATCGGCCACTGCTTCCACTGTGATCGTTAACGGTTTTCTAAAGAGATCTTTGCTTCCGTGTTCAGTGTGATGCGGCTCTATGCCGCTCACGGCGAGCGCAAAGGCGGTCACGCCAAGTCTTCGAGGATGACAGCACGAATCAGAAACGATGACTGCGAGAGGAAGTGCTCCGCTCATCTGTTCGATGCGTGATCGGAGTAGCCGCGCACGTAAAGGAGGATCTTTTGGCCATCCAATAGCTCTCCCACGCTCAACATTCGACTCATCCATGCCGGCATTTGCCGTGAGAATGGACCCTCGGAGCATGCCTGCCGGCTTCACTTCTGTGAGTACTGCCCCTCTGCACCATCTGAGTGCCGTTCCACTCAGCCGAGTAAGCTCTTCTCGCACGGCTTGGCAAAACGAAGGAGTCCTCCCGCATCTGGCGGCCCACTGCTGTGCTTCTGTAGAGACATGAAGTGCAGCGAGATCGACGCTTGCTCCCTCGCAGGTTGCTAAAGCCTTGGAAGAAACAACAATGATGTCGTGAGCGGCAAGAGAGCCAGAATGTGTTGCGATCACCTGCGAGAGATCATCACCCTGTTTGAGGAGAGGAGTGCGAACGGGAATGAGCTGCATCGAGCCCATCATAGCACTCATCTGACGACTATTTCTTCTGTGAAGATTGTGTGCGTAGGCGCTCAAGCACGATCGGATACCATTGTTGTTCCAGTGCCTGCACTTTTTTCTGCAGACTCTCTGGCGTATCGCTCAGCGCCACCTCGCACGATTGCTGCAAAATAATTTCTCCGCCGTCTATAGCTTCGGTCACTGCGTGAATAGTCATCCCCGACTGTGTTTCTCCTGCGTTGATCACCGCTTCATGCACACGAGTGCCATACATGCCTCTGCCTCCGAACTTGGGGAGGAGAGAAGGGTGTACATTGATGATTCGGTAGGGGAGTCTCTCGAGCAGAGAGCGGGGGAGGATGTGCATCCAGCCCATGAGCGCGATGACTGTGTCTGGCGTGGGGTGCAGACTCTCAATAGCCGTCACCAGACGATTATCGAACTGCGCATCCTGTTTCTCGACAATCAGCGCAGGGATGCCTGCCGCCTCAGCCTTTTCGACACATCCTCTCCCGCGCGAATCTGCAATCAATCCGAGGCACGAATCGTGTAGCGTGCCAGACTTCATAGCATCGATCACCGCTTGGAAGGTGGTGCCGCGAGAGGAGCTGAGGACGATGAAGGGCATAGGAGACGGCGCGAGTATACCAGCTCATACGTACCCTTCTGTGTGTACGTTCTTTTTCTCCATATGCCACACGTCCAGAGCCGTTTTCTTTACATCGGCAACCATGGCAGGGGAGCCGCAGACGTACAGATTCACATTCGAGAAATCCGCAATGAGACGTTCGCAGACGGCTTGCACTCTGCCCTCTTCACCCTTCCATTCAGCGCTTGGTTGCGTGAGAGACGGGTGGAAATGAAAGTGAGGATATTCACGTGCAAGCTCACGAAATTCATTCATCCAAAAGAGATTCTCTTCATGTCTGCCGCCGAACACTAAACAAATGGGCATTGATGATTTTTCCTCAAGCAGAAGCCATCGAATATGTGAACGAAAGGGCACCACTCCCGCGCCGGTTGCAAGCAGCACGAGCTGGTGTTTGCTCTCGGGGTCGATAGTGAAGAAGCCGAACGGGCCTTTCGCACTGATCACTGAACCTTCACTCACCACGTGTTCTACCCACGCGCTCGCCCGTCCGCCAGGCTTGAGCTGAATGGCAAAGAGCAGCTCAGGATCAGCAGGCGCTGAGGCGATGGAGTATGCCCTCGGCTGAATGTCTGCAGGAGTCTCGATGAGAGGAACATCGAAGAGAACGAATTGGCCTGCCTTAAACGTAAAGTGTTCAGGTTTGATGAAGCGTAGCTCGTAGACATTCGGTGCAATCAAGCGTTTTCCTGTGCAGCAGAGAGAGTATGAAGGTGTCACCACGATCGTTAGTGTAGCCGTATGAACGCTGTGAATCTATCAATGAAAAGTATTGCGAGAGAAATGTATTGTACGTTATAATGGCTGCATGACTAAAACAGTGACAGCATCGGAAGCGAGGAATGATTTTTTTAGTCTTCTGAAGCAGATTGTTACGCCAGGAGTGACAGTGACCATCACGCATGAAGGACATCCGGCTGGTGTACTTATGTCAGTAGAGGACTTTGAAGGCTGGCAAGAAACAATGGAAATTATGTCCGATCCCACTCAGGCGGCAGAAATTTTGCTCAGACTGAGAAAGGGTGGGAGCGAGCCAACAGTGACGTTCGATGAATTTAAGGAAGCACTCGGGCTAGCATGATCTACAAGGTCGTCATTCTCAAGCAAGCACAGAAGGAGGCATTGCTACTGCCAAAAAAAGATCAGCAGCGCATTACTTCAGCAATTGCTTCGTTAATGACTGATCCATATCGGGGTAAAAAATTACAAGGCAATTTCAAGGGGGCATGGTCAATCCGAGTGTGGCCGTATCGTATTATTTACAGCATCGAAAAAAAGATTGTGACTGTCACAGTTGTAAAGATAGGCCATAGAAAAAGTGTGTATCAATGACAGAGAGAATTTGCTGCGAGCGAGCCTCTTCCGTCTCTACTCTTGTGTTTTTTTGAAGAGTTTTTCGAACGATCCACCACTTTCCTGTAGGGCGCTTTTAAGCATTCTCATTTCTTCCTCGTCTAAGAAGAGAGTGGAGGAAGCATTTTTTTTGACAGTAGCAGAAGACATTTCGTGTGCAGAGCGAGTGAGATTCACGTGTAGTACGATGAAGGCGTTGCAGCTCACGCACTTGAGCTGAAGAAGAATGAAGTCGTCTCCTGCGAGCTTTATAGAGGGGAAATCAACGCTCACGCGCGTACCGCATTGTGGGCAGCGCATCTGCTCGCGAATTTTCAAAAGAATTTCATGTACGGAATGCGGATTATAGTCCATAGGTGGCATAGGCGTTCATTGTAAATCTCATTACTGTGTCGGGCAACTGTTTTGGTATCATTCTCATCTTCCCACGGTCAGTCCTTGGCGGTAGTATTATAGTCATGGTCAAGCGTTTGAAGAAAGGAAGAGGCAGGCAGAGCGCGAGCGCCCGCGCTAAGCAGAAATACCTTCAGCTGCGCATTCAAGCGCTCATTGGCGTGCTTTCTCTGATTGTCATTGCAGGGCTTGGCCTCGTCGATCGCGTCACATTTGCAACACTCACAGGCAGCGCAAAATCGAGCATCGTTCACCACGATATTGCCCTTGAATATCCTGATCGAGCGTCAGCCGTCTTCACCCTCGCGCGCAAAGGGGACAACGCACTGCTCATCGTCCAAAACGATTCATCTCTTCCGCTCAAAGTGAGCCTCCCGGATGTGTGGAGCATTGCGGAAGCTCAAGCAGCAGATCTGCAAACCCTCAAGGAAACGTCAGACGTTCCCACCACTTCGTACACGCGTTGGGTGCTGCCTTCAAAAGCGCGTATCACGTTTACGGGAAAGAGCGTGCCAACCTCTCTCACGTTTGTGAGAAATCGCTCAGATCGCACGGCGGCAATCACCCTCCACACCATCGATCTGCTCTCAGATGTACGAAACTCTCGCGTGCTCCTCTTGCAGGAATCTACTCTGGCAGAGGACTTGTGGGGAGAGTGAAGATCTGTTGAGTGATATCACTATGCTGCCATTCTCAATGTTTGAGTATCTTGATTGGATGGCGACCTATTTGAAGCTGAACTAACTTTCAGGAACATTTGTTCCCTCAATGCATTCATTGCATCCATAACTTCTTGCATGCTGCCCTTATTCAGACATCGTCGTATTGGTGGGGATATTATAATTTGGAAATGGCAGACTTTCTCTAGGAATTTCACTGTCTTCTGCATTATGTTCTTCTAGCTGAGAATTCATATTTTATTGGGGAGTAATCTGGCTATTATAACATATAATAATAAAAAATACAATAATATCTTCGTTGTCCCTCACAAAAAAGTGCGTATAATCGGCTCACTCATCGGAGTTCTCCTCGTGATTCAGACGATCACTCAGGGGCGCTACCGACTTTCGTGCGTAAAAATAGTCGCACACTCTCATCTTCTTCTCCATCCTCAGTATGGCCTTCACGCCCCGCATGTCCGATTCATTCGATGCCGTCGCTCTCGGCGTTGCGAGTCCAGAAGATGTCATCAGTTGGTCCCGCGGAGAGGTGACCAAGCCTGAAACTGTCAACTATCGTACGCAGCGAGCTGAGCCTGATGGTCTCTTCTGCGAGCGTATTTTTGGTCCTACCAAGAACTTTCAGTGTTTCTGTGGCAAGTATAAAGGCATTCGTTACAGTAGCGTTGTGTGTGAAAAATGTGGCGTAGAAGTGACGCGCAGCATCGTTCGCCGCGAGCGAATGGGCCACATCAACCTTGCTGTCCCAGTCACACACATTTGGTTTCTGAGGTCATCCCCGTCTCGCCTCGGTCTTCTTCTTGATCTCTCTATCAAGACACTCGAGCAAATCGTCTACTTCTCAGCGTACATCGTCATCACGGTCGACGATGAAGGGAAGGGCGCTGCCGTCAAAGAGCTCACGCAGGAAATTGACGCGCGCCGCAATCAAATCAAGCGAGAACATGAGGAGGCCCACGCCTCACTCAAAGCAAGCAAGGCCACCAGAGACCAGCTCGATGCTCTTGATGCTGCCACGGCAGAAAAACTGGATACACTCAAAGCCAATCACAAAGACGCTCTCGAAGACATTGAAAACCTTCACGTTGGTTCCGTGCTCAGCGAGCTTAAGTTTCGTGAGATGAACATGAAATTCGGACATCTCTTTAGGGCGGGAACCGGTGCGGAATCTCTCAGGGAGATCATCATGTCACTCGATTACGACAAGCTTGTAGCCGATCTTGGAAAAGAGAGGCAAATCAGCAGCGGACAGCGATTAAAGAAAGTGATGAAGCGACTCAAGCTCGTGCAATCTCTCAGGAAGGCAAACATCAAGCCCGAATGGATGGTGCTCACGCGCCTGCCCATCATTCCTCCGGATCTGAGGCCGATGGTGCAACTGGATGGAGGACGTTTCGCTGCATCAGACTTAAATGATCTCTATCGCAGGGTCATCAATCGCAATAATCGCTTAAAGAAGCTGATGAGCATTGGTGCTCCTGAAGTAATTAATCGTAACGAGAAGCGCATGCTCCAAGAAGCTGTGGATACCCTCCTCAACAACTCAGCTCGCGCCGGCAAAGCACTCTTCACCGCAGGAGACAGGCGCAAGCTTCGTTCTCTCTCAGACATGCTTAAAGGAAAGCAAGGGAGATTCCGCCAAAACCTGCTTGGAAAGCGCGTGGACTACTCCGGTCGTTCGGTGATCGTCGTCGGCCCCAATCTCAATATCGATGAGTGTGGTCTTCCCAAAGAGATGGCTATGAAGCTCTTTAAACCGTTTGTCATCGGCCGTCTCATTCGAGACGAGTTGGCTCACAACGTGAAGAGCGCAGAGCGCATGGTGATCGATGGTAGCAAGAGAGTGTGGGACATTTTGGAGGAAGTGATCGAGAACAAGTACGTCCTCTTAAACAGAGCCCCCACGCTTCACCGCCTTGGCATCCAAGCATTTAAACCAAAATTGATAGAAGGACTTGCCATTCAGCTTCATCCCCTCGTCTGTACGGCGTTCAATGCGGACTTCGATGGCGACCAAATGGCCGTGCACGTGCCTCTCTCAGATCAGGCTCAGCGCGAAGCGCGCGTCTTTATGAGCGCAGCAAGAAACGTGCTGAAGCCTTCCGCCGGCGAACCGATCATTACTCCTGTGCAAGACATGGTGCTCGGCTGCTACTTCCTCACGCGTATTCACGATGGCCGCAAGGGAGAAGGAATGGTATTCGGCTCTCCCAATGAAGCGCTGCTCGCCTACGATCACGGCATTGTCGACTTGAGAGCAAAGATCCTCGTTCGCGTGCCGAAGACTCTCATGCCTGAGAACGGAGAATCGCCAGAGGTTGAAACTATCGAGACTTCTCCCGGTCGACTCCTGTTTCAAGAAATCGTTCCGCCGGAACTTGGTCGTATCAATGAGACACTGAAGAAAGGAAACCTCAGCAAACTCATTGCTCTTGCACTCGAGAGGGTGGGCACTGAACGAACGGCAAAGCTGGCAAACGACATCAAGAACATCGGTTTCCGCTACGCAACCGTCTCGGGAATTTCGATTGCGTCATCGGATATCATTGTTCCCAAGCAGAAAGATAAGCTCTTGGAAGAATCCAATGAGCAGGTCCGTAAGATCAACAATCAGTACTGGAAAGGGTGGATCACTGCTGACGAACGCTACCAGCAAGCCATTCGCATTTGGAGCAAGGTGAAGAGCGAAATCAGTAATCACATGATTACGGGATTCACGGATCAAGAGTATAACGGCATCACGTACATGATCGATTCTGGCGCCAGAGGAAACTGGGGGCAAATTACACAGTTGGCAGGCATGAAAGGACTGGTCGCAAATCCGTCCGGTCGCACGATTGAACTGCCGATTCAGAGTAACCTCAAGGAAGGCTTCACAATTCTCGAGTACTTCATCGCCACTCACGGAGGACGCAAAGGCAAGTCGGACACCGCCCTCAAGACAGCAGAAGCCGGATACCTCACGCGCCGCCTCGTCGATGCCGTGCAAGATACCGTTATTCGCGAGGATGATTGCCGCATGATGGGGCACCACGTCATCACGCGAGCAGAGAGCGAGAAAATCGGCGAGAAGTTTGAAAATCGCATATTCGGCCGCACGCTGAGTGAAGACGTAAAAGTCGGCAAGACGGTCATCGCCAAACGTAATGATGAAATTGACGCAGACCTCATCGCTCTCTTTGCAAAAAATAAAGTGGACGCTGTGAGCATTCGTTCCATCATTACGTGTGATACCGACAATGGCATTTGCCGCAAGTGTTACGGCAGAGATCTCTCAGATAACAAAACGGTCAAAATCGGCACGCCCGTAGGAATTATCGCCGCACAGAGCATCGGAGAGCCAGGTACGCAGCTCACCATGAGAACCTTTCACATGGGTGGAGTCGCTGAAGGTTCGGACATCACGCAAGGACTCTCGCGCGTTGAGGAAATCCTCGAGGCACGTTCTCCTCGCACACCCGCAACGCTTTCTGATATCACAGGACGTGTGAAGGCGTGGCACAAATCAGGCCAAGCATTCGTGCAGGTGACGGGGGAAGAATTGGGTCAAGATACGTATCTCGTCCCCTCCGGCTACGAGCTTTCAGTGAAGAAGGGCCAGAAGGTGAAGGAGAGACAAGTGCTCGGGAAGGCAGTGTCAGACAAATCGACTATCAAAGCGCTCATAGCAGGAGAAGTGTCGGAAGCAAACAGCGAGAGAATCATCATCAAGCACAGCGCGATTCAGGAGCGAACGTACGAATTCCAAGCGAGAGAGGCCCTGCTCGTCAAAACCGGCGATATCGTGAAGGCGGGACAAGCGCTCAACGCTGGACACTACAACTTGCAAGAGCTGCTCGAAAAACAGGGCTCGTATGCTGTGCAGAGCTACATTGTGCAGGAAGTGCAGCATATCTACGCCTCGCAAGGCCAGACTATCAACGACAAGCACCTCGAAATCATCGCAAAGAAAATGTTCTCTAAAGTTCGCATCCTTGACGGTGGGGACACCACACTGCTCGCTGGTGAAGTGGTGGATATCTCAGACGTTCGTCGTGAGAACGGCTTGCTACGCAAGACCAAATCGAAAAAAGAGCTGAAAGAATGCACCTACGAGCAGCTCCTCCTCGGCCTCACGCGCGTCTCTCTCGCCACTGAATCATGGCTTGCAGGGGCATCCTTCCAGGAGACAATTCGCGTCCTTGTGGAAGCGGCGACAACTGGCATGGTCGATTACCTCAAGGGCCTCAAAGAAAACGTCATTATCGGTCGCCTCATCCCAGCTGGAGAAGTGTACCGAGAGCGCTTTGAGGGAGAGAGGGCCGCCGATGCTTTGCCAGATATGGAAGATCAGCTTCCACAGTCTTCTCGATCTCACAGATAACCTGATTTCGTTCATTTTCTCTTTACCAAGCCAATCTCTATCACTACTATACAGGCCCCATGCCCACTATCAATCAGCTCATCCGCAAAGGCCGTTCTCAATCCACGCGCCGCACGAAAGCACCAAACCTTCAGCATACGTGGAACGCGCTCACCATGAAGCGTGTCAAGCTCCCGCACGGAGCTCCGGTCAAACGCGGTGTATGTCTTAAAGTGACGACAATGACACCCAAGAAGCCAAACTCCGCACTCCGAAAGATTGCTCGTGTACGCCTCACGAATGGCGAGGAAATAACGGCGTACATCATGGGAGAAGGGCACAATCTTCAAGAGCACTCAGTCGTTTTAGTCCGTGGAGGCAGGGTGAAAGATCTCCCAGGAGTACGCTATCACATCGTCCGAGGCGTTCTCGATACCGAGGGCGTCCGTGATCGCAAGAAGGGCCGCAGCCGATACGGAGCGAAGAAGCCCAAGAAATAGTCTATTCATTTCCTCATTTCCTCGTCCATGGCAACTCGTCCGAAAGCGTACATTCCCATAGGATCAGATCCTCTCGTTGAAAAATTTATTTGCTGCCTCATGAAGCGTGGCAAGAAGTCCGTTGCTCGCAAAATATTTTCCGATGCCATTGCAGTGATCAAGACACGCACGAAAGATGAGCCAATGGATGTATTTTCAAAAGCACTCCTCAATGCGACTCCTCTCGTCGAAGTTCGACCCAAGCGCATAGCCGGTGCCGTGTATCAAGTGCCGACGGAGGTGTCTCCTAAGCGTCAGCAATCTCTCAGCATCCGCTGGATTCTCACGGCAGCCCGAGATCGCAAAGGCATGCCAATGGCAGAGAAACTCGCTCTCGAGCTTCTCGACGCTTCATCTGAACAGGGCGCTGCGATTAAGAAGAAAGAAGATGTCTTCAAGATGGCTCAAGCCAACAAAGCATTCGCTCACTTTGCAAAGTAACCCTGTCAAAGAAGTAGTCCTCTCTTGCTTCCACTATTTTTTTCTCACACTGCAATGGATCTCAGGAATGTACGAAACATCGGTATCATCGCGCACATAGATGCGGGCAAGACGACCACATCCGAACGTATTCTTTTCTACACCGGAAAAAACTACAAGATCGGAGAGGTGCACGAAGGAGAGGCGACGATGGACTGGATGGAGCAAGAGCAAGAGCGTGGTATTACTATTACATCAGCAGCAACACAGTGTTCGTGGAAGAGTACGTTTATGAATCAGGAGATCACCACGACCATCAACCTCATAGACACTCCCGGCCACGTGGACTTCACTGCGGAAGTTGAGCGAAGCCTTCGTGTGTTGGATGGCGGCGTTGCCGTCTTTGACGGCAGTCAAGGAGTGGAGCCTCAATCCGAAACTGTCTGGCGCCAAGCAGACAAGTACCACGTGCCACGCATCGCCTTCGTCAACAAAATGGACAAAATCGGAGGTGATTTCTTCATGTCTCTCCAGAGTATTCACGATCGCTTGAGCAAGAGCGCTGTTGCCATTCAACTGCCCGTCGGCGCAGAGAGCGACTTTAAAGGCATCATCGACTTAGTCTCAGAAGAGATGATCACATTTGAAGGCAAGCACGGAGAGAATCACATTCACCATCCAGTACCTGAGGACATGAAGGAGGAAGTGGCCAAGTACAGAGCCATCATGATCGAGAAGGCGGCAGAAGGGGCCGGAGACGAACTCATGCACACCTTTTTAGAGAAGGGAACGCTCTCAAATGAAGAAATTAAGCTGGCCCTACGGCAAGGCACCATCAGCGGAAAAGTGTTTCCGGTGCTGTGCGGATCATCTCTTCAGAACATGGGGGTACAGCTCGTGCTAGACGCAGTCGTCAATTACCTTCCGTCTCCGCTCGAAGTGCCCGTGACAATGGGCCGAAATCCAGACACCGATCAAGATGAGCCCAGAAAGCCAGATAATGCAGAACCTTTCTCAGCGCTTGCCTTTAAAATTGCAACAGATCCTTTCGTCGGTAAGCTCACGTTCATCCGTGTCTATTCAGGCGTGCTCACGACTGGCAGTTACGTCTACAATTCAAGAAATGGAAAGAAAGAGCGCATTGGACGTCTCGTTCGCTTGCATGCCAATAACCGTCAGGAAATCGAAAAGATCGAAGCTGGCGACATCGGCGCGGCTATCGGACTGAAAGAGACGAGAACTGGAGACACCCTCTGTGATGAATCAAAGCCGATCGTCTTAGAGTCAATCACGTTTGCAGAACCTGTCATTTCCATTGCTATCGAGCCAAAAACAAAGGCCGATCAGGAGAAAATGGGCATCGCCCTCCAAAAGCTCTCAGAGGAAGACCCCACCTTCCGCGTCCGCACGGACGACGAGACGAGTCAAACTATCATTTCTGGCATGGGAGAGCTTCACCTTGATATCATCATGGATCGCATGCGTCGGGAATTTAAGGTGGAGAGCAACGCGGGTAAACCGCAAGTGGCATACCGCGAGACGATTCAGAAAGAAATTGAGCACGAAGAGAAGTACATCAAGCAGACGGGTGGTAGAGGTCAGTACGGACACGTCATCTTCAAACTGATTCCTCAAGAGCCAGGCAAAGGGTATGAATTTGAAAACAGCGTCGTCGGCGGACGTATTCCGAGGGAGTACATCACCCCGTGCGACAAGGGCTTCCAAGAAGGCATGAGCAGAGGAGTGCTCGCAAGTTTCCCGCTCGTGGATATCAAGGTCGATCTCATCGATGGCAGCTATCACGATGTTGACTCATCGGAAATGGCGTTCAAAATATGCGCGTCCATCGGGCTTCAGGCAGCTGCAAAGAAGGCGGATCCTGTGCTTCTTGAACCTGTGATGAAAGTGGAAGTGGTGTGCCCAGAAGATTACTTCGGAGATGTCATGGGAGACTTAAGCTCACGGCGCGGCCTCATCAAAGATACTGGTTCTCGTGGCATGGCAAAAACCATTTTCGCGGAAGTTCCACTCGCAGCCATGTTTGGCTACGCAACGGAACTCCGGTCCATGACGCAGGGTCGAGCGAGCTATTCCATGGAGCCGAGTCATTACGCAAAAGTGCCGAAAAACGTTGCCGATGAAGTGATTGCCGCACGAGCGGGAGGCAAATAGCATTCTGCCTATGAGTCGCATTCAATCCCTCGACACTTCTCGAGGAGTGCTCGTGTGTGGCATGATCGTCTTTCACGTGCTTTTACACCTGTACCAAGGCTCAGTGCGTGCGGCATTCTTAGCATTCATACCTGCGGGATTTTTACTGTTCTCTGGTGTGCTCGTCTCGAATGTGCTGCAGGAGAGAAAGACGACCTTTCAGATTGTCGTTCGAGGGACCAAGCTCCTTGTGCTTTTTCTCCTATGCAATCTTATCCTATGGCTTCATTCTCCTTTCCCGCTCAAGGAAATGGCCATGTCGCTCATCTACGCCAATCCACAGACGATGTCCTTCGAAATTCTCGTGCCAATCGCATGGACTGTCATTCTCTCACCCGTATTCCTGCGTTTGCATCCGAGGTTCACGAGTATCAGCGCATTAAGCGGCCTCCTCATGCTCGATCTCACCCAAACATTCCCTTTTACTCTTAAATTTTTCATTATCGGCGTCCTCGGCATCGGCATTGGCAAGCAGAGGATACTTCGTTTCCTATCAACAGATGACAGGATGTCTGATCGAAATGCGATTATTGTCGCTCTCTTTTCTGCGATTCTCTACATGCTACTTGGCATGTGGAATCACAGCTCTTGGGTTCTGCAGACATTTTTTGTCGTAGTGGCCTTTTCTTCGCTCCCCACATTCATTGTTAGGAGCCATCGTCTTGCATCTGCACTCTCTTTGCTCGGAAGGCATTCACTGTTCCTCTATGTTTTTCACGTCATGCTCATTGCTTCTCTTTCGAGACTATTTCATGTTTCCACTCACTCGATGCTCGCAATAGTCGTCATAGCATTGGCCGTGACTGCCGTCTGCTTACTCGTCGCTTGGGTAGTGTCAGCTCTCACAAATCGCTTCACTTCTCTACGAACGCTCTATCGCTTCGTCTTCGCCTAACATTGTGTGCAACTAGCTTGCATGAGCACAGAACGCGCGATAGTATCACCGTGTTACAACGATAAAACATTGTGTAGCAGTAGTGTCATTTTTTCTCTTCTCTATGCCAAAGCCGAGATTCACAGACGACAGCTACCGCAGAGAGCCGTGGTTTCGCTCGCTCGTCTCTGTCATTCGTAGCTGTGAAACAGAAGACGATCTCATGAACTTCTTACGCGATGTGGGCACGCTCAGTGAACTGCAGGCGTGGAGTGAGCGGCTTGAAGTGGCAAAACTCCTCTCTCACGGCATGAGCTATCGCGAGGTTGCAGCAAAGACAGGAGCAAGCACCACGACGGTCACTCGCGTGGCACGTTTCATTGAGAACGGCGCAGGAGGCTACACCAAAGCACTCAATACTCATCGTCATCACAGACTTGTTCATAAAACGGCGCCTCCAACAACTGAATCAGACCGCACTCACGAGCCCTCTCCGCCACCCGCCGGCACTACTTCTATTCTACAGAAGTATCTTCATCGATAGAGTGATCAATGCGACACGCATCCACCCACGAAGGCTTCATCCGTCACTGTCTGACTGTTGCAGGCAAGGGAAGAGGGAGAGTGGGCAATGGTGCCATGGTCGGCTCGGTACTGGTGCGCGGAGATACCATGCTCGCAGAGGGACATCATCAAGCATTCGGCATGCCTCATGCAGAGCGTCAGCTACTTGAAAAATTTGATCAAAAAATTGATACAAAAGATATTTTATACGTCAATCTTGAGCCCTGCGTCGCGCATCCGTCGAAGAAGAATTTGCCATGCTGTGAGAGCATCGTCGAGAGAGGCGTACGACGCCTCGTCTATGGCATGCGAGACCCAGATCCCCGGGTTGCCGGCAGAGGCATCGCGTACCTTATGAATGCTGGTGTTGAAGTCATCGGCCCAGTGTTGCCGGAGGAATGCGCACGCTATAATCGAGGATTTGTTTCAATGAGAACGAAAGGTAGGCCATGGATAACGCTTAAATCAGCGAAGACCAAGGCAGGGATGATCGCTCAAAAAGACGGGCAACCGCTCGCGATTACTTCACAGCAGCAGAATGCTTGGAGTCACACATATCTGCGTGCAAGGCACGATGCCATCCTCGTCGGCGTCGGCACGGTACTCACGGATAATCCATCGCTAACCATCCGGTCACTCAAGAGTCCGCCTCACAGTATCCGCATTATTCTCGATCCGTCGCTGCGTATACCTGTTTCGTCTCACGTGCTCACTGTCACTCCAGATGCGTCGACGATCATCATCGCTTCACACGATGCTATCGAGAGCATGAGTGAGCGTGCTCTGCGTATCTCTGAGAGAGGCGCACGAGTGTGCGGCGTAAGCTACTCACAGGGGCGCTTCGATTGGACAGAGCTGTGGTCGGTACTCACGAGGCCAACGCCGACATATTGTGGGCTCACAAGCCTTGTTGTAGAAGGGGGAAAAAAGACGTGGGATACCTTCATAGAATCGTCAATGGTCGACGAGCGAGTGACGCTCGTTGGCACGGCGTGAACACTCTTTTTCGAGGTGATGTATTTCGATTAGCAGGTATTCCACAATCATGACAGAATGGCATTTCAATGAGGAGAAACAGAGTGCTCATTTCAGGCTGTGAGAGCCACAATATCGGTCTCATTTCTCCCTCTATCGAGTACAGAATTTTACACTTGCCTCTCGCACAGTGCCGCGTAAACTGCGCAGATGTTGTATAGGTGCAGATCGGTGCCTACAACATATTGTGTTTCTTTCTTTTCCCCTCTCATGAATCCCAGCGTATCAACAGGTGCCAAGCCACAGGATATTCCTCTCGATGAAGAGGCTTCTTTGAGAAATGCACTCGACCGTGCTCGAAAGACGGCTCTCAAAAAGCACGGCTCGTCGCAGTCTGCCACTGGCCTCACTGTTGAGCGGCTCTTCACGACACCTGGTTCAGATCCACTCGAGCAAGTGAAGTACGACAGGCGTACAAGCCGCATTTCAAATACAGACGGATCTGTCGTTTTTGAAATGAAAGACGCTGAAGTACCCGCATCGTGGAGCCAAGTGGCGACAGACATTGTAGTCAGCAAGTATTTTCGAAAGGCAGGCGTGCCTCAGTACGATGCGCATGGTCAACTGTTGAGAGATGAGAAAGGGGACGTAATCACAGGTCCAGAATCATCTGTAAAGCAGGTCATTCGCAGATTAGCCGGCTGCTGGAGATTTTGGGCAGAAAACCACGGGTACTTTGCGACCCGGCAGGATGCGCAGGCATTTGAGGACGAAATCAGTTTCATGCTCGTTCATCAGATGTCAGCACCCAACAGTCCGCAGTGGTTCAATACTGGCTTGCATCATGCGTATGGCATCACGGGTAAAGCCCAAGGCCACTACTACTGCGACCCCGCTACAGGCGAGGTGCGTCAGAGCGAGGATGCCTACACTCATCCTCAGCCACATGCCTGCTTCATTCAGAGCGTCGAAGACGACATGGTCAACGAAGGAGGTATCATGGACTTGTGGGTTCGAGAGGCGCGACTCTTTAAGTACGGATCAGGGACAGGCACGAATTTCAGTCGCCTGCGCGGTGCCGGCGAGCCGCTCTCGGGAGGAGGACAGACATCCGGTCTCATGAGCTTCCTCAAAGTTGGTGATCGTGCTGCAGGAGCCATAAAATCTGGAGGCACCACTCGCAGAGCAGCAAAAATGGTCTGCTTAGACGTCGACCATCCAGATATTGTAGAATTTGTGAATTGGAAAGTGAATGAGGAGAAGAAAGTAGCCGCACTTGCCAAGGCTGGCTTCAGTACAGATTTCAATGGCGAGGCGTACGCCACGGTATCTGGACAGAATTCCAATAATTCAATTCGCGTCTCACACGAGTACTTGAAGGCAGTGGAGCGCGATGAGCCGTGGCATCTATACTGGCGAACAGAACTTAAACGCGCTAAAGAAGAACATCGATCCCCCAAGCCTTGCCGAACGCTTCAAGCGCGAGAGCTGTGGGATCAAGTGGCGTATGCAGCGTGGGCGTGTGCAGATCCTGGCGTGCAGTACGACAGTACGATTAATGACTGGCACACGTGCCCAGAAGACGGTCGGATCAATGCCAGTAATCCTTGCAGTGAATACATGTTTTTGGATAACACAGCCTGCAACCTCGCTTCAATAAACCTCTTAACGCTTCTTAAGACAGACGAAGTAACTGGAGAGAGAAGCTTCGATATCGACGCATTCCGTCATGCCGTTCGCCTCTGGACCATCGTGCTTGAAGTGTCTGTTCTCATGGCACAATTTCCCAGCAAAGAAATTGCAGAATTGAGCTACAGATTTCGCACTCTCGGACTCGGGTATGCCAATCTCGGGGCGATGCTCATGCAGATGGGTATTCCGTATGATAGCGAGTCTGGACGAGCAATATGTGCGTGCATCACGGCCATACTCACGGGAGAGAGCTATGCAATGTCAGCAGAAATGGCCAGTGTCCTCGGGGCATTTGAGGGGTATGAAAAAAATCGAGAGCACATGCTCCGTGTCATGCGTAATCACAGGAGGGCAGCGTACGGTGCGTCTGAGCAAGAGTACGAGATGCTCTGCGTCGTGCCAGTAGGCATCAATCAGCGCACAGCGCCTTCAGATCTCCGCAAAGCCGCACAGGAAGCATGGGATAGAGCGCTTGAGCTTGGCCAGAAGTATGGCTACAGAAACGCACAGACGACTGTCATCGCCCCAACAGGCACCATCGGCCTTCTCATGGACTGCGATACCACAGGAGTGGAACCTGATTTTGCTCTCGTCAAATTTAAGAAGCTCGCAGGTGGCGGCTACATGAAGATTGCCAACCAATCCATTGCCCCCGCTCTCAAAGCCCTCAAATATACAGACGAAGAAATGAGAGAAATCATGCGCTACGTGATGGGTACATTGAGCCTAGAAGGCGCGCCTCACATCAATCGTCAGAGCCTCAAAGTAAAAGGATTCACTGATAGCGATATAGCAAGTGTTGAGAAGACGCTGCCGCAAGTGTTCGAAATTTCTTTTGCATTTAATCGTTGGACACTTGGAGACGAAACTCTCAAGCGTCTGGGGCTCAGTGACTCTCAACTTGAAGATCAGAATCTCAATCTCCTCCAAACACTCGGCTTCACGCCAGAGCACATCGAAGAAGCAAACGTGCACATCTGCGGACACATGACTGTCGAAGGAGCTCCACATCTCAAGCCTGAGCATTTGCCAGTCTTCGATTGCGCCAATCGCTGCGGAAAAATAGGCAAGCGCTTCATCCATGCCGATGGCCACATTCGTATGATGGCAGCAGCACAGCCGTTTATCTCAGGAGCAATCAGCAAAACGATCAATCTGCCCAATGAAGCGACGATAGAAGATTTCAAACATGCCTATAATCTTTCGTGGAAACTGGGGATAAAAGCCAATGCTCTGTACAGAGATGGCAGCAAGATGAGCCAGGCGCTGAGCAATAAATCTGATTCAGAGAAAAAAGAGAATACAGAGCCTCAAGTGATTGAAAAAATTGTGATTAAAGAAGTGCCACGCAGAAAAAAACTCCCAGACGAACGCATGAGCATCACCCACAAGCTCGTGGTAGCTGGGCACGAGGCGTACGTTCACGTCGGGCTCTACGAAGACGGTCAGCCCGGAGAAATCTTCATAAAAATGAGTAAAGAAGGCTCCACGCTCTCAGGCGTGATGGACACCCTTGCTCTCTCACTCTCTATGAATTTGCAGTACGGCGTGCCGCTTGAAGTTCTCTGCGAGAAGCTAGTGAATACTCGGTTTGAGCCCATGGGCATGACGAGCAATAAAGAAATTCCCATGGTGAAATCCATCATGGACTATCTCGGCAGATGGCTGGCGCTCAAGTTTCTCTCAAAAGAGAAAGCTATACGTTACCACAATCGAGAGCTCATCGAGAAAGCCTACGAGTCTGGCACCCGCAGCAAAGATGCCTTTGCCATGCGCTTGCCAGTCGTTGATGAAGGGGATAGCGCACTCGCGCTTGGCGCGTCTGTAGAGCTGGCACTCTCGTCTCTCGAATCGGCTAAGCTCCAAGGCTACACAGGGTCTGTCTGCTCTGGCTGCGGATCAACCAAGATGAAGCGCAACGGCAGCTGCGAGCTCTGTCTTGATTGTGGAGCAACGAGCGGATGTAGCTAGAAAGCACAGTTACTTCACGCTATTCGCGATCGACTCAATAATTTTTTTTGTAGCCCGATGATATCGTCGTCCGGTGACGCCTTATTTCTCTTGCTTGTACCACAGTTTTTACACCTGTACTCAATCACAAACCCTTTCTTAGAAGAGTGCGAAATTCCCACTGGCTCAAGGATTCCCCCACAGCCACTTGCCCTATCGCCAGGTCCGAGATGATCCACGTGTTTCGAGTGCAAGCACTGAGGGCAATGATCACGATATGTTCCCTTCCCTAAGGGCTCAACGCTCGCTGAGCAGTGCTCGCACTTAAACGGTTCTTCTCGTGCAATGAACACCATGCGTACAGGAATTAGGAAGTGAAGCGAAAGTGGAGGACATCACCATCGTGTACAATGTACTCTTTCCCTTCTATTCTCAGTTTACCCGCCTCTTTGGCTCCAGATTCACCTGAATACTGAATAAAATCTGTGTACGAAATAGTTTCTGCTCGTATGAATCCTTTCTCGAAATCACTGTGAATCACTCCTGCTGCCTGCGGCGCCTTACTGCCTTTCGGTATTGTCCACGCTCTCACTTCTTTAGGACCGGCAGTAAAATACGTCTCGAGCCCAAGTAGATCGTAAGAAGCACGAATGAGAGAGTCTAATCCTGAAGACTGAACACCAAAATTGTTCAATATTTCTTCTCTTTCTTCAGGGCTGATCGAAAGAATTTCTTCATCCAATTTTGCTGAAACAAGCAGGGCAGTATCCGTGTCTTTGAGACCAGCGTGAGCCTTTGCGTCTGCAAGCGAAAGCGTGCCGATTTCAGCGTCACTCACATTGAGCGCGTAGAGTACTGGCTTGTCTGTAAGGAGGAGCAGCTGTCTCATGAAAATGGAGCTATGCTCATCTCGTTCGACGCTTCGTGCGGGGAGCCCTTTCTCTAGTGCAAATTTCACTTTTTCTAGTATCGATACTTCTTTCTGCTGTTCTGCGTTACCGCTTCGAGCGCCTCCTGCAATTTTCTCGATTCTCTTCACCACTTTTTCAAGATCGCTAATACAGAGCTCAGTTTCGATTGTTTCTCGATCACGACGTGGGTCCACCGATCCTTCCACGTGAATAATATCAGTGCCTCCAAATACCCGAAGTACATGGCAGATGGCATCCACTTCTCGAATGTGTGAGAGGAAGGCGTTGCCAAGCCCTTCACCTTTAGATGCGCCTCTCACAAGCCCCGCAATATCAACAAACTCTACGATTGCCGGAATGACCTTTTCTGGATGAATAATATTTGCAATTGCCTGAAGCCTCTTATCTGGCACCTCGACAATGCCAACATTTGGTTCGATTGTGCAGAAGGGATAGTTTGCCGCCTGAGCTCCGCAGCTCTGCGTAAGCGCATTGAAGAGAGTCGATTTACCGACATTGGGCATCCCAACGATTCCTATTTTGAGAGACATAGAACAGACAATACCATAGTCGAGACAC
This sequence comes from uncultured Candidatus Peribacteria bacterium, assembly GCA_964580035.1. Taxonomy (GTDB): domain Bacteria; phylum Patescibacteriota; class Gracilibacteria; order Peribacterales; family Peribacteraceae; genus CAZOJC01. The sequence goes on from CAZOJC010000013.1 coordinate 23,884, forward strand.
TTGACAAGATACGAAAAAATATTAAATTAGAATGATGAAAGGGATTACAAGTAATGATTTAGTACGTAACCTAAAAAAAATAACAATACCTATTGGTATAGTATTTGCGTTGATTTTCGGGTTTAGAAATGAAATACAAACAAAAGTACACGAGCTAATGCAGTCTAGGCCAGAACCACACAATCGTACTTGGAATTCACTGGATGATTTGCAGCGGAAATTGCTTCAGAAATTTTATGCTAAATACAATTCAAATCATAAACTATCTAATGAACTGCAAAAACAGATGAGTAAAATTGATACTTTGCAGAAAAATCTATCAGACGCAATCACAACACTCAACAATAATAATTCAAAAAATGCTGAAACAATGAAAGCGCTGCGAAGAGTTATCGAACGTGAAATAGCGCATCAAATCAGTCTTGTTTTGAATTTGGGTAGTACAGAGACTAGTCTTGCTAAATTAACTTCAGCAGTGAATAAAGTTATAGAATTAAGCGACAAATTTGTCGATGAAATAAGCTTTCCAAATGAGTGTATTGATAGCAGTCAAAATACAATAAACGTTGCATTTGAAGGGCTCTATAAAAATGATAATCCCGCTGAGTATTTACAAATAACACCAATGATGGAATTTCAATATGCACTTTTCAAGTTGCGAAATGCAAATACTTATGGACTGCCAGAAAGTTATTCTGTATTCTTCAATGAAAGAGGTAAGAATAAGAAACTGATCGAGAAATTTCTTATTTTCTGCGAACATGTCGATCTGAGACTAGAGTACATAATACGCATGAATGCTCGTAAGTTATCTAGTATCTTCTGCCTGCGTTCGGGGCATCCTAACAGTCAAAATTCGTTTCTTAATATACTGAATCAGTTAGGGGAAAAAGAACTTGTATATTGGCTCCGGCAGGGCAATATTGAGTTAGGCGGTGATTCAAGATCTTTATGGCTGAAAGCGGGTCATTCATCGGCACAGATTCATGTTAAACATATGAATTTACCTGATTTTCCAGTGCAAAATGTTGTCAGAAGCAACGTTCGTTTTCCTTTGCCTGTATCTGATAATGCAGGTATGTATCCTCTGGAGGATAACGCATATGGTAAAATTTCTGACATTTTTGTTTGTGTGAAAAATCCAGAGAGTAGCGAACTTCCATCTTCAATTATTGGCATATTGAAAGCATTTGATTTAAATGTACGTATTCATTTATTGATAAACGAAGAAGCATCAGCGGAGTATGAAAAGCATCTATTGAGGCTTGTGTCAAACATAAGACACAGTCACAGCATTAATATAATAAGGGTACCTAGAACTACTTCGCCATGGTTAAGAGATACCTCTCTTCATGCTCAATGCGGAGAATTGACAGCAGTGATAGAACCAAGTCCTTCTTACGATAGCCAGCCCTACAGAACTGGCGAATCAATCATCGGAGATCCTGAATTAGCGAATCGTTTTGTTCATGCATCTATTCCTTGGGATTTCGAAGGAGGTGACATGAGAGCAGTAGGAAATGAGCTATTCATCGGTGAGGAAAGTCTCCGAAAATGGTGCAAGATGAATCGCTATATGTATACACACTCAAATGGGAGAATTTACGAAGCATTTACATGGATAAGTGAGTTAGCAAAATTCATGATACATGATCAGATAAATGCTTCAAAAGAACTAAATGAGCAATTACTAGCATCGATTGAAGGAAATCTGAAAAAAGAGCCAGTGTATACTTTTGGAGAAAAATATAATCCACGTTCGAGTCTTACGCTTGAAGATGCGATAGATAACTATCGCAAATTCCTTCGAGATTTATTCGGAAGAAATGTAGTATTTGTAGGAGAAGGAGACGAATATGACCAGCCGATGTTTCATATCGATATGTTTCTCACATTTCTCCCTAATAACAGTGAAAAACCTGTTGTTGTAATAGGAGATACCCGTAAAACATGGGAAATCCTTAATGGATTATCACCGAAAGAACGTTCGAAATTGAATCATGAGATAATGATTGAGCAAAATGATTGGCGCAGTAATATTAATGATATAGGGGAGAATCCTGCCTTTCAGAGGGCAATGAGTAATGCAGGTGCGTATTATAGAAATCCTGAGAGAGATCGCGTATTGCAGGAGAAGCTTGATGCTGTAGCTCGATGGTTTGAAGAGCGTGGATACAGGATAGAACGCATTCCTTTTCCCCCTGATAGTACAGGGCCAACTGATGATGCATATTTCTACTATCCACACTCATTGTATCACCCTATTTCTCAGGCACACCTTACAGGCAATATGCCAACATTTAACAATGGATTGGTTGAATGTGCTCAAAGTGGAAGCAGATATTATATGCCAGTGTATGGCTGCAAAGAACTAGAGAATGCAGCAATTAAAGTATTTAATGGACTTGGCTATCGCGTAATTCCAGTGTCAGGCATGTGTGATGCATCGATGAAAAGCGGCTCTCTTAACTGTCTGACAACTGAGTGTAGAAAATAAGATAAGATTGTCCGACACTTGACAAAATTAAAAAAATAAGTAATATTCAATCTCAATATGAAAGCGCTTCGTATCACGCTCGGCACAGTGCTTGTCATGAACGCTTTCGTAAGTTCAGCGCTTGCACTATCCTCCGATGTTATCGGTACACCGTACGAGCTCAGCGCGAACGCATTGGAGCAGGCGGGTATCATCAAGGGGTACGACAATGGCCAAATCGGCCCGTTCGACGCAGTCACACGCGCGCAGGCAATAAAAATGCTCGTACTCTCACGCCCAGATCTTTCGTCGCAGGTGCAGTGGTACTCGCAGCACCCGTCGCCTGTTCCCCTGTTTAGAGACACTCATACAAACGCTTGGTATGCGCCGTATCTGGAAGTGGCGTACAAGCATCGAATTATTGAAGGTCACAGCGATGGTACGTTTCGCCCGCATGAAGCTATTTCTGCAGGAGAATCGATTGCCATGATTGTTAGAACGCTAGGTAGCGAGAGGGGAACTGGGGCATTTCGTACATCAGAATTTCTCATGAATGAACAAGGGCAGTGGTTCACGCCCTACGTGAGCGCTGCGCTTGAGAAGAACCTCATCATGAAGGGGCAGCGTATCTCTGTATCGCAGCTGCTGTCACGCGGTCAATTTTTCGATGTTCTGTATCGCATGCGAGAAGTGAACGCGAGGTCCCTCACGGCGTACAATGGTCCTGAGCCGATGCAATCCCTCGAGCAAGTAGCTGCGCAGCCTGCGTTGAATGCCATGCAGACTACGTATCAGGCAACACCAGCCGAGATTTCTCAGTACCTTTCGAAGAAGTCATTTGCAATCACCATTCCCGCACTCGGCATCACTGATTTGACCATCACAACTCCCTCAGATCCTTTCTCGAGTGCAGGGGTACTCAAGCCTCTTGCAACCGGCCTCGGGCACCTCTTCAGCACGCCCGGGCAGAATGGCAAGATTCTCATCTACGGTCACAGCAGTAGCACGGCACGAGATACGTCTCAGTACACCAAAATATTTAGAAAAATTAACAAATTAAAACCCGGTGACAGAGTGTACGTCACGCATGCAGGGCGTCTCTACATCTACGAAATCACCGGACACAAGACAGTCGCAGCGAAAGACACCAAGCCCTACCAACCCGATGGATCTGGCGAGCAGCTTATTCTCTACACCTGTTGGCCGCCAGACAGCATTTCTCAACGCTTCTTGCAATTCGGCAGGCTGGTGCAGACAGTGGCAAAGCAGTAAGGAAGCTATCTCTCATCTTTCAAGTTTGCTAGAGTGATCACCATGATTGCTCTCATTCGAAGGATGACATCTTGCAAGTCTGGGCTCGCCATGCTCGTAATCCTATTCAGCGTATGCGCTGTGTACTATGCGTCTGTATTCAATGACTTTGTTGCGCTCGACGATTCATTACTGCTCGTTCATAACCCAAATATCCACGAGCTTTCATGGCGAACTCTTCGTAATATTTTCACTTCGTACGATCCGGAACTCTACATTCCTCTCACGCTCTTTACGTACCAACTGCAGTATCTTTTCTTTGGCTTGCAGCCCTTCACATACCATCTTGTGAACCTTGCGCTTCATGCCATGAATGCACTACTCCTCTTTATGCTTGTCTACGCGCTCTCAAAGAGCCGGAGTGTAGGCTTCATAGCAGCGCTCCTCTTTGCCGTGCACCCTGTCAATGTAGAAGCCGTGGCATGGATCGCCGCACGAAAGGATCTTCTGTCGACCGCATGTTTCCTGGCTGCGTTCGTTTCCTACCTCCGCGCGGAGCGTGCGGGCAGCAGGAGCATGTTTGCCGCCAGTATTTTCCTCTTTTTCCTCGGCTTACTCTCAAAAGTGACAATTGTCATTCTTCCCCTTCTCCTCCTCCTTGCAGATTGGTACGAAGGGAAAGATATGCGGTCTAGGCGAGTGTACACACAAAAAATTCCCTTCGTGCTTCTCTCAGTGGTGTTCTGCATCATCGCCATCGTCGGCAAGGTGAATCTTTTCAAGGCCATCAACCTTCTGCCTTCTGAGTATTTCGGTCTTGTGGTTCAGAGCGCGGTCTTTGCAGGCTCGAAAATTGTATTCCCCGTCAACTTATCTGTTGCATACCCCTTGCTCGGATCGCTGGAAATACTGTCGCTACCGTCTGTGCTTTCGCTCCTCCTCATTGTACTGTTGGGGGCACTCAGCTTGGTACAGTATTACCGTTACAAGAGAAAGCTGCCGCTGTTTTCCTATCTCTTCTTTCTTTTGAGTTACGCGCAGTCTGCTACAAATCTCGTGAAGGGAGGAGAAATATATTTAACCTCCGACCGATATGTGTACATCGCGCAGATCGGTGTGCTCATGCTTGTAGCATGGGGGCTTACGTGCCTGGTTCGAAGATCACGCATCATCGGCACGCTGTTCACCGCTCTGCTCATCGTACTCCTCGGCACCGTTGCGGTGCGTCAGACATCCGTCTGGTATAACACAGATACGCTCTTCGATCACGCTGCATCGATCTACCCTCAAGCGCCGCTCGTGCACCGAGCGAAGGGAATCGAGTCTATGAACCAAGGTGATTTCATGGCCGCTGTACGCCACTTTCTGCGATCGCCGGAAGCAAACCCTGGACCGTATGAACTGTCATTAGTGGGTAAGATGTTGTATTCAACAGGCAAGATAGTGAAAGCGAAACAAACGTTCGAGTTCGTCCTCTCGATCAGTCCGGAGTATGGCATAGCACACGAGGGTATTGCGAAAATCCTCCAAGATGAAGGTAAAAACGAGGAATCCCTTTCACATTACCTCATCGCATTGAAGGCTTCCGAAGCGCTCATTAGCTCGCAGAAGAGAGTGGTGATCTACAATAATATGGCGGCTCTGTATCAGGCGAAGGGTGATCATGAGAAGGAAATTGAGTACTACAATAAGGCGGTGGCCCTCGATCCTTCTTTTCCCTACGCATACTATAACCTCGGCGCTGCATATACAGACATCGGACAACCAGCTAAAGCAATCGATGCCTACAGAAAGGGAATAGAGCTTCTGCCATCTCTCACGTCGGCGCGTGTTTCATATGCGAAACTGCTCCTCTCTCTCAAGCGAAATGAAGAAGCGATCGCAGAGCTGTCATCCATTCTCAAGCAACATCCAGAGGAAAAGGAAGCAGCATCTCTGCTAACAATGCTTCGCGGGGCTCCGTGACAACTACATGCCGATTCTCCTCACGATTTCACGGTCAATGAAGTCTTTCTCCCTCCCATACTTGAGGCGAGAGAGCTGCTTGTATGCCTCGACGGCTTTGGCATCTTTGGGATAGGTCGTTTCTAGCCACGGCCTTGGAATCTCTATTGAGAAGGGGCGGGAAGGCTGTCCATCAATCGAGAGTTTCATGACGGCTTTGAAGGCATCGAGGTTCACAAGGTCAGATTCTGAGAAGACGGGCGTCATCTCTTTCGCGCAAAACTCGGCATCTTGCGGGCCGATCTTATAAAACATCATAGTGCCAACGTTACCGAAGACCGCGCCTTTCAAATTTACGGCGCCTGAGAGCTTATTTTCCTTTTCAAGCTGATCGAGATACTGATGGGCAATGACGAGGCCAAGGCGATACTTACGTGCTTCTGAGAGAATCGATTCGATGGAGTCAGTCACGTAGTTTTGGAATTCGTCGATGTAGAGGAAGAAATCCTTACGCTCGCTGGCATCTTGTCTCTGCCTGCGCATGGCGGCCACCTGTATTTTGTTGACGATGATCATACCGAGAAGCTTGGAGTTGATATCTCCGATGAGTCCTTTAGACAGGTTCATGAGTAGAATCTTCGAGCCGTTCATCACGTCTGTGAAATCAAAAGAACTCCTCACTTGACCGACAATGTTACGAATGAGCGTATTTGTGGTGAACTGTCCGAATTTCGCAGCGAAGTACGGAATCATTTCCTGCTTTTCACGCTGCCCAGTTTGCGCCATTTGCTTCTCCCAGAAGGATCGAACGATGGGGTTTTTCACTTTCGCAACTTTGTACCTTCCCCATTCGTCATCTGTGAAGAGGCGCACGAGATCTGTGATGGCACCGCCTTCTTCTTCATCTGCCATGAGGGTCAAACAGCCATTTCTAAAGTAGTCTTGAATGCGCGGCCCGAAAATCTCTTCGCCGAACATTTTTACCATCATGTTCATGGCGTCGAGGGCGATGAGATCACGTTCTTCGTCTGTCTTACCCTCCAGCATATTCAGTCCCATTGGCCGTTGTGTGTCTGCTGGATTGAAGTAGATGATGTCGTCTGCCCTCTCTCGGGGGATGTACGGAAAGAGATCTTCTACGAGCGAGCCGTGAGGATCCACAACGCAGATCCCTTTACCTCCGTGAAAGTCCTGACGAGCCATAATCTGAATGACTGACGATTTCCCCGTTCCAGTCTGCCCAATGACGTAGAAGTGCCTGAATCGATCTTCTGGCTTCATGAATACTTTCGTTTTCTCGCCACGAACAGTGTTGTAGCCGAGAAAGAGGCCTTCTTCTGGTACGTTTTTTGGCGCAGGAGCAATTTTGAAATTCTGCCATTTAATGTTCTGCACTTTATTGTATTTGATGTTGGGAAGGTGGAAGAAGCTCGCAAGCTCGCTCGTGCCGAGGAGCATAGTATGATGGATGAGGCGCTCTAGGGGGAACGGGTACGCGCTTCTACGAATGAATCGTTCCACCAGTTTTCGATTGCTGTGGTACTGCGTACGTCGGAAGCTGTTGCCACGCACGTCGTTAAACTGTGTGAAGCTCCCGACGATACTCCTGAGGAGTAAGTCTGCCTTGTCTTTCGAGTCAGATGAAGCCACCACTCGGAGCACCGCTTCATATCCGGGGGAATTGGCTTTCTCATCCACTGCCTTACTGAGCTCTTCCACCATTTGTGAGACGCGCTCTGAGCTGGGTGAACTATCCGGCATTTTGTCTTTGTCGCTCGTGGTGAAGAGCTCGATAGTTTCTCGGATCCAGAAGAGCGGATTCCACCACTCAAACGAATCATTCTTCTTGGGATTAATTATTCTCTGCGCCTCTTTTTGCAAATGTTTCTGCCACTTGGATGCCACCGGTCTCAGCACGAGCTGTACTGCGGCGCCTTCGTTTTTCTGCAGTTTGCTGAACGCATTGGTAATGGCGTTAAACGGGTCGCTCTTGAGCTGCGAGTATGTTTTGAAAGGATAGACATAACTCTTACTCGGGTACAGGCTCGTACTTGATGTCACAGACTGAGTCGTGAAAATATTGTAATCTTCCACGACGTCGATGACGACGTCCGGATAGAAAGAGGTTATGTGTTTCTCAATGAGAGGAATTGTTTTGCGAGGCGCAACAACGAACGTGAGAATTTCTCCTGCAAGTGCTGCGTACTCCACCGAGAAGAACGTTTGTCCTTTCCAATGGCGCTTAAAGCCGCCTTCTCGCACGCTCCAGAGCGTTTGGTACAGGTGATCCATGATGCCGAGGACTTCTTTGAAATCTTTTCCTGATGAGTACTGCTCAGACTCTTGTTCTTTGTCTTCTTTACTCTCTTTTTTAGGCGAGAGAAGCTGAAGAAAGACTAAGTCACACTCTCGCTTTCGGTTCTCTCTGTACCGCATCCACGCGAGGATCCCCATCACTAGTGCGGCGATGATGCCGAGAGTGCCGAGGGAGAGAAGGAGTGCTTGCACGGAGGATATGGTATCACGCGTAAAAAACACGCGCATGAAGATCACTCTTGCAGGAGGCGTCGCCACAGTTCCAAACTGCGAGGTGGCATCCGAACGCGCGAGAGTGGCTCTTTGAGGATTGTGTGCAGAACGTCCATCCACATAGCTTGAGTAAACAACGTATCACGCAGAAACGCCTCGCTGAGAGGTGCAGTACCTCTGTATCGATCGAGGAGCTGTCTTGTGAGCGTATCGGAGAGATTGGATCCTTCTGATGCGGGGATTCTCTGCTGCCTAATCATAGCCGTCACGATGGCAGAGGAAATGATACGACTTGCTTCATGTAGCGTGACTGATTGCTTTGGGTCGTGAGGAGTTGCGAGCATATCTCTCGCAAATGAAAAGAGAGTGGAGTAGCCGTCCGCTTTTATACGGCTTGCTGCCAGGCCAATTCTTGTCGCAAGCGTGAGAGATCGGCTGGGTACGCCAAATACAAGATCTTTGTCCGGTACCACAACGGCTTCTTTGGGCCCACTTTCATCATTTCTGTTGAACGCGTTGCGAAGACTATCAACGCTTTGAGGTGGTGAGCAGAATGCAATGCTGAGCGTGCGCAGGAACGGAAGCCACAGAACGGGCTGATCTGGCACGTACGACGTGCGGCCGGCGAGGAGGCCTCTGTTGCTCAAGGTAACGCCAATCAGAAACAGGTGATCTCTCCCTTTGCCGATGCCGAGAGAATGAAGTTTTGCGAGCGTTGTGTGTGCGCCTTCGCCAGGTAAGAGATTTGATACGTACACATTCCTTGGAGAAGGGGACAGGCATCGTCCAATTGCCGTGTACTTGAATGCCTCGGAGAACGCGTCTTCTCGTACAGGGATGTCCGTTTCCTCGCCCCGCGCGAGGCTAATGTTGCCATTCGCGTACGCTGCGAGGAGCACATTCCGTATGCCATCCGCTCTCGAGATTGCTCGCTCAGATTTCCACTGCGTCTTGATACCGATGGCACTCTCCACGCGTTCGCCTTTCTTGAGGGAGAGAAGTGGCCCGAGGAGTGCCGACATCTCGCTGTATTTTGCGTACGCATTGAGGTCGGCCTTCTTTCCTTTGAGAACGGGAAGTGAATTGGCGAGGAGTGCGCCCACTAACTCTGCATCTTGAGATGACCTGAGAATGTCTGTGGGGAGCTGACTATTTTTCACTTTGCCACGCAAGCAAAACAGTGCCGATGTTAGCTGGAACAGAGATCGCCTCGTGAGGAGTGGTGAGCGGGGGACTGAAGGCATCTGAGGGCTCAGCATGCCGAGTATGCGCTCTGCGGCGGGAGTGCCAGAGTCGCCGGAGGAATCTCCATCCCGTACTGTGATGCAAGGCGCGTACGCTCGAAGCAGCGAGGGCGCCACTCCGAAGAGCACGTCTCCTTCCGAGGCGACGATGTCATTTGCCGTCGTCGAGGTCATTCCCTCTATCTCGCTATGCGAAAATCGGTAGCCTTCTTCTGAGGCGGGCACAGTCATGGTAAAGCCCCCACCCTTGTCAGTGGTCGTACTGGTGATAGCGCTGCCGTCAGATGCGGTAATCGCCACGCCTTCCAGCCCTTCTTCACCGTCATCTTGAACCCCGTCTTTATCAAAATCCATCCAGACCATCCCGTTGAATGTCGTCAGTACAGTCTTTTTGGGTTCAGGGGGAGGAACGTACGGGTAGGGATACTTCGCGCGGCTGTACCCCCCGCCAGGGGAGCTTCCTCCAGATCCACCTCCGCCGCCGCCAGTCGTCGACACATTGCAGCCGCTATCCACAATTGTCTGATACTCAGATGAAAATGCGCCTCTCTTAAGCCCAGAATCTACAGCCGCAACAGACCAATAGTACGTGGCATTGCAGGGGAGATTTTTTATCAGTATTTCTTTACTCTTAGAGTTTGGCAGGACTCGATTGACGTAGTGAGGGCTCGCCGATGCCGCAGAGACAATATTCTGTCCTCCCGATACCGTGCCCACTTTCACAGCGTACTGCAGCATCACCGCCAGCGTCTCAGCATCCGATCCCGCGCCCCACACGAGTGTGAGATCCACATTGGGCCCGTTGAGTACGCGCGAAGCGCCAAATCCGCTTGAGGGCGGTGAGGGCGCAGTGTTGGGCAAGATGGTAGATTGATTGCTCTTATAGCGACGAGTGTAGTTGGGGGAGAGGAAGACGGACCTCGCACCTGAGATGTAGTCTAGATCTGTGTCATTATCGATATCTCCTATCACCACGCGAGTGGTGACATCACTGGTTTCTGCCGCAGAGCTACCGTAGGAAAACACCGCCGAACCGTTATTTATCCAGCGTTCGCTTCCTCCGTTTCCTAGGCCAGCACTGAGCGCTGCTATGATATCGTGGCTTCCGTTGTTATCGATATCTGCAATAGCAGGGTTTGCTCCGGCGCCATTCACTGTGTACTGCACGAGCGAGAACGATGTGCCGGTACCGTCGTTTAAGTACACAAACATTTTCTCAGGGCTTGTGAGCACGGATACGGCGTAGTCTATGTATCCGTCACTATTGAAGTCTCCCGTCTTTATGTCATTGGCATTCAGTGCTCCGTGTTCTGCATGCCACGCAACAGTTTTGAACATGCCGGTGCCAGTATTGAGGAAGATGGTGGAGGAGGCGCTTGTGAGAGTACCTCCCGTGAGCGCTGCAAGATCGAGATGTCCATCGCCATTGAAGTCTGCAAGAGCGAAGGAAATATTGTTTATGATAGGTGACAGTGCAGGAGTAAAAACACCATTGCCATTATTGAGGTACACTCCTTGATCGATATCACTACCTCTAAATCCAAACACAAGATCTTGCGTACCGTCACTATTCACGTCAGAAAATTTTACTTTTCTCACAACGCCTGGATCAAAACTATCAAACAGAGAGAAGCTCCCAAGTCCGTTGTTTTTATAAATCTTTACGCCGACCCCAATAGTATTTGCAGCGATATCAATGTCGTTATCATTGTCGACATCTCCGAGACTAAAAAATGAACCACCCCCAGAGATGGTAGTGGACGAATAGGTGCCAGTGCCGTTGTTAACATATACTATGAGGCTGTTTGTGGTGGATTCACCATTGATGTAATCCAAATCTCCGTCACCATCGAGATCTGCCATTTCAAGATCTTCAGTATTCACTTCATCGACAGATGATGAGTCTAGAGTGAAAAGCGGGCCAAGCGCAAAAATTTGTACAATTAGCAGAAAAAATGCACATACAGCAAAAAGTATGCACGAGAAATCCAGAAACATCGTATGAACTACTATTTTTTTGGATGAACACATCCAATTATTCTATCATATTTTATTATTTCTGACCAGTAACAATTTCTTCGATTTCTTTAGGAAGATTAGATGGGCTGAGTGCTTCTGGATAGAGGGGGGCAGTATTTGGTGGAGGCACTTGATTATTGCCGATCCGAAAACATTCGTCTCTTACTTTTTTGTATTCGCCCTCTTGTGGTAGCTTTATTGCAAGAGTTACCCGAAATGGGCCTTCCGAATTATCAACGTAAGTTATTATTCGCGCTTGAGTATAAACTCTTTTTTCAATTTCTACTTTTTCTGTTACTACTTGAATGCATAATCCATCAATCATATACGTTTCTTGAGACAAAATTTTTATATTTTCGTTCAGCCGCTCACCAGAAGAGCAACTTCCGCTTGCGTCAGCAAAATTATCATTATTTAAAGCCTTTTTCTCAATTCCAAAAAGGACGAGCAATACAATAAGCAACCTAATCTTATTCAAGAGTCTGTTGTTACTTTTTTGCTCAGGTTCGAGAGGCTGAAAAGCTTCAATATTCATAAGTTAACTTTACTTTTCATTTCAGAAATTGTCAATTATATCATTAACGCTTGCTAAATAGAAATTGTTAAGTATAATATACGTAATTATTCTTTACAAAGTAGCTAACTATTTGTATTTTTATTCTAATTTCCTTCCATTTATCCCTATGAAATCAATAGATATTACTGAAGCAGGCCAAGAAAAGCACACAAAAAAACCCTCACCAACTAAATCGTCTTATAGTACTGTTGGCACAGTTGGCACAGTACTAGCAGCGATTGCGCTTGTAGCAAACGCAGTAAAAAACTATGATGGTAACCCCACTGCACCTTCGGTTGCAGCGAAGGATGATAATAATACTGATCACAGAGCAATTGGTACCCAATTAATTTTTGAGCCCCCAGAGAAAGAAATTGATTTCGCACATGTTACTCCATCTAATGAAAATAAAGTTTGTGTTCCAGCTGCAACAACTTTACCCGATGTTTCAGGTAATCCTCCTCAAAATCCAGCAACAATCAAGCAAGAAAATGAGACACCACCACCGCTAGTAACTTCCGACAATAAAATATCACCAGAATATAAGACAACAAGCGAGGAAGAAAGTGGGAAACCACTACCGGATAGTACAGTAAGCCCCGACGATAACAATCCAAAAGTTACACCAGAAAATCATAGGCCAGCAAGCGCGAAAGATTAGTAAAGCAATATACTCTTTCATTTTCTTTAGGCTCCTATTATGCAGGAGCCTATTTTGTGAAGTTGCATCACTGCCTTCTTGGCTACGTACTACAAATTTAGAACCCCCCAACCCGTAAACCTAACTATACACTTCGAACACAAAATTTGTTCAAGACATTCTCGAAGCGTGCTTCTTCGCTTTCTTTTTTCTACTCTCACGACACTCTACGACAAATCGATCGGCATCGTCAGTCAGTTCGTCGCTACTCGGCAGAGGTGACGTCTCACCTTCATTTCATGC
>CAZOJC010000014.1:0-30616 GCA_964580035.1 uncultured Candidatus Peribacteria bacterium
CAGCGTTCACTCTGAGCCAGGATCAAACTCTTCGAAAAAATGAAGAGAGTGCCTCAACGGAAATGTTGAGGAAGCTCTTGAGTGAGCGAGAATCAATGAATGATTCACGCATCACTAGGTGAATAGTTATTTAAACAGGGTATTCGGCCCTGTAAAATTTCAAAAGAAATAGTTGTGGACATTATGTTCTCTACTACACGATGCTGTGAAGGAGCGAAGCGTGCCTGAGAGTGTTTCTTTCGCCGCGCTTCGCGGAACCGAAAGAGCCATCCTGAAAGAGATTGGCTTACTCACAGCCAAGGTATCTTACCTATGAAAAGAGGGGAGTCAAGCGAAATGTACGAGGATTTGTGGGGCTTGTGCTCACTTCGAACCACTCGCAGAATTATGGCTCTTGTATAATCGTGATGGGAGTTCTTTTCGTTGATTCTTCTCTCTCTATCGTAGGAGGAATTTTTGGAACATACGGATTATTGCGAGGGATTATTGTTTCGTTTATTGGAGGGCTTTTGTTTTGATCAATAGATCTCATCGTACAGTACGTTCATCCTTATCCAAGGTAGCCCCCCCGAGGGCAACCCATATCAATGCTATACTGATATAACGTACAAGGATTCTGACGGTTTGCCTTACTATCTCTGGCTCAGGTTTACTACAATGTATTTCTCGCAGCCACACTTCTGGTGGCTCTAAATCTTTTTGATGTATATGATATTCTGATATTATTTTATTTGGATTCTCCTGAAGGAGATTTCTCAGTGGTACAAAGTATTCTACTTTATCATTTTCAGCTACCAATTCCCATTGAATGCCCTTGAAATTAATGCGCTTATTTCGCTTTGGAGCTCTCCAATTTTGATCTGGATTTATTGTAATCAATACTGAAGGAAATAATTCCTTCATGGCACTTATTCTCTTTCTATAAATTTCCAACGAAATGTTTGAGTCTTCAGGGACTTGCTGTGTACCACCTTTCTTAGATTTTTTGGCATTCCTGAAAGGAATGATATCTCTTCCAGCTGTTTCAGGAGAATTCATTGTGTGATGCGAAGTAGTATTTTACTGAATCTGCGAGCCGCCTTCATTTCACTGGCCCTTGGGGATCATTGGGGGAAATACGAGGGTAGGATTGGCGCTGGGGCTCGCTTGCGCTGGTGTTTTTATTGCAGCAGGAGGGACCTGATCTTCTTTCTTATCATTAAACAATTTCTTAACGTGGTGTGCCCCTGCAAAAATCAAAAAGAGTATTCCAACCACTGCATACACCAAGTGCGCACATTTTCTCTGAATCGGTGTCATAGGACTTCTATCCGCTTCTTCCATCAATCTTTGTAAGAAATGCATTCGTCAATCCTAAATCTCCACAAAGATATGTCAATAATTCTGTTGACACATCGTCGGATTCTCGCGTACATTGCCGTTATATTCCCCCTCTCGCCGATGCGAGACGGGTCTGCCCGACGCAGCATTCTCTCTGCATGTCGCGGTATTTACCCACGAATCCTATGGTTGCACTCCATCCTTCCTCTGAAGACGTACGTGTGTACGAAATCGCCGTCATGTACATTCCGGACCTCACTTCTCACGCTGAGGGCGAGCTTTTGAAAGAAATTGAAGCACTCTTCTCTGAAGCAGGTGCCAAGCTTCTCTTTAAGGATCCGTGGACCAAGCGTGGCCTTGCCTATGCGATCAAGGGATATCAAGAGGCGAAATTTGTCATCTACTACTACGAAGCAGATCCCGCAAAGATGCGAGAGTTAGATCAGGCTCTCAAGCTCAATAAGAGCGTACTGAGGCACCTCATTGTCATACCACCCAAAGGGTATGAAGCTGTGAGCTACGAAGAGAAATATCAGTATTGGCTCAAGAATCGTGAAACAGTAAAAGAAGCTCGTTCTCGCGAGAAAGAAGAGAAGGTCAAACAGGGCGTGATTGACAAAGCGAGGCGTGAAACACGAAGAGTGCAAGAGAAGAAGCCTGCCGCAACGTCTCCTGTGGAAATGGAGAAGCTCTCGCAGTCCCTCGACAAGCTCATTTCCGACGAAGATCTTAAAATTTAATTTCCTCTCTCCGCCCCTCTCCCATGGCCACCAATCAGCAACAACAGCAGAAGAAACAAGTGCAGAAGAAGCGATGTGCTTTCGATGCTCACGATACGCGCTACATCGATTACAAAGACTACCCCACCATGAAGCCGTACATCGATTTCTTCGGTAACATTCGTAAGCGCTACTACACTGGCGTGTGTCTCAAACACCAGAAGATGCTCAAAAATGCCGTGGAGAGAGCACGGTTTATGGGGATGCTGGCATATCGAAAATAGCTTGTTAGCTTTTAGCTTGTAGCTTGTAGCTTGTAGCATATGTCGGTTATTCGTTCCTATAAGGAGTTGTTGGTATAGCAAAAGGCCATGCAGCTTGTGATAGTCGTTTACGAGATAACAGCGCAGTTTCCTGCGAACGAGAAATATGGACTCGTGTCCCAGATGAATAGATCCGCTGTTTCGATTCCTTCGAATATTGCCGAGGGCAGGGCTAGAGGAACACGGAAAGATTTTTGTCAGTTCATGATACGGGCATTTTCATCCGGTGCTGAGCTGGAAACACAGCTAGAGCTTGTGAAGATGCTGCCATTCGGATCGCCCATTGATTGCACAAAGGCAGACGCAATCCTGAGCGAGGTCATGCGCATGCTCAATGCGATGATTCGTAAATTAAAACTAGAAGCTAACAGCTATAAGCTATAAACTCGGAACATGTCCGGTCACAGCAAATGGCATAATATCAGAGTGAGGAAGATGGCTTCCGATGCCAAGCGTGGGAAGGCGTACACCAAGTTTGCGCGTCTCATCGAAATTGCGGCTCGGGAAGGCGGTGGCGATCCTCTCTCGAATGCGAGGCTGCGATCTCTCATCGAATCTGCCAAGGCAGCGTCCGTGCCGAATGCCAATATTGAGAGGGCAATAAAAAAGGGGACAGGAGAACTCAAGGGGGCTCGGATGGAGGAAGTGGTGTACGAGGCGTACGGCCCCGAGGGATCGGCTTTCATTATTGAGTGTTTGACTGATAACAAAAACCGCACGCTTGGGAATGTGAAGACGATTCTCAGTAAGACCGGAGGGCGGTTTGCAGAGAGCGGGTCGGTGCTGTGGCTGTTTGAGCGCAGGGGATCGGTGGTCACTCAACCTCCTCCATCCGACCTCCCTCCCAAACGCCACGGAGAGAAGGATGCAGTACTCCCTACTGCCCTCTCTGATATTGAGCTCTCACTCATCGACTGTGGCGCGGAAGATATCAGCGAACACGATGGATCTCTCACTGTCATTTCCTCGATGAATGATTGGCCGAGCGTGAGAGATTTTTTGAAGAGCAATCACTACGAGATAGATTTTGCCGGCATACGCTTCTTTCCCACGCAGAGTGTTCCCGTGGGCGAGGAGGCAATGCAAAGCGTGCACACTCTCATGGATGCGCTTGAAGCGGATGACGATGTCAGCGATGTACACACGAATGCGATTATCGGCCCTTCCGCATAGCGCGTCGTAAGGCAAATAGTTCACGGAACATTTTAAGAATGACACTGAGGCGTGCACCTGTCTGCTTGCCGGCAGGACGAGGATAGTGATGCACTGTCACTTCTTTGAGCGGTAGACCAGCGGTTCGCAAGCGGCAGTACATTTCGGCATTGAAGAGTGCTCCCGTGGCGAACTGCGGACGTACCAATCTCCAGACATCAGCGCGGAATGCCTTCATGCCACAGTTGAGATCTCTGGCTTTCACGCCCAGTGCGATGCGGGCGAGACGTCCGTAGAGCCACGCATTGAGACGGCGATTGAGCGGATCTGCTCGGCGGGTGCGAATGCCTGAGACGAAGGGAACGACAGGGAGGCACGCCAGAATTCGAGACAAATCGTTCGCATGGAACTGACGGTCGCTATCCATGAATGCGATGATCGCACTTTTCGCTGCATCACAGCCGGTGCGAATGGCCGTGCCATATCCTCTGTTTCGCTCATGACGGACGGGCATCAGTCTGGGTATCCTCTCTCTCAGCTGCTGCAACACATCCCACGATCCGTCTAAGGAGCCATCGTCAACGACGATAATCTCGCCTTCGATGTCGTGGGCATTCATCCATGCATTGACATCCGCAACCGAGAGGGCGATATTTGCCCTCTCATTGAAGCATGGGAGAATGACGGAAAGATTCATGAGTGCCAGTGACAATGTCCGTGGATTCTACCGTATGAGGTGAAACCGTACAGAGCGAGGGAAGTGGTTTCTATGCTCTGTAGAGTGATAGAAGGAAGATCATCGAGGAGAACACAGATGCCCAGAGAAGGAAGGAGAGTGGTTTGCGCAGCCATGCAACGGCGTATATGCCGCGGAGCGCGAAGGCTGCGAGGGGGAGGACTACGAGCGTGGAATAGCGAAAATCTTGCGTCGAACTGAACGGGTACTGCCATCGGAGGGCAGCGTGTCCGAGAAGCAGAATGAACAGAGTGGCGAGAAGCGGGAGCGTGGGTGGCCAGCGGCGACTGACTGCGGTCACTATTCCAAGGGCGATTACGGGCAATGAAAGTAAGCCAAGCAGCAGCACCGTTGATACGAACATCTTCCGCCACTCACCAAACTCAAATTCTCCGACGTACGCCGAGCGAAAGAGGTACTCCCAGAAATTGTGGCGGCGCGATTCCTCGTTCCAAGGGTTATTGTACGGATTGCGTAGGATCTGAATCGGGTTAAATGTGAGGTACGCGGTGAGGTCATTTCTCACTTGCAGTTGGCTGTTTAAGTTCTGTGCGTTTCCGATGACATGCTGTACGTCGAAGTGAGTGGGGCGCGTGAGGGGCAGCCATCCAGCTATGAAGACGCAGATGCAGATTAATGCTGCGCCCATTGCGATTCGTCGTTTTTTTGTCACCTGCTTTGCGCACACGAGCACAATCATGGAAACTGGCAGGAGGAGTAGACCAGTGTTCTTCGTAAGTAGATGCAGGCCAATAGCGACCGAGAGCAGCACCCACTCCAGCCATCCGTATTGCTTGAGCCACCATCGCAGAAGAAGCCCAAGCCACAGAAACGAAAGGAGAGCGACGAGAACGTCATTGTTGATTCGAGCGGAGAAGAAGACGATTGATGGAAGCGTGGCAAGGATGCCAGTGAGAAGCGTGCGTGCCCATCCTTCTCCTTCACGGGGGAAGAGCATCGTTGCTATCCACGCACAGATGAGCAGCACAGCTATCGAGAAGGCGAGAGACAGCATTTGGAGGCCAACGATAGACTGTGCAGCGGCCCATCCGATCATCTCTCCCATCTTCATCACCAAGCTGCCGAGCACGTAGTAGAGCGGTGGTTGCCAAAATTCCCATCCCGCATTCGGCGCCGGCAACGCGGAATGTTGTGTGATGTAACGGATGTATTCGATGTGGCCGTCTGTGTCGTAGCCTCTGAGGCTTTCCGGCGTGATAGCCACATAGAAGAGGCGTAGCACTACACCCAGTAAGACTATGCCCGCTATGCCCCACTCTCGTTTTTTCTCTGGCTGCGCGTGAATCCATAGGGAGCCTGCGAGCGTCATCAGGATCAGCCACGTGATGACTGGCAAGACGAACAATCGATCATATCCTGACGGCATAAGAGAGAATGAGGCATTCCCTCCGCCATTCGTAATGCGCGCTTCCACTATGTGCGTGCCTGTTGTGAGCTGGCGTGAGAGATCGAGGGTGTGATTGTGTGCATCGTCACACAGTTTGTGAGTGAGCGTATCGAGCGGTGTGTTGTCGATAACGAGGGACGTGAGACAATCATCGATGACTACGCGGTAGAGCCTAAAAAACAACGTGCCGACCTGCACTGTCATACGTGCATCGATAACAGTCGGTGCGGCAGGACTATTGATTCTGAGAGGTAATTCCCCATGCATCCATGCGCCTTCGTTCTGACGGTACTGCACGTCTCCGATGCGGGGCTGCGTCAGCACGGGCACTGTCAGGCATATGACTGTTGCAAGTATCGCGAGATTCTCTGCGATCATGATTCGCCTATACTTCGACACCCCGCACCAGCTTTTCCATGCTCTCTGCAAGAAGTGATATCTCCCTAGAGATGCCGTCGTGCGGGATGTGGATGTCATGGAAAACAACAGAGGTGCAGGTATAATAGCAATGAGCACACTCTCTGAGAAAAGCACCTATTGCTCTGGCTGAAGAAATAGTGCACGGTGCAGATCTCGGTGTAACACATCTCTCACTTAGTCGTTTCTACCACTCTATGCGCGCCTTCTCAGCGCTCCTTTCGGCTCTCTGGCGATACTCATCGGGCAAGCGATATCTCCTCGTGCTCTACATTTCCATGCTCTTTGCAGCCAACATCTCTCTCTTGTTGGAGCCGTACATTGTTGGGCAAGCCCTCAATCTATTGCAGCAGTCTGCTACGCTGGAACGTCCGTTGCGTTCGCTCTCGCTTGCGCTTTTTGCCATCCTCGGTATCAATATCCTCTTTTGGCTGTTCCATGGCCCTGCGAGAGTGATCGAACGGCGCATGGCTTTCGATGTACGCACGCAATACAAAGATCACTTATTTCGCATTATCACGACTCTCCCCGTTCAGTGGCACAAAGATAATCATTCTGGCGGGTCCATCAATCGAATCGGCAAAGCTACTCGCGCACTCTACGACTTTACCGGCGGAAGCTGGCAGATCATTGAAATGATTGTTCGATCGCTGGGATCAATCGTGGCACTCGCGCTCATTATGCCTACCGCCGCAGCGATGGCATTTTCGCTCTCGGCTCTTGCCCTTGGAGTCGTCTTCTTTTTCGACGCGATTCTGCTCAAGAGGTATGAAGAGCTCAATAGCAAAGATCACTTGGTGGCATCGGCGCTCCATGATTACGTCACGAATATCATCACGGTTATTACGCTTCGCTTAGAAGCGCTCACTCAATCCGAGCTCTACCGCCGCATGACATCGTACATTCCTCTCTACCAGAGATCTGTTGTCATCAATGAAGCGAAGTGGTTTGCGATGACCATTGCCATTTCCTGCATGCAGGTGGCCACTCTTCTTTGGTATGTCTTTCGCACGGTCGGCTCTGGTGATGTGCCGCTCGTGGGGAGTTTTTTCATGCTCTACGACTATCTTCAGAAAATTGGCGGTTCTTTCTACAATTTCGGTTGGAAATACAGCATGACAGTGGAGCAGTACGCCGATCTCCTCTCGGCGGAAGATATTCTTTCCGCAGAGCCTGCCAGCCGCTATTCCGGATTGAGGCTTCCTGCAGAGTGGCGATCGATAGACGTATCGCATCTGCATTTTACGTATCAAGACGAAGAACATCGCACTCATCACCTTAAAAATCTTTCCTTCACGCTTCAAAAGGGCAAGAAGGTTGCGCTCGTCGGAGAGAGCGGTAGCGGCAAGTCTACCCTCATGGCACTCATTCGTGGATTGCAAGTCTCCGATCGAGCTGATGTGATGGCTGATGGCGTGCGTCTTCCTGGGGGCTTACAGCACTTGGCGGCACACACCACGCTCATTCCACAGGATCCAGAAATTTTTGCCAGTACTATCGAGTACAATATTTCCGTCGATACCGACGTGCCTGAGGCTGAGCTTATGCGCGATGTTGAGTTGGCGCAATTTTCTTCTGTGCTCGCGCGATTGCCGAAAGGACTACAGAGTGATGTCTCTGAAAAGGGCGTGAATTTAAGCGGCGGGGAGAAACAGCGACTTGCCCTTGCGCGAGGCATCTTCGCGGCAAAAAGCTCCGATATTATTCTTCTCGATGAGCCGACGAGCTCCGTTGACAGCGACAATGAGCGCAAGATTTACGAGAATATTTTTTCCCATTTTTCTGATCGATGCATTGTGTCTTCCATTCACAAGCTGCACCTCTTACCGCTCTTTGACTACATTTATGTTCTCAGTGACGGCGAGATTCAAGAAGAGGGAAGTTTTCATGAACTGCTCGAAAAGCATGGCAGACTTTGGCATCTTTGGGAGCAGTATCAGCGTGACGTGAAGTCGGATACTTTGCATTCATGATTGTTTGACATGCCCAACAATACCTTTCGTACTCTTGACCCTCTCATTACTAATTTTTGCGCAAAGGTGGAAGCCAATGAACATTGCACAACAATAGAATTACAACTTCTCTCCTCTTCAAAAACTACATAATTTGTTTACATTTACAACATTGATGGAACATACCGAATTACCTCAGATAACCAAAGAGAATGCTATCTTTTTGGCGGTTACGAAAAATATCGAAGCGTTTTTTATCAAGAAAAATGTCGAGGATCAGTAGCGCCGATCACTCTTCTACCATCACGGTCACTTCGTCGAATGACTCGTTTCCAGAGGCATCACGCGCAGTCACGCGGATAACATGAGGGCCGGCTGCGTCGATCGAGTAGCTCAATTCATAGGGAGGCGAACGCTTGATCGTGAGGAGTGTGCCGTCGACTGAGAATTCCACCCGATCAATGCCTGCCGCATCACTCGCTTCCGCCAGAATGGTAAACGGTTGTTTACGAGAGAGCGTCATGCCATCTGGAGGAGACGAAAGCGACACGCTCGGACCACTCGAATCCTCTCCAAATGTAAACGACGATTCGTCTTCAGCAGCATTGTAGAACTGATCAATCACCTTCACTCGCAGCGTGTGCGTACCCTCTTTTGAGAGAGTGCGTGGAACGCGTATTGCTTCTTCAAAGGGTGCCTCGGTATCCACTTTCACCGAGATGTCATCGACAAAATATTCGATCTGTCTCAGGGCTGACACACTGCGAATTTGCAATTGTGGCATAAACGAGGGGAACGGCACTGCGTCCTGCCTAGGAGAGAGGATGCGGACCGTCGGTCGGTTCAGCCGCCCTGGAGTTTTGGCTGGATCACACTGCTCTTTTGGAGCAAGGGGGAGGGGGAGAAGGGACCCTGAATGCGTTTCACTCGCTGTCCATCGATCCATCTGTGTAGTAGCCCAGGCTTGCACTGCCTTTTCCCACTCGGGCCAGCGATCCGGTTTTTCACTCTTCGGTACGAAGAATGCTCGCTCTTCGAGGGCATCGCTCGGACAGCCTTCTGACGGCAGTAATCCCGTCACTCTATCCACTTGCATGAGCACGCAGGCGGCATCTTCTGATGTTGGGGTGAATTCGCTCATGATGAGATCGGCTTGTCTTAGGTGAATAGGCGTGCAGGCGCTGGCTAAATCTCCTGAGAGCTTTGAGAGGAGCGGCTGAGAGAGGCCGGCCGGCTGCGAGAAGACACTCGATTTTTTTGTGAGTACTGTATGGGCGGCAATCATGTAGTCGCGCCAGAGAGGGGCGGCGGTGGTAAGTCCGTCTGCTTTCTCTGCCAGAGGTGCGCTGGTGGCATTGCCCACCCACACACCGGTGACAAGGTTAGGTGTGTAGCCGATAGTCCATGCGCTTTCTGGCAGACGTCGGGCGCAATTTTTATTCTTGTCATATTCAAGACATTTATTACTGGTCCCCGTCTTCGCCGCAGTACTCATCCCTGGTACGGAGAGGATCGATTTCCAGTAGTCGTTTGGACGGACGGATGCGTCACTCAGCACCGATGTTATTTCTGCGGCAACCCGCGGATCGAGCACTCCTTCCGGTTTTGCCTTCTCGGGGAGTGGCAAGATATTGCCGTAGCGGTCTGTCACTTTGAGCAGAGTGGTGAGAGGCATCTTCATACCGTTACCCGCGAACACAGAGTATGCTGTCACCATCTCCGAGAGCGGTGTTTCTGCAGAGCCTATGGCGAGTGGGTAGCCGTACTCGTATTCAGGATTTTTCTTTCGTTCTATTGTTCGTTTAGTCGTAGGCGTCACTACGCCGAGCTTGTTCGCCATGGAGAGCACTGTCTCTTCCCCGCCTGCAAGGAAGAATGCTTTAATCGCAGGAATGTTCCTCGATCCTGCGAGCGCTGAGCGCATTGTCATGAGGCCCCAGAAATCGCCGCCATAATTTTGCGGCCTATTTTCACCGAATTTCGTTTCTACGTCGTACACCACGGATCCCGGTCCATACCCTTTCTCGAATGCTGCCGCGTACACGAATGGTTTGAAGCTGGAACCCGGTTGGCGGGGGGCTCTCACCATGTCGATTTTGCCTTCATGCATGGTGTCGTTGTAGTCGGTGTTTCCGACGTACGCTGCCACTTCGCGCGTATCTACAAAGACTGAGAGCAGGGCTGCATTGTATGCGCTGAAGCGCTTGAGTAAGTCCTGCTTGTGATCAGCCACAATCATTTCTGCCTTTTTTTGGAGATTCCAATCCAGCGTGGTGGTGATTTGCAATCCTGCCTGCGTGATTTCTTCGTCTGTGAGCCCGAACAGTGCTTGCACTTGCTGCTCAATCCAGAGGACGAAATGAGGAGCTCGGATCGTATCTCGGACGGGGGAGAAGACGATAGTACGAGCATCGATGAGCGCTTGCTCATACTGACTGTTCGTTATCATCTTCTGGTCTAGCATATTCTTCAGCACCTGATCTGTGCGGCCGCCAACATAGATCGATTGAGCGCCTGAACCGAATGTCTGGCCTAGAAGCCCGATGCGCACATCTCGATCGGGGATGTCCGCTGCCGTTTGTATACGACCTGCCGTAATGTCATTCACACTCTTTTGCGAGAGGCTCGTTCTCACATTCGGTCCGTATGGATTTAAGTATGACGGACGCTGAGCGAGCGCCCCCAGAATAGCTCCTTCTGCGATTGTGAGCGTATCGGCGCTCTTACCAAAGTAATTCTTGCTAGCCTGCTCGATACCGTAGGCATTTTTTCCGTAGGGAATCCAGTTGAGGTACAGCTCCAGGAGATGCAATTTATCGTACCGGTGTTCGAGCTTGCAGGCGAGGAGGAGCTCTCGTACTTTTCGCGTGAGCGTGCGCTTGTTTCCGACGAGCGCATTTTTTGCAAATTGCTGCGTGAGTGTGGACCCTCCAGAGCGCACAAACACTCGTGGGAAGATCTGACTGAGGACTGCTCGGGTGAAACCGATAGTATCGAAGCATCCGCGCTCAAAAAATCGTTCATCTTCGATGGCGACGGTTGCCTTCTCCACCGAATCTGCAATCCTATCCAGTGGGACGTACGTGCGGTCTTGCTCCGAGAAGAGTCGGTAGAGCTCGACACCGTTTCTGTCGTATATGACGGTGCTCTGAGCAGCGAAGAGTGTCTGAGGGTCGTTGATATTGGGAAGTGTTATCCAAAGAATGAAAAATGAGATGCATCCCACTGCGGCAATCATGCCTAGTATTTTGACGGCGCTGATACGTCGGATGTTGTTATATTTTCCCAGACGGCGGATGGAGAGCATGCGCTGAAGCCAAGATCGCGTAAGAGTTTTCAAGGCATCTGCTCTCAGGGAAGGCCCCCGTCTTGTGACACTTCGTCGTGCGCCGTTGCCCTTCTCATACACCGATCTTCTCTGGAAGCCATTATTATTCATGGAACTTCCAGTCTAGGCAGAATACGAAGCGGATGCAACCGTCGGCCTCTCCCTTTTGCATCAGAAGTGTGCTATACTGGTCTGATGTCTCAGACACTGCGCGTCAGCATGTTTGTCGGCCAAGTACTCGCAACATTCTCGCTGCCGACGATTGCCTTTGCGCAAATTGGAGTGGTCAAAATCGATACTGGCGTCACGACGACGGTTGAGCGCATTTTCGAAGGGCTTATCAACATCATGATTGTGTGGGGGCCAATACTCGCTGCATCTCTCTTCATTTGCGGCGCGTTTTGGATGGTGCTCTCGGGCGGAGAAGAAACGCGACTTGCAAGCGGCAAAAAAATGATGAAAGGAGCCGCTATCGGGCTTGCTATCCTTCTCGCTTCTTGGTTGATTCTCAATACTATTGTGACATTTCTCTTTTCATCTATCTAGAGTGTGCGCGCTCCGTGGTATACTGCTCGCTCTCTATGTCATCTCCCTCTACAGATCTTCCGGAAGATTTCCTGCAGTACCTTGAGGAATGCAAGCGTACGGGCAGACATCACGATGCGCTCGCCGCACTCGAGCGGTCTCTCTCTTTGCATCCCGATAATGTCTTTCTGCTCGAAGAGATTGCGGATACCGAGCTCTCTCTCAATCACTTTGATCGTGCGTCAGTTGCCGCAAAGCGTGCACTCACTCTCGATAAAGACAGTTACACCGCTCACTACATTATAGGTTTCATCGCATCGCACTGGCAGGAATGGAGTGCGTCGGTTGTATCTCTCAAAGCGGCGAATCATCTCCATCCCAATCACCCTGAAATTCTCCGGTGTCTCGGCTGGTCCCTCTTTAATGCTGGCGAACGAACCGAAGGCATGGTCACGCTTGAACGCGCGCTCAATATTCAGCCAGATAATCCGTTCACTCTCTGCGATCTCGGTGTCGTGTGTCTGCAGATGCAGGATTTTTCAAAATCGAAAGCTCTCTTCAGGCGAGCAGTCGAGCTGGAGCCGGACAATGAACGCGCCAAAGATTGCCTTCAAATGGTCTCTCGTTTTGAGCAGATGACGGAAAAGAAGGATAATCTGATGCAGGCATGACGTGTACCGTCGTCTGTCAGGGCACGCTCAGCGTCGTCGTTTGAAGCTTAGGCCAGAGTGCGAAAGCGGTGCCGGCTATTGCGATAATGAACAGCGTCGCCAGTTCGCCGATGAGCAGCCAGGGCAGCGACTGTATGAGAGATGTACGTACTTGCAAAGCCCACGGTGCAAACAGCCCTCCTGACGCGATGCTCGGCAGAAGGAACGGGAGTACGAAGAGGCTGATAGAAGTGAATGTCACTGAGACGATGAATGCCAACACAAGCAGTGTCATCACTTCTCCGCAGAAGGGGATGAGCATTGCAAGAGGCGAAGCGCCGACAAGCTGCTCGACGAACAGTTCTTCTCCGCGCATGATGGCACGACGGCGGACGAGTTCAATAATAGTGAAGAGGAGAACCACGAGGAGTATTCCCACGACGCAGAAGAGGAGCAGTCGAGCCGATGTGATGAGATCGAGCAGTCGATAAATTTGTTTTTCTTGATCTGTGCTCTGCGAGAGGAACGTGGGATTTATCGTTTTTGTGAAGCTGGGTTGCTGAAGAAAAGCGAGAAATGCAGGATAGTCGGCGAGTGATTTGAGCCGCACTCCGAGTGTTTCAGGATACGGATTTTCTATGCCGAATTTTTGTAGGAATGCGGTGAGCTGAGGCTCTCTCTTGCGCTGACGTTCGTAGGCTTCCTGCTTTGTGATGTAGATTACTTCTTCCACATATTCCTGCGTGCGAATAGTTTGGACTGCATCTTGCACTTGAGCCTGCGAAGCGCCTTCGATTATTTCCAGACGAATATCCGTCTTTTCACGTAGGAGCGTGAGCCCTCCGTGTACGCCGTAGACGAGCAGCACCAGCACTTGCCCAAGGAAGAGAACGCCAAAGAGCGATGTGACAGACGCACCCCACCCTTGCTCTCTCATCGCTGAGCGGATGCCACGGCCGATTCCCCGTTTCACAATGCGATTGAGATGCGGCATGGCGGTCGACATGCCGATCAGTGTAGCATGGAAAAAAGTTTGAATGGAATCGTGGTCTTGCTGAAGGCTCACTTTCCATTCTGTATGCCATTCCAGATACTATGCCTCGCACGCTCACAGACGAAGCCATCGTCCTTCGCACCTACAATGTTGGGGAAGCTGATAGATTCTGTCTCCTCCTCACCAAATCGCATGGTCGCATAGCTGCCAGAGCGTGCGGCGCCCGACGGATGATGAGCCGGCGATGTGGTTCCCTCCTTCCGTTTCAGATCGTCTCCGTGGAGTGCAGAGAACATCACGATAGGTATGATATTTCCTCTTGTTCCCCCGTATCAGCGGTAGATGTTTCGTCCAATCTCCGCTCATTCGTAGCGGCACAGCAGGCGGCTGAGCTCATCCTCCGTTGTACTGGAGAAGGAGAAGCGCTCACGGGCGTGTACACTCTCTTCGCCGATTTTTTAGATTGCTGCGGCTCCGGCGCGAACGATGGCCTCGTGCCTGCCTTCAGCATCAAGCTTCTCTCCTTACTTGGCTTGCTTCCTTCCCTCAGTCATTCGTGCGTGAGCGGCCACGCACTCTCGTCTGACATGTCGGTACTCTTCAGTCCGGAGCGAGGAGGATTTTGCCTTGAGAGCGATGCTGTAGCGGGTCGCACGCTC
The DNA here is from genome assembly GCA_964580035.1 of uncultured Candidatus Peribacteria bacterium. Lineage (GTDB taxonomy): Bacteria > Patescibacteriota > Gracilibacteria > Peribacterales > Peribacteraceae > CAZOJC01. The sequence goes on from CAZOJC010000014.1 coordinate 14,184, forward strand.
TCCGTTTCTGCTTTTTCGTGGCTTCAACGAAGCGTTCACTTGCCTCTGCGAGAGATGCATCCACTCACCCGTTCACTTGAGGCCGATGTGACGCAATGCGTTCAATCGCTTATTGGCAGCCAGCTAGGCGCGTCGCTCGTCACGGCTCCGCTGGCAGTGAGAATCGCCTCTGGCTCTACACCGAGCTCGAATGTGAGCGATCTTGTTTCGTAGAGAGAGTACACCCGCTCGCGTATTTCCGGTGCATTCCCAGCACGCACGATGCGGTACCACGCAGCCTTGAGTCCGTCGTGTCGTTCGCTCACTTTTTTCTTGGTGCCGACTGGCACTGATGTCGATTTCAGGATGATTTCCTCTTTTGGTGCCGCCACTCTCGCCCATATGAACGGTCCGAATACTTCAGATGAGCGATCGTCTTTGGTGCCGTAGTAGATGAAATACGCTCTGTCATCTTTCGTCACAAGCGTCTGCAAAAGTAGTGCTCCGGGTGAATCATTCTTGAATTTGAGATCGACATTCGGCGGATAGATCGTCGCGTCAGATCCCGCTGGGGAGTAGTATTGCACTGCGTAGCTGTGGTTACGGCGCTGAGTGATGGGCAGCCCCATCGTCCACGCTCCACGGTAGGCGGTCGAGCTCACTTGGCAGAGACCCCCTCCGAAGTCGGGGATTGTCTTCGCGCCTTGTATGACGAGTTCCCGCTTGTATCCAGTGTTTGCGTTCACAGGGCCCAGACGTTCATTGAATGAAAATACAGTTCCCTGCGGAATAATGTGGCCATTAAATCGATCGATGCCCACTCGAATGTTGTGCCGTCTGTTCTCCGGCGATCCTGCGAAGGAAGACTCGCCGACAGACACCACCTCGCGGATGCCCATCGCGACAAGCGACGGATCGTTCACCGTGACCGTCGGTTGAATTTCTTTCACCGGCAGTACAATAGATCGAATGTTTTGAGAGAGCGCTTGAACAGTGAGAGATGCGAGAGCGGCGTAGTCTACGGATCGCCCCGTGAGCCCCATGCCTTCAAAGACAATGCTGCCCGACGCGTTGCGAGAGATCGTCACTGAGCCTTTCTCCCTCTCCATTTCTGGAGAGATTGATTTTCGCAGGGTCTTTTCGATGGCTGAAAGATCCCATTGCTCCTCCTCTCTCTTCTCCCAAGCATGCTGGGTTGCAAGTTCTTCTTTGCTTAAATTTTGAATACGAGCAGGGGGGATGGCCCGCTTTCCTTGGTATAGCCAAAGGGTGTGAGCACTCTTCCACGAATCCTGCGGATGCACCGTGAAGATGTGATACTGCCAGCTGTACGTGAGTGCCGCTCCTGCCGCGTGTGCGTGGGGCGCAAACATCGGCATGAGAAAGAACCCAACGCCGATGATGCCGCGCAGAGAGACATGCCAGATCCTGTGATGTATGAGCGGCATCGTCATGCCTGCGCATGGTACGTGAAAATCTGAATCGGTACAGTGCGATGAAGCGGTATTTTCATTTGTCGATCACTCTTTCGCATCGAGCGCGCGATTCACCAGCGCATCGGCGCGCGCATTTTTCGATCGCGGAATGGCGACAAATTGCACGCTTCTCAGCTCTGATTTGAGCCTGAGAATTTCTTCGATGAGCGGTTGAAATGTCGGCATCTTCACTCGATATTCACCATTGAGCTGTTTCACGACGAGCTCGGAATCCAGATGGCAGACTAGGTGATTTGGCTGAAACTCACCGGCCATTTTCAAGCCCTCGATGAGAGCTCGATATTCGGCGATATTGTTCGTTTCGATGCCGATGCGTTCATACGATTCTTTAAGCACCCGTCCATCATGAGGATCGAGTAGCACACATCCGATGGCGGCTTGACCTGGATTCCCTCTCGATCCGCCGTCTGTGTACAAGTGTAGCTCTCCGCCGATGGCTGTCGGCGCGCGATCTGGTTCGACTGAGACATTTTTCTCAAGAGCGTTACTCACGACTGTGGCCACAAACTGATCGCGTTCTTTGGTATCTGGGAAAATGAAAGCGAGCTTTTTTTGCAGTGGAAGAGGAAGGCGAACCATAGATAGAGAGAGTGAGAGGAAGTATTACGCACAGTCGCAGGCACCGTTGCACGGACACGATGAAGCATTATCACCCTCAAGATCCAGCTTAAAGCGTCCGTCTCGGAAATCGATGGTGGCTCCTCCAATTCGTTCCAGCGTGAGCTTGGAAGCGCCGATGCGGACATCTGGAACACTGCGATGATTGAAGAGGAGAAGATCGTAGGGGGGGTGCTGTACAAATTCTAGGCAAAATCCTCCCTCTTCATCTGCAATCACTTCTAAGGCATATCCTTTCTTCCCTTCCTTCTCGGCCACTTCCCCTATTGCCCTCGCTCCTGATTCAGTAATGGTGAGGGAAGACGGTTTCCCCCCCTCCTCAATGACTGCATTAATATCAGAAAGGAGATGTTGAAATTCTTCTTCATCGTACCCGTGCGCGAAAAATCCTTCTTCAAGGGTTTCCGCTCCGCTCCACGCGCATCCCACACAGTGAAGGCCGTACGAGGCAAGTACGCGTTCGACCCGAGGACAGCGCTCGATAAGCTCGGCGACGATTGTTGAGCGATTGCAGCGATACGGTTCTTTCTTACGAGAAACCTTTTTTTGGACGCGCGTAGATGTTTTTGGCATGATGCCAGTATACTGGTCTTGGACCATCTGTTCCTAGCGCCTTCGTTGCATTCTCCTTCTTTTGTGACTGTACACACACTCTCTCGTAGAGCCATTCTCGTCATTCTGCCACTTGTCACCTTTGTTACTGGTGCCCAGCTTGGCGTGCAGTACGAACGTCAAGCTCTCTACGAGCAGCACGCTCGACTCGAGCAGTTTCTCGCACCGGTTCAAGACGGGAAGATAGTTGCTGGAGATCCTGAAAAAGAAGTGAACATAGCATTGCTATGGGCCGTATGGCGAATACTCATACAGCACTACATAACACCGAACACTCTCGATGCTAACACTCTCGTGATGGGGGCTGTGTCGGGCCTTGTGAACGCAGTGAATGATCCCTACACCGTTTTCATGACTCCTGCCGATACGAAGGCGTTTGACGATATCATGGACGGTACCTTGGAAGGGATTGGCGCTCAGCTTGAATTGAAGGCGGGCCAAGTGGTCGTGGTGGCTCCTCTCAAGAAATCTCCAGCCGAGAGAGCCGGCCTTATGCCGCTCGATGTGATCGTGAAGGTGAATGATACAGACGTCGCAGGAATGAGACTTGATGAAGTGGTAGCACTCATTCGAGGAAAACAGGGGACATCGGTCACACTCACGGTATTTCGAGCCTCTTCTGCGGAACCTCTCGTGCTCAGCGTGAAGCGCGAGGCCATACACATTCCCACCGTTGAATCTAAGACGATAGATGGAGCGACAGGCCCCATCGCCTACATTTCTCTCAATCAATTCGGCAACGACAGTACAGCAGAAATGCTGAAGGCCGTGCAGTCATTCCGAGAAAAAAAACTGAAGGGAATGATTCTCGACTTACGCTTCAATGGTGGTGGCCTTCTCGATGGAGCGGTGGATATTGTGTCGCTTTTCGTCCGAGAGGGGACTGTTGCGACGGTAGTTTCGCGCGGCGCAGGACCAGAAATACACAGGGTGCACGGTGATCCGCTTTTCCCTGATCTTCCCCTCGCTATTCTCATCAATGAAGGCTCTGCAAGCGCCTCAGAAATCGTTGCGGGGGCACTGCAGGATATGAAGCGTGCTCGAGTGTTCGGTGCGGTGAGCTTTGGCAAAGGTACCGTGCAGCAGGTAATCGATCTTCCAGGAGGGTCTGCTCTCCGTGTGACGGTGGCTAAATGGCTCACGCCGAGCGGGCATGATTTGAGCGAAAAGGGCCTTACGCCAGATGTGATTGTTCCTCGGACTCTTGAGGAGATGAAGAGCGGAGAAGATCCGCAACTTAATTCCGCTGTGGATTGGCTCCAACATTAGCAAGGATATTATCGAGCCTTGCCTGTATGTCTGAAATATCAAAGGGGTTTTTTCCCCCCGATTGGGGATGACCTCTCAGCGTTTTCTCTGTTCTTTCTTGATCCAAAACCTCATTCAACGTTAATAATATATTACCATGGAAACGAACAATTATGGCATATTGACCTCGATTGAGTCCCAATTCATAGGTTACTCCTTCTCTATGTTTGTCTGTGATTGCAGAATGCTCTATTGCTTCAAGTGATGTCTGCTCAGATAGACAAAGAAATAGAGCATGTACATCTGACTTTGTTATCATGTACAAGCGAGAACCCCCATCACTCTCACTCTCATGACAATTAAAATTCTGCAATTTCTTCACTACATAGTTTAATGCTCCTTTTTTGTCTTCAGAGTCTGGAGCATCAGGATGTTTAACTATTGTAATTTCCCCAACGAATATCTTGTCGTTATTTGTTCCTGTGCCTCTTACAAAATCACCCTTGAGTTCTCTGGACCTGAGAGCGTATTCGATCTTTTGGAATAGATCAGAAAAATCCATCACTTTTGGACTAACAAACTCAGTATTTAATTCTCCTTTCGGCGTACAGCCAAGGTCTACTAATACTTTCGCCAACTCTTCTGGTAAAATTTCTTCTGCGTGGGGGCTTTCGAGAGACATATAAAATTACTATAACACTGTTTATTTTTTTGTCAAAAATTTTAGTACCTAAACAGCTCACTCTGAGTGAAGAACCTCTTCACTTCAGCCTCAGCCGCTGCCTCACTATCCGACGCATGGGCAACATTCACCATCATATCCGTTCCAAGCTCACGACGAATGGTTCCGTCCGCGGCCTTTCTGCTATCCGTCACGCCGAGCATCTCGCGCACTTTCTCCACGACGTTTTCTCCTTCAATCACCATCGCAATGACGGGAGTGGAAGACATGAAGGCCTCTATTTCAGGATAGAAGGGCTTATCGGCAACGTGCGCATAGTGATCGCGCAGCACGTCAGGTGAGAGGCGAATCATTTTGCAGGCACGGATGACAAATCCTGCGTCTTCAAATCGGGTAATCACTCTTCCGCAGAAGCGATTTTTCACCGCATCGGGTTTGAGAAGGATGAGCGTGCGTTGCATAGTGACATTCGGGAAAGTATGTGTAGTCTGTCACGTTTTTGACCGTTTCGCAATGTACGCACCTGCCTAGAGAGGGTGCTGTCCTACTGAGAGGTGTTTCTACGCGCTATCAGAGCAGCGCTTCGAGCGATGCTTCGCTCTGCTCTTTGCCGATGACCACAAGGCGAAGCCTCTCTCGTGTGAAGAGCGACCTAGCGAGAGCATTCACTTGTTCTTTCGTCACTTTCTCTATTTCATCGAAATACGCGAAGAGATCGCGCACGAGGGGATAGAGCAATTGCTGCTTACCAAAGAAGTGCGCTCGTTCCTCGGAATCTTCCATTGAGAGTGTGATTTTTCCTTTCAGGAAGTCTTTCGCTTTTCGCAGTTCTGCATCGGTGATGCCTTCGCGCGTAATGCTTTCATACTCCGTTTTGATGCTCGTGATTGCTTCGTGCAGACGTGATTGATCCACTCCAGCGCGGGTGGAGAGAATGCCGGTATCGAGATAGTTGTCCGTAGATGTGGAAATGTAGTAGCAGAGACCCTTTTTTTCGCGGATGTTGAGGAACATGCGCGAGCTCATGGAGCCTCCGAGGATGATGGAGAGGAGTTTCTGAGCAAAGTGATCTTCGTGCAGCGAGGACACTCCTTCCACTCCGAGAACAAGATGCGCCTGCTCTGTCTGCTTACTTGTGAGTGTCACCCGTTTTTGGGGCATTGGCTGGAGCGTTGGCCACTGTCTAGATTTCTTTCCTTTGGCTACGTGGAAGTACTGATTCGCCAGTGTGACTGCGCGCGCTTCGTCGATGTTTCCTGCAAACGTGAGCACGAGATTATCGGGCGTGTAGAGCTCTTCTCTGTGCCTGATGAAGTCTTCGTGCTGTACGCTCATAATCACTTCTTCTGTGCCGATCGTATCCCATCCCAGAGGCTGATCGCCGTAGAGCAGCGTTTCAAAATCCCAGCCAGCTTGGTACATGGGCGTATCTTGGTACATGCGGTACTCCTCCATAATCACCCCGCGCTCTTTTTCGATTTCATGCTGAGGAAATTGCGCGTGAATGAGCATGTCTGAAAGCACGTCGCAGGCTAATTCTGCGTGCTGCACGGCCACTTTCACGTAGTATCCTGCATACTCTTTTCCGGTGAATGCGTTGAAGTCTCCGCCGACGGAATCGATGGAAGTGCTGACGTCTGCAGCAGTACGAAATTTCTTTCCTCCCTTGAAGAACATGTGCTCGAGGACATGGCTGATGCCGCGTTCTTTCTGCGTTTCGTAACGAGATCCTGCTCCCGCAAAGACGAGAACAGTGACAGCGGCTGTGCCGCCCGTGGGTGCAGTGATGACAGGAAGTCCTGAGGGGAGCCTTGTGAGTGAGTACATAGTGGACGGAGTGTAGAAGAAGTTTTCAAAATGACAAACAGTCAGATTGCTTAGAAGAGAGAGTCTTATCAGTTGCCTTGACCGACAGGGAGGCTGTTGGTACAGTTTCGTAACAATGCTAGGAAAGCTCAAATGGCGGCGGCGTCTTCGGACGCACGGATACTTGGCTCGCTCTGCGTCCAAAACTGGGCGGCGCGTGCTCAAGCGACGTAGATCTGCTGGTCGTAAGAGAGTGACTGTGCAGAAGAGATTAAAGTAATAGTAATGCGAGTACACTTGAGTGACGACGGGACATTCGCCCTTCACTCTTTTCTTCGTGTACAATCACGAAGAGATTTCCTGCCCTGCCATCCGTGTCTATCGTTCGCCCTCTCCATCGCATCTCTTGCCTATTCTTTTATACGTTTGGACTCGCAGTGATACTTGGGCTGATTTTGCTCAAAAACGGCGTTGAGCCTGCGCTTCTCACTGCCCTCCTTCATTCTTTTGATTTACCGCTCATCGGTAGCGGTATGGCATACGCTGGAACTGGATTATACATGAGCTTACGACACACTGATGATGCTTCTCCGGTGCTTGCTGGCGCCATTGCCATGCCGCTCATCATCCTCTTCATCGTGTTTGTCATTATCAATTTTGCCATGCCCCTCGCGTGAGGGGTGTGCGTGGCTTGGTCATGCCTATGCACGTTTCACTCGGACTTCTTCGTCTGTAATGCCGAGGGAGGCATTGGCATACCGCGCTGCCACAAATAGGTAATCGCTTAGCCGGTTGACGTACGGGAGAAGATGTTCATTCAGTGGTTCTGTGTGACGGACAAGCGTCATCCATCGTTCTGCGCGCCTGCAGACAGTGCGGGCAAGGTGGAGAGAGCACGCCACCTGCGACCCTGCCGGCAGAATGAACGTCGTGAGGGGAGAGAGTGTCTTTTCCATGGCATCGATCCATTCTTCTAATTTTTTCGTCGGTTCTGCCGTCATGCGCCCTGTGCTTGCTCCGCTTTCGAGCGGAGTGGCAAGATCGGCTCCCACAATGAAAAGATCCGATTGAATATTCATCACTTGATCGGCGGTGTCTCTGGGAAGAGATTCGTATGAGCGCGCGAGCCCGAGAATCGCATTCAGTTCGTCGATGGTGCCGTACGCGTGCAAGCGATCTGATGATTTTTGTACTTTTCCTCCGCCAAAGAGTCGGCTCTCTCCTCCGTCGCCTGTGCGCGTGTAGATTTTCATAGCTTTTCCGTAGACGAGCGGAGTGTTTGTAGAATGCTCGCATGAATATCGTCGGTCGCTTTCTGTTCAAGCGTTCGATCGGGACTTCGGTACACAAAGCGGAGTGTCATTCGAATACCCGTGTCACTGCGAAAGAGATCCACAATCGTTACTGATTCCAGTAGGGGATGGGCACTGCGAGCCTTTTGAAGTATTGACGCTGCACTGACATCCGATGAAAGTGGAATGGTTTCGTCGTAGCGAATTGAGGGGAATAGTGGCAGTGGTGTTGCGATGATGACTGAGGGGGGTATCTCCATGAGTGTCTTTACGTTGAGTATTACCACCCCCACTCTTCCTTCAAGGTCGAATGCACGAGCGACTGATGGATGCACTTCGCACACCATGCCGACTTCTTCTGCGCCGACTTTTATAGCGGCGCTGCGTCCGGGATGAGCGAACGCCGGGAGAGGATCTGTGCATTTAGCGTAGCTGATAGTGTAACCAACACAGCTGCAGGCATGGCTGAGGTCACGTTTCATCGATAGGACAGGCTCTTTTAAAATACTATCTTGTCTCTTCGCGCTCGCTACGATCATGCAGAGCTGTACTGTCTCAGCGTTCTTAGTAAATACATTGCCGTACTCGTATAACTTGAGTGTCTCACTGCTGTCTCGCTGAAGCTTACTGACAGTTTCGAGCATCATCGGCAGGAGACTCGAGCGCATGAGTGAGAGTTCTTCTCCCAACGGATTTTCTATCGCTATAGCTTCCTCTGGGTTCATGCCTGTCTTGGTAAGAGTGGTCGGGCTTACGAAGGCAAGATGCAGTAATTCTCTATAGCATGCAGCTTTGAGCGTCTCTCGCAGCACATGCAGCCGAGCATCCCTTGGCGGAAGCTGCATGCAGGCACTGGGCATGACGGGTGTCACCTTTCCGTAGCCGTACATGCGCGCGATTTCTTCTATAAGATCATGCTCACCGGCGATGTCATGCAGCCTTTCGAGCGGTGGTGTGACGAGGAGGGAGACATCTTTCTTGGCTCGGGATTTTTGCACTTCAAAGCCGAGTGTATTGAGGATGTCTTCTGCGGCGTTTGCCGTGAGTGGAACGCCGATGGCGGCAGTGACGCGCGTCATCGAGAGAGGGATCGGCGTTGGTTTTGGCAATGATCCCCACTCTTGCAATTGGCTAGAAATTTTTGCTCCTGGAACGAGCGATAACATGAGATCGAGCGCTCTCTGCAATCCTTTCTCTGCCGTAATAGCCTGCACTCCTTTCTCGTAGATTGTGGCAGCATCCGTTCGGTGACCAGTCGCGATGACAGCTTTGCGAATGGCTGCAGGGTCAACGACTGCAGCATGGAGGTAGATGCGACGAGTGGTGTCTTTGGCTGAGCTTCTTAACCCCCCCATAATTCCGAGGAGATCGAAAATGCCTTCGTCGTCGCTCATGACGAGCGCTCCGCGCGGAAGCGTACGTTCTTTTACGTCGAGCGTTACCAGCGTTTCCCCCTCTCGCGCCTCTCGTATCGAGATATCACCTCGAATATCCGCGCTATCGAAGGCATGCATCGGCATGCCCGTTTCCAGCATGACGTAGTTTGTGATGTCGATGGGCAGATTGAGCGATCGTACACCGACTGACAGAAGTCTTCGCTTCATCCATTCCGGCGACTGTCCTACGCTCTCAATGTCTACCATGCATGCGCGGTAGACAGGTACGAGCGACGGAACTTCGTTATGGCAGGAAAAAGGCAGAGAAGCGGGGGAAAATACCGGCTTTTTTTCTGCTTTCTTTTTCTTCCATCGTGCGAGCTTCAGTGCGACACACTCACGAGCCACGCCCATGTGAGAGAAGAGATCAGGTCGATTGGTGATGGCGTGATTGTCGATGTGGAAGATGATGTCATCGAGGCCGAGAGCATGTTTTAGGGGCTCACCCACCGCGCATCCACTCTCGCTGAGATCGATAATGGGATGTTCTCCGTCTGTTGGATGCGGTGGAAAGTGTGATTCCAGCCCTAGCTCTTCTGCCGCACAAATCATACCTTCGCTCTCTTCTCCGCGAATTTTTGCCCGTGATAGCGTCATTGTCTCGCCGCCGTGCCACCGTACCGTAGCGCCTACGTGCGCGAATGCGACCATCTGGCCTTCTCGAAGGTTTGTCCCTCCACACACGACATTCTTACTGCCTTCATCTGTTTCTACGGTGCAGAGAGATAAACGGTCAGCCCCCGGATGTTTACGAAGAGCGGTGATGCGTCCCACTACGCACTGGTTCAGAAGCTCGCCCTGCCGTTCGACGTGGTCCACTTCTCCGGTAGCAGCAGTGATTGTATCCGCAATGTTCTGCGGATCTGTTTCAATCCATTCGATAACGTCACTCAGCCAATTATAGGAAATCTTCATGCAGCGCTAGGGTACGTGGCGGAGTGGGTGTGTGCAAGGGAGCTGGCTCGCCATATCATTCTCTTTGCTATTCTCTCATGAGAGAGAATACACTGCTTTGCGTTATTTCCTCTCACGTATGAACATGTCATCTTCTTCGGGTCTCAGTGCGGATCACCTGAAACGCATTCAGAGTGGTCTTGGATATCTTCTGATGACGTTCATTCTTCTGATCATTGCAGTGGTATCTGAATCTCTTTTTTTCATCATCCTCTCATGCATTGTCGGTATTCTTGGTGTTTGGAAAATTCGCAGAGTAGTTTCTGCATTGCAGGGAAACTCAGCCGAGCAATCTTCTCCGCTTCAGAACAAGCAGCCACTCTTTGAGGTAAAGAAAGTGACGGTACCCGAGGAGCGAGTGCGGCAATCTGTGAGTGATGATGAGAAAATCGAACGACAAGCGACACAGAAGCAGGGCAAGCCTCAGCCTCATCAGAGGGTGGATTGGGAGCAGTGGGTTGGTCAAAAACTGCTTCAGAAAGTGGGTATTCTCATCGTACTGATCGGCATGATTGTTTTCCTGAAATACTCGTTTGACAATCGCCTCATAGGCGAACTTGGCCGCATAGCTTTGAGCGTAGCTGCCTCAGCAGCCTTGCTCGTTTTGGGGGAGTGGTTTCAGAGGAACTATGCAGTGTGGTCGCACGCGTTCACGGGGGCGGGGCTCGCGCTTTCTTACTTTACCGTTTGGGCCGCGCACGTTTTCTATCATGAAGCCTTGCTCGTACACCACGGCCTCAGCATTTCTCCAGCATTGGCTATGGGATTGTATTCGCTCATTACGCTCATCGGAGCTATCGCGGCAGTACGGTACAACGCAAAGACAATCGCGGTGTTCACTGTATTCGGCGGATATCTCACGCCTTTGCTCATCGATTCGCCAGAGCCAAATCATGTGAGCCTCACTGTATATCTTGCCATTCTGGCCGCGGGATTACTCTCTCTCGCTTGGCATAAAAAATGGTCATATTTGTCTCTTGCCGCATTGTTATTCACACAGCTGTATTTATTCGGAATCGTGTACCAGGCATGGTCTATTACCGACACCCATCAAACGTTCATTGCCGCAGTATTCTTTGTGCTTTTTGCGCTGGTACCGCTCCTCTTTCAGTTTCGTTTGCGTCGTGCAGCAGAGGCAGATGACATCATCCTTATTTTGCTCGATGGCATCGCTACATTTTTTGCAGTGATTCTTGCTCAAGGAGGATTTGGCGGAGAGTATGTGGGTCTTATTTTGCTAGTTTTTGCGGCGGTGTACACGGCTTTCGCCGCGCTCGCTCTTCAGAAGAGGGCGAGCGATAATTTGCTTGTGAATACCTATGTATTCGCTTCTGCAATCCTTGTTTCTCTTGCCATCTATGCGCAGATGACATGGGAATGGGTGGCTGCGGGGTGGGCACTTTTCTCGGTACTCCTGCTGTTGATCGGCATTCGACTTGAACGCAAATCCGTATTCAATTGCGCCGTAACGTTGCTCGGGGGCTCGCTAGTATTTCTTGTGTTTAACATGCCGACGCTCACACTCGGTAGTGAGGATATTTGGCATCCGTTCACGTCACATTGGGCGCTACTCAGTTACGTCGTCTTTGTCTGCTTGCTCGCGTGGGTAGTGGTCAGTAAACAACTTCCGGCGACACTGATACCCAAAGTGGAGTCTGAAATGAAGCTTACCCCTGGCCTTCATGCGTTCATTGCCATTCTCCTGTTTACTGCCATTACATTTGAAGTGACGGGACTCCAGTGGGTTATCGATCTGCCACTGGCTCTGTCGTACGTTACATTCTCTTTCATCGCCATCATTATTTTCGCTCTCACGCGACTCATGATTTGGTTTGTTGCCGCCTTCTTGGTTCAGGCTCTCGTCATACTCTTCACATTTGTCTTCGCGCCGCATTCAGGAATGATCATTCCCAGCTTCGGCCATGACCAAGTTGCCCCGTTCTTGCATCCGTGGGCAGGCATTTCTCTACTCTCCATGCTTGTTACGGGCGCGTTGCTCTTTGCCATCATTCGTCAGGGGAGCTATTGGCTGAATACACAATCCGTCCGCAGGTTTTTCATGATTGCTGCCTCTACGCAGTTATGGGTGCACATTACTATTGAAATTCTGCACTTGCAGTCAGTGTTCCAATGGCAGGATATCTTTCTGAATCGCGTGATAAGCGCTTGGTGGATACTCTTCAGTATTCCATACTTTTACCGGAGCATTCGATACAAGAGACAATTCGTGTTACATGCTGCAATCATTGCTCTGTGCATACCGTTGGCTAAAGATTTGATCGTCATGTACGAAGGCAGAGGAGACTTGTATGAAGTGACGCTCTGGACAGTGATTCCGCTCATACTGATGAGTATTGCTTCTCGGGTCAAAACACGTGATCTCCTCGTTACTGGAAGCGTGATGCTTGCGAGTACTATGGCAGTGGATATGCTGGGTACGATTGCTCATGATGTTGGGCTTTTGCGCACTATCTGGTGGGCAGTCGTCGGGCTCATCACCATCAGCCTCGGCTTCATGAAGCGAGAGCAACTGCTCAGACGACTGGCAATCGGCATTTTTGCGACTACTGTCATAAAGCTCCTAGTGTTCGATTTTGCGACTCTTTCTACTGGAGTTCGTATTTTTGCTTCCATCGTGACAGGGCTTCTTCTCATTGGTGCTTCGTACCTGTATCAACGGTTCGATGCACTCCTCACTCGCCCCCCCAATTCCTAACTATTCTTTCTCTCTGGCACATGCGTTCTTCTCTTTTCATTGCTGTTCTCTCTTTATTCTTGCCCCTCTCTGCATTTGCCGAAGAAGTGAGTGTCAGCCGAGCTATAGAATTCCCTAGCATTAAAAAGACAACACCCGTTCTCGTAGAACTCGACTACGGCGCTTGGCAGGATCCGAACACAGATTTTCTGGTGATCAATTCCAAGTCCATCGCTGTTCCTTCTGGGCGTTTTGATGATGAAGCAAATAGGATGTCCGACGCTATTTTTGATGCCGTTCCCGAGAGTGCGGACACTCTTCCTGCAACGAATATTGAGCAATTGAGAGACGGAGATAGCACTACTTTTTTTCAGCCTCACACTACGCGTGAATATGTGTTTGCGTTTCATGTTAACAAGACAATTACGCCATCCGTACTTGCGTTAGACATACGATCTGGTTCATTGGATTCGGTGTCGGTTCGCCTTGGATTAACGCCTGATAAAATGAGGGACGCTGTTATCGGCACTGAGTCGAGTACGTATATTCATCTTTCGGGGGAGCAGGCAAAGTATTTCGAGGTTACCATCCGCGTCTATGGAGGCGTGTTGCGTCTCAACGAGCTCTCCCTCCTCACTCCTCGCAAGCGAATAGGGTTCATCGCCGATCCAAAGGAAAGTTATCGGCTTCTCTACGGCTTACTCATGCCTCTCAATACGCCAATCCTACAGTTGCCCATTAATCAGAATGCACTGCAGGCGACGTTGGGGCCAGTGACAACACTGAGCTCCACATCACAAGAAGATTACGATGGTGTTTCTACAGCGCTTGATAACTGCCCTTTGGCATGGAATGCATCTCAAGAGGACATCGATACGGATGGTATAGGCGATGTGTGTGATAATTGTCCGCGCCTTTCGAACGCCAATCAATCTGATGTGAATAAAAACGGCGTAGGTGATTCTTGTGAAGATCCTGATAGAGATGGCGTACTCAATAATGTCGACAATTGCAGAACGGTTTCCAATCCTCAGCAAGCAGATGAAGATCAAGATGGCATAGGCAATGTGTGCGATACGTCCGATGATCGGTGGAGTGAGGGTCAACCTTGGTTGCTCTATGCAAGCATGGCGGCAATCATTCTCGTGCTCACTGGCATAGGCGCTATGATCTTGAAGCGGACGCCTAAAAAATGAGAGTGCCTTTCTGTACCATGTGTTCATGACCGATCTGAAGCCGTAACTGCGGTTACTACTGGCAGACAGAAGCTTTAGATCCGATTGGGTGGAGCCGAGAAAACGTCGGCTGCGGATAGCATCGCTGAACAATCCGAATCGAACGCCATCATTCTTCACTGCGATTGGTAGCTCCGGTATTCGACGAAGGAACGGAAGACGTGGATCAATAGTGTGCAAGATGATCTTTCTTAAACCGCCGCTGCTATGGACTACTACGAGTGCCCAGCAGAGAACTTCAATTGCATATTGGTGATCCTTCGATCAATCATGGCTCGGAGAATATCTTGAGCTCGGTTTTCTTTCGAAGATTTCGATACTTCTGCACGGCAGCGATTGTACTCAAAAATCTTCTACTCTTACAATCGAGTGAGAAATGATATAGATGAGCAAGAATCGGGAGAATAGACACGACTAAAAAATGTTGTATTTAGATACAAATGCATGTATCATAGTCATATGAATGAAGGAATCACAAGCAATATCCCCTTTCAATCTTTGGCGCGAAGAATAGAAGATGGATGCGGTAGAGGCCTCAGATCATATCTGATGTTTAACATCAGAGGGAATGTAGAATGGATAAAAAAAGGCGTTGACACTTTTCTCGCAGAATTAAATACATGTACATCCTTGGAAGAATTCAAGAACAAGATCGCCGATTTTTTTGCTCTATGCTGTGAAAATGAACCTCGGGAGTTGCCAACGTTTTTTAGGGGATTAATTTCCCCGATACACGATGAATTTGCGGAAGAGGATATTTTTTATGATTCGCTCGTGAAACAAATTCGTCCTACAATCAATAAGGCAATAAGCAATGTATATGCATTGCGATTGAAAGAAATGAGTTCTGGAAAAGAGCTTCAGACTCTTCAGCAATTTCTTGCCTCTATGCGGCCCTTCAATGATCTCTGCTCACAGGAAAGCCCTTTTACATTGAATGAAACATTTATTACAACTCATGCTTCTGCTTTCATAGAAGGAGTTAAGAAGCGTGCCGAAAGAAATGAGTACACAAATGATGTGCATCAAGCAGTCCTGCATGGTTATCCGGTTGAGCCCATTCATCTTCATGAACTCTTGCGTTTGGGAATTGAGAGACCAGCTGCATTACAAATGATGAAACTCGATGAAATCTTTTTGACTCAGGCACAGCAAGCACAATCGTATATTCTCAATATCTATGCATTCTATGATGCACGATCACCTTTATCGTCTCATAATCTATTAACGGACGTGCCAATAAATCAAGAGCCTCTGAATACAGCAGATATTTTTAAGGAAAGTGCAAGCGAAATTGTCATCGCTTTCTCCCAACTTACACAAATATTCCAGAAGGACGCTGGTTTAGTGCGTAGACTTCTCTCCGAAAGGATTCTGAGTGAGTTGAAGAGAAAGGCAAGAAAAATATTCGGTAGTAATCAAAAGGACTACATTTTTTTATCAGATTCTGCGAAGTTGACACTGGATGATACTGCAGTCACCTCTGACGATTTTCTGAAAAATGAAGAGAAAAATATTTCTTTTCAAGATAGAATAGATACTTATATAGAGCTTCTTAATCTTGAAGAAGTTCAAACTATATTTGATAAATTTGAGAGAGATTTTGAAAGAGAATTCTTATATAAGCTTTGGTATGTAATGGAGGCAAATCTCAAGACAGCCTATAGAAGACCGCCGGCTATAGAGATACTATATTTTCTGCGAAATGTTGTGCAAAAGGTACAATGCAATCTTGAAATGACGAATAGAATGAAAATCGTCTTAGAGAGGCTCTTAGGGAATAATAAAAAACTCCCAGAGGATGATTTCGTTGATTATTTCCTTGAAGAATTCTTTGTGCAGGAAGCTAATCAATCATGGGCCAAAATTTCGAGAGTCATCATGAAATATCAGTCTTATGCCGCTCTTCCGAATTACTTCCTCGGTAAGTGGAATCCTGATGATATTAATGATTCTTTGATCTTGTATTGCAGTAATGGTTTGCAATATGAAGGGAAGTCTCGAGAGGGAGCTGTAATTCGGGAGATCACTGGCATTTCTCCTTACCAAGAGGATATTCTTATAACTCAGATTTTACAAAAAAGATATCCTGATGCGAAAACGGGTACTTGAGAATGATGTTAATACCAAGGAGAGTGTGTTGCCAAAGAACCGCCAGCATCCCGCTATGTGGGTCGCTTTCGACCAAAACATTCTGGCGGAGAGGGGGGGATTCGAACCCCCGATCCCCTTTCAGGGATACTCGCTTTCCAAGCGAGCGCACTAGGCCACTATGCGACCTCTCCAGAGCCCGCGTACTCTACCGTCACGGTATGAGAAAAGAAAGAGTGGGTGCTCCACCCCTCACACCGCTTCGTCGGGTTGCCTTCACTTTCCCTTC
>CAZOJC010000015.1:0-18062 GCA_964580035.1 uncultured Candidatus Peribacteria bacterium
ACTACATCGAGTCGAACTCCATCGGGACGTACACGATGAGTGTGCAGGATTATCGTTGAGGCGAACATGTAGCACTCGCCAGATTGTTTAGAATTTGGCGATTTATTTGACAGTGAAAATTTTAGTGCTAACTTTCGGTATACCACTAACTTTTGATACCCCATTAGTTATGACCCCAGAAATCCACGATGAGTATCTTCCTGACAAGCAACTACAGCTGCTGCAGTTCCTTCGTGAGTACTACCAGAAAAACGGCAACATGCCTCGGCTCAATGCAATCACTGAAAAATTTGGAATTACGAACAAGGCAGCCCTCGATCTCATCGACGCGCTGGAGAAGAAAGGACGCCTCGTACGTGAAGGTGATGTGCAGAGCATCCGGTTGCTACCAACCAAGGACATTTTCATCAGCTACTCGTCGAAAGATAAGGAATTGGCGATGCAGATCGTCGAGGCTTTCAAACGCGTGGGCTACACAGTCTGGCTGGATGATATGGATATCCTCGTCGGAGAGGATATCGTTCACAAAGTTTTCCATGGCATCAGGGAATGCCGGTTTTTCGTCGTTATCCTTTCGGAAAATTCCGTCCAATCGCATTGGGTACAGGAGGAAATCAGTTCGGCAAGACTTGTGGAACTCGAGAAGGGGCAGACCGTAGTGCTACCGATCGTCATCTCCGATAATCTTCGCCTTCCCCCAGCTCTGAAGCACAAAAAACATTTGAAAA
The DNA here is from genome assembly GCA_964580035.1 of uncultured Candidatus Peribacteria bacterium. Taxonomy (GTDB): domain Bacteria; phylum Patescibacteriota; class Gracilibacteria; order Peribacterales; family Peribacteraceae; genus CAZOJC01. The sequence goes on from CAZOJC010000015.1 coordinate 729, forward strand.
TGTCTGAGAAAAATGTGCAGGAAGGCATGCGGAAACTATTGGAAAGTATCGTCCTCCTCTCATTGCACGGAACACTCGGACCAACAGAAGTCCTGGGAATATCTGGTCGAACTGCCGATCGCGAGTATGAGGAAACAGTGAAGCATATGAAGGGAGAAGGATTCCCTGAGGATAAAGCATACAAAGAATGGATCATTCATCCTCTCCCGCTTGGCGAGAAACTCATACCGAAAGGAAAAATTGAAGAGTTGGTGAATCGTCATCGGGTGAAGTTAAATCGGTATGGTGGTATGGGCTTCCCGCACGAAACGGAATATCACCAGATCGGACGCTCCGTTCTGCGGGATGGTTTCTACATGTATTGGTCTTGGGGAGCAGATGGACTCTTCACACAGAAGGCATGCTACGACTACTGGCGGATGTTCGAGAACGGTACGCTCGTTGCCCGAGAATCTCTTCTGGAAGATTCCATGTTCCCGGATCAACGTATTCTCAGTCTTGAGTGGCTCGAAATGGATATCGTCCGTCCTATGCTATTTATGCAAAATCTCAAGAAAGAACTGAAGATCGATGCATATCAATTCACCCTGCGTTTCCACGGGCTGAAGGATCGGAAGCTTTCGATTCTCAACCGCAGTCGCTCAGGTTTCCACTGGGACTATATTGCAAAAGATGACGAACTGGAACTGACCGCAACCATCGACAGCACCGTAGATTTGCTGGAAACGGCACTGGAGATGACGATGAACACAATTGAGCTGTTCAATTGGAAGAATCCCAATGTAGAAGTAAGCAGACGCGATCTGAAAGAACTTCTGGCTGGCAACTTCCCTGAGTGATCCTTTTCTCTTCCTATGAATCAAAACTGCCCCATCATTCTTCCTTTTGAAACCGCATTCTCTCAAGCGAGGGAGAACAACGACAATCGGCTATGCAATAAGGATATCAGGATTTTACTTGGCAATGGTTTCAGTCAGGCATACTACGGCGATTTTTCCTATACAACACTTTTTAATGCAATCAAAGAAGAGAAAGATCATGCGAAAGTGAAACAGCTGTTCGATCATTTTGGAACATCAAACTTCGAGGCGATACTTCGATTTTTGCAGGATCTGCACTTTGCTTCGGATGTTTATGAATTTGATGGCTCTGTGATCAAAGTAGATTACGAAAGGCTGCGAGATGCGCTGGCAGATGCAATCGTGAAAGTACATCCGGACAAAACAAATTCCATACCCGAGGCCAACAAAACATCATGTCACTCATTCTTGAATCGATTCGATGATGTTTTTACTGTCAATTACGATCTGCTTTTGTATTGGACGATACTACGGGACACGAACATTGTTTTCGGCGATTACTTTAACCGAGATGAAGACACTCCGGATGAATATTGTGAATACATTGAAGATGGAAAAGGGGTGGATAAGCATGTTTTCTTTCTGCATGGTGCGTTGCATCTCTTCCTAAAGGACGGGCGTACCATCAAGAAAGTATGGGGGCAGCAGGCTCCGCTTATCGCTCAAATTAAAGAAGAAATGGCAAAGGGCTATTACCCGATGGTGGTTGCTGAGGGAGATTCGGAATCAAAGATGAAACAGATTAAATCCAATCCGTATCTGAACCACGCGCTTTCGAAACTGCAGTTATGTAAAGGTCAGCTATTCACTTTTGGATTTTCATTCTCTGACCAAGACAAACACATTCGGGATGCGATTACGAAGAATGCCGGTATCAAATTCTTGTGGATAGGTATTCGGGGAGATTTCTCGAAAGAGAATAATCAACGACTTCTAACGGTGAAAGATGAAATGATCATTAAAAGACTTCAAATGGTTGGAGAAACAGACAAGCAAGGATTTGGACCTCTCCAAGTCCATTTTTTTGATACAGAGGCGATGGATATCTGGGGGCTTAAGGAAAAGACGCCGGGCACTATTGAATAGGGCAAGCGGGTCTATTGACGCATGCCCGTAATGGTGATGTGTACCCCATTTGGTAGACACAGGAGAACCCCCTAACCCCCGACTTGGGTTAAAAGATAATCCCTGTATTCCACAGGAGTCATCTTGTTGCGGTTCCACTGCTTCCTTTCGTAGTTATAGTATTGCATATATTCTCCGATCCTCAAGCGTAGTTCTTCAATAGAACGACAAGACTGGTACTCAAGCTCGTCTTTCATATGCCCAAAGAAAGACTCAATGGGCGCATTGTCGATGCAACAGCCCTTGGCAGACATCGATTGGTTCATCTTCATTTCCTTCACAATCGTAATAAATGAGGGGTTGCTGTAATGAAATCCTTGGTCGGAATGGAATAAGGCGTGTTCATGGAGAGCAGGCGGCATACTCTGTATCGTTTCTGTCACCAATAACATATCCATATGAAGAGAGACATTCCATGCAACCACTTCACCACTGGCAATATCTTTCATCACTGAAAGATACGCAAATCCCCGAAGGAATGGTAAATATGTGATATCCGTACAGAAGACCATAAACGGTTGGTTTTGTTTGAATGCACGTTTCAGCTTGTTGGGAAATACACGATGTTCCATCGTTTTCTTGTGCATAGCTCTGTAGGGATTCTTGCGTCTCACCTTGGCTACAAGTCCATACTTCCTCATGATGCGCTGAATTTTCTTGTGATTCATGTCAGGAAGTCTCATTTTGATGGTTCTCCAGCCAAACTTCCCTTTGCCCTTGTCAAAAACCTGCTTGATTCTCAGGAAGTCGGGATAGTCTCTGTCTCGTTCATCTGCCTGCAGAAGCCATTTGTAATATCCGCTTCTTGATACTCTGGCAAAAGGGCAAAGAGCATGCACATCAGACTTCAATCCTCGAATGATCCGGTATTTTTGCTTAGGCCTGAGTTTGACTCCGCTCGCTTGGCCCGGAGACGTGCTAAAAAAGCGTTCTCAGCTTCGAGGTATTGCACCTGAAGTTTCAAACGTCGTACACGATCTTCTTCTGGGGACTTTGCTTTTTTGTATCCACCATCAGCTTGTACTCCTGATGGTTTCGTAAGGCTATCAAGTCCACCCTTATGAACGATTTTTCTCCAATCTTTGATTGTGTACCGACAGTACTCTTTCTTCCAAATATCATCTGGTTTGATTCCTTGAGCATATAAGGCTAAAGCATTCTGTTTGAATTCATAGGTGTAGCTTATTGTCTTGCGACTCACATGCCACACGCATGGATTCTTTTGCAACTGTGCAATGTTCTCTTTTGAATATGTAGTTCTCATAATTTTCTTTTGTAAGGAGATAAAAGTACAAAAGAAAGAGTGGATGGTGCAGGTTATTGTGTCTACTTTTAGGGGTACAGATCATGGCTGGGGAGGAGGGATTCGAACCCCCGAATGCCTGCTCCAGAGGCAGGTGCCTTACCACTTGGCGACTCCCCAACAGGGCCAAAGGATTGTATAAGCATTGATCTGCACCTGCAAAGCCAAAAAGACACACTCATCCCAAAGTGATTGATTAAGTGACTCGGTGTTGTTTCTGCCGCTCTCCGAGCGAGTAGAACATCACTTCAAGGGAATGCTGCGAAAGAATGCGAATAGCGATGTTTCACGCTGGAAACATGCAGCAAGATATGGTAGACTGGAAAGATTTCTGGAAAAAACACACATGCCCATACACACACTCATGTTCGGATGGGAGTATCCTCCTGCTCACTGCGGCGGACTGGGTGTTGCGTGCCAAGGCATAGTGCGAGGGCTTCTGCATCATGGCGCTCAAGTGACTCTCGTGCTGCCGCATGACAGGGGCATCGAGAGCGGCGTAAAGATTCTATCACCTACGGTCGAACAGAGAGTGGCGAGCATCGTTGAAGTACCGAGCATGCTGCAGCCGTACGATGGACCATCCGACTATGCCGCGCGCAGTGAAGAGCGTTGGCACACTGCATCTGTTCCGGCAGGTGCTATGCAGCAACTGTACGGGAGTGATCTCCTCGCGGAAGTGGAACGGTTCACAGCCACAGCAGCGGATATGACGAAGAACATTCACCCAGACATCATTCACACGCACGATTGGATGACCCTCGAAGCTGGTCACCGTTCTGCGAAAAAGAGCGGAAAGCCACTCATTGCCCACGTGCACGCCACAGAGCTCGATCGTACTGAATACAATCCCAATCAGTGGATTTATGATCGTGAGAGGGATGGTCTTTTGAGAGCGACGAAGGTGATTGCAGTCAGCGAGTATACAAAGCAGCTCCTCATTCGTGAGTACGGCATACCTAACGATTCCATAACAGTCCTCCACAACGGCACGCAAGACGCACCGAGAGAGGTAAGTCGTCCACGAAGACAAAACAAGCATCCTCTCGTCTTATTTCTCGGACGCCTCACAGTGCAGAAGGGAGCAATGTATTTTTTGGAAGCCGCCAGAAAAATGATCGACTACGTTCCAGACATCCGATGTGTCATCGCAGGAGAAGGTTACTTACTGCCAGAGCTCATCGGCAGAGCCTGCGAGCTTGGCCTTGCCGAATCAGTGATATTTGCAGGAAAAGTGAAGAGTGAGGAAGCCGAATCACTGTACCGACAAGCAGATTGTTTCGTCATGCCTTCAGTGTCAGAGCCATTTGGCCTCGTCGCTCTGGAGGCGATCACCCACGGGGCGCCTGTAGTGCTCAGCAAGCAGTCGGGCGCATCGGAGGTCGTCCATAACGCTCTCACGGTTGATTTTTGGGATACTGATAAAATGGCAGATTGCATTCTCACCGTGCTTCGCGAACAACCGATTGCGGATCAGATGAGGAAGGAAACCCCTCGCATTCTCCGCCATCTCACGTGGAATAATCAGGCATCAAAACTGCTTTCTCTCTATCATTCCCTCTCACCAGCATGAGTCCCTCTGTCTGCTTCTATTTTCAAGTACACCAACCCTATCGCCTCCGCGACGTGAGGATAACCGAGGTAGGATCCATGAGCGGCGATTATTTCGATGATGAGAAAAATAGAACTATTTTTAGGAAAGTTGCCGAGAAGTGCTACCTTCCGGCGAATGCTCTCATGCTTCGCTTGATACGAGAGTATCCAGAATGGAGAGTCTCCTACTCGCTCTCAGGAGTATTTTTAGATCAGTGCCGAGAGTATGGCCCAGATGTTCTGCAGTCATTTCAGGCACTTGCAGACACTGGAAACGTCGAATTTTTGGCAGAGACGTACTATCATTCGCTCTCGAGCCTGTTCTCACTGGAGGAATTCTGTTCACAAGTAAAAAAGCATGTAGCAGCAATTGAAGAATATTTTGGCGCGCGCCCCAAAGTGTTTCGAAATACAGAACTTGTTTACAGCAATGAAATAGCTCATATCGCACGACTCCTCGGATTCAAGGCTATTCTCGCAGAGGGCGCAGATCATGTTCTTCACGGCAGAACGCCAAACGTTCCCTACGCGCCGCCTACGTTCCGCCTCACAACCGAGCATGAGAGCATCATTCGATCTCATCGCCTGCATGCAAAGCCTCAGCGATCAATTCGCGTTCTTCTCAAGCACTACAAGCTCTCTGACGATATTGCGTTTCGATTCAGCAATAGAGGATGGTCAGAGTATCCTCTTCATGCTGATCGCTTCGCAGACTGGGTAGCTAGTAACAGTGGACACAGCGTGAATCTCTTCATGGATTATGAAACGTTCGGCGAGCACCAGTGGTCAGACTCTGGTATTTTTGAGTTTCTCGGCTCCCTTCCTCAACAGTTGAACGAGAGGGGAGTGATACTGCGGACACCCTCCGAGACGGTGTCTTCATGGGGAAGTCGCACAACAGACACACTCGATGCTCACGTGCCTCACTCATGGGCGGACATAGAGCGAGATCTCTCGGCCTGGCGTGGCAATCATCTTCAAGAGGCGGCGCTCAAGGGCATTTACGATCTCGAGCAACGCGTGAAAGACACGGGTGATGCTTCGCTATTGGAATCATGGAGAAAACTCCTCACCTCCGATCACTTCTACTACCTGTGCACCAAGTACTGGAACGATGGCGATGTGCACAAGTACTTCAGCCCCTACGACTCTCCCTATGAAGCGTACCGGCGGTACTCCCATGTACTTCAAGACTTAAAACTTCACGTTTCTTCTCTCACGCCGCACGCATAGTACGCGCTCATTCACTCTCAATTTTTTCCTCTGCACACATGCCTCGCTCGCTCGTCCTCGGCAACGGTTGTCTCCTCGCTACGTTCGATGAGTATTTGCAAATGCGGGATATGTACTACCCGTACGTCGGAGAGGAAGATCACACGACGTATGGCAAATGCCATCGGTTTGGATTTTATGTGGAAGGAAAAGGATTTTCTTGGGTGAGTGACGGCAGCTGGGTCATCCGACCTGGTTACAGCGATATGTCGCTCGTTTCGTCTTCCACTCTCCGGTCAGAGGCGCTGGCGCTCAGCATTACCTGCGAAGATTTTGTCGATCCAACGAGAAATATCCTCATTCGATCGTTTCTGCTCCGCAGCACCGATGGAGTGGAACGGCAAGTGAAGTGCTTTTTTCATCATGACTTCTATCTCTACGGCGACAAGCAAAAGGATACCGCCTTCTACGAGCCGCACACGAAGTCTGTCATTCACTACAGGCAGTCCCGATACTTCCTCGTCGGAGGAACGACGAGCGATCCTGTGAACTGCACGCCGAGCGAGGCTCAGAGTGTGTTTCATCCTCTCTACGGCGACGATGCGCACATCGATCACTGTGGCATTGTCGGTTTTTCCATTGGAAAATCCAATTACCGAGGCCTTGAGGGAACATGGCGGGATGCCGAGGATGGTGTGCTGAGCGGCTACCCGATCGAGCAAGGGTCCGTCGATTCCACCGTTCAAATCGATTGCTTAGTGAGAGGATCTCGCGATACGTCGCTGCACATGTGGATTTGCGCAGGGCAAGATATTACAGAAGTGCACAGCTTGCAGAACTTCATTCTCGAAGACACCCCCGATCAAATTCGTGCATCTGCCAAGCACTACTGGAAAGGGTGGGCGAGATCTCATGATGATCCGGGATCTCAGCTCTCAAGCTCGATCAACGATGAATACTGGCGCAGTCTGCTTACCATACGCACTCAAATAGATAATCACGGCGGCATTCTCGCCGCTAACGATTCGGATATCATGCAATTCAACAGAGATACTTACACCTACGTCTGGCCCCGCGACGGAGCATTCGTGTCGCTCGCACTCACGCACTGCGGGCAGAGCGAAGCGGTGACGAGATTTCTCGATTTTTGTGCTCGAGTGCAGACAAAAGAAGGGTACCTTCTCCACAAGTATAATCCGGATGGTTCGGCTGGATCGTCGTGGCATCCATGGTATATGAATGGCCAATCAGTCTTGCCGATTCAGGAAGATGAAACCGCGCTGCCTCTCGTGGCGCTGTGGCGGCACTTCGAGAGATTTCAGGATATTGAATTTCTGCACAATATGTTCCAGCGCTTTGCAGGAAAGGCTGCAGATTTTCTCGTCAGATATCGCGAGGAAGAGACAGGCCTCCCTCTGCCTTCCTACGATTTGTGGGAGGAGCACCGGGGCATTTTTAGCTTCACGAGTGCCGCCACCTGCGCGGGCTTGCGCGCCGCTTCTTCCATTGCATCAGCTCTCGGACACTACAGGCACGCAGATCGTTACAAAGAAGCGTACTCTTCAATGAAGAATGCTATTCTCACGCATTTGTATGACGAGGAATCAACGTGCTTCCTCAAAAAAATTCGTCGTGAAGGAGGGATCACATCAGAGCGAGATACCACCCCAGATGCAAGCATAGCCACACTCTGGATGTTTGGCCTTCTACCACCCGATGATCCGCGAATGGTCAGTACGATCCACCGATTGCAAGAAGCGCTGGCAGTGCGTACTCCTGTTGGAGGATACGCGCGTTACAGCAACGATTACTATCAGTCAGTGACGCCTCCCACTGCCGAAGTGCCAGGCAATCCGTGGATAATCACCACACTGTGGTTTGCCGAATGGCAGATCGCAACGGCCAGCAAGATCGAGGATTTAGAGAAGCCTCGCGCATTGCTCCAATGGGTATGCGATCATGCTTCCGTCGCTGGTATGCTCCCCGAGCAGCTTCATCCGTTCACTGGCGCCCCTCTCTCAGTCTCGCCGCTCACATGGAGCCACGCCGCGTACATCGATACTGTCATGCGCTATGGCGAGAGACATGCAGAGCTGAAGTTGCCTCATTCGTCTTCAGGTGGTAAAGCCTGCTGGTGAGCGTGCTCTACACTTCTATATATGGCCTCACTTCTCGGCATCGATCTCGGCGGCACCAAAACACTCATCGCTCAGTACGATGATGAAACACTCATGCTGAAAGCATCAAAGGTATTCCCCACGCATGCCGGCAAAACATATGAAGAGGTCAGTATCGCACTACTCTCTCAGATACAAGAAATGCGACTGCAAGACACGATCGCAATCGGCATCGGCGTTCCCGGATTCGTCGAGGCTTCCAGCGGTCGAATTCTCACCATGCCAAATATTGCAGAATCGGAAGGGAAAGATCTCAGGAGTCGCATTGCCACAGAAACAGGTGTTCCCGTCGTCATCGATAACGACGTTCGGTGCTTTGCATTAGGGGAAGCTCTGTTCGGAGCAGGAAAGGGGGAGTCTGTCGTCATCGGAGTAACGCTCGGCACGGGAGTGGGAGGAGGAATCGTCATCGACGGAGACGTGTTTCGTGGTGCTAACGGCTGCGCAGGAGAAATAGGCCACATGCTTCTCGTTCCAGGTCATCCCCCGTATAGCACGCCAAACATGCGGGGAGAGGTGGAGCAGTTTTTCTCAGGCACTGCCATTGGAAAACGCTGCACAAGCGCCCGTAACCCAAGTGACTTTCTTTCTGGCTCTGAGTGCTCTTTCTTGCATCCTGCGATCTATGAGGAACTTGCGTGGTTCATTGTGAATCTCACACACGCATTCGATCCGTCAGTCATTATTTTTGGCGGTGCCGTGGGAAGGGCTCTCACCCAGCATGTGCAGAAGATCGAAGAAGCGCTCTCCAATTGGATGATGCCGAACGTTCCGTTTCCCCGCCTCATCATTTCGCAATTCCCCGATGCCGCCCCCAAAGGTGCGGCTGAGCTGGCCCGAAGAATGATACGTCATTCGTAAGCTGCGTAGCGAGACTCATAGAGTGGGGGTATAGTGTCCGTGTTTAGTCTTTTTATTACTACGATGTATAAGAGAATTGCACCGATAGTACTCATCGCACTCCTGCTGTCGTTGTTTGGAAATGCCTTCTTTATCTTTGAAAGGAATGAACGGTCGGCTATCCAGATGAGTGAGAAGATGACAGAGGCGAGTGAAGAGAAGGCATCTGAAATGCTCGCGCCTATGGCGTTTGGCGTTGTTTCACTTCCTGCGCTTCCTCAGCACCCCGATGCTTGTGCAGCACTCCTCAGAAACACCCCTGCGGGGAAAGCATGCTTCGCTTTTCAGGCATCTCAAGGCAAGGCTCCCATACATGAACGAGAGGAGGGAGTTCCTCCGAAGACAATGACTCAGGTGAAATTCATCTACACTTCTTCAGGAGCGATCATGCCGCCCCTTGGCAAGGACGTAGTTCTTTATAGAGAGCGAGGAGTAGGCATCAATTTTGCTCAGCTTGAGGGCATTCTCAGTGCCATGGGGTTACCCACTGATCGCCGTCGCCTCCCAATAGTGCCTCAAGAAATTTCCTATTCGACCGCAGACGGTCTCATGAGCATTACAGCCTCCCTGTTTTCACGTCAGATTACTATCAAACGCGTAGCATCGTCATCTGCTCCCCGCCGTCTTGCTGTTGCCGAGCTCCCCACCAAGCAAGCCGTGATCGATGCCGCGAGCATGTTTGCCGCTTCTCTTGCCATTGATGTTAGCGCCTATCCTCCTCCTTCTGTTGTGGGCATGCCTTCATTTTCTTCAGGTAGCGGGGTCAAGCGCGTCCCTGCGACTGTCGATGTTGTGTGGCCGATGACAGTGAATGGATACGAAGTGATTAACGAGAGGGCAGAACCAGTGTCGTCGCTGCTCGTTCGGTATTCTCTCCCCGAAAAGCGAGTAACTATGCTCACGTTCCGTCCCTTCATCCCACACGCGTTTGCGGGGTCGCTCTATCCGGTTGACACGTCATCTGAGCAGCGAGAAAAGCACATCAAAGCAGGAGGGTTTTCACCTCCGTCGTCTTTTGATCGAGGCAAGAGCATTGAAGTGTCGTACGCCTCTCCAAGGCTTGCCTACTTCTTAAGCGAAGACCCAAATCATGCACTCGCCACCTATCTTGTTCCTGTCATTCTTGCAGATCTTGCTTTTCCGCCTACTTGTGAAGCGTGTCAGCAGAAAGCTTGGAGAACGTTTCTTCCTGTCACTTCAGAGCGAGATATCATTTGGCAGCGACAGTGAGCAGTTGTATACTATGATGCATCGATCGTCTAACAGACGATAAAAACAGGCATCCGGTTTCAAAATCCTTTCAGAGGACTCTCAAACCGGATGCCTGGCTCGTGCTCAAACCCGAAGGTGTGAGCGTTCGAAGCGTCGACCGGGCGCTTCGGACTCCCTACGCCTGTGTGCGATTCTAAAGTACGGGAATCGCTCCGCTGTGTGTGTTTGTTGTCACCCGAAGGTCGGGTATCGCCGCCTCTATTACTGGGAGAGGTAGACCGTGTGTGTTGGTATGTTTGTCCCTCTGCACGCTGTTTTGGCGTGAGAGGAAACTCTTTGGTCAGAAGATCAAAGAGCAGGGAGAGAGAAATGGTGCATCATCTACACCGCTTCTCTCTCCTGCCCGTGAGCATCTTCAGGGAGTCTGTTATGTGAAAGAGCGAACCCATTATTATAGCTCACATTGTCCATAATTGAAAGCGAAACATGCTTCCTCCATGCTGGAGGGCACCTTGCCTATGGCGGTATAGTGTCGTGGTATGACTACAGGAAGGCTCATCCTCATCATCGGTCCGAGCGGAGTGGGTAAGAGCGTTATCCTCAGAGCCCTCAGAGAGAGTGAGAGTGCGTATGTGTTCCCTCGTTCGGCTACTACACGCAAGAGACGGGCAGGCGAAGGCGATGATCTGTACCATTTCGTGTCTGAAGAAGAGTTTTCTCGTATGGTGAGCGAAGGGAGATTTCTTGAGTGGGCTCAAGTACACAAGGGAGCTCGCTACGGCACGCTGCTCTCGGAGATTGTGCCAGCCATCGAACAGGGGAAGACAGTTGTCAGAGAAGTAGACGTGCAAGGCTTTCAGTCGATTGTAGAGCATCCGGCATTTTCTGGTTCATCCACTCAGTATTCTCTCAAGACGATCTTCATTCTCCCCGAGAGCGAAGATCAGCTCATCGCCCACATTGCCAAGCGTTCCCCCATGTCGCCTGAAGAATTGCAGCGAAGACTCTCGAGCGTGCGTAGTGAGCTCGCGGTATCCGAAAAAACCGATGTCCAAATTCGTAATCGTGAAGGCAAGCTCAATGAGACAATTCAAGCAGTACGCCAAGCAATAGAAGAGGAGTGAGAGGGCGAGATCAACAGTCTTCCCCTACGCCCCCTCACTGTCTTGAGCACTGTCGTCGTCGAGCGTATCAAGATCAGCCTTCCTCTGTTCGAGGAGTCGCTTACCGATGATGGAACCAATCGCACCTCCGATAATAATCCCTGCCACTACACGCTTCATCGTACGCTTTGTAGAGCGTATGGGCTGTCCGTAGAGGAGTCCGAGCATTCCATCATGCTGCCTCTCTTTCTTCTTTTTTCTTGAGAATGGCCACATGTGCAGAGTGTAGCATGCACTCTCCCTTTTCCGCAGAGAATGTATCGGTCCACTTACGCAGCCAGTCCCTTCCCGCTGTAAGCAGGAGGAGTGCGAGGCCGCTGGTAAGTGACATAGAGCGCATACTACGCGTGAGTACTACTAAATTGTGATTGCGAGCCAACTAAATGATACTATCTACTACAAGATTTCCTCTCGCTCTTCCCATGCCCCCACCAAACATCGTCGCCATCCTCAATGTCACGCCAGATTCGTTTGTAGACGGAGGAACGTGGAATACGCCAAAGGCCGCGCTTGAGCGGGCTAGGCAATGCGTCGAGGAGGGTGCGGACATCATCGAGATTGGAGGGGAATCCACAGGTCCTGGGTCACCGGAAGTATCGAGTGAAGAAGAGCTGCAACGCGTCCTCCCCGTACTCCGCTTGATTCGTGACTCGTTCCCCGAAGTGCGTCTCTCTGTGGATACGTACAAAGCGTTAGTTGCATCCGAGTGTGTGAAGGCGGGTGCATCGATGATCAATGACGTTACGGCTGGCAGAGGCGATAATGACATGTTCAAAGTAATGGCAGAGTCGCGCTGCGATTATGTGTTCATGTACGCCAAAGACCATTCGCCGAGGACCACTCGTGAGGAGCGCCACTACGAAAATGTGATTGTCACCGTCATGACGTTTCTGCGCGAGCGACGGGCAGAAGCTATAACAGCCGGTATAGCGCCAGAACATCTCATTGTAGATCCCGGCCTTGGGCACTTCGTCTCTTCCGATCCACAGTATTCTTATCACATTCTCCGGGAGCTGCGTGCGTTCACTGCTCTCGGTCGCGTATTCATCAGTCCTTCTCGAAAGTCATTTCTCGCAGGCAACCGTCAGCTTTCTGTCTCAGAACGGCTTCCAGCAACACTCGCTGCGAGCATCATCGCAGCACAGAATGGCGCGTCATTCATTCGAACTCACGATGTGGCGCAAACGAAAAGCGCGCTAGACCTGCTCTCAGCAGTGCAGCACTAGAAAATACTGAGCACCACATCGACCATCACGAGGCTCACGATGATCACGACAAGACCACTGAGTGCGCGAAGAATGAGCGACTTTGAACTTGCGTACACTTCTTCATTGCCAAAATTGGTGACGAGGCGAAACCCTGCATACACGATGATGGAGAGTGCCGCGAGCGACATGAGGCCGAGCACTATGGTCGTCTTACTCAGTATGAATTCGATCAGGGGATTCGGCTGTATGCCTGTGCCATCTACATTCGTGAAGGCATACGTAATCACTGCGTTGGCAGCGATGATGAGGAGTCCTCCAGCGACATGGGCAATGCTCGTCCTCACGGTCGTGTATGCATTTTCATCGCCAAAGCTGGCTACAGCGCGGAAGACAGCGATAGTTATCATCAGTATGCCAATCATGGCCGCCATCGCACTAATCCAATCGATAATTCCTACTACTTCCGCAGTAAATAGTGTAGCTCTGCTCAGATGAATGCCTCCCGTCTGATAGAACGTATCTATAGCAATGGGGCCGAGGAGGATCATTATGCTTCCAGCAACCACTCCAGAAATGACTGTTTTTGCTTTTCCACTGGCATTTTCGCTGCTTCCAGCGACCATTATGAGCCCTCCTATGACGAGCATCAGCACTGCAACGGGTGCCCAAATAAAAAGCCCCGTATTGTACAAGTAGGCAATAATGTCTCGGACGACCATGGCTCCTGAGGTAGCTCCGTAGCCCGTCTCTGGAGTAGCAAGCAAAGCGAGCAGAATGAGGCCGGCAAGTGATCGAATGTCGCGTTTCATAGGAGGACGCCGATGAGCGTGTAGCTCGACATCACGAGAGCGAGAGAAATAATCGTACCGATGATTATTTTTTTCGCCCTGTCTTTCAGAGATTCATCCACCGATACGATGAGCATCACTCCAGCAGCGATAATGGCAAGCGCAGACGTGACGCCAATAATGGTGAGCAAGTACTGTACAAGACCTCCAAGCTCTTCAAGTACGTACGATTCGTCATTGTATGCGACGCTCTTAACAATGGCAGTCGCCCCAAACATGAGCACGACTCCGCCGATATTTCCAGCCAGAGATTTCTTGAGCGTATCCACTTCGCCGCTCTCGCCCTGGGAAGCGACGAGTCGAATGCCGTTCACTGTCATCATGAGCGCGAAAATTCCACTTGCAACAGACATGATAAAGGCGATGATGCCATCGACACCTCCCCCCGCTCCAAAAAGCACAGACGCATTGAGAGGATCGAAATCACTCTTATTGAAGGTAGACACAAAGCCGCTCGAGAGTGCGATAATCACGAATCCCACAAGTCCGTACTGGAGAGACTTTCCGGCATTACTGAGCGCGCTATCGCTCTGCGATTCCACAATAGCCCGAAATCCGTAGGCAAACAGAAAGAGCAGCGCCAGAGGGCCAAAAATGAAGAGCGCATTGTCGATAATGTGTATTGAAAGCCATGTTCTCAGCATTTGAGCCCCCGCTCCAGCTTCCGCCCGAAGAGGGACTGTCAGGAAGAGACATCCGAGTGAAACTGCCACGATTTGGCGATAGAATGCCATAAAATCTAACTATTCTAGCATAAAAAAACTCTTCGAACAACTTGCGTCTCCTCTTCTTTCTATTACTATCATCGTATGAATCAATTCTCCCGACACTCTTCGATAGTATCTGAGCCGCTGTTGCTCGATCGCACTGCGCTTGCCTCGGTGTATGGCCTGTTTGCGGTAGCCCTTCTGTTGACGTTCGTCGGTGTCTACGCAGGAATGACATTCGCGCAATTTATCATTACATCCGGATGGATGTTTCTGCTTCTCTTCGTAGAGCTCGGCATCATCCTAACTGCGGGATTTTGGTCGACGAGAACACCGCTCAATTATGTTCTCTTTGCCGTATTTCCCTTGTTTTCTGGCCTCAGCATCACGCCATTCATTCTGAGTGTCCTTCAGGGATACGTGAATGGCGCTGCCATCCTCCAAAACGCGCTCATTTCCACCACACTCCTCGCCGCCGCCGCCGCGCTGTTTGCCTATACGACGACATGGAATCTCGGCCTCATGGGTCGTTTCCTCTTCTTTGCCGTCCTTGGACTACTAATCTTTGGCTTACTTCAGATCTTTTTGCCGTCATTTCGGACGACTCAGATGGAGATGATGGTGTCTGCCGCAGGTATCGTCATATTCTCACTCTTTACGGCGTATGACGTGCAGCGCATTACGCAGCAGGCTCGCGCAGGAGCTTCACCGTTTTTGCTTGCTCTCAGCCTGTATCTCGACATATACAACTTGTTCCTCTTCGTGTTGAGATTCATGTTAGCTTTCGGAGGAAGACGAGAGTAATCGCCTGTTGCTCTTTACAGGAATAGAGATCAACCCTACCATTCTCCCGCATGTCTAAAAAACCAGTACCCAAAAAGCGGCTCTCGAAAGATCGCGGACGCAGAAGGCACTCAACGTATGTCTCCAATGAAGTCAAACGACTGCGAGGGCTTGCCTCCTCACCGTTCTCCGGCCCTGCGCCGAAGAAGCATCGCGGACGCAAGGCGCTCGATAGCATCACGACGATTAAGGCATAGCGAGGCAGCGTCGCACTTCTCCCATTCGCTTTCTCCTTCATCGAATGCCGACTCGTCGTCATCAGTCTCGAACCGTTGTCATGCAGACGCTCTTTGAAGTCAAAAGCCGAGCATCTCTGGATCCAACGGTCGTCCTCACTCGAAACATTGCCGATGTCGGACGAGAAACCATCGATCCTGATTTTGCCTATCAGTTACTGGCCGGCATCATGAGTCATGAGAAAGATATTGTAGATGCCATCAGTAAAGACGCGCCAGAGTGGCCACTCGAACGTATGGATCCTATTACCCTCTGCATTCTCACTATAGGCGCATACGAGCTCCTCTACGAGAAAGCAATTCCGCCTGCGGTCATCATGAATGAGGCAATCGACACAGCAAAAGAGTTCGGGTCGGCCGAGAGTGGAAAGTTCGTGAATGGGGTGCTCAATGCACTCGCAAAGAAGAGTCGATCATGAATGGCTATAAGCGAAAAGATGGAACCACTTTCAGTGTGAACGCTCCTTTTGCTATGCTGTGCGTATAGCAACTCCTCTGACACTATCATCGCTCGAGAAAAAAACAGGTGTGTCTTTTAAGAATAAAGACCTCCTCGCTCAGGCGCTCACACATCGCTCAGCCATTCGGGAAAAAAAGCGACACGGACATAATGAGCGTCTGGAGTTTCTCGGCGATGCCGTATTGCAGCTTGTGGCAACAGAGTATCTCTTCAGTCTTTCGAGTAGGCCGGAGGGCGAGCTCACCAATTGGCGCTCTGCACTAGTGCAAGGCAATCATCTTTCACGCGTTGCGCAGGATCTGGAGATGGGAAACTATATTTTTTTGAGTAGAGGCGAAGAGGCGAGTGGCGGACGCACAAAGGATTCCACTCTCGCTGATGCCATGGAGGCTTTCATCGGTGCGATTTATCTCGATCAAGGATTCGAGTCAGCAAAGACATTTGTGCATCGATTCATTCTCGTCAATCTCCACAGCCTCCTTGCGGCAGGCATGCACAGAGACGAGAAGAGCGTTCTTCAGGAATCCTCTCAAGAACGAATGGGCATTACCCCTCGGTATGAAACGATCAATGAAACAGGTCCGGATCACCAAAAACTCTTCACATGCGCTGTCTTTATCGGCGAGGAACAAGTAGCCTCCGGTACGGGAAATACCAAGCAGAAAGCAGAGCAGAGTGCAGCCAAAGCGGCTCTCAGCGTGAAGGGATGGAAGAAATGATGGCTCACCCCATTTTAATATCGATGCTCACACCCGCAGGAAGGCTCAAGTTTTGCAGTGCATCGACCGTCTTGAACGTCGTCTCAGAGAGGTCTATGAGCCTTCTGTGAATTCGCATCTCAAATTGATCGCGAGCGTCTTTATGGACGAATGTGGAACGGTTGACGGTAAATTTGCGAATTTTTGTCGGCAGTGGGATAGGTCCATGAACGATGGCACCTGTTCGTACGGCAGTATCGATGATTTTCATTCCTGTCTCATCTAGTATAGTATGGTCAAATGCGCTTAAACGGATGCGGATACCCTTCAGTTTCATGGCTGCGGTACTGTCTTTCTCTTGAAGTTTCATTTCTGTTTGCATGGGTGCTTTTGGCTTTGCCGAAGTTGCCTTCTTCACCGATGTCCGAGGTTTCTTCACTTTTTCATCTTTGGTAGCAGCAGTAGCTGCCTTGCCTGTTTTCTTCTTGGGAGTGTCGGACATGGGGAGATGGGGAGAAAGAGCGAGAGAACCGGTAACGAGACGATCGAGAGAGCAAGGGCGGACAGAGCCGCCCTTGCCTGAGAGCGACGATTACTTATTGATCTTGGTGACGACACCAGCACCTACAGTCCTACCACCTTCGCGGATGGCAAAGCGAGTGCCGACATCGAGACCGACAGGAGCACCGAGTGTAACAGAGAACTTCACGTTATCGCCGGGCATCACCATCTCTACACCGTCTGGGAGAACCACAGAGCCAGTGACATCCGTCGTGCGGTGTTCGTCGA
>CAZOJC010000015.1:18072-28476 GCA_964580035.1 uncultured Candidatus Peribacteria bacterium
ACCCGTAACATCAGTGGTACGGATGTAGAACTGAGGCTTGTAGCCCTTGAAGAACGGCGTGTGACGTCCACCTTCTTCTTTGGTGAGTACGTACACTTCAGCGTCAAATTCAGTGTGAGGCTTAATGGATCCTGGCTTGCAGAGCACTTGCCCACGTTCAATGTCCTCGCGCTCAATGCCGCGCAGAAGAAGGCCAACGTTGTCACCTGCCATGCCAGAGTCGAGGAGCTTATGGAACATTTCAACACCCGTCACCACAGTCTTCTTGGTTTCTGGGCGAATGCCGACGATCTCCACTTCCTCGTTTACCTTGATCATACCCTGCTCGATACGGCCAGTAGCCACCGTACCGCGGCCTTTGATGGAGAAGACGTCCTCGACAGACATGAGGAACGGCTTATCCGTCTCACGGACTGGATCGGGTACGTAGGAATCGAGAGTATCGAGGAGCTCTTTAAGCTTAGCGACGTTCTCTGCATCGCCTTCCACTGCCTTGAGCGCAGAGCCCTTAATGATTGGAGTCTTGTCGCCTGGGAAGCCGTACTTCGTGAGGAGCTCGCGCACTTCCATTTCCACAAGGTCCACAAGTTCAGGATCCTTCACCATGTCGATCTTGTTCATGAACACCACGATGTATGGCACGTTCACTTGGCGAGCGAGCAGAATGTGCTCACGCGTCTGAGGCATTGGGCCGTCAGCCGCAGATACCACAAGGATCGCGGCATCCATTTGAGCGGCACCTGTGATCATGTTCTTCACGTAGTCGGCGTGACCTGGGCAGTCCACGTGTGCGTAGTGACGCTTCGCAGACTCATACTCCACGTGAGCGGTATTGATGGTGATTCCGCGAGCCTTTTCCTCAGGGGCATTGTCGATTTGATCGTACGCCTTCTTCTCATCTGGAGGAGAGAAATTGAGCGAGAGAGCCGCAGTGAGTGTTGTCTTGCCATGGTCAACGTGACCGATGGTGCCCACATTCACGTGAACTTTGGAGCGATCGAATTTTTTCTGATCTGCCATAAACTTGATTGAGGAGAGAAGTAGGGAAAAGAAGAGGGGATAGTCACCACCTTCCGGTGCATCGTATCGCCTAAAGCCAAGGAAGTCTAGGGAAGAAGAAGTTGAGCGTCAACTTTTATTCTTTCGATTGAAAAAATGCAATTAAACTAAAGATCGGCTCGATGCCATTATATTCTTTCTCCATTCCTTCGTTTTACACAAGTTGCTTCTCTATAATTCTTAATAGGATCTCCAAATTGTGCTCTATATTGAAAATTATCCACTGTTCCATTTTGGATATTAATACTACATATCATCGCTTCTAAAACACTTATATTTTTTTCCTTCATAAGAGTATCGATCTGGCGAAATATGCCTGCTGGTACAACGTTAAATTTTTCAGCAATAACAATTGAAGCTATAGCCATTTCTAAAGACGTTCTCACTTCACGTATAATTTCTGATTTCCCAGTTCTTATTCCAACTACGCATATCATGTAATATGAGTGGAAGAAATCATTTGAGTCATCCACAGTAAATGCAGGCAAGTTGTGGGCTGCAAGCCTGCAGCATCCATGCATTTTTTCAACAATATTTTTTATCATTCTATAGACACGTTTTTTTTCTTTGGGTTCAATAGCGGGAGGAAAATTTTCTTTTTTCTCTACCGTTCCATTATTATGTCGCATAAAAAAATTTTAAAATACTCTAAGTAAAATGTCAAAAAATATTGTAAGTGAAGAATATTTTCTTATACCAAAGCCAAAATTTTAGCATTGCTCACTTCGCCAATTCCTCCACTCTCTTCTCTCTAATCACGTTCACTTTGATCACTCCAGGATACGTGAGTTCTGCCTCGATCTTCTTGGCGATATCTTTGGCCAACTTCTGCTGCGAGAGGTCATCAATCTTCCCCGCATCCACGAACACACGAATCTCACGTCCCGCGGAGATGGCATACGCCTTGCTTACGCCTTCAAAGCTCTTGGCGGTATTCTCAAGCTCTGTGAGACGCTTCACGTACGCTTCCATAGATTCTCTTCGAGAGCCAGGGCGAGCGCCAGAGATGGCATCGGCAGCAGCGACGATGAAGGCTTCTGGAGTGGCAAGCGGAATGTCTTCATGGTGAGCGGCCACACAGTGCACAACTTCTGGTCGTACTTTAAACCTCTTGCAGATTTCTACGCCGATTTCTACGTGAGTGCCGGACACTTCGTGATCGAGAGCCTTGCCGATGTCATGAAGCAGGCATCCTTCCACCACAATCTGCGGATCAGCGCCGATTTCTTCAGCCATAATACGTCCGACGTGAGCCATTTCTACCGAGTGTTTGAGAATATTCTGGCCGTAGCTGGTGCGGAAGCGAAGTCTGCCAATAATCTTCAGGAGATCCTGCGGCCACCCAGCAATGCCGAGCTCTTCCACTGCTCGCTTGCCGAACTCGAGCATCATCTTGGCCACTTCCTCTTTCACTTTATTCACCACTTCCTCGATTCTCGCTGGCTGGATGCGTCCATCTTCGATGAGTTTCTCCATTGCGCGCTTAGCCACGTAACGACGCACGAGATCGTAGCCTGAGATGACGATAGCCCCCGGCGTATCGTCGATGATCACATCAACGCCTGTGGCTGATTCAAATGCAATGATGTTGCGGCCTTCTTTGCCAATGATTTTCCCTTTCACTTCATCAGAAGGGAGCTGGACGACGGTGGTAGTGGACTCAGACGCGACTTCCGACGCATAGCGCTGAATGGCTTCAGCCAAGAGATTCTTCGCTTTCTCCTCGATGTCATCTTCCATGTGCTTCTTAAGTTCTTTGACCTGTGATGCAAAATGAGAAGAAAATTCTGTTTCAAGTTCTTTCCAGAGCTGCTGCTTAGCCTCTTCTTCAGAAAGTTTTGATACTTTTTCGAGTGCTTCTCGGTGCTTGGCAGTAGATTCTTTCAGCTCAGCCTGCATCAGACGCACGTCTTCTTCATTTTTTGTCATGCGTTTTCTCTGTTCTTCAAGCTCCCGAACAGACTTATCGAGAGCCTTCTCCCTCTCTTCAATGCGGGCGTTCTCTTTTTCGGCTTTCATGTGGGCTTCTTGTGCTTCGAGCCGCGCTGAAGAGAGAATCTCTTTCGCTTGGGCTTTCGCTTCTGCTTCCGCTGCTTTGGCGGCACTGCGAACCTCCACCATTTTGACGCTGAGCTGCTGTAGTTCGCGCTCTTTGCCGTCTATCTCCGCCTGCAGTGCGGAGGAAATTTTCTTTCCTTTGCTGAACCAAAACCATCCAACGAGTAGCCCCAGCAGGAGGCCCGAGAGCCCGAGGAGCATCATGGGGAGAATATCGGCGATCATGTGAGAGAGGGGCAAGTGAGGTAAGGCTCAACCCATCTCAACGTTCATCGTCCACCAGAGATCGTGACACATCGAAACGAAGTGCTGCGAATGAAAGGCTGACGGATGGCAATGTGGGGAGAATTGCTGAGAAACGAAGAGATCATAACAAGGTGAGTGCGAGCACTATAGGCAAGAGTCATCTGAATGACAATGCGATCGAACATATTTTTTGCCAGTTTGGCAACATAGTCGACCGTTCCTAGCGTTCATGGAACGTCTTTTCGATTGATCTACTGAGAAAATATGACTACATGCACGCTCAGTTACGCAGTTCTCCCTGCCAGACAGGAGTGCAGAGTGATGAGATGTCCCTATGCTGCGACACTCACTCATCATCTGGATGGCAGGACTGTTCATATTTTTTGTACAACCTTTTCCAGTGCAGGCGGCCATTGGCATCACAGAAGTGCTCTGGATGGGGTCCGATCTTTCCACGAGTGACGAGTGGATAGAGCTCTCGTACGATGGCTGCTCTGCTTCTGGGTGCACTCTTGCAGGGAGCGGTTCTCTGGCTCTCGATGGCTGGAAGCTATCGTTTGTGGATAGCAAAAATATCGAGAAGACATTTTTCACATTCGGCAGTGACGTACAGATTCAGCCAAAAGCATGCCTCATTATTTCTCATTTCGACGCCTCTCGCTCTCGCCTCGAGCGAGAGCCCTTCGGCCTTGCCCCCTCTATTACACTCTCCAACACCGCGCTTGTAGTGAGACTGAGAGATGCAGAAGGACTACTGAGAGATGAAGTGGGAGATGGAAAAATGCCATTCGCAGGACGAAATGCCAGTGGATCCTCTCAGAGAGCGAGCATGCAGAGGAGACGGCTGGACCACGCAGGGACCGACCGAGAGAACTGGCAGACGGCAGATTCATCTTTTGGCTTCGATCAGGGCTCGCCGATGTTTGGCGATCCTGGAAAGTGTGAACATGAATCTTGGAATGTCACCCCTCCGCCCCTCCCCTCCATCCGCATTACTGAACTACTGCCCGATGCAGTGGGTGATGATGCTTCTTCTGAATGGATTGAAATAGGAAATATGGGAGACAGTCCAGAGTCCTTAGAGGGACTCACACTCTCAGTCCTAGGTGCATCTGCCACATTTTCGCTACCACATCTCACGCTCGAGCCTCAGGAGCACATAGCATTCAGAAGGAAAAGTACAGGTCTTACACTCAAGAACAGCGGCGGCACAGTCGTGCTAAAAAGTAGCACTTCTCCCCTAGATTCGCTTGTCTACCCTGCACTCCCCACGGGGGTATCTTTTGGACGAGTGAACGACGCCGTGCAGCCTCTGTGCCTTCCCACAGAAGGATACAGCAATACGGGCGAGGACATCGACACGCAGATAGTCCTTCAGTCCGGAACGCAAAAAGGGAGAGGGGCACTGACGATCAATCCCGCTCTCACCATAAGCGGCGGATCTGCTCAGCTCATCTCCTGCCAGTGGGATTATGGCGATGGTAATGGGAGCGCAAGCTGCAATCCGCCCAGTCATACGTATCGAGGAGTAGGATCATTTGATCTCTCACTAACGACGAAAACATACTGTGGTACTACACTAACACGCACACTTCGTATAGACGTAGAAGATGGTGGATCAACCAAGGCTTCCTCAAAACAGACTACTGCGTCTGCCAGTAAAGTCAGTACTGGTGACTCACTGTGCAGACCCCGCTCATTTTTTGGTGCTCATCTTTCTGAGATACTACCAAATCCTGTGGGAGACGATGCTTCCCGCGAGTGGGTGGAGATCAGTAACACTACAGACGTACCGATCTCACTCTGCGGCTGGCAATTATTGATACAGAATCGAGTGATTAGTCTCGATGCGCACACGCTCTCACCTCGCGGGATCCTCACGCTCACAAGCAAACAATTGAAAGGCGCACTCAGAAATTCAAGCGGCGCTACTCAGCTCTTGGCGCCAATTGAATCTTTGTACACAGATTTTGTTCATCCAGAAGCAGTCACTGAAAGGGCAGTCTTGAGCGAGGTTGCGTACACGAAGTCATTCGAGGGACAGTCCCTCAGTTGGCATGACGCACACAGGCAGTATCTTTGGAATGACCTCGCAACGCCAGGCGAGCGCAACCGCTTTAGTCCGCAAGCTCTCTCACTCGTATCGCACGAAGGGGAGATGCTCTCTGCTACCGTGAAGCATGTTATAGATCCGTTTACATTCGATGTGCTCCTGTCTGACCCTGTGCCGTGGCTTGGGACGTACGCACAAGTGAGAGTACGTTTAAGTGATGTGAGAATGCCCAGTTCTGCAGCAGCTGAAACGATTAAAAATGAATCAACAAAACTTGAAAGAGCCCTGTATGAAGGGAAAAAAGTTGAACTAAAAGTAAGATCAAAGAATGTGTCAGAAGCACATATACTCGAATCTTTTGTTTACTACAAGGGCTCTAGCGTTCAAGAGGAACTCATAAAAAATGGATTTGCAATCGTCTCATCAACCGCCGATCCGTCTCTCACTGTAGTACAGAACCATGCAATAGAGCACGGAAGGGGTTTGTGGTCTCTCCCTCAGTTTACTGATTTCGCTCGATTCACTCTCGAGAGAAATGCGTTTCTCTCTCGTTCACTTCTAGCATTATCTGATAGTGAAAAATTGTCACCGAGCCCTAGCTACAGAGGAAAAATACTCATTTCAGAGCTCTATCCAAGCCCAACGCCAAAGACAGATGATGTCGAGTGGATTGAATTCTATAACCCAGATTCTGTACATCATACGTACCGCTCACTCACTCTACGCAGTGGGAAGAGAATTTTCACATTTCCAGACTTCTCGATAGCTGCTCGAGGATATTTCGTCTACCGATTTTCGCGTTCTGGCGTTTTGCCAAATGCTGGTGGCACTCTTCAGCTACGATCGGGAGAAGACATTCTCGATCAGGTCACCTACACCAAAGTACATCACGGGCACTCTGCTCAATTCAATGTGAGGGATTTAGCATCAGTTGATAGTAGGGCACGCGATCCCCGACCTTCCTCCTGTGTATCACCTCAGCATACAGCGGCATTGCCCAGTTTCTGCACAGAAACTAAGAGTAACACTATTGAACAAAAAAAGAATACAAAAAAGCTACAGAGCCCTAGAAAAAAACAAAAAACAGCATTTCGAGCAAGAGATCCATACACGAGTCGAATGTATAACTCTGAAAAATTCAACACAAGCTCAGGAAGTAATCTTAACCCTCAATTGTATACATTTTATACTCAAGAAAGTCACCAGAGCCCTCAAATAAAAGGTAAATTCAATATTTATCAGATTATCTTTTTCTCTGTTCTATTATTGCTGCTTTTAGCTAGTCTTTCTATGTTATTCCAAAGATACTTCATCGGAGGGAGAGATAACGTCGAGAGGAGATAGCCCCCACTTGGCACGAGAGCATTCATGAGTGGTGATGGCACATCAATGCACCACAGAAAGAGCCCTGCCGTAAGCCATGTCATCGTTGCGATGACCACTCGGCGAGTGATACTCCGCTCCCACGATTTATCTAATTCTACTCTCTGATTACGTAGCTCAATGGCTTGCAGACGGCGTTCGATGTCGGACATGGGGGTGTAGTGTAACGTTTTTGCCAATAGTATCAAGGGTGGGGGAACATGATTAGAAGCACAATCTTATTGGAGAAGAGTTTACTTTGAAAAGTAGTAAGAAATAAGCTATAATAATATGATGTCATCAAATCCAACTCCTCCAACTGTAAAAAAAATTTCGACGATTAAAGAATTATTTGATAACAATCATACTGATGCGCTGAAAGTGATCAACAACGCGCTGGCAAATGTAGGACGTGAAACAATAGAGAAAATCAATGATATTTTGTTTTTGAATAACCCCAGTTCTCCTCCTGCTTCTCCTGCTGCTGCTCCAACTGCTTCTCCTGCTACTGCTGCTCCTGCTTCTCCTGCTGCTGCTCCAACTGCTTCTCCTGCTGCTGCTCCAACTGCTTCTCCTGCTTCTCCTGCTGCTGCTCCAACTGCTTCTCCTGCTACTGCTTCTCCTGCTGCTGCTCCAACTGCTTCTCCTGCTACTGCTTCTCCTGCTGCTGCTCCAACTGCTTCTCCTGCTGCTTCTCCAACTGCTTCTCCTGCTGCTTCTCCTGCTGCTTCTCCTGCTCCTGCTCCTGCTCCTCCTGCTCCTGCTGCCCCTGCTGCTGCAGCAGACAACATCACAATTAATGCTACAAATTTCTTAAGGTTTCTTTCTGGAATACAAGCGTTACATCCAAATACACAGGCTCTTCCTGATCAAAAGGATAGTGTAAATATAGCAGCTTCAAATTTACGTAAAGCACTGAGAAGAGAGTTAAGAAATTTAAACCTCCCTGAAGTAGAAATTAATACTGAAAAAGTAATTGAAAATATTCTTCCTGACAATCCCGATTTGAGGCCGCCATCAAATCAGCAAACGAACAGTATCACTTCGTCTGTTTCTAGCTCTCCTACTTCCTCAGACCAGCATCCAGACGAAGGTTATCTGCTGAGGGTGGTTAAAGAATTGGAGAAATTTAAGAAAAATCATCCGTTTTGGTTTATTTCCGCCAACTCTGTATCGTCGATAGTAATGTTGATCGGAGCGATTTATGCAACTCTTCCTGTCCTAGGTGGAATCTTTGCCTTAGGCAGCCTCGGGGCCATAAAGCGTACAATTGAAAAAAAATTAGGACAAGAGCCAATAAAATACTCCACACCGACTATGAAAATTATTGGGCACCTTTTGGAAGGTTGCGTGGCGATACCTGCCATATCTTTTGCCCTACTTTCCTCTGTTCCAAAATGGCCAAGGCTTGCTTGGCAGGGAATAAAGCCTACGTGGTGGGGAGCTGGCCTAGGAGGCCTCACCGCTCTTGCATCAGGCCCTGCGGCGCTTCCTGCAGGAGCATTAGTCTACTTGCTGGTCAATTTGTATCGAAATGGCTGGCCGAAATACGGCAGCGAAAAACCTTCAGGACAATCAGATAACGTTGCTCCTCATCCTTAATTATATATGACACAATTTCTCTATACCAGACCAGCATTCACAGTTCATTTCAAAGAATTCAGACTGTTGAGGGATACTCTCGATAACACGAAAACTTCTGCTGAATCTTCTGCTGCAGGAGCAAAAAGAAGTGTAGAGTACGTTGAAAAATATGCTATCGAGCCAGGGCAATATGAGAGAATAGGTGTTAATCAATCTATTCGAAATTATTTAGATGTAGCCCAGCAAGTGGCGGCATTCGGCGAAAATATCTTTACCGCTCCAGTAATATCTGCCGCTCCAGGAGCATCAGTAACAGACAGGTTGCTATCCCAAAGCATAGAACAGAGGAACGAAACATTCAACCAATTGAAAAGAGACTTAAATATAACAGAATCAGATAGGCTAAAAGCTATTAAAATTATGCGAATAATGGTTGGTTTGGATGTTATTGATCCAGCCGCCTCCGGAGATACCTCTGAAGAAATACGTCAAGCAAAAGCAGCATCTCAAAGTTTGTTTACTACAAATGAAGCATATTTTTTTGCACAGTATGAAGATTTTCTTACCAAGCACTCACCCCTCAGATCAGAAATCCATACTAAAGCAGATGGTAGAGTGCTCTGGCACAACACAAATATGCCGCCATCTGAATTGAAAGGCGCGCTGATGTTAGGAGTTATTACTAAGGAAAAGCTTGTGGAATGGGGAAAGAATATTACAAAAAAAAATCAGGATAAATTACAGGCAAGAATTGAAAATAGGCAGAACATTCATGTTCTCTATAAAGATGTTGAGAAGTTAGCGAGTGAGCGAGAATTTTCAACGTTCGTCGATAATTTTAGTAATTTAGAGCCTTGGCAACAAATGGGTCTCATTGGAGCTGGTTTATTTCTCTCGTATAAATTGTGGA
Source organism: uncultured Candidatus Peribacteria bacterium (assembly GCA_964580035.1). Taxonomy (GTDB): domain Bacteria; phylum Patescibacteriota; class Gracilibacteria; order Peribacterales; family Peribacteraceae; genus CAZOJC01. The sequence goes on from CAZOJC010000015.1 coordinate 27,345, forward strand.
ATTCGGGAGCATTTGGAAAAACAATAATTGGTGGCCTAGCTGGAACATGGGTGTACTTGCGCATGATGAAAGGGGATGAAGACGCGTTGAACACAATGACAAGTGCAATACAAAAGGGCCTAGGATCTGCAGAGGCGGCAGCTAGAACGGCACTCAAAATTCCTGGAGTCATACCTCAAAAAACTGTACTAGAAAGTTCTATGCAGACGATGGAGCGTATGCTTGAACGCGCAAAGTTACCTGAGGCGAATATATCCATAGCACTCACTCTGTTAGCCAAAGTTCCTCTGTCCTCGCTGGCGTTATCCATGAAGCCATCCGCTGCATTTCCAGGTGCTACTCCACCCGTGATGACGTTTGATTTTACAAAAGGATCAGACTCACGAACGCGATTAGAGCAATTTTTGCGAACCAGTGGAGAGCAAGCTGGTATGAGCAGAAAGAGCATTGATGAAACAATTAAGTGCATCGACAATAACACGGACAGAATCAACAAAGCATTGAGATATGCATTCTATCTTTGTGGAGCCACGAGAGGCACTCATCCAGCATTTGCTGTTGATGTTGATAGAGCGGTACAGAAGAAAGGGAATGAAGGATCGTACGATAGAGATACAATGGATGAAGTGGTAAAAGTAAAATATGACACAGTCATTCAAGAGGGCATTACTCTTTGTGCAGATGAGTCCTATGGAAGGCAAACTTTCGAAACCTACATAACAGGTCTGCTTCACGAAGATCTAGGAGCTGATGCCCCCAGAGATAGAACTACCATAATTTATCCAGTAGACAGCCTTGCTACTGCTACTGCTTCTGCTTCTGCTACTGCTCCTGCTTCTGCTACTGCTTCTCCTGCTGCTTCTCCTGCTGCTTCTCCTGCTGCTGCTCCTGCTACTGCTTCTCCTGCTACTGCTTCTCCTGCTCCTGCTGCTTCTGCTTCTGCTCCTGCTGCTTCTGCTTCTGCTCCTGCTGCTGCTCCTGCTGCTGCTACTGCTTCTCCTGCTCCTGCTGCTTCTGCTTCTGCTCCTGCTGCTTCTGCTTCTGCTCCTGCTGCTGCTCCTGCTGCTGCTACTGCTTCTCCTGCTGCTGCTCCTGCTGCTGCTCCTGCTGCTGCTCCTGCTGCTGCTCCTGC
>CAZOJC010000016.1:0-25301 GCA_964580035.1 uncultured Candidatus Peribacteria bacterium
TCGGAAGAGATAACCGCTGAAAGCATCTAAGTGGGAAGCTCATCTCAAGATTAATTTTCCCCATAAACCCCCTTCAAGAACAGGAGGTAGATAGGTTTCAGGTGTACGCGCAGTAATGCGTTTAGCCGAGAAATACTAACGGGTAATCGAACATTCATATTGATGCATTTGTATTCAAATGTGCCTGAGAACGCAGCGCGTAAGCGCAGCGGATCGAAGGATGCTGTTCACATGTCACAGGTCGGGCGGTGCGTGGATACCGAAATTACACTGTTCCACGTATCGCCTGCGTGCAATACTACGTCAGTTCTTTCTCACGTATCAGCATTGTGTCTTGGTGCCTCCAGCGGAGGGGTCACACCCGTTCCCATTCCGAACACGGAAGTTAAGCCCTCCAGCGCCGATGGTAGTGTGGTTCCGCCATGCGAGAGTAGGTCGGTGCCAGGACAGAGTGCTGATTCACTGATGCCGTTTTCCCATAAAGAGAGCGGCTGTTTGACATGCTCGAGAACGCTATACTCATGCCATGCTTGAGCGTCTTCAGAAAATTCTCTCTTCTCGTGGCATCTGCAGCCGCCGCAAGGCCGAGGAGTACATTACGCGGGGTCTTGTGAGAGTAAATGGTATAGTCGCCGTTCTTGGGCAGAAGGCTGATGCACTGCGAGATAGTATCGAGGTGAACGGCACAGTGCTCGAGGATCGTAAAACAATGCTGTACTATGTGATGAATAAGCCCGTAGGAGTCGAGACGACGAACGTCGATCGCAGTGATGACTCCCCCCCCTCCGTGCGAGAACTGCTCCCTCCCACTCTACGTGGCACGGTGTATCCCGTAGGCCGACTCGATAAGGATTCATCGGGCCTTCTTCTCTTCACAAACGACGGCGTGCTCGCCTACCGTCTCACCCATCCCAAGTTTCACCACGAGAAAGAGTACGAGGTGACCCTCGATCGCCCCATACGCCCTCTTGAGCTTCAGGCGCTTAAGGATGGCTTCATACTCGATGGAACAAAAACCAAGCCTCTCAAGGCATGGAAAACGGCTCCGAAGACGATTCACATCGTTCTCACAGAAGGCAGGAATCGCCAGATACGACGTATGTGCCAGCACATTGGTTACACAGTGAAGTCTCTCAGCCGCGTGCGCATTATGACGCTCACAGACGATCGACTGCCCCTAGGCGCGATCCGCGCACTCAGCGAGAGCGAGAAGAATGCGCTCCTCAGATCTGTAGAGTGTTCTTAGTCAGTAATGGTGAGGAATCTAGATATGTTATAGCAGATTTATCATGATATATTAGATATGTATGACTTTCATTTCCTCGTTTATAAGGCAGCACACTATCACCAGCCAGATATTCGATAATACCGAAGAGACTTTTCATCCATCGTCAAAATCTAAATATGCGATTGTATAGATACAATTCTGTTTATCTGACTCTACACTGTAGTTCACAGGAATTATTCGACCCTACCACATGAAGATTTCAATCATCTTACCGGTGTACAATGAGGCAGAAAATATCGATCCGCTCTTGAATGAGATTTTTGCCGTTCTCGATGACTATCCAAGCGCAGAAGTCATAGCTGTAGATGATGGTAGCACTGATCAAACACTATTCTATCTTAAAGAAGCCACGAAGCGTTTTCCATGTCTTCATGTTGTGGTTCTTACTCGAAATTTCGGTCAAACATCAGCGATTGCAGCTGGTATGGATGTAGCGAAGGGCGATGTGATTTTACCAATGGATGCCGATGGACAAAATGATCCTCACGATATTCCTTTCTTTCTAGCCAAGATAGAATCAGGGTTTGATATTGTTTCTGGCTGGCGTCGTAACCGCCATGATACATGGTTACGCTCAGTACTTTCTAAAATTGCCAATAAAATTATTCGTTTGGTATCTGGTCAGAAAATTCATGACTACGGTTGCACTATGAAGGCATATCGTCGCGCTGTAATAGAGAACATTGGACTCTACGGAGACATGCATCGTTTTTTACCTGCCTATGCTGGTATGCAGGGCGCAAGTGTGGTGGAGATTGAAACGCATCATCGAGCGCGCATGCATGGTAAGTCTAAGTACACTCTTAGTCGGGTGTGGCGAGTACTTCTCGACTTGTTTATGCTCACATTCTTCCTACGTTCAGTCACGAGGCCCATGCAATTTTTTGGAGGCATCGGTTTGTTTTCGGTAATAGCAGGTGTTTTGACGGTTGTTGCTGCTATTGCTTGGCGTGAAGTAGGTGGGCCTACCCTTATTCAGACTCCACTGCCAGTGTTAGCAGCGTTACTCGTGATTGTAGGCGTGCAGTGTGTTCTTATGGGAGTGTTGGCTGAAATGTCTATGAGGATTTACTTCCAGACGCAGTCATGTAAGCCGTACTGCATTCGCTACGTTTTCCCGTCCACATAGATGTCTATAACTGATGAGTTATTGTCTACTCTCCTGCAAGATTCATCGAAAATTTTCGAGAGGATTAATGCTGTGCCAGCTTTTTTATCAGAGTCGCACATTGCATCACTCAAGCAACAACAGCTACTACATAGCGAAAACGCTTTCAAAAATTTCTTTAAACGATGGCCACGTGTGTATGAAACATGCGTTTGGCTTGTGGGTCCATCATTTTTTACTGGAATGACACCGGCCAAGTTCATTCGTACATTTATCCACGATGGCATTGTGTTACATGCAGGTTCGGGAACGCGTATTTTACAGGGGCATTGCTTGAATATCGACTTGTTTCCATTTCCAGGCGTCGATGTGTTGGCCGATCTTGAGGCGCTACCATTCAAGGACGGCGCATTTGCTGGTGTCACATGTGATCAGGTGTTGGAGCATGTTTCACGGCCAACGTTAGTGGCTGCTGAATTACAGCGTGTTGTTCGCAGTGGTGGGCTTATTCATGTGGCCTCACCATTTGTTTTTCCTTGGCACCCATCTCCGCTCGATTACACACGCTGGACGATGGAAGGATTATGCGCAATGTTTCCGCAATGCAGTGTTATCAAAAAAGGAGTGATGGCTGGCCCTTGCTCCGCACTGACTGCACTTCTAGCTGCTTTCTTCGCTACAGCATGCTCTTTCGGTTGCCGTCGGCTCCAGAGCATTCTGCAGTATTTATTTTTGATACTGTTTATGCCGATCAAATTCTTCGATTTGGTATTAGCGCATATTCCTGGCGCAGAGCTATGCGCAGCAAATATTTACGTCGTCGTTCGTAAACAATGAAATGTCGCATGTTTCCTTTGGCAGTGATTCTTTGTGCGACGATATTCGCAGCAATTATTCTGCTAATGCCACTTATGCAATGGCAAGATGCTCAGTTTCCATTCCGTGGAGTTGTTATCATGCCTACTGATGCTGAATTGCATTACGCAGCACGTATGCGAGAAATCTACGATGGTTTTTGGACAGGCAACACATTCTTTAGCGAGCCTAAAGATCAGCCATATTTGCAGCCACCGTTACCCGAGATGATTCCAGCGATGGTTTCAAAATTTCTGCATCTCAATCCAGTATCAACATTTGTGGTGTTTTCAGTCTTATGTGCGTTCTTACTTGTCGTTACCATGGTCGGTACAATAGCAGTTCTCACTGACACTACGTGGGAATCACTGATTGCAGTTTGCATATTAGTTTTTTCTGGTTTTTTACTCGGAGCTCCCTGGGATTTTTGGGAATTCCTTACTGGATCGGGGACTTTCGAGCCACTACGATTCACGAGGCCAATCAATCCGTTGTGGACCGTACCGTGGTTTTTTGCTGCTATTTGGTTGACGGCAGAGTGGTTGCGTGGCCGCCGCATCGCATTGGCATATTGCGTAGTGCCGCTTACAATATTAGTGTATTCGTACGTATACGCATGGTCATACCTAGCGGTGACACTGGGTTTACTGACGATTTATCTTGCGTGCACAGGTGATTGGCGCAAGGTTCGAGATCTCAGTATTTGCGGCGCTTTCGTGGGCGTTTTTTCAATACCATATATATTTCATCTTTTTGAAACAATACGACATCCACTGTATGAGGAAAGTTCTCAAAGAATTGGCATTATAGCATCGCGTTCGCCAATCTTCGGAGTGTGGATGATCCTTGGAGTGTTGACCATCGTAATTGCCAGAAAGCGTTGGGGTGTCACTTGGCAACTCGCAGCTGCATTGATCATTGGTGGCATCATGGCTATGAACCAGCAAATATTGAGTGGAAGATATCTTGTGCCGCATCACTACCATTGGTACTTCTTTCAGCCGTTGGCTTCCATGCTGGCTATGGTTTTGGTCCTGCGAATACTTGGTCGATATTTATCAGATAGATTAACACCATTTATTATCGGATTGCTCATATGTGTTGCTATTGCATTTGGTATTCGTTACCAGACACTGGCCTACATGAATGTTCGTGATTATTGGGGAGCACAGCAGGCGCTCGCACCAGTATTAGAGTACGTTGATAAAAATATGCATGCAGGACAGGTGGTTTATTCGCCGAATATCGGTATTATGGATTTTGTCCCAGTGTACACCTCAGCAGATGTGTACAACTCGTCGAATGCCATCAACTATTTAGTCTCTACCGACCGCGCCCGTGCCGTGTTCTTTTTTGATCTTTGGGTTCATGGTTACACTGTAGATCAGGCCAAGAAAGAGTTCCCAACCACCCTGCGATCAAAGTTGGGCAGTGCCTTATCTGCTATTTATTTCCGCGAGAAATATGGCAGCTACGACGCAATCCCGGATGACTTGGTTTTAAAGAATGTCGACGCCTACAAAAAGTATATTAGCATGTCAGATTCTGAAAAAATTCGCCTTTATCCAATCGATGCAGTTATCTTGCCAGATAATGTACAACAAACTCATGCTATTGCTCTGTTAAAGAGCATGAGTGACGAAGTGTTTGTATCGGAAGGATTCTCAGTAAGAATGATGAAAATACAATAGTGTCTGGAGTGCGCCACTTGTCACTACCGAAATCAGACAGGCTTGCAGAGTATTGGCAGCATCACCCCTACGCCTCATCAAGCATTATCAAAATTTCTCCCACCCATTCCGCGCAGGAGCTGCTCCTTACCCCACTGCACGAGAAAGAGTACGAGGTGACCCTCGATCGCCCCATACGCCCTCTTGAGTTTCAGGCGCTTAAGGATGGCTTCATACTCGATGGAACAAAAACCAAGCCTCTCAAGGCATGGAAAACGGCTCCGAAGACGATTCACATCGTTCTCACAGAAGGCAGGAATCGCCAGATACGACGTATGTGCCAGCACATTGGTTACACAGTGAAGTCTCTCAGCCGCGTGCGCATCATGACGCTCACAGACCCCCATCTACGCCCTAGCACAGTGCGGCCGCTCACTGAGAGCGAGCGGGGGGAGTTACTGAAGGCGCTGGGGATTGAGGGTGTTTAGCCCATCGGGTCATGTGCCCTCACGGCTAAAAGTGGAATATTGGCTTTGTGACGAATGGTATCGATGGTCTGACCGAAGAAGTTATCCTGCAAGAAACCGTGTCCGTGACTGCGCAGCACGATGTAATCGATTCCTTCTTCGGCAATGACAGCGAGTAATTGTTCCGGCGGCGTTCCGTAACGTACTAGGCCGCGAGTGGCGATACCTTGCGCAATGAAGGTTTCCGCAAGCTTGGCTACGTATGCACGATCACTCCGACTCTCATGATCTTCTGTTTCATCCCCGAGCACCTGGCCGCCAACGCCATCGACGACATGAATCAGTATCAATTCCGCATGGTGGCTACGTGCAAGAGCAATGGCATGCGAGAGTGCTGCAGTATCGTGAGGTGAGTGCTCGAGGGCTACACCGATGCGGTGATACTGGGGCGAGTGTAGGCCGTCTACAACTTGTTTCGCTGATTGCTGAGCTTTGACTGCATCAGGGGTCGTGGCGAGTCGCTTGCGCCACAGAGGCTCAATGAAGAGCCATGCCAAGAGGGCAATGCAGCTCAGTGTCACAAAAAACGCTATGCATACAAGCCAGAGCATTGGCAGCCCCCCTGTCAAAGCGATTCTGTACCAGTCTCCCAACTGCGACACAACCAAAAAGCCATTGAGGCCAATGATAATCGTGGCGGCTAGCCAAGCAAGCACCTGTAACCACAGAGGATTGGCAAAGGCACCCATGTGTTCTTTGCGTGATGTGAATTGAATGAGGGGAACCACCGCAAAGCTGAGCTGCAAGCTGAGGATCACTTGGCTAAATACCAAGAGCTCTGTCAGCCGATGCTCGCCGAACGCAATAATTGCAATGGCAGCTGGAATAATTGCTATCAACCGCGTCACTAAGCGCCGAACCCAAGGTCGAAGGCGCAATTGCACAAAACCCTCCATGACAATTTGCCCTGCAAGAGTGCCTGTGAGCGTGGAGCTTTGACCTGCGCAGAGAAGCGCAATGGCAAACACACTACTGGCAACGCTCGTGCCAAGTGCTTGTGGCAGTAACGTGTAGGCATCTTGAATTTCTGACACAATAATACCCGAGCGGAAGAAGGCCGTAGCCGCCAGCACCAATATCGCAGCATTCACAAAGAACGCTGCATTGAGGGCGAGGGCAGAATCAAGCAAATTGTACCGACAGGCCTGTGCGATGCTCTTCGGATCTCGTTTCACTGATCGTGACTGCACGAGCGCTGAATGGAGGTATAGATTGTGAGGCATGACTGTAGCCCCCAAAATGCCAATGGCAATGTAGAGTGCCTCTGGAGCAGAAAAAACGAATGGCGTGCGCGTCGAGAGATGGGGGATAAACCCTCGTATCACTTGGCTCCACTCAGGTTGTGCCCAGAGTATTTCGAGCACGAAGCAAAGCCCGATCGTCGAGACGAGTAGCAAGATGAATCCCTCCATTTTACGAATGCCAAGTCGTTGAATGGCAAGCAGGAGAAAGGTATCGAAGATCGTTATAATCAAGCCAAAGATGAACGGCATGCCAAACAGTAAGTGCAGCCCAATAATAGTGCCGATCACTTCAGCGAGATCACAAGCGGCAATTGCCACCTCGCAGAGTATCCATAGAAGCATTCCCACAGGCTTGCTATAGAGTTCGCGAGAGGCTTGGGCTAAATCGCGACCACTCACAATACCCATGCGAGCCGCCAGCGTTTGTAGCAAGACAGCGAGCATGTTACTCAGGAGTAGTACCCACAGCAGTTCGTAGCCAAATTGAGAGCCACCCGCGATGTCAGTGGCCCAATTGCCCGGATCCATGTATCCCACACTCACCATGTATGCTGGTCCTGCAAACGAAAAGAGCCGCCGCAGGAATCCCGCATGTGTCACTGCAACAGTAGAGTGAATGTCTTCGAGTGAACGGTGAGAGTATGCCACGATGCGATTATCGCTCTATGTGAGCAGCAAAGTAAAATGCATCGGCGATGTCATCGATATCATAGTATTATACTCAAAAACAGCAATTCTATCAATCATTCTTTCCCCCTCCCAAGCGCGTTCTCCTGCACAATGCGGCCATGCAGCTCATTTCTCACGGCGCGGCCAGAGAGGTAACCGGCACATGCCATGAGCTCATCATCGGTGACAAGCACATTCTCTTAGATTGTGGGCTCTTCCAGGGCAAGCGAAGCGAGGCTGAAATAAAGAATAGGGAATTTACATTCGATCCAACCAAAATCGATGCAATGATCTTGAGTCATGCCCACATGGATCATGCCGGCCGCATACCACTGCTGTATAAGCGCGGCTACGATGGCCCAATTTTCTGCACCTACGCCACGCAAGATCTCGCCGATGTCATGCTACAAGATGCGGCCTATATTCAAGAGAAGGATGAAGAGTTCGCTTCCCGTCATTTCCGCGATAAAAAACTGTCTTTTGGCCCACTGTACACACAGAAAGACGCCACGGAGTGCATGAAGCTCTTTGTGGGCAAAAACTATAACGAGGCATTCGAAGTGCTACCCGGCATCACCTGCACGTTCTACGAAGCCGGACACATTCTCGGTGCTGCCATGTTGTACCTCGAAATCGACTCAGGCGGCAAGAAGATACGCTTTGGATTTTCTGGCGATCTCGGACGGAGCGCGCTGCCCATCATTCGCGATCCGCAGCCAATGCCTCCGGTAGAGCATCTCATCTGCGAAAGTACCTACGGCGATAGAACGCATGATGATATTTCGTCGGCAAGACAGAAACTGCGCGATGTCATCATCACTACAGCCAAGCGCGGTGGGAAAGTGCTCATTCCAGCCTTTTCGCTGGAGCGCACGCAGGAAATTGTGTACGACTTGCACCTCCTGTGGGATGCCAAGGAGATTCCCGCCATCCCCATTATGATCGATTCGCCGCTTGCAACGCGCGTCACAGAAGTGTTTCGCAAACACCCCGAGTGTTACGACCAGTCCATGTACGAGGAATTTTTGAGTAAAGCTCACAATCCTTTTCAGTTCTCCCTTGTCAACTACACCGAAACCGTAGAGCAGAGCAAGGAGCTCAATGGAGCCCTCGGCCCCATGGTTATCATGGCAGGGTCGGGCATGTGCGAAGCAGGACGCATTCGTCATCACCTCAGAAACGAGCTCGAAGATGCAAGAAATACAGTGCTGGCTGTCGGATACATGGCGGAGAATACGCTCGGACGACGGATCATCGATCGTGAGTGTACGAGCGTGAAGATATTTAATGATGTCGTGCAAAAGAAGGCTGAAATCCACTACATCAACGCTTACTCCGGCCACGCCGATAAGGACGATTTAGATGGCTACATACAGTCTATCCAAGGTCTCAAGACGCTGTACCTCGTACACGGAGAAGAGCGCGGCATGTTTGCCCTCGCCGAACGAACGGCTGCCGCCAAGAATGTCAGCATCATCATGCCAGAGAGGGGGAAGGTGAATGAGGTGGAGTAGAGATGAAGTGCGCAACTGGGCGATGCCGAGCGGCGTGATTGAGTGCAGTCCAGTATCTGGGGCACCTGCCAACATGCTTCACGGGAGCCTACTATTCTCCTTCCGCATCATTGTCGTTGGTCGTACACTCGGAGCATGCCAGTAGACACTGTAGATTTTTGCTTTCCACCTTCCACGATGTTTAGGCCGCCGCGATATCCGGTACGTCGTCCCTTCTGGGAGGATTTTGTGACGAGGAGCGTTCATCATATATTTTCTCGCGGAGGGTTCATACTTGATATTGGCGGTGGCCTACGGATAGATGGCACGCGAGGGAATAGAGTGAGTCCAACCATGGCCAGACAATTTTCTCGATACTTAACGGATACATCCGTACAGTACAACGTTACGGACTACACAGATCAGTACCACCCAGATTTCATCGAGGATATTCACGCCCTCTCATTTCAGAATTCTTCTGTCGATGGCTTGTTCTGCATGGCTGTACTAGAGCATGTCTATGATCCAAAGCGTGCCGCAGAAGAGCTCGTGAGAGTGCTGAAGAAGGGGGCAGAGGCATTCCTCTACGTGCCATTCATCTACCGTTACCATGCCAATCTCACGGATGATTACAGGGATTATTTTCGCTACTCCAAAGATGGGATTGAGTACCTGTTTCGAGAGTGTAGCTCTGTGACTATTTGTCCAGTGAGAGGCATTTTTGAATCTCTGTTGCGATTTTTGCCGCTGCACCGCTGCACACCTCTCGTTTGGTGTTTGCGGATTATTGATTGGAAGATACCTGCCATGCGTCGCATTTCAGAGCGCCAAACCTCGGGGTATTTCATTCATATCGTAAAGTGATGCATCACGCAGAGACGCGAATCAACGTCTATCGTTACACCCCCATCTCGCCTGCCACGCCCTTCATCGCTTCGAGGGTAATGCTGATGAACTCATCGAGCCCAATACCCAGAAGCTCTTCGCACTTGAGGATCTGCGCTCGGTCCACTTGCGCTGCAAACGTCTTGTCTTTGAGCTTCTTGCGGACACTACTCACTTCTACATCAACGATCTTCTTACTTGGACGTACTTTTGTAACAGCGATGATGAAGCCCGTCAGTTCGTCCACGCAGTAGAGACACTTACGGAGCATCGTATTGAGCGGATACTCCGCGCCGTACTTGTGCGCGTAGTGCGCGCGAATATCCGCGAGGAGCTCTGCCGGGGCCTCGATGGTCTCGAGCATCTGTTTTAGTGTAGTACCACAGTGTTCTTCGTAGTCTTTCTCGAGCATATCCCAATCGAGGTCATGCAGCATTCCCGCCACTTTCCACGTCTTTTCGTCTCCGCCAAATCGTTTTGCAAGTGCTTCCATGGCAGCACCCGTTGCCACTAGATGAGCTTTTGTGAGGGTTGCATGGGCTTCCAGAAGCCCGTGAGCGGCAGGAAGCAAGTGTCCGTAGTCTGCATGTTGGAGAAGGTGATCTGGAGTAGATGGTGGCAGCGAGAGTGCTGCAGAGTTCTCACTGCTTTTCTTTGTCTTTTTCTCTTCTTTCAGGGCTCCGTGAGATATTTCTTTTTCTTCTTTCTTCACTATTTCATTCGATCCGCTCACTGGCTTCATGATCGGGAAGAGCACCACGTCACGCAGGTTCTCCTGTTGCGTGAGAAGCGTCACGATGCGGTCTATTCCCATTCCCCATCCAGAGCATGGAGGGCACCCATACTCCAGTGCTTCCACGAATTCATCATCCTTGCCGTGCGCATCGGCATCCCCCCCTTCTTTGGCTTGAGCTTGGGCTCCAAAGCGTTCTGCTTGATCCACAGGATCAACGAGCTCGCTGTAGGCATTCACGATTTCCCATCCGCCTACCACCAGCTGGAATCGATCAGTGACACTGCCGTCTTCATCGTTCCTGCGCGCGAGAGGGGAGAGGTCGAGCGGATGACGGGTGATGAAGGTGGGTGAAGTGATGCGCGGCCGGCTTACCTTTTTGTAGAGTTGGTCGATGAGGTTTCCTCTTCCGAGAGCGGAAATATCGATATCAAACGTAATCCCTTTCGCTCGGATCAGGCTCCGGAGAGCCTCTGCACTCTCTGCCTTCTCAATGTCAATCCCTGCATCGTGCAGGATGATGTCGCGCAGAGAGATCTTGGGCCAATTACCAGAGAAATCAGCTTCTACAAGGGCTCCCTCACGATTCTTAATCTGCACTTTCGTGGAATGTCTGGTCTTTTTCAGCAGTGTTGCGAGCATGGTTTCTGTGAAACGCATATTATCCTCAAAGTCCCAGTACGCGGCGTAGTGCTCACACATGGTGAACTCCTGCAGATGGCTTGGGTCCATACCTTCATTGCGAAATACTGGCCCGAGCGAGAATGTCCGATCAAATCCCCCCACGAGGCACTCTTTCTGATGCGTTTCCAGAGCAATTCGTAAGTATACATCGAGATCGAGGGCGTTATGATGAGTGCTAAACGGCGATGCAAGAGCGCCAGATGCGCTGCTCACAAGCACCGGTATATCCACCTCCACAAAGTCATGCGACCAGTAGAATTCTCTCATTGCCTTTATAAACGAACTTCTGAAGAGAAACCGCTCGAAGCTCTCACGATTGCTCATCGTATCGAGGTAGCGCTGTCGATAGGCTGTTTCTCGATTTTGGACTCCGTGCCACTTCTCTGGCGGCTGCCTCAGCGCTTTGGTGAGCATCGTCCACGCTGCCACTCGCACCGTCGGTTCACCCTTTTTAGTGGTGAATCGCTCGCCGTGAATGCCCACAAAATCCCCCAAGTCCACTGTTTGATGCAGCGTGCGATACTCATCGCTTCCCAATTCCTCTTCGCGAAAAGCAATTTGAAGTCGTCCTGTGTGATCTTGCAGCGTGGCGAACGTGAGCTTCCCCATCTCCCGCATGAGCACAATTCGTCCCGCTATAGAAACTGGCGTCGTATCCGCCGATACTTTGGCCTCAGCCAACGTCTGTGTCCGAAGAAATTTGGCCGCATAGGGATTCCTCCCTATCTCTCGTAAGCGTTTTGATTTGTTGTAGCGAATGGGATCCATAGCCGTAGCATAGCAGATGTCACCCGCGAGAAAGATTCTTTCGAGCGAGTGTGGGGGATGCTGCAGGTGGTGTAGAGGCTTTTTGTGTGTCCTGTTGCTTCACTCTGTCCTTCTACGCGAGGAGGGCAGGATAGGAGAGGATGAACGCGAGCCCCAACATCAGAGTGCTGAATGCTGCAACGGATACCTGGAGATTCCTCGAGAGAGGTGCCTGATTTTTAGGCATAGAATGTTGGTAAGAAATAAATCTAGACAGTATAGCAAATATTTTTTATAAATGCTAGCGAGAATTCCTAACGATCCTCAATATAAATTCCTGTCTAACCAGCATTCTTTTGTTTTGCTCGCACTTTTTTCTCTGCACATACGGCACAGTAGTTGAGTAATAAGTAGATGGATAGACCAGATTTTGTGAAAAGAGTACTGAAGTAGTTATATTTTTGAAACTCGCAATATGCTTGAGACTCTATATCAATAGTCTCTGGAATGGAGTCTTTGTTGGCAAGCCAATCAGTAAGTTCTGCAACAATGTAATTCAGGCATTGAGAAAGTTTCTCATTCTTTTCCACTGCTACTGCAATTGCAGCGATTTGCGCGTCATAGAATCCTTGTTTAATATCTAGTTTTTGCTTCAGATCTAGCCATATTTGTTTTCTAGCATTACTGTCCATTCTAGGATCATTTGTTGAGGATGTTCGAAAACAATTCCTGAAGAGTGTTTGTACGTTGCTTATTAATTCAGGCAGATATTCTTCGACATCCACTGGCTCAAACTCTCCATCATTCTTCAGGAAAAGATGATGAGGAAATCTCAGTAGAAGTATTTCGAGAATTGAATTTCGAAGCGTATTGAGCGCCTCAGTGAGATCGGAATTTTGAATTTTTTTTGAAATATATGATTGGACCGCTCCTTCTAAAGGAGCACCAAAATTTCTCAAAGCACCATTAGATTTCTCTAGAGCTGTGACAACGGCTTGTCCCCGCATTTCACGGTAATAATAATCCATAATCAAGTATGAATATAAATCACCCATAAAAAAAAGCAAATATATCTTGACCTCATCCTCTTTCATCTCTACAGTTTCCCAGCTTTCACACACAGGAAGCTTACGTTCTCGCTTGCCTTCCGCAGAAAAAGCGCAATAAGCAGGCACTCTACAGAACCTCCAAGCCTATGATCGGAATGATCGCCCGCAAAATCGGCATGTCTCGCGTGTTTCTCCCCACAGGAGAAGCTATCGCTGTCACGTACTTGCACGTGGAAGATAATACGATTGTGCGCACGAAAACGACGGAGAAGGACGGGTACGATGCAGTTGTGCTCGGTGTTGGTAAGAGCACAATGAAGACGCGCAAAGGAAAGGAGCACATCAAGCACGCCACGCAGAAAGAATTTTCAGTGGAGTCACTCGACGGTATGTCTGCGGGCGGCTCAGTGACCTCACAACTCGTTCCAAAAGACAGCCTCGTCACCATCTCTGGCATCAGCAAAGGGAAAGGTTTTCAAGGAGTGATGAAGCGTCACCACTTTGCTGGTGGTCCAGCAACACACGGTAGCCACTTCAAGCGAGAGCCAGGATCCGTGGGCATGCGCACGTGGCCAGGTCGCATTCATCCGGGCAAGAAAATGCCAGGTCGCATGGGTGGAGACAGAATCACCCTCAAGCACAGGCCAGTTGTCGTCTCAGATGCAGAAGCCAAAATTATTGGCATCAAAGGCGCAGTCCCTGGCCCCAATGGCTCCCTCGTCACCGTCACTCTCGAATCCCCTACGAAATCGTAACGTCACTCTTCCATGACAATCGATGTCTACTCAGCCACCGGCAAAAAGAGCGGTTCGATCGAACTGCCACCTGCCATGTTTGGCGTAGCGGTAAACAAGGGTCTCATGCACCTCGCGCTCCTGCGTCAGCAGAGCAACCGCCGCCGGGCAATCGCACACGTCAAGACCCGAGGCGAAGTCGTCGGATCGACAAAGAAGCTCTTCCAGCAGAAAGGTACGGGCCGCGCCAGACGAGGGCCAGTGCGATCTCCACTGCTCAAAGGAGGCGGCAAGACATTCGGCCCGAGAAACAACGCCAATTTCACGAAAGACATGCCGAAGAAAATGCGCCGTGCAGCGCTCTTCTCCTGCCTCTCCGATGCCGCTTCTCGCTCAGGTTGCCTGCTCGCTCTCGAGGCGTATCCAGACGATACGAAGACCAAGAACTTCTTCTCACTCCTCAAAGCGTTGCCACTGGAGATCGGCAGAAGAATTGTGGTTGTTCTCCCCTCTCACCACGAAGGACTCGAGCGATCTGCGCGAAACATTCCCCGCGTAAAGACTCTTCTCGCGGCATACTTAAATCCCGAAGACATCATCACAGCTCGCCACATCATCTTCGTTGCCGATGCCATTTCCGTTGCGAATGATACGTTCGTAAAGAAGGGCGCAGAGCCCCCCGAAACCGAAGAGATGCCTGCTCCTGCAAAAAAAGAATTGGCAAAGCAGCCGAAAGCAAAGAAAGCACCAGCAAAAAAGCCTGCTTCAAAAGCAAAAGCTGCCCCCAAGAAAGCATCCGCTTCCACGTCATCTCGTTGATCTATGGAACTCACGTCTGTCATTCTCGGCCCCGTCGTTACTGAGAAAGCGGAAGCGGCGAAACAAGCACGTACGTATGTGCTTCGTGTGCATCCTCACGCTACCAAAATTGATGTAAAAAATGCTCTTCGACGCTACTACGATGTAGAAGTAGCCTCTGTCAGAGCACTCAGAACCGTTCCAAAGAGCAGGCAAACCGCCAAGGGAATGATGGAGAAGCGCCATCGAAGTAAGCGTATGATTGTAAAGCTTGCAGAAAAGAGCAAAGCACTTGATCTCTCCAAAAGCACTCACACCTCCTGATTTTTATGCCAGTGCGTCAACAGAAACCAACGACTCCAGGACGACGTCAAATGACGATCGCAGACTTCTCTGGCTTAAGCAAGGTTCGCCCCGAGAAGTCACTCGTCTCCGGCAAACAACGCATCAGTGGTCGCAATAACTTAGGCCGTGTCACCGTTCGTCACAGAGGAGGAGGTCATAAGCGTCTCCTGCGTCAGATCGACTTCCGACAGATGGATAAAAACGGCGTTCCAGGAACTGTGAAGACGATTGAGTACGATCCAAATCGCACTGCGTATATCGCGCTCATCCAGTACGCAGATGGCGACAAGCGCTACATTCTTGCTCCAGAGGGATTGAAGGTAGCAGACACAGTCGTTTGCGCGGATCGCACGAAGGTGAAGCCAGGAAACAGAATGCGCCTCATGAACGTCCCCGTAGGCTATCGCATTTACAACATAGAAATGCAGATGGGCCGAGGCGGCCAAATGGTGAGGTCGGCAGGCGCCGGCGCCACACTCGTCGGTTTCGATGCTCCATACGCCTTAATTGAGCTTCCAAGCGGAGAGATGCGAAAAGTGCGCCATGAATGTTTCGCGTCCATCGGCACCGTCTCAAACCTCGACCACCACCTCATCAGCATCGGCAAGGCTGGCAGAATCCGTTGGATGGGCCGTCGTCCTCAGGTGCTCGGCAAATCTATGAATGCCGTCGATCACCCGCACGGTGGAGGAGAAGGTCATTCGCCTATCGGTCTTAAGTACCCGAAAACGCCGTGGGGCAAGCATGCCATGGGAGTGAAGACGCGCAGAACCAAGCATCACAGTGATACACTCATCGTCAGACACCGCAGCAAGAAAAAGAAGAAGTAGCAGTGTCGTTCATTCTTTCCCTTTCAGATCCTATGCGTCAGTCCTACCAGATCATCCTCCCTCTCATAGCCGTCGCCATTATTCTCACTTCGACGGCGTTCTAACGCACTCACTCTTATGTCACGCTCTCTCAAAAAAGGCCCCTACGTTGATTCCAAGCTCTTTGCTAAGGTCATGAAGATGATCCAGAGGCAAGAGAAGAAGATTATCAAGACATGGGCGCGCGATTGCGACATTCCGCCTGAATTTGTGGGCTTCACGTTCGCCGTTCACAATGGAAAAGAATTCCCCCCCGTCTACGTTACAGAACAGATGGTAGGTCATAAACTCGGAGAGTTCTCTTTTACAACCAAGTTCAAAATTCACGGAGGCAAGATGAGTAAAGCAGAGGCTACGCCTGCCTCCAAGCCTAATCTTTCCACTCCGGCTAAGTAACCTCTCTTTTCATGCACGCTCACGTCACATCCGCACGGCTCGCTCCTAAAAAGGCAAATCTGATGGCCAAAATGGTCCGCGGTATGCCGGTACCCGATGCTGTGGAGCTCCTACGGCGCACGGGCAAGAAGAGTGCGCGCATGTTCGAGACGCTCTTGCGGAGCGCAGTTGCAAACGCGTCTCACAATTTTAAGCAAAATCCTCAGCTTTTGATCATCAAAACCGTGGTCGTCAATCAAGGCTCTTCACTCCGCCGAGGCATCCCGATGGCGCGAGGCCGCGTGCGTCCGATTCGCAAGTTTCTCTGCCACATCAGCATCACACTGGGATACGACGAACCTGCAGCAGAACGGCATACTGGCACCAAGAAAGCGCAGAGATCCTCTTCCCAAACACGGAAAAAGCCTGTAAAAGTATCCGGCCCCGCAAGCAAAGCACAAGACACTGCGCCTTCTTCCTCCTCTCCTTCCGCTTAAATTCATGGGACAGAAAGTAAACCCCAACGGCTTCAGGATAGGCATGACGCGTTCATGGCCTTCTACATGGTTTGCCACAAAGGCCAAGTATCGAAGCATGTTCCTCGATGATGTGCGCATTCGTCGGTATCTCGAGAAGAAGTATTTCGATGCCGGTGTCAGCAGCATAGAAATCGAACGAGGCAAAAAAGTGTCCATACTCATTCACACCAGCAAGCCGGGCGTCATCATTGGCAAGCAAGGCGCTGCCATCGAAGATCTCAGAAAAGAGCTTGAGAAAACATTCTCGGGATCATTTGAGATCAATGTACAAGAAATCCGTTCACCCGACGCAGACAGCGCGTGTATCGCCGAGAGCATTCAAGGCCAGATTCAGCGTCGCATGCCCTATCGAAGGGCAGTGAAAATGGCGATGGAGAAAGCCATGCAAGCCGGAGCCATCGGCATCAAAATAGGCGTGTCTGGGCGCTTGAACGGCGCGGAGATCGCCCGCAGTGACACCTTCAAAGACGGTAACGTTCCCCTCCAGACGCTCAGAGCCAATATTCAATTTTCCACTCGTCATGCCGTCACTACCTACGGGACAATCGGCGTGCAGGTGTGGGTGTACAAAGGCATGGTGTTTAAGAAAGTGAAAGATGTGAAATCTCCAGCTCTTACCAGTCTCGCCGCTTAATTCTCTCTCTATGCTTCAGCCTGTTAAAACAAAGTATCGGAAGCATCACCGCGGACGCGGTCAGTTTAAGGGAAAAGCGACGCGCGGTGCGACGCTCGCGTTCGGCTCGTTTGGCCTCAAGAGCCAAGAAGCCGGAGAGATCAGCTCTCGTCAATTGGAAGCGGCTCGCCGCGCCATGACGCACGCAGTGCAGAGAGGCGGAAAAATTTGGATTCGCATATTTCCTCACAAAGCCATTTCACGGAAGTCGCCAGAGGTGCCGATGGGATCGGGGAAAGGAGCGGTTGAGTTTTACGTTGCCCTCGTCAAGCCAGGTACCATTCTCTTTGAGATGGATGGGTTGCCTATGGAAACCGCCAAAGAAGCACTCCGTCTCGCGGCGCACAAATTGCCAGTAACCACCACATTCGTTCTTTCCCACTCATAAGTGAGCGATGCCGTCACCCCCATCGGCGAACTGAGACGCATGACAGCCTCTGAGCTGCGCGTCGAACTCAAGCGTCTTCGCGTCGAGGCGGCTGGCCTTCGACTGAGTCTCGTGATGCAGTCTGGCAAGGATAGCGCCGCATACAAGCGCGCGCGCAAGCGTATTGCTCAGATCTGCACGGTTCTCGGTGCACTTCCAGTTTCAGCACAAGCAACAAATGCAGCACCCGTTCCAGTCAAAAAATCTTTAAAAAGAGCTTCACAAAGCTCTGCACAATCTGTACAACGTTCCCGCTCTACACAAGCGAAAGCTGCTTGATTTACTCTACTTTCATGCGTACCAAGATAGGAATTGTTTCATCGGCCAAGATGCAGGGCACCGTCACCGTCACCGTGCACCGCTACGTGATGCACGACAAGTATCTCAAGCGTTTCCGTGTCAGCAAGAAGTTTCTCTGCGATACAAATGGCCTCGATCCTAAGCTAGGCGATGAGGTGGTCATCAGTGAGTGCAGGCCCCTCAGCAAGCGCAAGTGTTTTAAGGTCACAGAAATCAAGAAGCGTGCCATTCAATTTGCTGCAATGAAAGAAGAGGATGCCGAAAAGGGAATCAAGAGAGATCACCGAGATATGCTCGCATCAGCAGTTTCCACCCCTGTATCATGATTCAAGCACAGAGCATCCTCAACGTGGCAGATAACACAGGAGCCAAGTCCTGCATGTGCATCAAAGTCCTCGGGGGCAGCAAGCGTCGCTATGCGCACATAGGCGACATCATCGTCGTCGCAGTCAAAGAAGCAGCTCCGAGAGGTACCGTAAAGAAGAAAGCGGTTGAGAAAGCAGTCATTGTCCGCACCCGAGCAGTCACTCGGCGGAGCGATGGCAGCGGCATTCGTTTCGATGATAATGCGTGTGTGATCATTGATGCCAACAAAGAACCAAAAGGCACGCGCGTGTTCGGTCCCGTCGCTCGAGAACTCAGAAGCGCCGGCTACCAAAAAATTATTTCCCAAGCTCCAGACGTTCTCTAGCACTATCATGAAAATCTCCCAGGGCGATACCGTCCAAGTGATCACAGGCAAGTACAGAGGAAAGAAAGGGACAGTGCTCAAAGTACTCTCTCAAGAGTGCCGCGTCGTCGTGGGTGGGATCAATATAGTCACTAAGCACATTAAGAAAACTCCGCAAAGTCCGGGTCGTATTGTGAAAGTGGAAGCCTCCATACATGCTAGTAACGTCGCTCTCCTCGATCCAAAGTCAGGCAAGCCAACACGAGTGGGATACAAAAAAGACGAAAAGACTGGACGCAAAGAGCGTTACGCCAAGAAGAGCGGAGCTCCAATCGGCCGCACTGCGCTCGGCCCCAAAAAGAAGAGTGATAGCCAAGCGACGCAAGAGCCGATGCAGGATGCAGCCGCAGCTAAGAAGTCACCCTTCTGGAAGCGCGTCGGATTCGGCGCAGAAGCCATCGCAGAGCAGGAAGGCACTGTGAAAGATGCCGCCGCGCCTGTCGCTTCTCCAAAAACTCATTCCCGCTCGGGTTCCCGAGGTTCATAATTCCATGCCATACATCCCTCTCCAAAAACGGCTCCGCACAGATATCGCTTCTGAGCTCAAAAAAGAGCTCGGCATCAGCAATATTCATGCGCTGCCACGCATCACGAAGGTGACAGTGAACGTCGGTTTGAATCAAGGGAAGTATTCATCGAAAGAGATTCAGCAGTTCATCACCGAATCCCTCGCAACGATCACTGGCCAGCGTCCTTCCCCACGGCGTTCTCGCAAGGCAATCAGCAATTTCAATATTCGACAGAATTTGATTGTCGGCCTCTCGGCGACACTCCGAGGCAAGACGATGTACGCGTTTTTAGACCGCCTCATCCACTACGCCCTTCCCCGCATTCGCGACTTCCGTGGACTTCCCACGAAGCTAGACGGGCACGGCAATTACGCAATCGGCATTACGGATCAGTCGATTTTCCCCGAGCTGCCTGCTCCGGATGCAAATAAAATTTTCGGCATGCAGATTCAAATTACGACAACTGCCGGCACCGACGAACGTGGCATGGCACTCCTCAAGCAGATTGGCCTTCCTTTCAGGAGGCCCGCAAAGAAAGCAGTATCGAGCATTGAAAAGAGCGCCGCATAACGGCACAATGCATTTCCCTCTTCCACTCACTTACCTTCATTCATGACAAGACTCGCCCTCATCAACAGCCAGAAGAAGAAAATGGCAGAGCGCACAGCCGCTCTCAGCAAGGGCAAGAAGCCTCTGTTTCCCACCCGTGTCTACAACCGCTGCCAGCTGTGCTCACGCCGCCATGGCTACATGAGAGCATTCGGCATCTGCCGCATCTGCTTCCGAGAGCTTGCAGT
Organism: uncultured Candidatus Peribacteria bacterium; assembly: GCA_964580035.1. Taxonomy (GTDB): domain Bacteria; phylum Patescibacteriota; class Gracilibacteria; order Peribacterales; family Peribacteraceae; genus CAZOJC01. The sequence goes on from CAZOJC010000016.1 coordinate 20,049, forward strand.
GAATGGAGACATTCCCGGTATCAAAAAGTCTTCCTGGTAATATTCGCTTTTCACTCCCATGTCCTTTACAGATCCCATCGCCGATCTCCTCACGCGCCTCAGAAACGCGCAGCACAGCCGTAGTGCGGATTGCACGGTCCCTTGGTCTACAATGAAGCAGCAGATTTGCGACATTCTGAAAGACGAACATTTTCTCTCGTCCGTTGCAGTGAGCGGAGAAGGGAAAGACAAGATGATTACCGTCACATTCGATCCAAAGAAGCCCGCTCTCTCTCTCAAGAGAGTCTCCACCCCCGGCGGACGCCGTTACGTGGGCAGCGCGGATATCCGTCACTTCCTCCACGGGGCCAGCATCGCAATTCTGTCCACAAGCGCAGGTCTTATGACGCACCGTACAGCCAAAGAGAAGAACATCGGAGGAGAGCTCCTCTGCACCATTGCATAAATTCTTTTTCACCCTCATGTCCCGAATCGGAGCAAAAAGCATCGCGCTACCATCCAATGTCACCGTAGAGGTGAAGGATCGTGCTGTGCATGTGAAGGGGCCGAAGGGGAATTTGACACTCGTGCTTCTCCCAGAAGTGGCGGTGGCGGTGGATGGCTCCACTCTCACGGTTTCGAGAGCGATGGAGAATGCCGATGCAAGTGCAAGACACGGACTCGTGCGCAGCTTGCTCGCAAACATGATCAAAGGAGTGGCAGACGGTCACGAGCGAAAGCTCGAGATCATCGGCGTAGGATACCGCGCGCAGATTAAGGGGAAGACACTCGTACTGAGTCTCGGCTACTCTCACCCCATTGATTTCAGCATTCCCGAAGGCATAGAAATTCTCCAAGACGAGAAGAATAAGGCCCTCCTTACGATTCGTGGCATCGATAAGCAGCTCGTTGGCCAAGTAGCAGCAGATATACGATCCCTGCGCCCTCCAGAGCCATACAAAGGCAAAGGCATTCGCTACTCCGATGAAACTGTCCGCCGCAAGCCTGGCAAAGCAGCAGCTGCCAAAACCGCAGCGTAACACTTCCTTTTCTCCACTCACGTGTCTACTGTCAAAACTCATCTCAGGCTCGCCCGCAAGCGTCGCATCCGCGCACGCGTTGTCGGCTCTGGTGTGCGTCCGCGCCTCACCGTGTACTGCTCCCTCTCTTCCATTTCTGCGCAGATTATTGATGATAGCGCAGGCAAGACACTCGCAAGCGCAGCAAAGAAAGGAAAGAACATGGACGCTGCAAAAACAGTCGGTGTCGACATCGCAAAAAAGGCTAAGACGGCTGGCATTGAGAGCGTGGTGTTCGATCGCAACGGACGCAAGTATCATGGTCGCATCAAAGCCCTTGCAGATGCCGCACGTGAAGGCGGACTTTCCTTTTAACTTTCACCCTTCTTTCCTTCCATGCCTCCTCCAAAAAATCAGCGACAGGATCGCAAGCGCAATGACCGTCGTGGTACTCGCGAACCCAGCGAGTACGATGATGTCACTCTTGCAGTCGATCGCGTCACTCGTGTGGTGAAAGGCGGTCGTCGCATGCGTTTCCGCGCTGTTGTCATCGTAGGGAATCGAAAGGGAAAAGTAGGGCTAGGAACCGGTAAGGCAACGGAGGTGCAAGCCGCCGTACAGAAAGCCGGGCGCAGCGCCAAGCGTGCGCTCATCACGGTTCCCATGCGCGGCACCACCATTCCGCATGAGGTGAACGTGAAGCACAAAGCAGCACGCCTCCGTCTCATGCCAGCGTCTCCCGGTACAGGCATCATCGCTGGCGGTCCGCTCCGTACCATTCTCGATTTAGCCGGCGTGCAAGACATTCTCGCTAAGCGCTTTGGCGGCAGTAATAAGCTCGTCAATGCTCAGGCAGCCATGAAAGCTCTCGCCATGCTTCGGCCAGTGCATGGAAAGAAGGCCGAGGGAGAGACTCTAGGTACTGTCGTCACCCCCGATACTCCTGAAGAATTGGCATCATCGCTTCCTGTCACCCACGTGCACACATCCAAAGAAGAGCACGAGAAGCAGCAGGGCAGAAAGAGTGTTGACGTGTAGTCCGCTTACTAGCGGACGCCAAACACCTGCTTTGCTTTTTCTATATCGTTGACAGTGATGACGATCATGGCCTCTTTGCCTGCAGACGTGCAAATGAGGTTTCGTATGTTGATGCCAGCCCCAGCGCACAGTCTGATAGCTGACGCAATCGCGCCTGGTTGATTGCGTACTGATGTCACAAACGCCGGCGTTGTGTCAATCTTCCCGAAGACCCCGAGGGCAAGTTTGGCCGTATCCACATCGTCCACGACCATGTGGATAGTGGAGTATGCGGTTCCTTCAGTGCAGTACATTGCTTCGATGTTCACGTGAGCGGCTCGCAGCGCATCTGTCACTTTTGCCATTGCCCCGGGTTGGTTTGGCATGCTGATATCAATTTGCGTCACGAGTTCCATAGAGAGGAAGGAAGAAGGATTGCGGCGCACTATAGTGATGGAGGCGGATGTGGGCAAGGTGACAAGTGTGGAAGAGGAAACAAAAAATACCCTTCTGATCGGGAAGGGGTGAGCGTATTACGTTTTGTACTGAGCTTACGCTACAAGCCGCCCTTCCTCCTCGTGGAGGCAGGTAATGTGGCGGCGCTTGACGTACAAAAGATTCATTTCGACTCAATTATGATGCATTTTGGTAACTTCGCAAGGGGAAATGAGATCTTGTTTTCTCTTTACCTTCTACGTATTTCCTATTACCCTACGCATCCGCGACAACTGGTCTATACTCCGTTGTCGCGACACGGTATTCTCTCACTTACGTCTGTATGCTGCACTCTCTCACGCCAGATCGCGGTTCTCGTTTCTCTCGCAAGCGCTTAGCTCGCGGGAATGCTTCGGGCACCGGCACCACTGGTGGTCGTGGCACAAAGGGCCAGCAATCTCGTTCCGGCAAAGGCCGACGTGCAGGTTTTGAAGGTGGTCAAACGCCTCTCATCCGCAGGCAACCAAAGCTCGGGGGGTTCACCCGCGCTCGCCGCCGAGAGATGCAGGCGCTCAATATCGATTCTCTGGAGGCGCGTGTGCCAGTTGGCACCTATGACATAGCAGCACTCACGTCACTGAAACTCATTTCTGGCAAGCGTCCTGTGAAGCTCCTCGGAAGAGGCACCGTAACCAAGGCATTCACATTGACTGTTCATGCAGCTTCTCCTTCAGCCGTGAAGGCTATTGAGAGCGCCGGAGGCTCCGTCACTGTCATTTCCGCCCCCCGATCGTGATTCTCACGTATTTGCGTCAATTGTGGCAATCGCCGGATTTGCGTAAGAGAATTCTGTTCACGCTGTTTCTTCTGCTTGTCTACAGAGTAGTGGCTCATATTGCAGTTCCCGGTGTGAATAAAGAGGTCTTTCAAAACTTTATTAATGGGGCTCAGAACGGTAGCAGTCCCCTCGGTATTTTTGCGGCGCTGACGGGCGGAGCACTCGAGAATTTTTCGGTCATCATGCTTGGCCTATCGCCGTACATCAACGCCTCAATCATCATCCAGCTCTGCTCTGTCATCTTCCCCAAGCTTGAGGCCATTCGGAAAGAAGGAATTCAAGGTCAGCAGAAGATTAATACCTACACTCGCTGGCTCTCGTGGCCACTCGCCTTCCTCCAGAGCTACGGGTTTCTTGTTCTGCTTAACCGTGGAGGGGCAGGCACTATGATTTCAACCACGTTCCCCGGAGTACTCATCCCCATGGTGATTGTTTCAATGGGATGCGTCTTCATCATGTGGATCGGAGAATTGATCACAGAAAAGGGAATTGGTAACGGTATTTCACTTATCATCTTCACAGGTATCGTCGCAGGAATTCCAAAAACACTCACCACAATGTTCGTCGCAGGCCAAGATAAGAGCAGCGCATTTTATTTGTTTGCAATCGTTTCTCTCGCCACGCTCGTCGCAGTCGTGCTCTTCACCGATGCTCACCGCGTCATTCCAGTGACGTACGCCAATCAAGGTGCAGGACGGGGAGTGAAGGGAAATATTCCCATTCGCCTCAATCAAGCAGGCATGGTGCCCATCATCTTCGCGGTGTCACTCATCACCTTTCCGGGCATCATCGCGCAATTTCTCAGCACGGCACCGAGGTTTGCTGGAGTCGTGACATTCATTCAGACGTATCTCAGTTCCAATGCTCCATCCTACATCTACATCGTCACGTACTTCCTCCTCGTCATCATATTCACCTACTTCTACGTGTCGGTCACCTTTCGACCCGATGAAGTGGCGGAGAGCATTCAGAAGCGTGGCGGATTCATTCCCGGCATTCGACCCGGTCGGCAGACTGCTGAAATGCTTGCCGGAGTGAGCAATCGTCTCAATCTCTGGGGAGGCACGTTCCTCGGCATCGTTGCAATTATTCCTCTCATCTTCACCAAATTTTCGACACTCAATTCTTCAGATCTCATCATCTCTGGCTCAGGCCTCATCATTATCGTCGGTGTCGTGCTGGAGCTCATTCGCCAAGTGAATGCACAGCTCCTCGTGCATGATTACGAAAAGCTCGTGTAGGAGAATTCGCAGTTCCATTTTGTTATTTCTTCATTCAATGGATCTCGTCCTCTTCGGCATTCAGGGGTCAGGTAAAGGCACACAAGCAAAGAAGCTGGCTGCCGAGTATGGGTACAACATTTTTGAAGCAGGAGCAGAGCTGAGAAAGATCGCATCGAGCGATTCTCCTCTCGGGCGCACAGTGAAGGGCTACATTGACCAAGGTCATCTGGTCCCGCATGCAATCATCATGGAGGTCGTCGCCGCAGCGATTGCTGACATGCCAACAGAAACGAAGATTATCTTTGACGGCATTCCGAGAGACGAACGTCAGATGATAGACTTCGATACAATCATGCAGAATGCCAAAAGACCTTTCCGCTGCATTCACTTCACGCTCAATCGAGACCAAGCGCAGGAGCGCATCCTCAATCGTGCTCAGCAAGAAGGCCGAGCAGATGATGCTAACCCTGAGATCATCGCAAGGAGAATGAACACGTTTACAGAAAAAACTGTTCCTGTAATCAACGTGTACAAAACGGCAGGGAAGGTGACTGAAATCGATGCGAATCAGCCAGTGGAAGCCGTTTATGCGGATTTTTGCAGATCTCTAGAAACGTAGCGCTTAGGGACTTGATTTTTCTTTGTGCATCAGTAGAATGCTTTTCTTATTTGACTTATTTACTTTTAATTTTATCCTTCCTCCGCAAAACCCCCGGCGTCAGCCGGGTGGATGAAGGGGATC
>CAZOJC010000017.1:0-10508 GCA_964580035.1 uncultured Candidatus Peribacteria bacterium
AGTAGGTACGCGAGCGTTTAAATTTAGTTAACTTCCCCTCTAGCTGCAGAAGGAATCTTGCAGACCGAGCGGGCATCGTTTTCTGAAAATCAAAGAGTTGACCGATATATGTTTCACATTTTGTACGGTCTGCTTTCTTTAGATAACGGTACAATTCAATTTTCCTAAAGCGGTTATACTCATGCTTACGCTTCTTTGAGTTCTTTCTTGGTTGTTCGGCATGAAACGGACAACGGTCTGCCCGCCACTCCTGAATAACTTTGCCTTCTTTTTCAGGCAGAATCCCAACAGTAAAGAACTTTGTCATCCATAACAGTCTACTAAAAGTTCAAAACTTCAAAAGTTAATGACGCGTTCTGCTCGTTTCCTCTGACGTGCTTTCGGGTGGGTCAGGCCGCGATAGAATAAAGTTAACAGCCCATTCAAGGACTGCTCTCGACTCCTCATTGTCAGGTGCGTAGGTTGCTGTTACCCGAAGTTTACGTGAGGCTTTACGACGTGGCATGTACTAGGGTTGAAGTTTTTTCCTACTGACAGGCGGTAAAAGCTCGTCAACTGAAAGAGGCTCTGCCTTCGAGCTTGGTAACGGTTTAACACCCGCAAGCGCAAGCAAAAGATGGGCTGCTTGGTCTACAAACAACTTATGTGCCTCATCTGGTGATAGCTCGTTGTCCATGTGCGCTGAATAATAATTTGGTGGTGGGCCGGCAAGGATTTGCACCTTGGAAGGCGTATGCCAGCAGATTTACAGTCTGCCCCGTTTGACTACTTCGGTACCGACCCATAGTTGAATAATAGCGTTTGGACGCTTCTAGCGATGAGGAGAAAGAACAGTTTGTACGTGAGGGTAGCGATACTTTAGCTCCATGACCTCTCTTCGGATGTCATCCTTTCGCCTGTCTTTGTCGAACCAGTTTGGAAAGGACTCGAACCAGCGAAGGCGTAAGCCAGCAGATTTACAGTCTGCCCCGTTTGACCGCTTCGGTACCGACCCACATCGAGAATAATTATTGAAAGAACATTGACGCTGTACAGCTGATTGTATTGTGTTTGGGCTGAGTATTCAATTCCTAGATACTTCACTCATACCTCAGCGCCTCCATCGGGCTCAAAGCTGCCGCTCTCTTCGCTGGATACAGCCCAAAGATGAGCCCAACGGATAAGGCCATGCCGACGGCAAGAAGAATTGCCGAAGAAGAGAGGATGAATGAAAATGTACCCAAAAATCGTGCTGCGATGAGCGAAAATATCCATCCGACAGACACTCCCCCGATGATGCCGATGAGGCCACCTGTGAGCGTGAGCGACACTGCTTCGAGCAGGAATTGTAGCAAAATATCTTTACTACGAGCGCCGATGGCTTTTCGTAGGCCTATTTCACGCGTACGTTCTGTGACGGATACAAGCATGATATTCATAATGCCAATGCCGCCGACGAGGAGCGAGATTCCCGCCACGAGCGCGAGGAAGATGGTGAGACCGAGAGTGACGGAATTCACAATGCCAGTCACTTGCTCTGCGCTCCGCGCATTGAAATCATCTTTGTCTGGATCGTCTTCTTCGTTATCGATTCCGTGGCGTTCTCGCAGGAGAGACTTGATATCCTGAATCGCCAGCTGCGGATCAACCGCCGATTTCATACTCATGAAGCTTAAATGCTTTTGACCTGTGAGGGAGCGAGCAGTGGAAAACGGAATGTACACGGGCTTATCCAAATCTTGCAGTAGTAGCGAGCCAAATCCTTTGAGAACTCCCACAACAGTGAATGACGAGCTTCCTATGGTCACTTTCTTTCCGAGAGGCTCGAGATTGCCAAATAGATCAAGTGCCGTTTGGTACGAGAGTACGGCTACAGCCTTTGCGCCGTCTTCGTCGCTACGATCGAGCATTCTTCCTCGATCAATCGTTAAGCTGTAGTTAGCAAATATCTCCTTATGAGCTCCCATGACCATCGGCGATACTTCTTCCTTCCCGTATTTTACTGATTTACTCACGATAATGATGGGCGTAACGCTCTGAACTGAGGATAGTTTGCTCACCGCTTCGTAGTCGTCGTACGTGAGTGCGTCGAGATTGCCACCAAATCGCTCTAATCCTACGGGAAACACGTCGATTGTATTGGTTCCAATCGTATCAATTTGAGAGACGATGTACGCTTGAAAGCTCTTGCCCAGGCTTACCATTAACACAACAGAGCCAACGCCAATAATAATCCCCAGCATCGTGAGAAGCGACCTAGTGCGGTTCACTGCAATTCCCTTGTATGCCGTTGCCAGAAGATCGGACGTGAGCATAATTATTCGTATCGGAGAGCCTCCATAGGAGGAAGTGAAGCGGCGCGGCGCGCTGGAGAGATGCCGAAAATCAGCCCTGTTGCGGCAGCCATACAGAGCGCAATAATGATAGAACCCAGAGAAACAGCAAAGACGTACGTGGAAAGAAATTTCGCGACAATGAGAGAGACAACGAACGCGATGGCAACACCGCCAATTGACCCAATGATGCCACCGATGACAGTGAGAAGCGCGGATTCTGCCAGAAATTGAAAGAGAATATCTCTCGACTTCGCTCCGATTGCCTTTCTTAAGCCGATTTCTCGGGTTCGTTCTGTGACGGATACAAGCATGATATTCATAATGCCAATGCCTCCTACAAGCAGCGAAATGCCTGCAATTGTCGTAATGAAGAGCGTCAAGCCGAGAGACACGGTACCAAGAATTTGGCTTGCCTGCTCTGAAGAGCGGACAACGAAGTCATCTTTTTTGGGGTCATCGTTTGGATTTTTAATATTATGCCGAAATCGGAGGAGATACTTCACGTCATCGAATGCAACGTCGAAATTCGATGTCGCAAGCATAGTCATGTAATTCACGTACGGCTGGCCGGTAATCTGCTTCGCCTTAGAAAATGGCACATACATTCTGTCATCGGCATTCTGAAAGAATTGCGATCCGAGAGGCTTTGTGACGCCCACGATCGTAAAATGGTTGTCTCCGACTTTCACGCGTTTACCAATCGGATTCGTCTGCCCAAACAGCTTGTTCTCCACATCAGGCGCAATAACGGCAACGGACTTTGCGCCCTCCACGTCTTCAGCTTCAATCAAACGTCCTCTGTCTGCAAAAATGTTTTGATTCGCAAAAAAGTTCTCAGTCACGCCGAGTACTTGAGGGTTCGCATCTTCACTACCAAAGGTCGCCTTTCCCGTGAGGAAGATGACAGGTGCGACTGAACGGATGGTGGTCAACTTTTTCAGTTGCTCCACATCTGCATGGGTGAGACTATCAAACCCTGTAGCAATACTCTGAGGCCCCCCCTCTTGCTGGCCAGGAAAAATCACCATACTCTTTGCCCCCAAACTGCTGATTTGACCCAAAATGACGCCCTGCATACTGGCGCCGACTGCGCTCATGAGTACCACCGACCCAACGCCGATAATAATCCCAAGCATTGTAAGCAGTGAGCGCGATGTGTTTGTACTCACGCCTTTCAATGCCGCTGAAAGGAGATCTTGCGTTCTCATAGTATTCACTTGAGTCTTTCTACGTTCGAAGCGTGATGTTTAGAGGTATTTTTCACATCTGATTCGATCCTTCCGTCACGGATATGAATGATACGATCAGCGTGTTCGGCTGTAGTGCGTTCGTGAGTGACGAGGATAATTGTGTGCCCATTCTTGTGCAATGCTTCGAGAGCCTGCATGACTGCTACTCCGGATGCAGAATCTAGGTTTCCCGTCGGCTCGTCGGCAAAGATGAGATCAGGATCCGTCACGAGTGCTCGCGCGATTGCCACGCGCTGTTTTTGACCACCTGAAAGCTGACTGGAAAGGAAGTTTTTTCGCTCAGTGAGCCCAACAGTTTCGATCGCTCGAAGCGTGCGAGACTCTCGCTCCGAAATAGGAATTGTAGGATGATAGAGTAGAGGAAGCATGACATTCTGCATGACGGTTGTGCGAGGGAGCAGGTTAAAGGCTTGAAAGACAAAACTTACGCGTGTTGCTCGTATGCGAGCAAGATCGTCATCGTTCAATTTTTCCGTCTTTTCACCCTGAAAAAGGTACTCTCCTTCCGTGTGGGAATCGAGAAAGCCAAGGATGTGCATCAGGGTTGATTTACCTGATCCGGAAGGCCCCATTATAGATACGAACTCTCCTTTTTCGATTGTTAGGTTGATATCAAAGAGCACAGGCGTTGCCACATCATCGTTCATGTACGCTTTACTGAGGCCTTTAAGTTCAATGAGGGGAGCTGGCATGTCGTTCATTTTTTAACGAGTACGATCACCTCAGCACCTTCGTCTATGCCCGTCACTTCCAATGCCCCGCCTTCGCCTTCCATGCCGGTTGTCACCGTGCGTTCTTCCACGCTGTTATCTTTCAGTTGGATACGAACGTATTTGGTGCCATCATCGCGCTCAAGCACTGCTTTCTGAGGGACAGAAATAACATTCTTCCGTTCGCCTGTAATGATTGCGGCGTCGCCCGTCATGCCAATTTTTAGATTGTCGTGACGGTACCGAAAGTCGAGCTTCACTCGATACTTTGACACTCCATCTCTATCTGTTGCGGCAGGATCAACCTCGCTCACTTGCAGTGCGAAATTTGTTCCGCGGAATGCATCGAGTTCGATTGATCCGCTCTGTGTGAGTCTCACTTTGGGAATATCCACCTCAGATACGTACATTTCGACGCGATATGGCGCATTGCCAATCATTGTGATGGCAGGGCCGAGAGGCTTAAGCTCGCCTACTTTCACGTTCACTTTGGTAATAATGCCATCCACCGGAGCGATGAGTTGCGCGTCTCTCAGTTGGGCTGAGCTTCTGGCAAGATCGGCTTGCGCCTGCCTGACCCTCGCCGCTGCAGCGTCGATATCTGTTTTGCGTGCTGGAGCTTTAATGAGAGCTAGTTGTGCCTGTTGAATGGCGAGTGCACTCTCAAAGGTGCGAATATCGCTCTGCGCTTTCTCTTTGGCAGCTTGAAATGATCTGACAGTGGACTCCTCCGCGGCAATTCTCGTATCGTACGAGGCCACTGCGCTCTGCAAGCTAGAAAGAGCGCTATCCAATGCAGAGAGTGAAGCTTGTGCAGCTGTTTTCTGCGTTGCAATTGATGATTTATGCGTCTCTCGTCTCGTTTCAGTAAAAGATGAATTTGTGGGAATGGTAGAAATGAAATCGTATGAGCGGTTCGCCAGTGTTGCGACTGACGCGACAATGCCGCGTGCAACTTTCAAATTTGATAGTGCTTGAGAGTACTCAGTCGGTGAAGAAGGGAGCGCTAAATTATTTTGTATGCTCGTCGTAAGCGTGAGAATTTCGCTTCGAATGTATTCGTATTCATAGAATTGATTTTTGATAATGACGTCTTGCACGTCACTCTGAGCAAACACGCCTTCTAGGGAACGTACGACTGTTTTTGCGGTTGAGAGATGTTGCGCAACGGTGCTGGATGCAGTGAGAATTTCCCCTGAGAGATTGATTGATGCTTCTTGCTTGAGGACCAAAATCTTCTGCTCTGATGATTTCAAATTGTCTTCTGCGGTTTTGAGTGACTGCCTCGCCGCATCGAGGGATGCTTGCCTGTTTGCGACCTCTGCCTCGGCTACCGCGATATTTTCTGGGCGTGATCCCTCTTGCAGTGCGCGAAGTTGTGCAAGTGCAGACTGCACATTCGCCGATGCAGATGCTACAGAAGCCGCCAGAGAACCGGACCTCAGTGATGCCAGTCTTTGGCCTGCCCGTACACTGTCGCCTTCCTTCACTCGAACTTCTGAGACAATGTCAGAAATCGGAAACTCTAGCTGAAGATCACGTTCAGAAATAATCGTTCCAACGGCTTCAACCGTTTGTTTAAGATCGCCTCTCGTTGCAGTAGCAGTCACATACTCTGGCTGCTTTGGACGAGTGAGAGCGAATACTCCTCCAGCAATGAGGAGGATGACGAGCGCAGCCAACACTTTCCACTTGTGACGAATGATGAGGGAGAATAGCTTCATGAGATTACATTCTAGGAAGAAATACGTTACCTGCTTTTAAAGCAGTGTCTTGCTGCAGTATCGCAGGAGAATAATTATACCATAGATTTTCACAATTTGCTGACTATTTGTGAAAAAGTAGTGTTGTCAAATGAAAATTCTTATCGCCTCCACATCGCATTGTGCATGCACGAGACCATAGTAACTCGAAACACTGTGACTGTCCGTCCGTTAGAGAACGCGCTGCCAGAAGCACTTTTGCAGGCAACCGTGGAGACGTGGGACAGCATATCGGAGGATGGTTAATGTCGTTACAAAGCTGATGAAGCCATAGCCCGGCGATACAGACGACCTGATTGTCAATGCAGTTATCTGCATTGTTCTCGTTGCGGTTGGCCTTGCCCATGTTCCGATTACCGTTCGGCGCAATGCCGATTGTCGACTGAGCTTCATACCAAATTCATTAGCCGAAGCCCTATGAATGACTGTCTCACTGCAGGATCGCTCAGCTCAACCTAAGGGCTCATGAGTGAAGAAGGACAAAGACAAAAAACGAAAGAAGATCAAAGACTAAGGAACTAAGCTACCACTGAACCCTTAGCCCGGCGACGCGCGCACCAAGATTGTCGGTGCGCAATTTGGCAGCACACCTGATGCAGTAAGCCGCGCCTTTTAAACGGGCACCGCACGGCGCGTAACCCCTTTCCCCTATTACTGTTAAGAGTTTTTCAAAGTACCAAGTAGTGCATTTTTCATTTTCGGGAACATTGTCATCTGTTTCTGCAAACAAATTGAGCATTTCTTGGGAGATCAGTGTTCCACCATTTGCTACTGCAAATAGTAAGGCCTCTGCCCAGTTAAGTCCTTTTATATCTTGCTCTCTTGCTAGCAAATTTCGGAACCATTGTCCTGCTTGTTCCCGCTTTTCGGCAACAAGCGGAAATAGGATCTTTCCTATCGCAGTATCTATTTCTTCCTCTCTCAGATTTTTTAATACCTCTTGCTGTGCTTTTACATTCAGATTAGGCGAGACATCTGCAAGGGTGAATCCTGTCTCGTCAATATGCGTAATAACAATTTGCGCCCCACACTTTTGAAGTGTCCGTAGATTAATCTTCATGACGGGATTGTTCTTTATCGCATCAAAAATACGTGAAGAATCGGAGAGGCCTTGTGGAAGACATTCTTTCTTATTGAATGTTTTTTGCAAGTCTTGGAATAATGCTATTTGTTCTGATTCGGATTGATTGTCATTCTGACTAGAAGCCAATAGTGCGGTGACATCACTTCTTGTATTAGAAGGTTTTACAAATACCTGACTACTTCCATTCTGATCCGAATCAAATTCTGTGTGTTCAATTGTGCTCATGATAGGATTGGGGAAATATTAGCTATTTTACATATATTATAAAATCTGTCTAATTATTGAGTCTGTCAAATCAACGCGGAGCCAAGTATGGTCATCGCTGCTCTTTCGAAGCAAACCCAAGCCGGAGGACATCACGGAAAAGAAACAGGTGTGCTTGCAGCATTGTCCATGCTGCCAAGAGGAACTCGGTACCCCGTACGGATGGCGCACTCGTTCTTCAATCAACATTCAACATTCCTCCGCCTCAGAAACCTTCTATTATCGAGTGGGAGATGGCCCGCTACCACTGCACAGAATGCAAGAGGTGGGTGCAGGCTAATAAACAGGCTGAAGAGTGGAGGGGGAGAACTGGTATGTTTGGGCATTCCTGAATGTCGAGGCAACGCTCTACCAGATTGAGAAAGCACGAGGCAGCGGAATCCCAAAGAAGACTCTTGCAGGCTTTCATGGGACGCCTCTGGTCAAAAAGAGTGGCATTTCGCCGTTATAAGGCTGACCTTGATAATATGCTCAAGATCAAGGCCTGCTTTCCCTTCCACCTGTCTTCGTATTTTTTATAAAATTGTGAAAGACATTCATTTTTTGTAATATGCAATAAATTGTTCTGAGGATGCTTTATCTCTAAATCATCCAATATTTCTAAGGCATCCGAATTGCGGTACGGCTTATTCATGATTATTTCAATCGATTCTTCTAAGTGCGTTGTGAGAGATGTCGTATCAAGATTAAGAATGGCATCTGGCACATCTCCGTTCGACTTCATTGCGTACATGAATGTCACATGATTCCAGCGAAATTGGACTGGTGCAGTGGGCGGTGTGGGTGGCGGATGTGGATTTGGCTGTATCTTCTCATATTCATTCATTTGATTGCGATACTCTTTAAGAGCATTTTTGTATGCAGTTAATCCACTCACCACCTGCTCTGCCAGTTCTTTCGCGAGACCATTTGCTTCTAGCGCTTTATACGCAAAGAGCGCATTGGGGAATCTCTCGGTTGCGCTGGGAACATAGGTATCGTTCGTTCCAATGTTCATTGATAAATACGGCGTATTGAAAATAACATTTGCGGGCACTTGATTGTCTCCCTCACCGATTGTAAACATTCTCTGATTGTATGACTCAGTTTCTTCTTCAACGATCACATTGAGTTGCTGACCTTCCTTCAATTTTACGGGGATGAGATTTATGCCGACTTTTTCCTCTTTATCTTCTGTGTATCGATAAAGATTGCTATACCTCATTCCAAGAGCTACATCAGTTCTAGGAATTCCATCCTTCGACGATGTGGAAGAAATCTGCAGTCGGAATGCGACAGGAAAATGTCTGAGAGAAGGCTGCACGCTTACAAAGTAGAGACCTGGAATGAGCGTCGACTGCTCTTTTGAGAGAGCAACAGTCTTGCCATCCTTGCTTTCGATTCTTTGAATAGGCACAGCCTTTTTCGAATCTTCATTCCAAGAATAGATTGTCACTGAGAATGGGAAATGAAACGATTCTTTTTGCGTGATTGTCCACAAAACCTCTGGATGCTCGATACTCTCCGCATCGAGAGTAAGCTCGTTAAATGCAGCCGCGTTATCTGTACAGATCGGCTCAAGAACTTTGATTTTTACTGTATCTGTCGCCTTGGGCGTGAGAGAGACAGGGCTTGCCTGAGGATGAGATGGCGTACCATTCACGGTGACGATAAACGGGCATTTGAAATTTGGCTTCGTTGGCAAGATATCAATTGTATTTCGACTGTTTGCACTGAGTGTCAGTTTTCCGTTTTGAATTTGGCTGTAATTGATTGATTGCTTGCTCTGTGAGCTTTCACTTTGATTGATATTCACAACTACGGGCACTGTGTCAGTGTGAGCATAATCAATCGAGACGGACGACCTTTTTGATTTTTCTAATTTTTTATCTTTTTTTCTTATGTTGAGTTCGACTGTTTCACGAAGTGCTGATAACTTTTCACTAGTATTTTCAGGCGGCAACGGCCTTTCTTCATTTTCAGTGAAAGACATAGGTTTGTGTGTGTAAATCATATAATTATACTATTTTTTGCACATTTTATTACTTGACTTAGTCAAAATGATATTATATAGTAAATTTATGAGTGCTGATAATAACGTTAACGCAGGAAAAGATACTGTGGATGGTGCAACTGATCCAATGAAGAAACCGCAAGCAACAGTTGATGATACATATAGGCAAAGAATTATTAATGGAATATGCCGTCCAGAATCGGATCGTCGAGGTTATTTTGGGTCTATGAACCCAATTCTGCGAAAGAAACTTTTTGAAAAGATTTGCCTGCAATCGAATCAAGGGAATATGAATCCTATTGATTTTTTCAGTATGGTTAACCCTAATGCCAATCACGATATTTATGTGTCGTACGAAGGCGACATGATGTCATCGAACGGGAAAAAAAAGTTAGGCGAGTGTACAGTACACGTTCTTTTCCACACTACTCATAATCCTCCTCTTGTCTTAGAATTGACTTGGAAGAAAGGAAATAAACATTCTAATTCTAAATACACAAATCAGCAATCGAATAATGCAGGAGGAGAGTTAACAATCATTAATTTATGGACGAATGAGCCTCTTTGCAGAATTATATTTCCCCCTGTTTACGATTGTGAAAGGCTTGGACCTGAAAAATTTTTTCCTGACTCGGAGCATTCATATAATTTTTTTGCGAGTGGCGTTGCTCAATCCCTTCATGATTCAGATACTTCTCTTCCTGAGAATAGTTTTCAAGGCGCTACTCTAGATATACCCAAAATATATTTTCAGCAAGACTACATTGACACTCCAGTTTGCTCTGAAACAATTGAAGGAGCTAAGAGAGCGCGCGCACTCTCTGCAATATCTGTAAATGGCTTTAGAAAAGCTTGGGAAACAATGCCATGGGAAGAAGATCTACGGCGCCTTGCTTCATCACCAGATCTACAAAAGCTAATAGCTGGAAAGGACAATCCAGAGATGTTATTATTATTCAGACAATATTGGAAAATAGATTCAGATCCTTCTGTTAGTGCGTTTAGTGCGGGATTTAGAGGGGCAAGTAGATAGTAAAGAGATGCTCTCTAGCTTACAAGTGCAATATGGAGGTATGTCCGAGTCACATACATCATGTGCACTTTCCGATTAGCAGGACGGAGCTGGGCA
>CAZOJC010000018.1:0-6797 GCA_964580035.1 uncultured Candidatus Peribacteria bacterium
ATGGCTGACGCCATGGAAACAAGTATGGACTGTGAAGGAACTTGTTAGCACTCGACATTATAGAGTGCTAATTAATGGAGTCAAGATATATGGGCTCGTGAGAGCTGAGGGAGCGGACATTCAAGGTTACGTTTACTCGACGGCCTATATTCGTATAATTATCGGTTATGGCTCGATCAGAGATAAAAATGAGCGTACTGACCTCGCGCAGCAAAGAGTTTGATTGGGATAAGGCGATGGAAATGGCCGAGAACATGCTCCACATGGCACGCGTACTAGCCCCGATGCAACAAGAGGACGAACGACGAAAGCGAAAACTAAAAGAATTTCCCAAGGGTTTCCATCTCGAAGGCAGGGGCTATTCCTGCTTCGTCTGTCACGGCACCTGTTCCGAAGAGGAAACGTGGTACGACCAGCACGGCATCAAGTGCATGGTGTGCCAAGGGGCGATTGACCGGGGAGAAATTCCTGCGACGGCGGCAGACAAAGAGACGTGGTACTCCCGTTACGACATGGAGAGAGATTTCGGGGCCAACCGTCATGCGGTAAAGCGGTGGGTGAAGGAAGGAATTCTCAAAGCGCGTTCGGTGAAGCGTGATAACTATGAACATGAGTTGCTTCTGCTCATTGAGGACAACAAAGAAACATTGCCGCCAAAGGATTTGGTCGAAAGCCAGTCCGTGAACGAGACACGCAATGACGGATCGGTATGGACGCACATGGAACCGTGGTACCGATTCGTCGATCCATTCAAACATCTGAAGGGCTACAAGATCATGGATCACCTGCACATGGTGAACGGAAAGCTCGAAGCCAAACCTCAAGAAGATAAGAAAAAGAAGAAATAATTCTCCTGCAATTCTATGTCCTATCAACACCTCAAAGAGCGTTCGTACTATGAAGAGATGTATGACCGTCACACAGTCGAACGGTGCCGATGGCACGAGGAACCCCGCCCTCTGTCATACGAAGAGAAGGATGCAAGGAAA
Organism: uncultured Candidatus Peribacteria bacterium; assembly: GCA_964580035.1. GTDB lineage: Bacteria > Patescibacteriota > Gracilibacteria > Peribacterales > Peribacteraceae > CAZOJC01. The sequence goes on from CAZOJC010000018.1 coordinate 990, forward strand.
GGACTGACGCCGGGGCAGATTCAATGGGCGCGTGACCTTGCGTCGGATTGGCTCCTTTTTCAGCTTGTAGGTGATCGCTGGCTTCAGCGCGAGAAATCGATTGATGAATGGATGGAGCGCGATAAACAGCGCGACCTAATGCTCGAACGCGCGCAAAAGCCGCTCATTCGCTGTCCCAAGTGCAGTCGCGTAATGGAGTGCGTATACACGCATGTGAATTTCGATGTCGATAACAGTAAACGGGAATGGGTTGAATTCTTCATTGCCTGCAAAGCCTGCAAGGAATCAAAGACGGTTCACGAGAATGGTCAGGAGATTCCCGATAGACCTTCATTGTGCGTTAAATGCAACAAGGCAGTGGAATTTAGTACAAAGAAAAAGGGCGGCAAAGAATACTTCGTCGATACCTGCAAGCACTGTGGGCATGTCGAGGAGACGGTGAGCGTGCTCGACAGAGAGAAGAAAGCCCCGACGCCGGAGGAGATTGAAAAATTCGAGTATGACAAGAAACGCTTTTGCCTCTCATCGGCTCAGGGCGAAAGATACAAACTTTGGGTCGATGGTATGAAGCAAATGGGAGAAGAAAAGAAGGAACAAGAAGCCAATACTGAATACTACGACAAGCTCGCGGATGTGAAGAAAATCAACATCGCCGGACTCGAAAAGTTACTCAAAGCCGCGATCAAGAAGACGGACTACGTTGATCTGCAGATTTCCATGCAGCCGCCAGATCGCCAGATCATTCTGAATTTCTCCGTGAGAGATACACAGGAGAAACGCCCGGAGTACGACAGTCGTAAAACTCTGGAGAAGATTATCGAAAAAGCTCTGGAAGATAAGAATTGGTCGCTGATGTCCGAAGGAGTGAGCTACCGCCTTGGTTTCTTAAGCGGGCGCATCCGTGGATATGAAACAGAAGAGGATCTTCAGGAGCTTACGAAGTCTCGGATGAAAAAGAATGGGAAGCTCGTAAAAGTATCGAATTCTCGATCTGCAAAATATGCCTCAATGTTTCCGGATAACATCAAACTTTGATTTCGTCAATTTCCGCTTCAGATAGCCCTGTTCCACTGTCACATTTGTAACATTCAGCCCCGACCGTCTTGCCCTCTGTTCTCTAAAACCCTACCCTCAAAAACGTTGTCTGGGACTCAAACTTAAAGTTCGTAACCGAGCTGCCCAGCCAACATGGGCACGCGACCGTGGTGCCTATACACTACATATTTGAAAATATTTTATGGATACTGACTTATTTATCTCCTACGCTTGGACTTCACCGGAACATCGTGAGTGGGTTCGATTACTTGCAAGTCAGCTGCATTTACTTGGCTACAAAGTAAAGATTGATGAAAGAGTGGACTACGGATCAAGTTTAAGCGGATTCATGCGGGAAGTTACGGATGCTGCCCACGTCTTACTTATTGTCGATGAGAATTACGTCGAGCGCGCAAACAACAAATCAGAATCAGGAGTTGGCATCGAAAATGAATGGATTAGAAGCGTTTTTGAGAAAAAGCCAGCGACCTGGTTATCAGTTATTTTCGTTCGCAACCCTGCACGCAAGCTGCCAGATTGGCTAGCCCCTCATAATCCTAAAGGATTTAACTTTAACGCTGATCCCGGCAAAAACGTGTTTCCTGGATCTGTGCAGATCGATGCAATCTGGCGATGGATTGAAGGATTGTCATCCGACAAAACCAATGCTGTATCATTAGCTGAGGTTCGTAAACGAGCTGCACGAATCGAGCGTATCAATGTGCGACGCGATCCTAGCAACTACGCAAACCCTGCGCTTAAGGATCGTGTTACGTTTCGTCATGGAGATAGTCAAGATTATACTGTTGGCCATGGAAATTACGAATTTAAAATCAAATTCGGTAGTAGAGGAAGGGACAGCGTTTACGTCTATATTGATAGCGGTCTAAAAGCTGTAGGTCTGATTACTGTACCAATTTATAATCTGCACACAGTTGAATCATTCCTGACATCAGGGCGTAGTGTTGAACCCATTGTTGGCCAAAGTGCGGTGCTGATGAACACTTATGGTGAACTTTGTGTCATCACGATTGATGAGGTACAAGAGGAAGTTAATGCTACTAAATATATTCCAGCACATGTGACTTTTACCTATGAAGTACTGATAGGAAACTAGGGGCATTCTACTGCTCTAAGTTTATGGGGCCAAAGCTAGCTCGACCGTCTTGCACCCGATCCATGAAATCCGACCCTCAAAACACTTGTCTAGGACTCAACTAACAAGTTCACGACCGCTCGGTCCAGCCAATACATGAGAACATGAAAAAACGACAATCTATCTCGCGCTTTACCGATGACACGAGTCCAGCCCTCGCTTACGCAAGTACTGCTGATGATAGTCTTCTGCCCGGTAGAATGTCTGAGCACAAACAATCTGCGTGACGATAGGGTCCTTCCATGTTCCTGATTTCTCGAGCGCTGCCTTTGATCGAAGTGCCGCCTGTTCTTGCTCAGAAGAATGGAAGAAAATCACTGATCGGTACTGATCGCCGACATCCGGGCCTTGTCGATTTTTTGTCGTAGGATTGTGATTCTCCCAAAAAATAGCCAAGAGATCATCATACGAAATAACAGAAGGGTCAAACGTCACCTGCACCACTTCAGCATGACCGGTATTGGCGTAGCACACTTGCTCATACCGTGGGTTTTCCGTCGTTCCCCCCATGTAACCGACTGCCGTGCTCGTAACGCCTTTCGTACGAAGAAATACTTCTTCCACACCCCAAAAACACCCTGCGCCGAATGTTGCAATTTCTGATCGTGAGTGAGAATTTTCCATAGAATGTATAGTATAGAATATCAATGTTTTCGCTAGTGTGGATCAATGCGATATTTCCTTGTTTCTAGCAAGACGCATACAAGAAAGCACCTTTCGTCATGCATCCCTCTTCTCTACGCTATGCCTCATGATGAACATGATGGACGTGATATCACAAAACGGGCTTTCATTCTCGCCAATGGTTTCGTTCATGCCGTGGATGGCACTTGTGTTTCCGCTTGTACTGGCTGACCTTGTGCTCAAGGGCTTCGGCATGTGGCGGGCTGCGCGCATGGGGATGAAAAGTTGGTTCATCGCCTTACTTCTCATCAATTCTCTGTGCATCCTCCCGACGATCTTCCTCGTTATGACGAATGAAGAGTACGAAAAACTGAAGCATCGGTCATCGAAATAACTACTATGGCAATTCAGAAGTTATGTACCTGCATCAGGCGATGATGGTAGGTAAAGGGTCTTGAAAGAGAATGACTAAGTATTGACAAATATATAAATTAATAGTATAAGTAATTTCACTCTGTTATTTTCCCCACGTTTCATGCCTCAATTCTTTCTCTCCGCCTTTGCCTTTGTGCTGATTGCGATGAGCTTTTCTCTCTCAAGCGAGGGTGTGATGGCTCAGACATACTATCCAGAATGTAACGATGGCGTTGACAATGACCGCGATGGAATAGTGGACTACCCAAACGACGCAGACTGCACGTCTATCTCAGATACGCGTGAAGGATCGGATTCTCTTCTCGGCATCGATGTAACCGTGTCAGATGGCAGACAATATGTGGGACCAAACAGGCCAGTCACCTACAACGTCATTTTGCGCTCTCTTGCAAAAGAAGGGTACAAAACAGTGAACGTAGACCTGTACCTTCCTGAAGGCATCACCTTCCAGAACGCATCGAATGGGGGATACGTTACTAACGGAAGGATTCACTGGGATGGCGTGATCGTGAACGCGTCTCAGGGGCAAGTGATCCTCTCGGCTACAGGGCAGGTATCGGAGTATCTGAAAGACGGCCAAGTGCTCACCACTCGCGCAGTGGTAGATGGACTTGAACGAACAGATACATCCCTCGTCAATTATCAAATCATAGAACCCGGAGAGCAATTCCGCGTGAACATTGATGACGGCAAACAATACATTCAACCAAACGGAACATCGCGCTACACTCTCACTGTCAAAAATATCAGTAATGTTGCCAGCGCCACTGACGTGCGGGTCACGCTACCATACGTCGCGCTTGTGACAGAAGCATCAGACTATCCCAAGAAAGAAAATCAAGCTATGACGTGGTCAAATATTGTTCTCGGTCCCGGAGAGACGCGTACGTTTTCATTCACAGTACAATTTGAAAGAAATCTAATAGATGGCTATCCGATGAGAATTCGTGCAGAGGCAGGCAAAGCGTACAGCGTCGATCAGACAGTCGTGCGGTACGGCGTACCAAATAAGTCCTACGATCTTTCTATGAGTACCAATGCGACTCATGCCACGAGAGGAAAGCTCGTAACCTACACCATCACCCTCAGAAATGACACGCCCTACATCGGCGTCAATGTGCCCGTGACTGCATCACTTCCTCTCTACAGTGAATTCGTGAGCGCTACGGAAGGCGGCACATGGGATGGTACAAACGTGCGATGGCAAGGCCTGCAAGTGGCCCCTAACGGAAAGCGCATTCTCGCCTATACCATCCGCGTGAGAAACGATGCACCGATGGGAGCAAGCCTGCTCGCCTCAGCGTACGTGAAAGAAGAAATGATTCGTACGACGGTGAGAGTGTCACCAGAGGAGGGTGTTCAGTATGCGTACAACGATCAGAGTGACTCAGCAGCGCAATCGAGTGGCATCATCGATCCAACAACCGGCTATCGCATGCCGCGAACGGGCGCAGACCTCTCGGCCATCGCCGGAGGGATCTTAAGCCTCATTGCCGCAGGGTCCACTGTGATGCAACGCAGGAAGTTCTTCTTGTCATAAACTTCCCGAAACCTAGATGTTCCCTATCCTCGGAGCGAATCGAAAATAGCATTCATCAGATCGATGACGAGCTGAAACGAGAGATTGAAGGGAATGTCGAGCAATTTTGCCACCCATGAAACAGCGAAGAACGCGATGAAGCTGACAACGAGACCCACAATGGCATACCTCACTGTGTGTACTGCCTTTCGAATCTTCTCTTCATTGCCGGCAGAGAGTATGAAACTGATGCCGCCGATGATGATGTACGTGAGACTCAGAAGCGAGGCGAGTATGAGGCCAAACGCAATGAGCGCTGCAATTATGTCGAGTACGGAACCGTTTTCGATCAGTGTGCGGATCATAGGTGGGAGGAAATGAAAGAATTATAACTGTGGCTCAAGCACTTTAAGATTAACTCTCTGGTTGGACATACCACCAATCACACGTAGGAGCGTGCGGATAGACTTTATCGTTTGACCATTCTTGCCAATGAGCTTTCCCATATCTCTATCACTCACGCGAACGGTGATAAGTACACCAAGATCATCTATGGACCCGTCAATGACGAGCTGATCTTTGTCTTCCACAAGCATCTCAAGTACGAGTGTAACGAAAGGAAGTCCGAGTACCGTTGAGTCCGTTGTAGTCATGTCTCCCAGAGTAGCGTCTTAAGCAGGGTTTGTCACCTCTTCCGTTTTAGACTTCTTTTTTGCGTAACGCGTGACGAAGCGTTCAAGATCTTTCATGCCGGCTTTCATGAGGAGGCGAGCGACCGTATCGCTGGGGGCTGCACCGAGAGAGATCCAATGAGCTACGCGCGTCTGGTCACAGTTAAAAACGGGTGTAGGGGCAGAAGGGAGATAGTGCCCAAACACCTCTTTTGCTCCTTTCTTTGCATGCTTCGTTTTTTCAGAAAGAACGATCCTGTAGGTGGGATTATTTTTTCGGCCGGTTCGTTGGAGACGAATAGTGAGCATAGAAAAGCCACGAAAGTGTAAGGGAGGGTAGCTAGGTACGCAAGAGAAAATCATTCTTC